>JBCBKJ010000013.1:0-104575 GCA_038522085.1 Chloroflexota bacterium
TTGAGTTTTAGAGATTATGTGGAAATTCTCTCTTATTCTCTTTCTCATGTCTCATCAGTCAATGTCTTACCACTACCTAAATACAAAAACCTCCCATGTGCTTCTCATAGGAGGCTCTCAAAACTAAAAACTGACCACTGAAACCTATCTACCCACCCACAGGCACAAAATTCACCTCAAACATCCGCGACCATAACTTGCCCGTGATGAAAAATGTATCTGTCTCAGAGTTATATGCAATCCCATTCAGCACACCACCACTCGGCGGACTCAGCGTGCCATCCGCATTCGTGCGATAATTCGGAATCTCTGTAATCATCTCATCCGTCAGCAACCCAGCCGCGTCAATCAACCCGACAACATTGCCTGTATATTTATCAATCTGCACAATGATGTCTCGTTGCCACAAATTCCCATACACATAGTCACCAACACACTCTAACTCATTTAGCAAATTCGCTTGTAGAGGATTGCCATTCACTGTGACCAACATGCGCCCAACTAATTCAAATGTATCTGGCTCGCGTATCGCCAAATACTGCGTGCTATCGCTCATGTACAAATACCGTTCGTCATAACATAAGCCCCAGCCTTCGCCATCGTATTCATAAGTATCGACTTGCTCAAACGTATCAAAATCATACACAAAGGCGACGTTCGCTTGCCATGTCAACTGAATCAACTGACCATCTACCAGTTCCAGTCCCTCAGCAAAATAATCTATCTGCGTTTCCAGTTCTTCTGGTGTCCGCGATACCGCTATACTGTTTAGTACCTCGCCTGTCTCAATCTCGACTTCGCGCAATGTCGATTGCCCCCGCAAACCGGTACTCTCATAGAATACATCCTCATGAATCAGCAACCCTTGTGTGAAGGCTGTTGGGTCATGCGGATACACATTCAATACCTCAACCCTATACTCTGTTAAGGGCGCAAAGCCCTCAGTTATCTCCTGCGATTGCACGATTCCGAAAATGACACTTATCATTATCAAAAAGGTAATGATAACCCATCTCAAATTCCTCATTGCGTTTCTATCCCATTTCATAACTATCATCAAATAACTGATAACTGACAACTATTGCTCACTCATATCATCCATGAACGCCTCAATCGGATTCGATGGCGCATCATCTTTCACTTCCTGCACCACATGCGCCACCGCATCCTGACTAATAAAACCTTGTTCAACCGCATGTTGAGCCGCAACCAGTGTGTCAGGAATCAACAGCATATCCACGCCCTGCTCACGAATTTCCTCAGCCAACTGTTGTACCCGCTGATTCACTTTCCATTCCTGTCCAGGGCGCACATCCCGAATATAAATCGCGGCAATCCGTCCCGGATGCTGACGCACAATCTCAGCATAAATATCAGGGTCATGTTCGCCACTGTCCCCTATCAAAATAAAAGGCAACTCAGGATGCAAATCCATCAGACGGTTAATCTGTACCGCCTTGTGATTCTCTGATGCGCCCACATAACGTTGCGTCAGACCAAAGTCACGTAAAAATATCGGACCTTTTGGAATATTCTTTAAATCAAAAAATTCTTGCAACAAATCATGTAAGTTATACGGGCTATTCGATACATAATAGATTGGATTGGTTGTACTCGTCGTCCCCGCCTGCAATGCACGGTAAAACTCCGCTACCCCGCGAAAGGGGAGGCGTGTGTGCGCATTCTTGAACAGCGTATTCGCCACCAACCGGATGCGGTTCGGTACATTACTCCGAATGACCGTATCATCCATATCGCTCACCACAGCATATTGGGCATCGTCTGGCGTTACCATAATTTTCGCTTGCGCGGATGCCTGCCGCCGACCATCATCATAAGAAAGTGTTGCCGTGTGCCAGATGCCTGTCAGTGGCTCATCAATATCGAACTCCGCATAGAAAAAGCCCTCCTCATCCGTGATGACCGTCTGCGCTTGCCCACCAAATGAAATAGTAATCGGCACATGAGGCAACTCATCACTGTTGAAGCGCCGAATAATATTGCGCAAATTACTCCACGCACTATCATCATTTTGACTTTTTTGTACGGTATGATTCTCTAACACCCGCCCACGTAAGCGAATATGATAACCATAGCCATAGCCAACATACGGCATAATCGTCACATCAGTGTTGCGATACAACCAGCGCCGCACCGTCCGATGGGAGTTATCTGCCACTTTTTCAATTTTTTGGAGCATCTGTTTCGTCATATCAGACAACGACATGCTATTCCTTATGCTTGCCCGTTTACTTCTACTAAATAATAATCACACAAATTTCGTAGGGCATACTTCTGTGCGCGCGCCACTTAAAGCTCAAAATGATTCTTTGCTAATGCTTCTCGTATGGACAGTATCATGCTCTCTTATCAGTTAATACAGAAAAACCTAGCCCCTAAAACTATCTGAGAGCATATAATACAAAACGCTTTTCAAGTCCCCTCTCCGCAAGCGAAGCGCGAGGGAGGGGATTTAGGGGAGGGGTAAAGCGCAAAATATCAGCACTTTTCCATCTAAACACCTAACCCTCAACCTGCATCGTCCGCATAGTAAACGCTACTCTCTCATTATACAGGCTCATAGTATCTCAGCGTGACCTTCTCAGGAATATCTTAAACGTACCTTATCCTACGCACTATTCACCCTGAATCACTGCCGTCGCACTCGGCACAATCATACGTTCTGATGCCTGTTCATCGCTCGCATCTTCAATGAAATACAACGGACGCTTACGCGATTGTTCCAGCGTGCGCCATAAATACTCGCCAATCACGCCTAACATAATCATCTGTATCCCCCCAAAAACCAGCACCACAACCATCAGTCCCGCCCAGCCGGAGATAGCAATCACGTTCGCAAAACGCAACACGATAATCACCAGCGCATACACAAAGCCCACCACACTGAACAAAATCCCAATATAAGACATCAAGCGTAGGGGCATATAAGAAGTTGTCACGAAAGCGTCGGCAAAGGCATTGAGCTTCTTGCGCAAATTCCATTTCGACACGCCATACTGACGTTCTTCTTTGACATATGGAATCTCTGCACTCGTGAACCCCAGCCGCGCTATTTCCAACGCAATGCTCGGATTCGCACCCACCGATTGCAATAGCGCATCAATGACTACACGGTCTAACAACGTATAATCTGCGCCGGAAGGGGGTAACGTCACCTCACTAAAGCGATTCAAAAGGTTGTAAAAGAGATTCGCAAATAATAATTCTCGGCTTGATATACCCTCGCGTGCCGCCCGAACGCCCCACACCACCTTATTGCCAGCTTGCCACAATGCCAGCAATTCAGGAATCAACTCCGGCGGGTCTTGCAAATCAGCCGCCAACATCGTCGCACAATCCCCGCGTGCCTGACGCAAGCCCGCCAAAATCGCAATATGCGAGCCACTATTACTCGCCAGCCGTATATAATGATACGCTTCTTGTTCGTCACATAATGCTTGTAATAGCTGTGGCGTGTCATCAGTCGAATGGTCATCAACCAACCACACCTCAACATCCATAGCAAGTGTGTCAATCAACGCATTCAAGCGCGGCGCAAGATGCGGTAAGCTCTCTTCTTCGTTATAAACTGGAACGATAATACTCAGTAAACCCATCTATGGCTCTCTATCCTGCTTAAATCTTTTGCCACATCATACACTGCCTAGCACCCGACCTCACAGAGTCGTCTTTTCATGACAGAACAAATATTGATTGACGACTAACTGCCTCGTCCAATAAATTTTTCTGTACGGGCATACGCACTAAGTTAAGAATCTATCGGTAAATTCTTTTCGTAGGGGCGTTGCTGTGTCTGCGCCCGAAATGTACAAAAAGTTTAATGATTATTTACCGGATGAAGCACTAAGCCCGAAAAACTGTTTCAGAGACGGAACACGCCCAAAAATAGACATCTTCGTAGGGACACACTTCTGTGCGTCCGCCATTTCACGCTCAAAACTATCTTTCGCTACGTCCCTTTGTAGGGATAACATCTATTTTGTTGTCCCATAAGTGTAAACTTTAGCAAAAATGACCTAAATGCCAACATTTTGTAGGGGAGGCAGGTCTGCCTCCCGCTGTTTCTAAATCTGACCGCCTCAGTATATCAATTTACCTTTAACAGCTACGAATGACTAACAACTAAAAACTACTCACCAATCATCCGCGATGGTACACGCACAGCAACCACTTCACCTGTGACGACAACCTCACCATCAACCAGCATCTCACTCGTGACAATTGCTTTTTTCTCGCTCATCTCTTTGATACGCGCTTCAATCTTGAGTTCAGCACCAATCGGTGTTGGCTTCTTATAACTCACGTTCAAATTACCCGTCACACAGGTTATGCGTGGGTCACTATCCGGCGCACGTCCTGCCGCATCATACATCGCCGCAATCGCTGTCCCTAAACTATGGCAATCAATCAAACTCGCCAACAAACCCCCATATACATAACCTGGAAAAGCCGTGTGTTCTGGCTTCGGCGTGAACGTACAATGCCCAACCTCACCATCCCAACGTGTCTTGATATGCAAGCCATCAGGGTTATTAAACCCGCACCCATAGCAAACCGCCGCTTCGGGATTATACGTATCTTGTATCGGTATGATGTCATCTGTCATCTGAATATCCTTTTCTTTACATAGTGCTGGTTTATTGAATATCAAAGTTCAAAAAATCATCTATCACTCTAGGGATGATGCCTGCATCGTCCGCAATTTAAACATTTTCAATACGTGGCGAATATCTTGTACTACCGATGACGCACTTCGCCAGTTTCTTTGTGGACAGTCACAGTCCGAAAACTTGGATCTATATGAGAATTATCTCCAATAAATTCGAACATAAACTCCCATTCATCATCAGTGTGGTACGTTTGCTCAAGATGCCATTCAAATTCTATAAATGTATAGCCTTTTGCTTCCAAAATCTCTTTAAAATTTTCCTGCCAATCATCCATATCTTTTTCTGCAATCAACAGAGCATCTTTCTCGCTTATCATGATTTTCTCCTCTTCAATGCTGATTTATTGCACATCTAAGCTCAAAAAATCATCTATCATTGTAGGGACGATGCCTGCATCGTCCGCAATTTAAACATCTTCAATACGTGGCGAATCTCTTGTACTACCGATGACGCACTTCGCCAGTTTCTTTATGTACACTTACAGTCTCTACACCAGGGTCTACACTGCCACTAGTACTCTTGCCAACACGGAACTCAAAGTGCCATTCATCATCATCGTGGTACGTTCTACTGAACTTCCATTCGATTTTAAAAAATGCATGACCTCTTCCTCTTGCGTCCATTGCCTTTCTTAAATCTTCCTGACCATCCTCAAGTGATTTTTTTGCAATCAACAGAGCATCTTTCTCGCTTATCATGGCTATCTCCACTCCGCACTCAGAAAACGTGTAATCTTGCCTTAGCATCATACCTGCATTCTATCCCACCACACAAATTTCGCTGATACACTTATCGTTATTATTAATGCTGGTTAAAATATTGGACGGAAATAAACCTAGCTCCCAAATCTCTCCAAATAGAGCTTTTGAAGTCCCCTCTCCGCCAGCGAAGCGCAGGGGGGAGGGGATTTAGGGGAGGGGTAAAGTGCAAAATGACAAGATTATCCTAATCTCCGTATTTAATTCCTAACTTGCATCAATAAGACCATATGCTGAAAATTGAGTTACAGATTTTTTGGTTTTTCTCTGTGAAATTTGTGTCTTTGTGGTGAAAATTCTAATATCGTCAGCACAGCATGCGTTTTGCGCTACAATCTATATTAAATCACACGTACTTATTCATATCCGTCAGTTGAGCATAAGGGACAAACTTACCAATGGCACTTATCAATCAATTTTTACAAGCACAGCAACGCTTCCAAAATCTATTGCTCTCGAAGGCAGGGGTGGTCGGCGTCGGTGTCGGCTACAAAAATTCGGATACAGGCGAAAGTGATGAACTCTCACTCGTTGCCCTCGTAGAACAGAAGAAACCCCTTGCCGCCATTCGTGAAGAAGACATCGTGCCACAAGAAGTCGAAGGCGCAAAAACCGATGTCGTAGAAGTTGGTGTCATCCGCGCACAAACAGCCCGTGACCGCTTCCGCCCGACAATTCCGGCTGGTATCAGCGTCGCCCATCCGATGGTCACGGCTGGGACACTCGGTTGCTTCGTCTATGATGATGCGGGCAATATGTACATCCTGTCGAATAACCATGTACTCTCGAATAGCAACGATGCCCTCATCGGTGATCGTATCTTACAACCAGGTCCCGCAGACGGTGGCGAGAATCCAAAAGACACCATCGCCCTTCTGCATCGCTACGCGCAAATCAGCTATACCGATGATAATGTCGTCGGCGACCCGAATCCTGTCATTGGTAAAGAAGAACCCGAACCCGACCCGACACCGAATCCCGACCCAACGCCTATCCCAGACCGACCCACCACCCCAACAAATCCCGGTAGCGGGGGAGACGGTTGCGCGGCTTTCATCATCTCCTTTGCAGATACACTCGCTAAGATGAATGACCCTGAAGCAAGCGTGCAAGTCGTGAAAGCATCGTCAGTCCCAACAAAGTTCGACCCCATCGACCCCACGCCCATTCAAGCACAAGCCGCCATCCCACAAAATGGACTGGATGCTGCGATTGCGCGTGTCCTCACCACAGATGCTTTTAATTTCAATACGGATATTGTCAAGATAGGCAAAGTCACAGGCACACGCCCACCTACACTCGGTATGCGCGTGCGCAAATATGGACGCACCACCGAATACACTGAAGGCACTGTCACCCTCATCAATGCCACCATCGACGTTGCATATAGTACCCTAATCGGCAGACGCACAGCACGCTTCACCGGACAAGTGATGACAACAGGTATGAGTGCCGGCGGAGACAGTGGCTCACTCATCGTTGCAGGTGATTCTCAAGATGCTGTTGGTCTACTGTTTGCTGGTTCAGGCGCGGCAACTATCTTCACACCCATTGAACGTGTTTTGAGCAAACTCAAAGTCAAAATCAATCCCAACGCCTAAACACTATCTTTTCTAACAAGGAGACACACCATGCAAGAACGCTTATCAGAAGTCCAAGCACAATACGTAGACGAACTCATGGCAAAAGCCAACGTTGTCGGGGTCGGCATCGGACTAGCTAAAGAAGGGGACGAATTTACGGACGAACTCGCTATCGTCGTCATGGTAGAGCAAAAATTGCCCGTCGCTCAACTCGCAGAAGAAGACATTATCCCCTCAGAACTCGAAGGCTTCCGTGTAGATGTCCAAGAAACAGGACCCATCCAAGCCTTCTAAATAAGTTAAGCCCAAAAAACTGTTTCAGAGGTAAGACACACCCCCAAAATAGATATTTTCGTAGGGACACCCTTCTGGGTGTCCGCCATTTTACGCCCAAAACTATCTTTCGCTACTAACCTCTGTAGAGACAACATCCTTGTAGTCCCATAGGTGTAAACTTTAGCAAAATACGCTACCGATAGCGATATTTTGTAGGGGAGGCAGGTCTGCCGCCCGCTGTTTCTAAATCTGAGCGCCTAAGTACGTCAATAAGCCTTTAAAAGCTACAAAAATCCCCTCTCCCCGCGAGGAACGAGTATGTGGGAGAGGGTTAGGGTGAGGGGAAATAAGCAAACAAGAACAAATAATTTACCGTGCTTACTTGCTGCCTTGTCCGATAAATCTTCTTGTAGGGGCGTTGCTGTGTCTGCGCCCGAAATACACAAAAAAGTTTTATGACTATTTACCGTATGAAACAATAAGTACAAACGAATTTGTTCTTAGGGATGTAGAATTTACTTTTGAGCGTCATAACTCAGCACTCAGTCCTCAGAACTTTTTCAACTGTACTTAAGTAAATTATCATGCATCAGGAATAATGCGCATCGAATAAAGAATTTGCTTCAACGTAGGCAGAACATCGGCGCTTGGTGTGCGCGTTGCTCCATTAACGATAAATACAATATTGCTCAGATACAGCACAAAGGCTTGGAACTGCGTATAATCATTGCCTGTATCATCCGCATCTACCCAAGAAAACTCGCGCAGAATCACCAGCGCACCCGCAGAACTCAACTGGAAAGCGTCCTCATTCAATAACGTAAACTGTGGCATACCCTGCTTCATAGTATCGAGATAATGATCCGCTACCTGCATAAACGCTTCTTTCCCACGCTGATTCATCTTCGTGCGCTCAAAACTAATAGACGGACGATGCCCATCTAACGAAGCTATCGGTGGCGCAAAAATACGAAACTTCTTGTCACTGAGTTGTGTACCTTCCCAACCATCGGGAACGAGAATCGAAATCATTGTCGCCTGATTGAAATAACTGACCAATGCCTCACTCATGACTATCTGCTCCCACCTGCTATTAAGATGAACCGTGTAGATGCCACACCCAGTTTCATCGACGGTAACAACATCTCTGCGTATGCTTCCTCAACAGTACACACAATCGAAAACACAACATCACTAATCTGTGCATGCGCCATATACTGTGTCGTGCGTGTACCATCCATATCAAACGTGAACAAATCAAATACCGCCGGCTGGCTATCTAGCATGCCTTCTTCACGTTCGATAACCGTCACATTCGCCAAACTACCGCTCAAGATAGCATCCGCTAACTTGATATGATTGCCGACTGTACTATTCCCCACCGCGATTGCCTTCACGAGGATGCGTGGACTGATAGAAGGCGCATCAACACCCGCTGGCACTTCGCTCACATCAACATAGTAAACCGCCGTATCCTTGCTCTGACTTTCTTCTTGCCACCCAGCCAGCAAATCCATCGAGATTTTCGTCTCATAGCTGAAAAAATGGAGCGTATCTGTCTCTCTAAATTCCATAGTGTGTTTTTGTCTTCCCTTATTCAACTTCTAGTGATGTGAGTTTGCCCTCATTCACAGCACCACTGTTAACAGTATAGCCTGCTGCTTCTAATGCGGATTTAACAGCTTGCAATAACGCCAACTGAGAAGCAACCTCTGTCGCAATAAAACGTTGGTAGGCAGGGTTCTTGGTCGATTTGTCGATAATTCCCTGAATCTTATCTGCTTTTATTTCTTGTGGACCACCCGTCTTGAATATCAAACCAGAGCCTTTAGATTTTGCTTTTGCATAACTAAATATCTCAGGATAAACCGTGTTATAGAAGCCATCATATACCGTTTCTTCTCCGCCTTCGGTCAATGGCACATTGGGGTCAGGCTGGAGTTTGCCAAACGCAATGATAATCGCTTTGTTCTTCGGTTGTGTATAAAGGTAGAACGCTCTGATTGCATCGGCAATCATTAGGGCAAGCACGTTGAAATCAATTTCAGTTTCTAAGCCACCTCCTGCGCCTATACCTAACGTCGCTGATAGTTTACCGCCGATAGTGAGCTTGCCTTTTTCAAATTTGAACGTTCCTTTAGCTTCTGCACCCGCACCAGCCGATACACTCGCTGTACCCGTAATCTTGAAGAACGTATGCCCTTTGTAATTCAATGCGCCGGATGCCTCCGCTTCGAGTTTCGCACCCGCAAATGCACCGAGTTCGCCTTCTAACGCAACACCATCCAACGATAGCTTCGCACTGCCTTTGGCATTCGCTTCTGCACCTGCCAATCCACGCACTGAGCCATCCACCGCTAATTCAGTATGCCCGATAGCCAGTTTACTACTTCCCTCCGCCTTGACCTCTACGCCAGCCATCGCAGAAAAGTCAGCTTCTGCCGCAATGCTCAACATCTCAAAATCAATTTTTACGCTACCCGTGCCACCCGCCTTCGCACCAACAAACCCATATAGTGACCCGGCAACTTCAACACTCACTTTTTCACTGAATTTCTTTTCCAGCTTACCAGCAAGTTCGCCTTCCAAACCTGCCTTTGCAACTAAGTCCATTGCATAGGTCAAACTGCGAATAATTTCGACAGTCTCACCATCAATTTCTACCAGTTCCTTTTCGACAGTCTTCGTACCTTTAGCACTAGCTTTCGTGCCAGCCATGCCTTTGGCTGTGCCTTCGCCTTCACCCAATTTGCCAGAATATTTGCTCTTCGCTTCACCAAAGACCCCTGCGCGTGCCAGTGCTTCAACGGCTTTTTCGAGCTTTTCAGGCGAGGCATTATCAATCGTCCGTATAACCTTTGCCTCCGCACCAGAGAAGTTATCGAGGTCGTCATCTTCTTTCATGCTCTCTGGCAGACGGGGGTCATTCTTGGTCAACGCATTACTGCGTTTACGCCCGCTTGGCGCAGGCATCCGTGGGTCATCTTTAGTCAGCGCATTACTACGAGCACGTCCGGTTGGCGTATCCTCACGCTGAATCCCACCTTGCTGATTCAACAGTGCATTAACCGAACGGTTGCCTACCGAACGTTGTAACTGTAATAAAGAAGCAGGCGATAAATGAGCTAGGTCAGCAGAAGGGGAGGCATTAGCTGAATTAGGTGCTTTACTTTTGGGTTGCGCAGAAGAGCGCAGTTCCTCATCAGTCTTCTTCGGGAGCATTTTTTGAGACATACAGAAAAACTTCCTCTCCACAGCCAACGTAGCACAGAACGCCATCTATGAAGATACATTATTTGTATTTACTAACCACTATAACCTGAATCCAGCTCCTATATCAATAAATACCGGTTATACCTTTCGATGTAACGAGTTATAAAGTGTCATAAAATAGCTAGGTAGGTCATAATGGATAATAATTTGTTATCCCAAACCATATCCCAATTATCCCAAACCTAACTTGGGATATGCACGAAAATGAGCCAACATTTCTGCTGACTCACTGTTTATTGCTTACGATAGGCAAGGACAAGGAGACTATTTGCTAACCTTAGCGTGTGGCGATTTCATCTAGGGCAATCGCGCCAAACTGAAGTAACAGAAAAAGGCTCTTAGAATCAGAGAAATCCTTCATAAAAAATACCTGTTCGATACGAATCTCTCTGCTGACAGACAAAATTTGTAGGTAGTGGTTGCACATTGACTGATAAACATAGACGTTGTGTCACTGATGATAAATGCCTTATACCAATATCTTGCATTTCTAACCCCTTTCAGGAGGTTTACCTAAAGACATTAGCGCCGGGTTTTGAACCCGATGTAGTCTGCTATCAGTCAAAACTTGCCCACTACCAATTTGTACAAAAAATAGGTGCTTTTACTGTTTTTCTTCGTGTTCTTTGTGTCTTCGTGGTGAATAATTTTTTATGCGATTACCCTGCGATTTCATCAAAGATACTTGCAAGCACAGAACAAGCGGATAGGATAACATCATCGTAACCCCGTCTTCTATTTGCACTAGCCGATTGCGTTGCAAGTGTGTCTAGTAGCTCCGATGTTGCTTTGCTCATTTTGATACTTGTGCGCCAACCTGCTTTATCCCATTTGCCAGGAATACCAATGCCATTGATTGCGAAGGGTTTGCCAACAGCAAGAAATTCACCACCAATAGGGTTGGATTTCTTGATAAGCGGTACACGCCAACCACGACCTTGTTGGATAATGCCAGATGATAGAATGTGCTGATACAAATTATCTCGTTTAGCATCTGTAAGATGCGAATCTGTTAGTTGTACAATAGACAACGCCTGATGCAATAGCTCTCGGAAGGTATTATTCTCCGCACGCTTCCCACGCATAACATAACAATTTATGGACATCAACAAGCGCAAGGTATCTTCTCTAGCATACACTATACGCGGTATCAGTGTATCTGCTTTTGCGTGTGCTAATAAGTCTAGTGGATAATTGTCACCGCCTGTTGTTTTGTTTTTGAGTTGCCATTGTTGCGAGATACCAAAGCGTATCCAATAGACTTCGGCTGCACGCCAATCTGCATCATGCGGAACAGTTTCTAATACTTTGAGTTCAGGCGTGATATTAACATTAGCGAGATTGTCTATCCATTGTGCCAGTTCGTCACTTGCTGGTGTCTTCAGATGCTGGCGCAAGCGTTTTTGAGGGGGCATCTGGATAGTCTTGCCGATGTAGTGATGACTATTATCGCGTGGGTCAATGAGAGCATAAATAGTAGTTGGCTTTGACATAATGTTCAATTCAATAGATGACGACCTGAGGGATGGATAAGGTAAGACAAATTTGTGTTAGCAGTAAGCCTGAAGATGACGAAACAAAACGATTAAGTGAGCAAGATAAGTCTACACGTACTGTTGTACCAAGAGTTTAAGTGCCTTGTCCGATAAATATTTTCGTAGGGGCGTTGCTGTGTCTGCGCCCGAAATTCACAAAAAAGTTTTATGATGATTTACCGTATGAGGCATTAAGTACAAACGAATTTGTTCTTAGGGATGTAGAATCTACTTTTGAGCGTCATAACTCAGCACTCAGTCCTCAGAACTTTTTCAACTGTACTTAAGCCAATTTGGAAATAAAGACAGATAGTAGCCGGATGAAATCATCTTTGAATCTAGCGTTCATTCCATTCAATTGGCTTAAACATAACTGAGAATAACTATTGAAAACTGTCTACTGATTACTGATTACTGCCTAAACCTTTTGCACCGTCATCGTATTCAACCGACGCGCATCAACAGCCCCCGCATGTTCATCGTGCAACAACAACCGTACAGCACGCTTCGCAACACCCGCGCTCAATGCCAAACCATGCCCCGTGAACCCAACAGCAAAGCCCACCCGACGTTTGTTCGGCAAACGCCCAGCCAATGGCAACCCATCCACGCTAAAGCCCATGATACCCGCCCAGCGCCGTGATACTTTCGCCGTCACATCTGGGAAATATTGTCGCATGTAGCGTTCAAGCTCCGCCTGTACAAGTACATTTAAGCGGTCTTCTGTCGTATCATGTTCCAAAGGCATGTATTTATCGCGTGCGCCACCAATCAAAAAACGATTATCAAAGGTCATGCGATAATACATATAACCATAATTGCTATACCCACACGTCTCTATCACAGGCTCATCGAGTGGCTCCGTGACCAAAACCTGCGCTCGTGTTGGGATGATTTTGTCATAGAAATACGTGTCTAATTTCGGTGAATAGGCATTTGTTGCCATCACCACATATTGCGCCTTAAAAATGTACTGCTGTGTGTAGACAGTCACCGTATCATCATTATTTTGCTCAATACGATAAACCTCATTATTCTTGATAAGTTCAGCACCACTTGCTTTAAAAACAGCCTGTGTTAGCGCAACCGGATTGACTGCCGCATCGTTCGCTTGTTCAATCGCCGCATGATAACCGCGCCCCAGCGGGTCACTATTATGATATGTGATGTCGATGCCTGCTTCTGTCAGTGCTTTCGCCGCCTCTGCGAGGTCTTGTGCTTCTTTTTCGCTCTCTGCCAACAACAACGAACCAGATTCACGCAATGGCACATTCAAATCTGACTCTGCAACAATGCGCTTCCAGAAAGCAATAGTCTCGCGTGATAGCTCCCACATCTCATGCGCCACATCCGCACCATATTTATCGACAGCGCGATGATAGTACGAATCCAGTCCCGTAATCATAAATCCTGCATTGCGTCCACTTGCGCCCATCGCAATATCACGGCGTTCAGTGATGACCACTTCGCGTCCTTCTTGTGCCGCAAAATATGCCGCCGAACACCCAGCCAGTCCTGCACCAATCACCAATACATCCACATCACGGGTCGGCTGATTACCATCCGCTTGCCAGATAGAAATACTCATTCGTCTTTGTAATCCTCAATGTTCATTCCACATGCTACTAGTATACGAAGCGTATATGTGATTACCATGAAAAATGGCATACGATGGTTTTACTGATGAGAATTATCTAAAATCAGAATCCTCATCCTATGAAATCTATTTCTAAAGGCGGATCGGATTTAAATCCGTACATTATGTTAGTCTATTGAACACGCATGCTCGAAAAATCTACCAAAAAATGTAGGGACGCCGCCTTGGTGCGTCCGCAATTTAGATACCAACTTTGTAAAGCATATCATTTGATTTACTGTAACTTCCTTCACACAAATAACAGACATATAAAAACATGTTCCTACATGATGAGTGAGATTCTCTAGTTTGTAAGTCTGACAACCAACGAACCGTAGGGACGATGTCTGCTTCGTTCGCCTTTTCAAGTTTTAGAAATAATGTTCTACACGAGTCATTACGTAATGACTCGCACCGCATGCGCAATCTAACAACCCAGTATGAAAAAATAGATTCCCTTTTTACCTTTCTACCGCCACATCACAGACGCGCTATAATCAAACCCATATCCACACACATCACCGAAAGAGAGCCAACGCCATGAGTGACGAACTAGACGACATCATCATCGAAGGCTACTGTATGAGTTGCCGTGCTTCTGTCGAAATCGAAGAACCCCAGCCCGTATGGACACGCAAAGGGCAACCTGCGACCAGAGGCATCTGTCCTGATTGCGGTGGCACAGTCTTTCGCATGGGCAAAACCGAATTGCACGATGAGCGCAACCGTCCTGAACCCATCGAGATTGGCGACGATGGCGATAAGCGCACCGCACCTAAACTGACCCGTGATACCGTCTACCTCAATTACACCTCTGCTGATGAATCACTCGCACAACGCCTCGCAGAAGATCTCGAAAAAAGCGGACTCGCTGTTTGGCTACACGATGGCAAAACCGACGTGAATTGGAGTAGTGGCGTCCATCCCGCACTTACTCAATGCAAGCACATGGTATTGCTCCTCACAGAAGCAAGCCTAACAGCCGAAGATGTCGAGAGTGCATGGCGTTTCTTCCGCAAACAGCGCAAAACCATCGTCATCGCACAAATCAATACCACGCCCCCCGATGACATTCGCCGTAGTCCCCGTGTCGAATTTGGCGAAGGCGACTATAAAACCAACATGCGCCAAATGGTACGCCAGCTCGCCGATCTCTAACTATCTTAGCCTCACATACAAACTTTCGTAGGGACGGCATCTATGCCGTCCGCTATCTAATGCTCCTTTCTCCTCAGTGAACTTACGAACGCAATGAAGAGAAGCTGGAGGTTCTCAAGAGTAGGTCTACTGTTTTTCCTGAGACGTGCGCAATAAACCATGAAACTTCCCTCTCTATCAGTGAGGAACGAACGCATTGGGAGGGACTGAGGGAAAGGTAAAAATGCGCTAACCATGCAAGCAAAACTCAGCACGTTTTACATACTTGTAAACAACTCATAAAAGTCCCAACCAGCATGGAACGCTTTCTGAAATGCCTGTGTCTCCTGTCATACAGGGGTCAATCAAACAAGTCAATCAGAAAAGGAAAACCAAAAATGGTAATGGGAGCAACAACACTATCACTTAAAGTCGGCGTCATTGCCCAGCACATGGAACACCCAACGCGCTACAGCAATCGCATTCGGCGCCATCGTGACCAATTCACTCGTATCAATCAGGCGCTCGCAACATATGGGCTTGAGCCACACACCGAGCCAGAATCGCTCAAAAAAGGGTGCTGGTCAGCAGAACTTCTCAGCACACGGGAAATTCATTGCGTACGCTGGATAGCCGCCTATTTGTGGCATCGTAAAGCATTACCCGCTTACGAAAATCCAGATACCACGCGCTACAATCCACTCGTCAAACAACTCGAAGCAGATATGTACGATATTGCCGCTGGCAGAAAAACCGTCCGTGATGGATTCGCAAAAACAGGCTTCACACATCTTGTCGTCCACGCCGATGATACGGGCTACTATCTACCCATCGACTTTGATAACGTCATTTTTTCACGGCATGGCATTGATGGCGGGATGATTGGCTCAAGCTATCGTCTGCGCGAAGAATGCGCCTTCATTGCCCAACGCCTAAAATTCCCAATCCAACATGCACGCGCTGATATTCTCGACACGCTCTACTACGTCCCATCCGAAAAAACACGTCCTGCACTTTGGCAACAATATCCCGAAGTTGTCATGAACTTGCACACACTTTATCACGCCGCCAACGCATCCATCACAAGAAATGCAGCCCTCGTTCTTGGTGGCTAAAATTTTTTTCATAAACCAGTAGGGGAGACGGCATCGTTTCCCCACAAAAAATACATCATTGCAGAAACCCCTTTCTTGTCATCCGTTCTCACCAAAACTCCCAACTGCGTAGGGACGATGCCTGCATCGTCCGCGTTTAAAATGCCTTGTTTTTCTCATTGCATAAGTCCCAAAAACCAACATTGTAGGGACTGCGGCTTGCCCTGTCCGTATTCACCGTACTAATTGGTAAAAACATAAATCATCGGTTTGGATAATGATTTAGCTTTCTTTGTCTCCTCCATATCTTTAGTAGTGAAATAAATATGAGCAACCAAACTTATGAATTTCCACCAATTTGTTCATTTTCCCACGCAATTCCCTATCATCGCTGGCATCTTCAATACGCTTTCTGGTACAGTGAAAAAATAAACACCTAATTTTGTAAATATTTAGATGACGCGAACGATATTTAATCAAACTGCACCCCGCGTTCCAAAACGTCATCGTTTAAAATAAAGCTGTTATGCCAACAGGGAGAAACCAGCCATGAAAGTAATTAGCCTCCTCAATGAAAAAGGTGGCGTTGGAAAAACGACCTTATCCGTACATGCAGCCGCAGGGTTAGCCATCAAAGGCTACCGCGTCTTGCTGATTGATGCTGATGCACAAGGACACGCTACCATCGCACTAGGGCGACGCAAAGAACCAGGCTTCTACGATTTAATCGTCCGCGATGCACCTTTTGATGAAGTGCTACGGCGCATTTCACCCCAGCGTTATGCCACCGAACAACAGGCAAATAACATGGGCAAAGGAGATTTATATCTCGTGCCATCCAATGTCGAAACGCGCAGTATCTCGCAAAATATCAGCGATGCCTTTGCCGTTCTCAAACGGGTAATGCAACTCCGTGAGGCAATTGATGTCGTCATTTTCGATACCTCACCTACCCCATCACTAACCCATGCCTCAATCTACATGGCGACAGATGCCATCGTCATGCCGACTAAACTCGAAGCATGGTCATTCGACGGCTTGCGCGAAAGCATGGCACACAAAGACCAATTTCAGCCCATCCGTGAGCAATATCAACTCGGTTCAATCAAGCTCTTCGGCATCGTCCCAACGCTCTATCGGCGCGGTACACTAGAGCAAGAAACCAACCTAGAAGTCCTGCGTAAACGCTTCGGTGAACGTGTATGGTCGCCCATTCCCATGCGCACCATCTGGTCAGAAGCCGCCACCGCAAAACGTACTGTTTTCGCCCTCGCACCAGGTAGCAAAACCGAAGCCGATGCGTGGCGTTATGTCAACAAAATGGAGGAAGCACTGAATGTCTAAAGACCGTCGCAAAGACTTTGATAGCAACTTTTTCGATGATGATGATCTCCCATTAGGCGAACTCAATATCAATACCGTTGATCAGGTCGCCTACAGTGGCTTACCCCTGCCCATCGCCCAGCGTGATGAAAAATCCGGTATCGTCAAACTCGGTGCATTCAACATCAGCATGAAAGGCTTGCAAATCAACGGGCGTATCACCCAAGAAGAGTGGTGGGCGTTCTTCGCAGGTATCGAAAAAATTGAAAGCGCCATTCAGTTCATCATTGGTGATTTAGCCGTCTACGGTGAAGACGAATTTGCAGACATAACCTACGAGGCAATCGCAGAAAAAACAGGCTACAAAAAAGAGACTGTTGAAAATTATGCCTCTGTCGCACGCAATGTCCCCCAAGAAATTCGCGTGCCAGAACTCTCGTTCAATCATCACTATCACGTCGCCAAATTCAACGGTAAGGTGAACAAGCAAAAACAGTGGCTTGAAGATGCTAAAGAAAATAACTGGTCAGTCCGTGATTTACAGGAAGCCATCAATGGTGGTGAACGACTCATCGAACTGATGAAAGACCAAGATTCACCCGTCAGCAAAGCCCGTCTCAAGGGCATCCGCGAACGCGATAAAACGTTCAAGAAAGCCAAGAAAAAACAAGACCGCCGTGAGTGGCTCAAGTACGCCAGAGAGCAAGCCCAAGAGTGGGAAGCCCTCGTCAAGCTCATCCAAAACCTCGACTAAAATCCCAGTCAACGGACATGCCACACAAGCGTGTCCGTTTTACTTTCTACCCACTTGCTTCTTATAATATTTTTGCGCTATTTTTATTTTCTTTTTATAACTACATTTTCATTGTCACTCACCACCTGCCCCACTGTTGTTTTTCTTGCTCTAATGACTTTTTGCTCACCCCGAAAGTATCTGCATTCTCCGACATCACCCTACAAGACAGGGTAGGGCGCATACTTATCGTGAATAACCTGATTCTTGCATAAAACTTATCATGAGTATCTAAATAACTTATCACGATTTATACTTATCATGCTTAATGTCACCCTGCACACATCAGCTTACCACCAGTCATTACGTAATGACTGCGCCTGAAATGAGTAAATATAGACATGCTGAGGATACCTAGTTTACCTGCATGCCGCCTCTGTAAGGACGCGATCTATCGCCTCCGCTTCGTCTCTCTCATTACGTAATGACCGTAACATCTCTCTGCGCCTTTGCGCCTCTTTGGTTCAAAAATAACTCCCGCATTTCATCACAAAACCTATCAATTCCACTGCCTTCAAATATTCTATCCGTCGCATTTCTTCGTGACCTTCGTGCCTTCATGGTGAATAAATCTTGACTCAAAATCCCCTCTCATTACGTAATGACCGCATCCAAAATCATTCTATACATCCACTTATTTCTTTAATAAACCGTGTCTGAGAACCACCATAAATGTAGGGACTGGGCTTGCCCTGTCCGTCATTGACTGCCTTCACTCATGACATAATTCTTCTAACTTAGAATAGTTTCTAATCACGTAATGACCGCATCATTTCTCTGTGCCTCTGCGCCTCTGTGGTTCAAAAATAAACAATCTATCTTCAAACAAAAAAGCGGATACAGGCACTCTGTATCCGCTTCTAAAACCACACTATCTGCTCACGATTTACGTCACAATCCGCAAATCCTGATGATGTGCATACCACTGTTCAGACGCTTGGCTCATGTGCGTAAAGTCATCAAACACGAACATCTCATCATGATATTCATGTGGGCTTGGGTCAATCGTTTCCATGCGTGCTAACGTAAACGGTGTCTGCTTAACAGTCCCTGCCATCACCCGTTGCATCTCCGCATAGCCACTCATCAAACCCGCGCCGAAAGCCTTCGTTTTGCCCTCATGTTTCATCAGACCAAACTCAATCGAATACCACCATAAACTACCAAATGGCTTGCGTTTTTCGGGTGTGAACTCAATTGACTTAATCGCAAAATCGCGCACATAATCCGCATACGGCTGGTGGATCATCCACGGCAAATGACCGAACGCATCATGCCAAATATCAGGCAAAGGCGTGTAATCTAAATCCTTCATCTCACGGATATATTCGGTAATCAGGAACTTCTTCTCCGCCAGATTCACAAACCAATCCTGACCATCCGAATACTGCACATCCGTACTCACCAGTTCCCAGCCAATTTCATCCTGAAAAATCTTGTCCAGCTTATCAAAATCAGGTAAGCCATCACCAGTGATCCCCAACTTCTTCAAGCCTTCCAGCCAAATCGGATGCGCATATTTCACGCACTCAGGATACTGACGTTCCCATAGCTTCTGCCATACCTTGTCAGCTTCCGCACCAAAATCAAAAAACGGGCGCTTCGCCATCATAAAATCCTTTCGTTCAACCTGCTTCAAAAAATGTGTGTGTAATTTGAGTATACGCCAGATTGTAGTGTCTAAATGTTGATAATCTGTATGAACAATTTTCACACTGCCAAATCCAGCTATTCCGTCGCTAGTTTATCACAAATTCAAGTAGCTACTGATAACCCACAACATCATGGGTTCGTCTCACGAATAAATCGGAAATGTAGGGACGCCGCCTTGGTGCATCCCATAGGTGTCAAGTTAAGCAAAAATCTTACATCAACAAAAAATACCTGTAGGGGTGGCGTGTACGCCTCCCGCCGTT
The DNA here is from genome assembly GCA_038522085.1 of Chloroflexota bacterium. Taxonomy (GTDB): domain Bacteria; phylum Chloroflexota; class Anaerolineae; order Aggregatilineales; family Phototrophicaceae; genus JAUZRW01. Next base: position 20,016 of record JBCBKJ010000013.1, read on the forward strand.
CTCAAATAGAGAAAATAAAAAAGACATCCACTCACAAATAGCTACAAAAATTCCCTCCCTGACGCTTCGGGGAGGTGTCGCGTCAGCGACGGAGGGGGTCAGGCAAGAAAATTGTATATACTGTCCTCATTTACTGAAAAATCCCTTAAATTGACAGGCATATGATGCCGCCTTGGTACGTCCGCGATTCAAATGCTACTATCGCTTTAGCTGACTCGCTGACGACTGATAGCTAATGCTCCCAAATTAGCTCATACAAAACATCTTCAAAAGAGACGTTTCTTATAGAATCCAAGACAAAATGTGACATTCGTCACCCCTTCGTAATGACTTTCCGTTGATATGATAAAATAGATACTGTGTGCGAACACATATACAGACCACGACGCTAAGAAATACGGTCTATACCTCAGCCTGACAAAGGGGATTTTCATGCAAAAAAGTTATTGGATACTCAGCTTACTGATACTATCAGTCATGCTTTCTGCCTGTAGCGGACTAGCAGGCGAACCAGATATTGTCATCGAAATACCAACACCAATCGTACAATCCGTCTCCCAAACACCACCCGATACAGAACCAAATATCGAAGTCGCTGCGCAAATTTTCGCCAATCGCTGTTCAACCTGTCATGGGGCAACAGGCGCAGGTGATGGTGAACTCGTACAATTCGGGCAGATTACCATGATTCCGAATCTCACCGATGCCACCTACATCGCTGACCAAAATGCAGAGGTATACTACGACATCATCACCAACGGCAACATGGAAATGCTCATGCCACCATTCTCTGGTAGCATCAGCGACGAAGACAGATGGTCGCTTGCCAATTACATGCTGACCCTAGCAGGCGAAAATCCACTTATTCTAGAACCAAGTAGTGGCGAAACGTCAGCCGAAACAACCGATGCCAGCGAACCCCATACCAATAACAATGGCGATATTTCCGAAGCCGTTCTCGTTGGCAACAATGGCACAATCACCGGAACAGTCATGCACGGCACACAAGGCGAAATTCCCTATGGTGCGCCCATCGTTTTACACATTATCGACATGACCAACCAAGAAGAAGAAATTGAAGGTGTCGTCGGGGATGATGGTACATTCACCTTCACAGATGTACCCGTATATAGCAACTCTGGTTATTACGTTACTGTGCCGTATGGCGATGGCTACTTTAACAGTCGCTTACTCATTATAGACATCGAAAATCCTGAACTCACCCTCGATGTCACGGTATATAACACCACTGATGATGATAGTGTCGTCAATCTCCAGATGGTACTCACACAAGTCGATGTCCTCGATAGCGACACACTCTCTATCACACAAGTTATCACGGTTCGTAGCACAGGCTTTGATCTCTACGTATACGACGACAACAACGGCTTCAATGTCTCGGTAGAAATCCCACTGCCACAGAATGCACGCCTATCACCCGATAACGACTTCACACGCTTTTACTTAGACGAATTTTCAAATACCGTCTACGATACGCGCCCCGTCATTCCAGGCGAAGAACACAGCCTGCAAATCAAATACACCATGCCTATCTCTGGCAACACAAATTTTGTTCAGCAATTCCCATATGCTTTCTCAGGACCTTTTGAAGCCTATGTGAACGACAGCCTGCTCGATATACGCGGTAACGGTTGGCTCGCAGTCGATAACCAGCAAGTAGAAGGTGTAACCTACGAAGGCATGAGCTTGGTCAACGGCGTCGCAATTGGCGAATCCGTGCGCTTTACCATTCAGCAACCCACCGCTTTCATAGATAGCTGGGTCAGCTATGTCATGCTCGGTTTAGGGCTAACACTTGTTGTTCTGTCGCTGGCATTTTTCCTCTATGCTCGCTACACCAACACACCCCAAAAACGCATCGACAAAATTCTTGCCACCATCGCAGAACTAGATGAACAGTACGATGCCAAAACAATCAGTAAATCCGCATACGACAAACAACGTAACGCACTCAAAACCGAACTCGCAGAACTAATGACCCTCGTCGAATAAAACATACATCGCAGGGACAGCTCAATGTGGCTGTCCCCAATGCAATACGCTAAAGCTCTTCTATTATCGTAGGGACGATGCCTGCATCGTCCGTAATCTAAGCTGTGCCTGTATAGATTTACTGCATAGCTTATCATAACTAATCACTCGAAAAATGCCTCATTACGTAATGACTTGGGCGTAATTACAAGTTTTTTACGCAAAAAATTTGCACACCTGCCCAACTACACCTATCATCAGAATATACAGTTCATAGCGAGTGAAAAATCATGTCCAATAATCTTGATGACCTTAGCAACGACCCCTTTGCAGAATCCAGCACCAACACAAACAATCAATCCGATAGTACAGTTCGCCCAGCCGACCCCATGGACGAGGTAAAAGACATCGCAGGGCAATACATGAACGTTGCCGTAGATAGAGCAAAAGACGCCGCCACCGATTATGCCCGCAATGCACCAGGCATGTTCTTACGTCGTATGGTGTTCAGTTTCCTGCTGTCCTTCACCATGACCAATGATACAGGGTCTAACTCTGAACGTGAACGCCTCCTACGCCGCCTCGAACGAGGTGAAAAAGTCACCCTACACGAATTTTTCTTTGGTCAAAAATTCAGCATGTTCAGCTTTTTGCGCACGATTGTTTTCATCGTAATCGTGATTTTCGTCATAGCGTGGGCATTCTCCACAGGACTCGTTGACCAATTCCTAGAGATGCAAGCCCTCACCGAATCCATTCAGCAAACAACAACCCCATAAAAGAAATTTCGGGACGCTATTCTCAGCGTCCCTCTAATTACTTGTCCCCATTTTTACAAACCTACATCCATTTCTAACCAACTCAATTTGTGCATTTTCGCTATCTGTGGTGTACTACAAGCATAATGTTAAAAAACCGAGTTCATCGAGAAAATATCGTGGAAGCTGAAAAAAGACAGCCCTCATTCGACGACCTAGATTTAGTCGCAGAAGCATCCCAACTCCTGACTGTTGTGGATTTAGATAATGTTTTGCATAAAGTCATCTCGCTTGTCAGCCGTGCTGTTGGCGCACAAAAGACCAGCCTCTTTTTGCATGATGGTAGCCAGATAGATTGGAATCATATTTTTACCATGCGCGAACTCTCGCCCGACCAATCCATCAAAGTTGTCTCTCGTGTCATGGAAGATGGTTTTGTTGGCTGGGTAGTGCGTAACAAAAAAGGGGATATTATCGGTGATACAGAACAAGATGATCGCTGGATTGTCTTCCCCGACGACCCTATCAAAACACGCTCTGCAATGTGCGTCCCATTCCTCACAGATGGCAACGTCATTGCCAGCGCAACGCTCATCCACGAATCACCCTATCATTTCCAACCCTATCACCTGCGCCTAGTCGAAATCATCGCTAACCAGACCAGCATCGCTATCCGTAATGCACAACTCTTCAATCATCTCCGCGAACAACGTCGCCAACTCCGCGCCGTACTCCAATCTATGCGCGATGTTCTACTCGTCCTCGATAAAGACAGAAAACTCGTCATGACCAATGACGCCGCCTTACCCCTACTGGGCGTTTCCGCACAAGGCGAAGCTGTCGGCTTACCCATCGAGCATTTCATGATGGTCGATGATATTTTCGAGCCAATTGTCGAAATGTTCAAAAGTGGCTTGAGTGATACCCAACGTTGGAGTTTTGATGCTCGCTCCGAAAGACGCCAGACAGATTATAAAGTCCGTATTTCACTGTGGGATGCCGATGATGAATTACTAGGCTATGTCATTGTCATGCACGATACAACTCAGCTACACGACCTCTCACGCTTCAAAGATGAGATGTTGCGCGTCGCCAGCCATGACCTCCGCAGTCCCCTCGCGCTCGTCGCAGGCTACGCAGATATGGCATCTATGGATACGCCCGATAAAGACGCTCCCATCCATGACCACATCAACACCATCAAACAACAAGTCGAACACATGAGTAACCTTGTTGATGACATTCTGCGCGTCGAACGCATCCGCACCTCCCCACTCGAATTACACGAAAGGACAGATGTTAGCTCACTAGTCAAACTCGTCCTCGTGAACCTGCGTCCACTTGCCGCCAGTAAACACATCACACTCGATAACCAAATTGAATTGGATGGCGTTCCGCGCATCGTCGCAGACCCTGTTCTCATTCGGCAATCAATGGAAAACCTCATTAGCAACGCCGTCAAATACACAGAAGAAAATGGGCGCGTGATGGTCGAAGCATACTACGATGACAATCGCTTTTACTTTGTAGTCGAAGACAGTGGTATGGGCATTCCTGAGGAACACCAGCCCTATGTCTTTGAATCGTTCTATCGTGTCAATTCCCGTGAACACAAAAATAAAGTCAAAGGTAGTGGACTAGGACTAAGTCTCGTCAAAAATGTTATCCGCCGACACAACGGCGAAGTATGGCTCAAAAGCGACGTTGGCGTTGGAAGTCGCTTCGGCTTCTGGCTACCACTCCCTGATACTACCCCAGCCGACACCGAATAAACATATACTTGTAGGGACGGCATCTATGCCGTCCGCAATTTTACAAATGGATTTTTCATGACCCAATTCATCACAACCCTCGACTTATCCAATACCAAAACTGCACAACGCATCCTCACCATTCAACGCCTTGCCTACCGCATCGAAGCCGACCTCATAGACTTTGACGGTATCCCACAATTACACGAATCCCTCTCTGAGTTACAAGCCTCATCAGAAACCTTTATCGGCTATCATGTCGATAACACCATCGCAGGCGTACTATCCTATGAAACAAAAAATACGACACTCGACATAGGACGCCTTGTCGTCCATCCAGACCACTTCCGCAAAGGCATCGGACGCCAACTTGCCCAGCATGTCGAAACCATCCCCAACATCACCAAAATAATAGTCTCCACAGGCGCACGCAACAAACCCGCCTGTCGCCTCTACGAATCACTTGGATACATCCGCACCGACACCCGCGAAATCGTGGCAGGGCTGACCATCGCCTTCTACGAAAAAGTTAAAGCTGATTAGAGAGCTTAACGCAATTATGATAGGGGCAATTGCAGGTGACATTATCGGCTCTGTCTATGAAAACCAGAATATCAAAACAACCGATTTCTCACTGTTCTCTCGGCACTCAAGATTCACCGATGATTCAGTGCTGACAGTCGCTATAGCAGATGCAGTAATGCACCGTACGATACACACCTATCCCATGCTTAACTATTTCCAAGCTCGCAACACATACGCAACACGACTCAAAGTATATGGACGCCGTTATCCACAGGCGGGCTATGGCGCATCATTTAAACGTTGGCTTGTAACAGAGTCTCAACAGGGCTATGGGAGCTATGGCAACGGGTCAGCCATGCGCGTTAGCCCCCATCGGCTTCGCGTTTGATACCTTACAAACTACCTTACGCGAAGCGTACCGCAGTGCTGTTGTCACACACAATCACAGAGAGGGTATCAAAGGCGCACAAGCAATAGCAGGCGCAATATTCCTAGCTCGGACAACACACAGTAAAACCGCCATCCGTGATTTTATCCAGTCTCACATCGGCTATGACTTAACTGAAACCATAGCACAAATCAGAACCTACTACACATTCGATAGCGCATGTCAAAATTCGGTTCCCCAAGCCATTATTGCTTTTCTCGAATCAGAGAATTTCGAGGATGCGATTCGCAAAGCAATATCAATAGGTGGCGATAGCGATACAATTGCGTGTATGGCAGGTGGCATCGCACACGCTTACTATGGCGAGATACCATCAGAAATCAAAAACCAAGTCCGCTTCATCCTCGATGGTCAGCTAAAAACAATCGTTGACCAATTCATGACCAAATATGGTATACCATACTGATAGTGTTTTTACTCATGATAAGTAAATACATACAAGCATCAAAAAAAGCCGTTGACATCTCACCAACGACCTTCATCATTCTCCTACGATTACCTCATCCTTCTATCAAAGCAGGTTTCTTCGTATACCAGTCATTCGCCTGCTCATACGCATGTGCCACCCGCAAAATAACATCCTCACCCAATTGCGAACCCAACACCTGCAAGCCAATCGGCAAGCCATCACTATCCATCCCACATGGCACGCTGATACCACAAATGCCCCCGACGTTCGCCGCAATCGTCAACACATCAACGAGATACATCGTCAATGGGTCATCCATATTCTCGCCAAATTTGAAAGCTGTCATCGGTGCAGTCGGTGCAAGCAACACATCCACATCTTCAAACACGGCATCAAAATCACGCTTCACCAACTGACGCACACCCAACGCCTTGCCATACCACGCATCATAATACCCCGCACTCAGCGCATATGTGCCGAGCATAATACGCCGTTTCACTTCCTCGCCAAAGCCCTCGCCGCGTGTCGATTTATACGTATCCCACATCTCACCTTTATCTACCCGCTGACCAAAGCGCACACCATCGAACCGCGCTAAATTGGCACTCGCTTCACTGGTCGCCAAAATGTAGTACGTCGGCAAACTGTATTTCGTATGTGGCAAACTGACTTCTTTCACCGTCGCGCCCATGCCCTCTAGTTGACTGATAGCATCGCGCACAGCTTTTTCCACATCGGGCGTCATACCCTCAACAAAATATTCTTTCGGCAACCCAATTGTCAAACCCTCCACATCACCAGAGAGCTTCGCAACATAATCAGGCACATCTTCAGGACGGCTGGTGCTATCCATCGGGTCATGTCCTGCAATCACCTGTAAAATCCGAGCCGCATCCTCAACCGTCTGCGTCATCGGACCCGCTTGGTCAAGCGAACTCCCAAACGCCACCAACCCATACCGCGATACCCGTCCATACGATGGCTTCAACGCCGCCAAATTACAGAAGCTACCAGGCAAGCGAATACTGCCACCGGTATCTGTGCCGAGTGCGCCCATCGCCATCCGTGCCGCCACAACAGCCGCACTCCCACCAGAACTACCACCAGGCACGCGCTCTAAATCATACGGATTGCGCGTCTCGAAGAAGCCACTGTTCTCTGTCGAGCTTCCCATCGCAAACTCATCCATATTGACCTTGCCCAACATCACCATCCCCGCATCCAACAGCCTTTGTACAACTGTCGCATTGAAAATCGGTTCATAGCCTTTCAATATATTACTCGCGCAGGTTGTTTCGACATCTTTAGTGGATAGCACATCTTTCATCGCTAACGGAATCCCCAGCAAAGGTTTATCGCTACCCGCCGCCCGTTCTTCATCTGCCGCTTTTGCCTGTGCCAAAGCCAATTCCGGTGTCAATGTGATGAACGCCTTAACCTGTTCATCGTAAGTCTCAATATGGTCGAGATGTGCCTGTGTCAATTCGACAGATGTAATCTCGCCAGCGTCTAACTTCGCCAATGCGTCTGTGATAGTCAAATCTGTGAGGGTCGTCATCGCTCTGCTTTCGTCTACTGCATGTGAACAAACGCCAACAGTATAGCAGATTCCGATACGCGCTGTCTGTTTTATCCTGCAATTGTAGCGATGGGTTAATTAACCTCAATTTTGGATGAGGGAATGTTGATTTTGTAAGCTATTCTGAACTACAGAACCCTTGTAGGAACAAAATCCATGTTGTCCCATAGGTGTAAACATTAGCAAAAATCATGCCCATCCCATATAAGCTCAAAAGTCGTTTTGTAGGGGCAACGCAATGTCGTTACCCACTGATAAAAATATCATCATTCAAGCACACAACTAAGCAAGAAATAGCTACAAAAGTCCCTCCCTGACGCTTCGGGGAGGGATTGAGGGAGGGGGTGAACCAAGAAAATAGGATATATCATACTCATTTGACGAAAAACGCCTTAAGTTGACAGGCATGGGACAAAATCTATGTTGTTCGCTGAGGATAAAGTGTCCTTCTTGATACCAATCACACAAGATTCCATTCTCAAACGAAATTTGGCTAAATTAATGAAAGACAAAACTAGGCGGTCTGTTTTTCTGGTGACAACCAAACAATAATAGAAACCCGCTGAGATATGACAGGTGATTTGCCAAATGTAGTCTAATTGTAGCGATAGATTTACAGATTCTCACAGCACAGAAACGACAAAGTGCTATAATTATCCGTAATGAATTTTTGATGAACGAGCTAATATCATGAACCTGCCCAATCACCTTTTTCAGTTTTCAGCTAATTGGAATGACGACCACACCATCCTCACATATCGTATCCACAGTGTCACACCTGCAATGATGGATGATTGGAGCAATGCCGTTCTCGATAATCTCACAACATGGTCAGGTGACAACCAGCCACTTTTTCTCTATGACCTGACCGCACCCAATGTCAGCATGTCTTATTTCAACCTCAGTCATCGTCAACTCGCTAACTTTGGTATCACCCGTCGCGGACAATCCAAATTTTTGGGCTATCTACAAAAAAATCTCGATATAACCCTTAAACTCGCCATAGTTATTTCACCAACGATGCTTGGCGCACTCAGCCACTATGTTCCTATGGATTATATGCAACCCAATTACTATGCCCGTGTATTCTTCAATACAGAACCCGCAGAAGATTGGCTCACCAAAGAACTCATCATAGATGCCTTCAATACCGATAGCATCACCTCAGCCGATGCCCAACGTGCCATTGATAGCTTACTCAAATCCGACGAAGCAGATTACTTCGGTAATCGTGACCATCTCCGCATTCTCATCAATGACACACTCGAAGTCCTACCCCTCCAAGAAGATGCCCCCATCATCATCGGACGCGCCAAAGAAGCGACCTTTGATGTCAGCCAACTTGGGCAAAATTCGACAACCGTCTCGCGTCGCCATGCCCAACTAACCCTCTCCAATGGGCGTTTAACCGTCATTGATTTGGGCAGTCGCAACGGGACATTCCTTGACAACCGACGTCTAGCTCCCGGCGAAGTTGCGTTCATCCGTCGTGACCAACCATTCCGACTCGGACAAATGAAAATCAAAGTTTTATTCTAATCGACAAGACCCCCCTCAAAACAGTAGGGCAAGTGCGCCCGCCCCACCACAAAAAATAGGGTATTTTGGCGCATTTTTCGACCCGTCTAATACGCAATATTCATAAATCATGATAATTTACACGCAATTATTTGAACTTATCGTATTTAATAACGTAGACTTCTATTAATTTATCCCAAATATTCCCAATAATATCCCAATTTGACCCATTGTGACTATTAAATAACGCAAAAGATCCAAAAATTGAGAAAATTCAACTATGTCAACACATAAAACGCTATAAATAGTCAAGAAATATCATAAAAAGTCTTTGTAGCTCATATATATAATGATAAGTAACAAAAATAAAGCAAATATAATACCCCTATAAGTCGAAAAATCGTTTTGTTGATAAAAATATCATCATTCAAGCACACAACTAAGCAAGAAAAAGTCCCTCCCCGACGCTTCGGGGAGGGATTCAGGGAGTTTTCAAGGGTAGGTCTGTTATCTTTGTATCGGTGTCAAGAAGTAGAACGTGTGTAGGGGTGTGCTGTAGCGCACCCGAACCAAGTACAAAAGAATGTGTTGCTTGTACCCTTAAAACGGCTCATAAGGTAAATACCTATCCCTGAGAAGATTCAGGGAGGGGGTCAGACAAGACAATACAATAGGCATTCCTTATTTGTCGAAAAATCTCTTAACTTTATAGGCATGAGACGCTATTCTGGGTGTCCGCAATGTAGAAAATTTGCTTTTGATGCCAATTTCGCAGATTTCTAAGCTTAAACGAAACTCAGGTTACATAACGAGGTTATCAAGATGACTGACCGCAAAATTCCTAAACCGGCATCAGGTGAATTTCCACCATATGCCAGCATGTACATTAATCTTTTGCCTGATGATGGACATGTACTACAGCATCTTGAACAAAATGTGGCTCGGGTTCAGCAACACATCGAGACATTACCAGCAGAAAAATTAGTGACACCACACGCGCCTAATGAATGGACAGTAAAAGAAATCCTTGTACACATAATTGATGATGAACGCATCTATGCCTATCGCGCCCTACGCTTCGCCCGTGAGGATAAAACGATATTGCCAGGCTTTGATCAAGATACCTATATACGACCATCAAAAGCCAACCAACGTGACCTGCAAAATATCTTTCAGGAATATCGTGCGGTGCGCATGAGTACCATCACATTATTTGAGAGTTTTGATGATGAAGCACTCATGCGCTCCGGCATAGCAGATGGCAACCCACCTGTGACGGTACGCGCTTTGCTATACCATATTGCGGGTCACGAATTACATCATTTAGAGAGTATCCAAACAAACTATGGATGAATGCTGTTCAAACCACCTCACCGCGTATCCACTTACCCAATCGTTCCTCCAATTGCCAAATCTTTTCATACCGAATGGTCAGCGGTACTAAGTCACTTGTAGGCTCATCATGCGCAATGGTCGCTACAGGAATCCCACGCCCTAACGCATACCCAATCTGTAAATAGAGCAAAGGCGTCATCTGTGTCACATCACATACCACCGCCCGCGCCTTCCCGATACGCTCCAAAATAGCAGTCGTCGTTTCTTGCACAGTCTCATCATCTTCAATAGTATTATCCATCCGCTCACACAACAGCCCCATGCCATGCACTACCCGCTTGATACCATAGTGAAACGCATCCTCTAAATCCGCGATTTGCGGAAAAATAGCCACCGCATATGGCTTAACCTCCGCCTCGCCTGCATTCGGCGTTTTAGGCGCTTTTTCAGGCGTAAACGTCAATGTGTAAGCCCATTTATCATCCTCTGTGGGCGTAGCAGTATCCAATTCGTCAAAATACTCGCTCAGTGATACTTTCAAGCGTTCCACACGGTCAACATCAATCTCTACAATGCTGATACGCTCTAAATGTGCCGGCGCAGCCGAACCCTGTATCACATCCATCATGCCAGCCAACTGTGCCAAAACAGATTCCGTCTCATCTAAATTCAACCGTGTATTAACTCCATGCACTGTCATGGAGATATGCCGTGTTTCCGGCAATTCATCAGCGATAACACGCAAGCCTCGTTCAGCAAATTCGCGCACCTGCCGATAACCAAATCTACCTACCCATTCTGTACCAACATACATCACATGCGCCGATGCCAACGCATCTTCACTAGCCAGTAAATCATAATTACCAACCGTTTTTAGATGCGCAGTATTTACGCTGACGCCTACACCGTTCAAACGCTTTTTCACAGCATTATCCGCTCCATGAAACGCTTTAGCATACTTCAACAGCACAACATCGCTCTCCACAGTTTCAATCGCATTATGCACAACCTCAATCGTTACTGCCCGCGTTTCTGCCTCGCCGAATAGTGCCTGCAAGCGTCTCATAAAATTAGCAGATAGTGCATCGTTCAACCCACCGCGCATATCCTCATATTGCACATGCGCCAACATCCCAAAATGCTTGCCCCGCAATAGCACCGGAAACAGCATTTTGCCTTCATCAATCGCCCGTAAAATCTCATTTCGCACAAATACCGATTGTCGTGAATCCGGCGACATAATCACCAAAAATGCACTGCACACATCAATATTCGCTTCTATCTCATCCCACCAATCCATCCCCGTACTGAGCCGTTTTTCATCCATCCATACCGGAATATCCGCATGTTCCAACGTTGCCCGCATATACCGTGCAAACGCCACATCTTCCCGACTGTAACTGATAAACACATGTGCCATCTCATCTACCTCATTCCCTGATACATCCAGTCAACACGCACCGCAATTATCACACGAACATCACCCAAACCACAAATATCGCACCCTACCCTATCTCTTGAATGAGCATGTTATAATCGCGCACGTTAATCACACTAGAAAATAATTGACTATCTAACCTGAATAGGATTCTTTCATGCAACTACCCAATACATACGAAAAACTCGTTGTTACCGAAGTCAACGAAGATGTGCGTGTCGCCTGCCAAGTACAGTCTGTCGATATGTCTATGCCCTTACCAGGTGATATTCTCGTCAAAACACACTACAGTGGTGTCAACGCCGCCGACTACATGATGGCAATGGGACGCTACCTCTCACCAACACCGCCCCCCTTTGATTTAGGTGCAGAATCTGTTGGCGAAGTGGTTGCAGTAGGGGATGGCGTGGAAAATCTCAGTGTTGGCGACCATGTATTGTCTATCGGGGATGGTGGCTTCCGCGAGTACTTCACTACCAAAGCCCGCCGTGCAATTCCCGTTCCTCAATCGCGTCCAGAAGCCGTTTCACTGGGCGTTAGCGGCTTAACAGCGTCCATTGCACTCGAAGACACAGCTAACATGTCCACTGACGAAACCGTACTCGTGACAGCCGCTGCTGGTGGCACAGGGAGCATCGCTGTTCAACTCGCCAAAATCGCAGGCAATACCGTCGTTGGCACCTGTGGCAATGACGACAAAGTAGCTTTCTTAAAGTCCATCGGCTGTGACCGTCCTATCAACTACCGCACTGAAGAAGTCAAGCATGTTCTCAAAGATGAATTTTCCGATGGCATAGATATTGTCTTTGAAGGCGTCGGTGGAGAAATGTTCGATACAGCCGTCAAATCACTTGCCGTTCACGGACGCCTAATCGTCATTGGCTCTATCAGTGAATACGAAGACGGACCCCAACCTGTAACCCGCCCACGCATCGGCTACGCTCTCTTGCCAAAATCCGCATCCATCCGTGCATTCTGGTTGATGAATTTCTTCCACAAAACATCCGAACACATGATGAAACTCCTAACCCTCGTCAATGAAGGCAAACTCGTCCTCAATGCCGACGATACCACTTTCAAAGGGGCATCCGGCGCACTTGACGCCCTCGACTATATGTACGAAGGCAAAAATATCGGCAAAGTCGTCGTCGATTTCACCTAAGCCCACAAGTAGGGACAGCCCAATGTGGCTGTCCGCTTCTACCATGCCAAAGTAGAAGAACCAACGTAGGGGCGTTGTACACAGCGCCCGCCCCAAGTGAATCGCAAAACACATATTTAAACTCTCAACACGCCCGACAACTAGGGCAATCGCGTCAAATGGCTGTCTGCTTCTATCATGCCAAATTAGAAGAACCAACGTAGGGGCGTTGTACACAGCGCCCGCCCTAAGCGAATCACTTCTGTGTATACCATAGCTGTCAACTTTAGCCAAAATGTCCCAAGTGCTAACATTTTGTAGGGGAGGCAGGTCTGCCTCCCGCTATTTCTAAGCCTCCCTCTCCCCACGAGGAACGAACGCGGGGGATAGGGGTCAATACCTCAAACATGCCTACAACATGACGGTTATTGGCAGATTTCTAACCATGCCTACCTCTGAAAACGAAGATAATTACTATTGAACACTCTACTCAAACTACTACACTATTATCATACATAGCTATAGTTACCAAAGGACACACCATACCTCATGAACCCAGCTATCTTCCGCAAATACGACATTCGAGGCAACGCAGAAACCGACCTTACCAGCGACGTAGTGACCAACATCGGCAAAGCCATCGGCACGACCTTCCAGCGTGAATTTGACACACTCCAAATCATCGTCGGACGTGATAACCGCACCTCCGGCAACCGTCTCCGTGATGCACTCATAGCAGGTATCACATCCACAGGCGCAAATGTTCTAGACATCGGCATTGTCTCCACCCCCACACTCTACTGGTATGCTGTCAAAGAGCAAGCCGGGGGCGTCATGATTACAGGGAGTCATCTCAACGCACCCTATAATGGTTTCAAAATGTGCTATGGCAATGTCGCACTTTATGGTGAACAGGTACTCAATCTTCAGACCATGATTGAAGAAAACAATTTTGAAACAGGCAATGGTAGCATCACAGCCCATAATGACAGCCTACGCCCCTATATAGAAGATGTAGCATCTAAAGTATCGCCCAAGCCACAGAAAGTCGTCGTTGATTGCGGTAACGGCACATCCGGCTTATTCGCCGCCGCCCTCATGGGCATTTGGGATCAAGACGCGACCATCATCTATCCCGAACTCGATGGCACATTCCCGAATCATGCCCCAGACCCCTCTAAAGCAAAAAATCTCGCCCAACTGATAGAGCGCGTCAAAGCCGAGAACGCCGATTTAGGCTTGGCATTCGATGGCGATGCAGACCGTGTTGTCGCTGTCGATGAGCAGGGTAATGTGGTTGCGCCAGACCGTTTCGTAGCATTACTCGCGCAAGATGTACTCGGGCGCTTTCCCGGCTCAACTATCATCGGTGATGTGACCAGTAGCCAAGCCCTCTTTGATGCCATTGCAGAAGCAGGTGGCGAACCCATCATGTGGATGACAGGACACTCGCTCATCAAAGAGAAGATGCGCGAAACAGATGCCATTCTCGCAGGTGAAATTAGCGGACATATCTTCTTCTCGGAAAATTACTACGGCTTTGATGATGCCTATCTCGCGGCTGGTAAATTGCTCCAATTACTTGGTAATCACGACGAGACACTCTCGCAACTTAACGCCTCCCTGCCAACTTACTACAGCACCAAAGTTTTCCGCCCCGAATGCCCGCCCGATAAAGTCGAAGAAATCCTTGCAACACTCGAAAAAGACCTTGCCGAAAATGCTACCGAACTTATCTTGCTAGATGGTATCCGCGCACAATTCCCAGCCGGATGGGCTATCATCCGCCCCAGTAATACCGAACCTGTATTAAGCATTCGCATCGAAGGCAAAACCCGAGCAGATGCGACTCAATATCGTGATTGGGTCGTTGCCACGCTCCAAAAATTCGAGGGTGTCGAACTCGAAGACATCACAGGTGACATCTGACATAAATAGAGAGAAAGGGCGTACCATTCCCTGTACGTCCATCCTCCCGAACATTAATGTTCGCTCGCTTGACACGCCTGAATTGTTATCATATGATTAAATTAATTAATCATAGATTAACAAAAGAGGGCGCATGGATTCCTTGATGAGCGTCCAACAACAAATATATTTGACTGGTAACATCACACTGGCAATGATACTGTCAGGCATCATTGGTATTAATCGTGAACGTCATAATAAATCTGCCGGATTGCGAACCCACATGCTGACAGGTGTTGGCGCATGTATTTTCACGATTCTATCCTTATATGGTTTTCCAGGTGCAGATACTTCGCGCATCGCCTCAAATATCGTCACAGGAATAGGATTTCTCGGCGGTGGCATCATCATTCAGCGCAAAACTGAAGCACATGATCTAACGACAGCCGCGGGTATTTGGTCAACTGCAGCTATCGGTATGGCTGTGGGTGTTGGTGCATGGTTCATAGCTATTTACGCCACGCTCATGCTCTGGTTTATCCTCGTGCTATTGAAGCAAATCAAAGAGAGAACTCGCCAAGAGCAGGGCGAAGATTTGCCATCAGAAATATGAATGTAGATGTGTATTGAACTTGCTTAACACCACCTCGCCGTAATCTACGTTATCATAGATGCATAATCTTGATTCAAACCAAATAGGGAGACATATTTATGGACGCCATTTTACTAGCAGCCGGTAAAGGCACACGCATGCGCCCACTCACTGATGACACACCTAAACCACTACTCAAAGTCCAAGACCGTCCTATCATGGAATGGACACTGCTCAATGTCGCAGACTTAGCAGACCGTGTTATCGTCGTGGCAAAATATCTCAAAGAACAAATCGAAGACTACATGGCAACCCAAGACATCATTGAAGATTATGTGATTGTCGAACAACTCCCCAAACCACTCGGCACAGGGCATGCTGTCCAAGTTTGTAAACCACACCTCAAAAGTGATAGTTTTTTGGTACTCAATGGCGATGACCTCTACGACCCGCGTGCTATTGCGCTCATGAAAGCCACCGAAGCCGCCATCCTCACAGTCGAACGTGATGACCCCACCCGCTTTGGTGTTATCGTCCAAAATGAGCGTGGCTACCTAGACCGTCTCCACGAAAAACCGGAAGCAGGTATCTATACCCCACCCGTCAAAGTCAATATCGGTGCATACAAGATGACCACCAAAATTTTTGACTACGATATTCAACTCTCAGAACGGGGCGAATACGAACTCACAGACTACATGACCTATTTAGCGACCCAGACAGATGTATCCGTCATCACGACTGAATTTTGGCAACCAGTCGGCAATCCCGCTGACCTTGAATACGCCCAAACCATCGACATACCCACAGCATAAAATTGAAAATGCTATTTCAATCATATTTTCTCATAGAGACGTACATCTGTACGTCTCCAAGGTATCAAGATAAGCAGAAAATCACCTAATGTAAGAGAAATCCAATTTAATCTAATATAAATTAGATTTAATGATACGATAGAAGTCCCTTCGACCATAACAACATAGAGATGCGACGATGCCTACAGTTGCAGAGATATTAGAACATGACATTTTCACCGATGCAAAAGTAGTAGCAGGTGAGGCAGGACTCCAACGCGAGGTACGCTGGGTACATAATGCTGGTGTGCCAGATGCCGCCGTCTGGCTCAACGGTGGCGAATTAGTCATGACGACAATTTTTAATATGCCCCAAGACCTCGAAGATCAACGTAGCTATATCATCCAAATGGCAGATAAAGAAGTCGCCGGACTCGTCATTACAACAGGGCGCTACATTCAAGAGATTCCACGCCACCTGCGCGATGCCGCCAATAGTTGTGCTTTCCCGCTCATCGAAATTGCCTACACAGCCCGTTTCGTAGATATTGCCAAAGCCATCAACGAACGCATTGCCGAATCAACTCTACATCACGCACAACGTTCACTACACATACACAAGACACTCACGCAACTTGTACTCGAAGGGGGCAATCTCGAACATCTAGCAGAACAACTCGCTGACCTCATCGGACACAGCGTCAGTATCGAAAATGACCGTTTTGACGCCATTGCTACACACAACATCGCTGAAGTAGACGAAGCACGCCATTATACGCAATTACACGGACGCACCGACCCGCGCCTTGTCGAAGCACTCGAACAAGAGAGTATTCTGCCGCATATCCGCGAAACCCTGCGTCCGAAGCATCTACAGCCGATGCCTCATGTCGGGCTAGAGATGGAACGTATTCTCGCACCTATCGTTGTGCATGGTGAAATCTACGGCTTTATGTGGATTATTGCTGACGAACACAAACTCACAGAAATAGATATGATGGCAATTGAGAGTGGTACAACCATTGCCGCCCTCATGATGCTCTACCAAGAGAGCGTCCAAAGTGCCGAAGCATCGCTCAAAGGCTCGTTGATGAGCCAACTCATTCAAGGCAATGCCGGACGCGAAACGATTCTCACAGATACGTCCTTACGTTATGGCGTCGATTTGCGCTCACCTTATGCCATGATGATTGTCGAATGTCAGATGAGTGGCTCTCAAAAATTATCGACACTCTATCGCTCCATTAACCAACTCATCGCCATCGACGGCTGGGAAGCGGTTGTAGGGCAGTTCGCAGGGCAGATAGTCGTCCTCGCTCAAGATAACGAACATCTCAAAGCCCTCGCCGCCCGTGTGCAAGAACGGGTTGCGCTCTCCAAAGTCTGTGGCGATACCACCCCCCGCGTAGGCGTAAGTGGCATCCAGCAAGGCACAGATAACGTCCGTTGCGCCTACGACCAATGCCAAGATGTACTACAAATCACACGCCGCCTTGACCCCGGCAACCGTGTTATCTATTTCTCCGAACTCGGCTACCTACACACCCTCTACCACGCCGGACCCAGCACCCTAACAGGCAATCCCTACGTGCCACTCCTGCGCCGTTTACTCGATGAACGCCAAGCTGACCTATTCCGCACCCTAGAGGCATACCTCGATAGCGGTGGCAACGGCGTTGCAACAGCCGAATCCCTACATATCCATCGTAGTACACTCAACTATCGTCTACAACGCATCTACCATGTCTGCGATGTCAACCTACAAGACGCCGCCGTGCGTACCAATCTACAAGTCGCCCTCAAACTCATGCGCCTCTTTGAAGTCACAGAAAGCGACCTATAGTTAAGTCCCAACCCCGTATAAGAAAAAGTTCAATCTTTGACTTACCTTGTCACGTAAAATCTGTATATGCTATTTTTTAGATTCTATAGGCATCAAATTGTCAGAAAACATATCA
The DNA here is from genome assembly GCA_038522085.1 of Chloroflexota bacterium. Taxonomy (GTDB): domain Bacteria; phylum Chloroflexota; class Anaerolineae; order Aggregatilineales; family Phototrophicaceae; genus JAUZRW01. The sequence continues at coordinate 38,162 of JBCBKJ010000013.1, forward strand.
AAACGTTACTATGCATAAGGAGGCGTATAAGCCTCCCATCACCTAAAATTATCGACTTAAAGTCATGTTCATGAGCTTGAAAACGACTCTGCTACCACGCCGCTTGCTCAGATTCACACGCAACCTCAATCGTAAAATCACTGCCGGGACATTTGAAATGAAACGTCCATGACCCCCAAGCATGTTTCGGTGGCTTGATATTGAATCCATCGCCTGTCAGACGCGCATAAAATGCATTAACATTAGCTTCAGTCTCTGCATCGAAACCGATATGGAAAGTCTTTGGGTAAGTTGGACTTGAGCCACGCATAAGGTTGATATACGTACCGTAGTTGCTTGCCAGCACGCTGATGTCAGCATTATTGTCCTCAAAAGCATCTGTGTAATCAAAATACTTCTTCAGAAATGCACTCGCTTCCTCGACATCGTTTACAGTAAAATTCACATGATCCATCTTCATTGTCTTTTCCTTTAGACTTATATTTAGCTACAATTCATATCACCCATTTAGTGTGATACTTTTACTATAAACTGCATTTAGGACATTATTCGCCCTGATTCAAAAAGTTATGGAAAGATTGAAAAGATGTACTCACCAACCGCACGATTGCTCGCTGTTCTAGAGCTTTTGCAATCCAATAAGCGAATGAGTGGCGCAGAGATGGCACGACGTCTTGAGGTCAATGTTCGCACAATTCGCCGATACATCACGACATTGCAAGATATGGGGATTCCTATTGAAGGAGAACGCGGTCCTCTGGGTGCATACGAACTACAGCGTGGGCATCGCCTACCGCCTTTACTCTATACAGAAGAGGAAGCCGTCGCATTAGCATTAGGTCTAATTGTACTACAAGTTTTTGACTTTCCTGTGAATGCCGTGTCAGTAGAAGGCGCACTTGCAAAAACTGAAAGGGTTATCCCAGAAGATGCGTTCCAGCGTGTGCAGAGCTTACGTAAAGCAATCACATTCAATCAGAGCGCCTATACCATCCATGCACCGTCATTGCTCAATAATGAATTTGTAGTAAAGCTAAGTTCAGCCATTCACGAAAAACAGTCTGTACACTTATCGTATCGCTCGTGGCAAGGCAAGCAAACTGAACGAGCCGTTGACCCGTATGCTCTTGTTTACAACGAGGGATACTGGTACATGGTTGGCTATTGCCATCTGAGAGACGACTTACGTACTTTTCGACTGGATCGTATTCATGAAGTTATTGCTTTAGCTGATAAGTTTGAACAGGTCAGCGACATAAACCCGTTAGAACATGTTCTCAAGTCTATCGCACTATCCCCTAATGTATACAGCGTTGAGATTATTTTGTACACATCTTTACAAGAAGCAAAGTCTGTCTTTTCATTAACAGACGGCATTCTTGAAGAAGTACAGGATAGAGTCATCCTTCGTCGGAATACAGCAGAGTTAGAATGGCTGGCATATACATTGCTATATGCCCCATTCCGTGTTCAAGTGAATCATCCACCAGAATTACGTCAGAAATTGGTTGACTTGTCTAAAAAGGCTCTCGAAATGAGCCAAGAACCACGCTCAAACACAGCGTGAGTCAATCGCAGACCACAGGTCACAAAAAGAAATGCCAACTACTTAATACGCCCCCCGACGCAAAAGTACCTTCGGAATCGTCATCAGCATAATCTGTAAATCGAAGCGCACCGACCAATTCTCGATATAGTAAATGTCCATCAGCACCATCTCATCAAACGGCACTTCACTACGCCCACTCACCTGCCACAAGCCCGTAATACCAGGAATTGTCTGCAAGCGTTGTAAATGCCAGTGTTCATATTCCTTTACCTCAGATGGCAACGGCGGACGCGGACCCACAATGCTCATTTCCCCGCGCAACACATTCACCAGATTCGGAATTTCATCAATGCTCGTCTGGCGAATAAAGCGTCCCACTTGTGTCACACGCGGGTCGTGTACCAACTTCGGACGTTTCGGGTCTTGGTCAGCGAAAAGTTCATCGCGCTGGGCATCGGCATTCGGAATCATACTCCGAAATTTGAACATCTCAAACTTGCGCCCGTTCTCGCCGACACGTTCTGTCTTATAGAAAACGCTTCCACCATCTTCTATCTTGATAGCCAATGCCACCAGCGCAAAAATCAACAACCAAATAGGCGCAGTGATAACGACTAAGCCAACATCCAATATGCGCTTGATAATCCGCGATGTGCCATGTAACGGATGCACGCCATTGAAGCCCAGTAGCGGAATGCCATCCAAATTCTCAAACTGCATCTGACGCAAATTTAACTGGAAAATATCCGGCACAACCCGCACATCAATATCCAGCCGGCGTGCTAATTCCACAATGCTCAAAATACGGTCATACTCGCGCCACTGCAACGTCACCATAATCAAGTCAATACCATGTGCCTGCACAACTCGCTCCAAATTATCCGTCGTCCCTAAGCCAACGACACGCCCCAAATCCGATTCCCCACGCTCAGGATTATTATCCAGAAAACCGACCACCTTATAGCCGAGTTCCGAGCGTGCAACCAACGTCCGCAATACGGCTTGCCCAACATCACTCATACCAACGATAAGTACACGTTGAACACCGACACCCTTCGCCCGTAAATACGCCAGTGCGACCCGCCGCATAGCGCGTGCAGTCGAAAGCAACCCAACCGTCAACCCAGCGACATAAACCAACATCAGACGGCTAGTGATTTGCGGTTGCAACATGAAATACAATGCCAGCAAAATCACAGTCGCATTCGCAACGCCACTCGCAATGATGGTCACTTCTTCCATCCATGCCCGTCCGCGCACATGCCGATACAACCCATTGCTATGATAGATAAACACCAGCAAACCCGCATAAAACAGCGCATAAGGCACATACGGCAAAAATTCGCGCCGTGTAGGGTCAAAGACAGCACGGAATAACTCAAATTCGTAGCGCAACAAATAGCCAATCACAAACGCAATCGCCACCAACACAACATCCACGAGAGGCATCACCCAGCGCGGTTCTACAGATTGTGAGTCTTCTCTATGTTGCGTATCACTCATTAATGTCTACCAGTTCATTACACTAAAGTATTTGTTAGAAATTTCAGAACTAACATTTCTTGCATAAAAAAGTCGCACAATCGGATTCTCAAAGAACTACCATAGCCCCTCGCCCTGAGGGAGAGGGGTTGGGGTGAGGGTGAGAAAATGCGCCTCTCAAATCTCGTTATTCAAAAACTTCTGCATCAACGTCAAACTCTCACCTAAATAGGATGAATGTCGCAAATGGTTTACCTTAGCCCACAGCAACGCCATACGCTTCATCTGTGGCGTCAGCTTCGCAAGATAATCATCCCAGTCTGTACCCTGACGTGGCTCAAAGTACGTGTGCTTTACAGTCTGAATCCGCTTGATTTCCGAGCCTTCAAAGTACATTGTTTCTATCTCAGTTTGGACGGCTTCCGCCCACTGTGCCAAACCCGACCACACTTCATGCAATTGCTGGATGAACTGTTCCCGTGCTACCATCGCACCGCGTCGAGATGTCTGCGGGTCAATAAATGCCACCATCAAATCATCATCATCCCAATCAAGATGCACTTCGGGCTGCTCAAGTAAGAAGTTTTCCGTCCCGTTTCGTTTTTCCACCAGTGGCTTAATCGGAATCGTATACCACGAAAATTCCTCAATCCAACAGCCGAGCGTATCCCATGGCTTCCCATCTAACTGAAAATGACAGTCTATACCTACCAGAAAGGTTTGGCTTTCTGTTTCATGATGCAACGCCACCAACTTTTGGACATCAGCTATCGCTTGCTCATATCCCTTAATGGCATAACGTGCATGCGTCTTAGATGGACGTAAATCATATGCCCGCCATGTAATCTCTAATTCTATGGAAAATACTGGCTTTGTCATCATCACACCCTAAAGTATGAATTTCATAGCGTTTCAAGTCCCCTCTCCGCAAGCGAAGCGCGAGGGGAGGGGATTTAGGGGAGGGGTAAACTCACCTCCAACGCCCGCTCATAACTCGCCACCGTTAACCGAGCCGTCGTATCCCAATTGAATTTTTTCGCCTGCACCAAACCCGCTTCACGCGCCTCATTACGCCAGCTTTCATCGTGGAAGGCTTGCCGTAACCCACTCACCCACGCATCAAGCTCATGGGGTGGGAGCGTCATGCCAGCCTCACCTGCTACTTCCGGCAATGACGATACATTACTCGTGATAATCGGTGTACCACATGCCATCGCTTCCAACACAGGCAACCCGAAGCCTTCAAATACTGACGGAAAAATAAAACACTCCGCGCTATTGTACCAGAGAGGCAATGCTTCAGTAGGGATGAAGCCCGGTAACGCGATAGTATCTTCTAACCCATGCCGTGCAATCGCCTCAAAAATTGGCTCACTCATCCAACCCTTGCCCCCAGCCAGCACCAATGGCAGACGTTCATTCGCTGGCAATTGCGCATAGGCTTCTATCAAGGTGACTAAATTTTTGCGCGGTTCGAGCGTCCCTAAATACAACCAGAAACGCTCGGGTAAATTGTTCTCTGCGCGGAATCGTGTTACGGCATCTTCAGGTAGAGGCTGATAAATATCATCATAACCTAGTGGCGTCACATCCACTTTTTCTGCCGGAACGCCTAGCAATTCGACAAGGTCATGCTTCGTACTCTCCGAGATAGCAAGAATCCGACGCGCACGCTTGCATGTCATTTCTGTGAATGTACGCAAATAGAGCCGTCGCCCTGCGGTCAGGCGTTGCGGATAGCGCATAAAAGTGAGGTCATACACCGTCACAACCATGGGCTTATTCAATAAAACAGGCGCGACAAATGCCCCTGCATGATAGAGGTCAAATGAGTCTAACGCAAACGGTTGAATCGCTTGTTCCCACAGAATACGTTTGCTTGCTGGTGTCGTATCCAAGGATGCTTGTTGTATTTCGATGCCCTCATAGACTGCCGGATTGCCACGCCCGACCATCGCCGTGAAATGCCAATCCGCAGGCGCAACCTCTGGCAGATGTACCAGCAATTGATGCAATACATTATGTATCCCAGCCGTTCGATAGCCAGGTTTGTTGGAAAGTAGATGAGCGTTAATGCCAATATGTACCATGCCCGCGAGTGTAGCGTATCCTTATCCGAACGCAAACAGGCAAATATAGTAACCCCAATTTCGATTGAATATCTAATCCCAAAAAATCACCGTGTTCTGCAGGGACGATGCCTGCATCGTCCACATTTTGAAGGCTACAACTTGGTCAGCGCAAATCCCCGCTCATATCCCCAAACAAATCCCGCAAATGCGACAAAGGGCGTCACTAACAACCACAGCAAAATTGGCACCATACTCCCATCAGCGCCCAGCATATCCGCCCCCGTATAAAATACCAGCGCACTCAGCAGATAAATAATCCCTGCCCACATCAGACCAACCCCCAACCGCGTTATCATCGCTCACGCCTCCCGTTTCTGTTTTTTGCCAACATAACTCAACATCTGTGCATATTTCTCGCGCTGGGCAAAATGCCGTATCCCCAGCACCACCCCACCGACTACTACTAGTGGCATCCCGCGTAGATACACATCTACCACCCGCAACAAATCCCAGCTATCAAATAAAATCGCACCTGCAACGAGTGCCAGCACCGTACTGATAGCAAAGCCCAACACACTCCCTACCATGATGCCTTTAGTGATAACCCCCACCGTAAGCTGTCGATTGACCATCTGCATTGTCAGTATCCTTTGTCTCTAATGATTGTGTTGTCTGTATACGTTCATTTCATCAATCCTGTTGCGCCTCAGAAAGCGTCTAACGCAGGTTTACGAGCGTTTGCGCGTACCCAACTGGTGCAAACGACGCTGATGCACATTGCCATCACCATGCGAAGATGTTTTGTTGTAACCCCAAATCACCGCAAACAGTACTATCACGGGCGTGCCATATATATAAGCGATGAGTGGTAAAAACGCATTCCAGCCAAGAAAAAACAGTAGCGAGACAAACAAAATCACTGTACACACAGCAAGCGTTCCTAGCCCATATGTGAAAATCGCTTTTACCAACGCTCTGAACCAATCAAACCGTTGCCACATCTCTATAATCAACCACACACTTAAGCCAAAACTGACTAACATCATCACACTCTGTAACATATTATCACTCCAAATTATCTGTCATTTGCTTATACACTCACTCTAAACGACACGCATAGTTCATCCAAAGAAACTATCGGCAGAAACCATAATTTCAAAAAATAGTCACTCAGTAAAATTGAAAATGTAGGGGCGTTGTATACAGCGCCCGATGCCAACCCAAGCAAGAAGACCGCCTCAAACATAGACTATGTTGAAAAATCCGCATTCTCGTAGGGACGCCATTCTTGGCGTCCGTAAAATACACACGGACAGAAAAAATCATATCAACGTGCATATGACCCACACCCCAAGCCCCAAACCCAGTACACTCTACTCAGACCGCACCTTACTAACATCAGCAGACCACTTGTCATGACACTAACCAACCATACACACCAACAAAAAGTCTCCCTTGAGTTTGGGGAAGATTTAGAGGGGGTATGCCAACAGATTCACCTTTTACCTTTCTACTTTCACCTCCCAATCATCCCGACAATGACGAAAAACACCAGAATCCTACGACCATAATTCGGACTACATGAAAGTTAACAAACTCAAACCAACTTTTTGGTTTTATTGCGTATTTGCGCTATACCGCAACAAAACACCTAATCTGACATGCAAACTCTATTTTTCTTACAAACTTTTCAAACCAAAACCTGCTGAATGGACTGCCACTCGTTGAGAATGGAACACAGAGAATAACCTCCCTTGAATTTGGGGGAGGTGTCGCGCCAGCAACGGAGAGGGTGTTCTCAAGGGCAGGTCTATTATTCCTACTTGAGTGAACCGATAATTGTAGGGACGCACTTCTGTGCGTCCGCCATTTTACGCCCAAACCTATTTCTCGCTACTAGACTTTGTAGGGACAACATCTATGTTGTCCGCCGTTTTACACGCACAAAAGTAGGTATCTATTAGAAAAACACCTTAGCTTAACGGCTTACAGTGCGCCCGAACCAAGTAAAAGAAAAGGACTTTTTCATTCGTCGAAGACATGTGCATAAGCAATTCGCAAGCTCCCTTTCTCCGAAGTGAGCTTGCGAACGCGGGGGAAGGGGCGGGGGATAGGGGTAAATTGCCCCAAACATGCCCACCCCATGACTATTTTTAGCAAATTCATACCAAGACCTACCCCTGAGAAGGGGTTGGGGGAGAGGTTAATATCACCTGTAGATAGGCAAAAAATTTACCCTAACATCTCTGCAAACGATGTCCCAATCGGTGGGGCAGGCAAATCTAGTAAGGCTGCAATCGTCGCGCCCACATCTGCCAACGATTCTCGCGTCCCAAGGTCAACACCCTGCGTCAGTACAGGACTATACACCAGCAATGGCACATACTCCCGCGAATGGTCGGTGCTATCTGTCGTCGGGTCAACGCCATGGTCAGCCGAGATAATCATCAAATCACTATCAGACATATGTGCCTGTAGCGTCGGTAAATACGCATCGAAGTCTGCCAGCGCGTTTGCATAACCTTCGTAATTATTTCGATGTCCGTATTTTTGGTCAAATTCTACGAGGTTAGCAAAAATGATACCATCACTCTGTTCTTGTAACGCGACTTCTAGTTGTTCCAGACTATCCTGATTGGTCTTGGCATGGTAATGCGTGCTGATACCGCGCCCACCGAATAAATCCTTGATTTTACCGATAGCGACGACTGCTTTATCAGCATCCAATAAGCTATCCAATACGGATTGGGTTGGGGGCGTCACCGCATAATCATGACGATTTTCTGTCCGTGTGAAACCGTCCGCCTCCGATCCCACAAACGGACGCGCAATCACCCGCCCAACATTGTGCATGCCGGTTAGTAATTCGCGGGCTGTTTCACAAATCGCATATAGCTCATCTATAGGAATGACATCCTCATGTGCTGCAATCTGAAATACACTATCCGCCGACGTATACAAAATGGGCTTGCCTGTCCGTACATGCTCCGCACCCAATTCTTGTATGATGACCGTCCCCGAAGCGACCACATTCCCAATGAATGTCACGCCAGTTGCCTGTTCAACCCGCTGTACAATATCATCAGGGAAACCATGCGGATACGTCGGGAAGGCTTGTTCCAGATGCACACCCATCAACTCCCAATGCCCCGTCACCGAATCCTTCCCTGCGGATTTCGGCGTCAGCTTACCCCATGCCACCCCACTTTCCTCTGTGGGCGCGACACCTTCTATAGGGATGATATTCCCAAAACCGAGTTTCTCCATATTCGGCAAAGCAATTCCCCCCAGCTTACGCGCCGTATTCCCAACCGAATTACTCCCGCTATCACCGTACTCACTGGCGTCCGGCGCTTCTCCTACACCGACACCATCCAGCACAATCACAATTACACGTTTTATCTGTTCCACAACCATATCTCGCTCCTCATGTCACTCTACACGTCCCTCTCCGCAAGCGAAGCGCGATGGGAGGGATTTAGGGAGGGGTAAACACCACCATGCCCAGTAATGTTCAATTCTTACATACTTACAACATCAGCCCTACAGCCAATTGTTGCAATCTATAGTATCCATTCTTAACATAGTATGCGTATAATATAAGCATATAACCATTTTACTCATTACACGAAAGGATACCTTATACGATGGATGTCGCACCAGAGATATTCAAAGCCTATGATATACGTGGTATTTATGACGAAAACTTATTTGATGAAACAGGAGAAGCCATCGCCCGTGCCTTCACTAAAGTTGTCGGCGCAGAAACCGTCATCGTCGGACGCGATGCGCGTGTTAGTAGCCCCGCCTTACACGGACAAGTCCTCAAAGGGATAACCAGCGTCGGCGTGAACGTTATCGACTTGGGCATGGTCTCTACAGATATGTACTATTACGCTTGCGCGGAACGGGGTCTGCCCGGCATGATGGTCACAGCGAGCCACAATCCTAAAGAATACAACGGCTTCAAGATGGTACGCAAAGTACCGCATCTGCTCTCCGGTGATGAAGGCATCCAAGATATTCGCCAGATGATTGAAGATGACGCTGTGCCAGCCGACGCCGAAGAAAAAGGCACGGTCACAGAATGGAATGTCATGGACGAGTTTGTAGCAAAAATGCTCACCCTCGTTGACGCTACCCAATTCAAAGAAATGAAAGTCCTCTGCGATACGGCAAATGGCATGGTCGGACCTTCACTCACAGAAGTGTTCAAAAAGATTCCACAAGTCGAAATGACACCCCTCTACTTTGAACCGGATGGCACATTCCCGAATCACGGTGGCGATCCCCTCAAAGAAGAGAACCGCGCCGAAGTCCAAGAACGTGTCCCAGCCGAAGGCTACGATTTAGGTTTCTTGTTCGACCCAGACGGTGATCGCTTCTTTGTGGTCGATAGCAAAGGGCGCTTCATTCCAGGCGATTTCGTAACCGCTATTCTCGCCAAATACTTCCTCGAACGCGAAGGTTCTGGAACGATTGTTTACGATATTCGCTCATCGTTGGCTGTACCGGATACCGTTGAGGCGAATAATGGTGAAGCACTCTACAACCGTGTCGGACACGCTTACATCAAAAAACGCATGATGGAAGAAGACGCTGTATTCGGTGGGGAAGTCACTGGACACTACTATTTCCGTGATTTCTACTTCAGCGATTCCGGCGTTGTACCGATGCTATACTTGATGGATATGCTCTCCCAATCAGACAAAACGATGGCAGATTGGATGGATGAATACACATCAAATTACCATCTCTCCGGCGAAATCAATACACGCGGCGTTGATGCCAAAGCTGTCATGGCGCGTATTGAAGAACGCTACAGCGATGATGCCAACGAAATCAAAAAAGTAGATGGTATCACACTCGAATTTGATGGTTGGCGTTTCAACTTACGCGCATCCAACACTGAACCACTCGTGCGCTTGAACCTCGAAGCAGATAACGTGCCACTTATGGAAGAAAAACGTGACGAAGTGCTGGCACTCATCCGCGAGGGTCTCGACTAAGCATATAGGGAATTTACACATAGTTTACGTGTGCGATATAGTTTCGTAACACCTAGAATGCATCATAGAATTAACGCAGATGGTCATATGGTCTGGCTTGTTTGAACCCCACAACCCCTAACTCCACCAGACCATGACATATTCCGATGTGATTCCCCACAATCACGAACACCCCTACTCAAGAGCGAGTGGGGGTGTTTGCTTCAATGGCAAAAGAACGTATCAAAATGAAATCACAACTAAGAATCATCATTTTGGCGATTACAATCATAGTAGGTTGCTATTCGCTACTTGGAGCATCGCATGGAACAAGGCACACAAATCACCAGTCGCTATCAACTGATAGATAAGCTCGGACAAGGGGGCATGAGCATTGTCTATAAAGCCTATGACCGTCTCGAAAAAAAAGAGGTCGCACTTAAACAAGTCGCAACGCCTATTAGCGAGCTTACTTTTAATAGTAAAGGGGCAAGCAATAGCGAAACAGCCGCCCTCATCCAAGAATTTAGTGTGCTGGCATCCTTACGTCACCCGCATATCATCTCTGTTTTAGATTATGGTCTAGCAGACGGCAAACCCTTTTTCACGATGGAATTGGTCAACAATGCCCGCACGTTCATAAAAGCCACTCAAGATATGCACACAGCGGAACAAGTCGATATGCTAATTCAAGTACTGGAGGCACTGCGATATTTGCATCGGCGCGGTGTCATTCATAGGGATTTAAAGCCAGACAATGTACTCGTTCTAGCCGATAATCAAGTGAAGGTACTAGATTTTGGGCTGAGTGTGACAGATGAGGTTGCTAAAGGGCGTGCTGGCACGCTCGCGTATATGTCCCCTGAAACACTGCAAAGCCAGACCACCGTACCTCAAAGTGATTTATATGCTGTAGGTGTGATGGCTTATCAGATGTTAACAGGTCAATTGCCCTTTCCAATTGATGACATCATGGGCATCCTGATGGAACCAGCCGACACCCATAAAATCGACAATCATCCAGCAGTCAATGTCATTGAACGTCTGTTGCTAAAAGACCCTGACATGCGTTATCAAACAGCAGATGACTGCATTCGTGCATTTCAACATGCCATAGGTATAACACCAGACCGAGAAAACGAAGCTGTGCGCGAGAGCTTCCTGCAAGCTAGCAGCTTCATCGGACGCGATGCTGAATTACAAACGCTCACAGATGATCTGAACAAGGTATTACAGGGTGGCAACGCCTTTTATCTTGTAGGTGGCGAATCTGGTGTCGGAAAATCACGCTTGCTAAATGAGCTACGGGTGCAAGGGCTGGTAGCTGGCGCAACCGTACTACGTGGACAAGCCGTCGAAAATGGCGGATTGCCGTTCCAACTCTGGCGGCAAATTGTGCGTCGCTTGCTACTCATAGTCAATGTTTCTGATGCACAAGCAAGTCTGCTCAAAGACCTTGTACCAGATATAAATGACTTTCTAGGGCGTAGCATACCAGACACGCCTACACTCACAGGCAAAGCACGCCAAGAGCAGATTATCACCACAATTGTTGACCTCATACACTCAGTTGAGCAACCACTGATTCTATTGCTAGAAGATTTGCAATGGACAAACGAGAGCCTGATTGTATTGAAACACCTGTTACTCGCTAGAGAACAGTTCACTCACCTCATGATTGTTGGTAACTATCGCAATGATGAAGCACCTAATTTGCCGAATGAATTAGCACCCGTTGATATAATTCATCTTGAGCGCCTGACAAGCGAAGCAGTCCAACAATTGAGCCACTCTATGTTGGGCAAAAACGGCGCAACTGAACATGTCCTAGAGCTATTGCAAAATGAAACCGAAGGCAATCTATTCTTCTTAGTCGAAACAGTACGAGCATTAGCAGAAGAAGCTGGTAGCCTAGACCGTATCGGAAAATCTACACTCCCAGACAAAGTTTTCACAGGAGGCATGCAACGACTGATGCAACGTCGCCTGAATAAAGTAGATGAACAATACCAGCCGATACAGACCTTAGCCGCAGTGCTTGGGCGACAAATAGACGAAGCGCTGCTTCAACAGCACTATCCCGAACACACTATCAATGAGTGGTTATACCTCAGTGATAACCTCGCGATCTTACAGGTACAAGATAATCAATGGCAATTTACACACGACAAATTACGTGAATTTATCCTCACACACATGGATACACAGTCCGCGCAACATTATCATCGCCTAGCAGCCGAAGCCATCGAGACTGCTTACCCTGATGACCCTGCTTACAATGAGATATTGCTCACTCACTGGCACAAAACAGGCAATCTCGATAAAGAGATGCACTATGCAAAGCCTATTCTTGAATCCTACTTATTCATACAAGACCGCATTCCAGAAGCCGAAATCCTCATTGAACAGAGTTTAGACCGTTTGCCGGAAAACGACGCCCGACGTATTTTTTTGCTTAATTGGCTCGCATATGCCTACTTGTGGTTTCGTCGGGATACAGATAGAGCAGCAGTCATTGTTGAGGAAGCCTATCAACTCGCAAAAGCACACGATGATGTAAACGGTTTGGCATTCAGCTTGAATCAGCTTGGCAATGTGGCAAAACGACGTAAGCAGTATCAGCAAGCAGAAGCGTATTACAAACAAAGCATGGGATATGACCAAATGATTGATTCACACTTTGGTGTCGCCAGCAACCTATTGGACTTAGGGCAAATCGCGCAAATATACGGGGATTATCAACAAGCGCAAGATTACTACGAGCAAAGCATCGCTATTCAACAGTCGATTGACGATTACCGTGGTATTGCCGTGAATTACTCACATTTGGGCTTACTCGCAAGTGAGATGGGTAATTATGAGTCAGCCGAAGACTATTTTCAGCAAAGCGTAACGCTCAGTCAAAGAATCAAGCACCAAACAGGCATTGCCCATAACCTCTATCGACTATCAGCCGTTCAATTCATGCAATACAAAAACCATGAAGCGCATGATGGTTTTGCAAAAGCCATGCCTATTTTTGAAGAAATTAACTTTCCACATGGGGTAGTATGGTGTCTCAATGGTTTGTGTCGGGCGACATTGCAACAAGACGATAAAGAGCAAGTTGCTGAGAGCTTGTACAAGAGCTTATCACTCACCATCGACCTTAATCGAGAGCAACTGACTCTCTACACGCTTGCGACCATCGCCCTGTATTACCATCACACAAGAGAGCATAAAAAAGCGTTAGCTATCGCTTCGTTTATCGCATCATATCCACCAATCACGAAGATAGACCACATTCTGCTCGATACCGATTTAGATTTAGCCACATTTGAAGCGAAACTCTCTGCTAATGAGATACATGACGCAGTGGAACGCGGTAAAAAATGGGATGTAGATATGCTCGTGCGCGATTTGTTGAGTGAATTTAGTGCTGTCGCTAACCGAAGCGATTAATCGTCGCGTGGGAGCAACTTTGCCAGCACCTCACCAATACTCCGCACCTGAATCAATTCCAGCTCTTTAGGAATATCTTCAATTTTACGGCGCATCCGTGGCACAACCACCCGCTTGAAACCAATTTTCGCGGCTTCATTCAAGCGCAATGATAGCTGATTCACTGTCCGTACCTCACCACTCAAGCCAAGCTCGCCAATGAACGCGACATCGGCTGGCACAGAACGGTCAAAATAACTGGACGCAATCGCAATCGCTGTCGCAAGGTCGCTGGCAGGTTCGTCTATTTTCAAACCACCAACGACATTTACGAAAATATCTTGTTCAAACAGGCGTAAACCAGCCCGTTTGCCCAACACAGCCGATAACAAAAGCAAACGATTATAATCCACACCGTTCGTTGTCCGACGGGCGTTCCCGAAGGCAGTCGGATTGGTAAGTGCCTGTACTTCTACCAACAGCGGACGTGTCCCCTCCATTGTGACAGCAATCGCACTGCCAGGTGCATTCACCACGCGCTCTGCCAAAAATGCCTCACTCGGATTCGGGACTTCGACCATCCCACTACCGACCATCTCAAACACCCCGACTTCGTTAGTTGCCCCAAAACGGTTCTTGATACTGCGGAGTAATCGGAAGCTCTGGAACTGGTCACCTTCTAAGTACATCACCGTATCTACGATGTGTTCCAACACTCTCGGACCCGCAATATTTCCCTCTTTAGTAACATGCCCAATGATAAACGTCGTTACCCCATTTGATTTTGCAAGCCCCTGTAAACGTGTCGCTACTTCTCGCACCTGCGAAACCAAGCCAGGTGACGAATCAAGGTCGTCGGTATAGGTCGTCTGGATACTATCGACAATCAGCAGAACGGGATTGAGGTTATAGACTTCTTCAAAAATATTGCCGAGATTCGTTTCTGTTAGCAGGTAGAGATTGTCTGCTTTGATACCGAGCCTATCCGCTCGCATCTTAATCTGTCGCGCACTCTCTTCCCCACTGACGTATAGCACATTGCCGTGTTCATTGGCAAGCATTGCCGCAATCTGATTCAGCAGGGTAGTTTTACCGATACCCGGTTCGCCACCAATCAAGCTGATACTCCCCGGCACAAGCCCACCGCCTAGCACCCGCGCAAATTCTTGCATCGGTACATACAGGCGTGGTTGCTCTTGAATATCCACATCTGCCAATTTTTGCGGACGCGCCCGACTTGCCCCGACAGGCGCACGAGTATTTTTCTTACTGGCAGTACGTGCCACTTCTACTTCGGGGTCAATTGTGCCAAACTCCCCGCAATTGGGGCATTTGCCCATCATGCGCGGACCTTTCCAATTGCAATTGGAACAAACATAACGAGTACGTGTTTTTGCCATTGGTCAGGTCACTCCATTCTGATTATCACATGAAACATCTGTGCGAATATTCTACCCGATGACCGCACACGTTCATAGCCTCTACGGAACTTGGTCATCTGCCCCCGTCAACTGACGCAAATACTCGAATTGCCCCGAATGATACGCCTCATGCCATACCAAAAAGCTAAAGCTCTCACCCAGCGTCGTATCACGGATAGGCGCATCTAAATCCTCTTCAGTCATTTTTTCGAGGCAGGCAATGATTGTTTCTAGCGTGCTTTCGAGCAAAGGCATCAACTCAGAGTAGGCGATATGTGGACTATCTGCGCTTGTAATTGCCTCTGACCCAAACGCATACATCACGCGATGCTCCTCACCCCAGAACGTTTCTTCACCCAACCGTTCCAACATCGTATTACGTCCGTAGATAATATGCCCTAAAATCCAGTTCGCACAATTCCCCCGCATCGCTGGCTGTATCAGTGCATCCTCATCAGAGAAGCCATCCAACTGTGCGTTAATTATGTACTGATTGATTTTCAAGCGGTCTACCAAACTATCAATGAACTTACTCATGTCTGTCTCCCTCATGAGCTATCATAAGCAATATATAGATTATATGTTCTATTTACTCGCAACGCAAATCGCCGTTCAATAACGCGAAGTGCAAGCAATCCGTTACAATTTTCTCAGGGAGAGGCAAAACAAACTTCTAAGTTTATTGCGGATTTGCCCCATAGAGCAAATAAAGTCACGCATACATCTCGACATACGGCATCATGCGTTCGCGTACCTCGCCAGCTATCGAGAAATTCAATATAGCTTCGAGTTCTTCTGCTTGTGCAAAAAACAATGTACAAGTGGCTTTCAATGCCTGTCGAATACTATCTGTATCCGCATCAGCCGGCATTGTTCCGCGTAGGGCATCTAGGACATCATTGGGTAATTGGTCAACTTCGGCATAATTGCGCGTGTCTACTGCATGGTTCAATGATGCCAGCGTAATCGTCTGGTCGCGCAAACGGTCAAGCATATGCAAGGCTTTCCATACTTGTCCACGATTAATCGCCGCTACGCACTTGATAATCGGTTGCCAGATGCTATCCATCATCTGCTTATAAATGCGCGTTGGACCGATTGCCATCTCTTTGGTATAGCTCGTGCGCAAAATATCTTCTATCGGGTCAGCATTCGAGTGGTCGAATAGCACCTGCCAAGGGCGACGGTCAGCGACTAAATTTTTCATCGGCAAAAAGTATAAGGTAATTTCCATGTAATCTTCAAGCATCAACACAAACGTGCCATGGTCGATGCTCGCGCTGATTTCAAAGTCATACGCCACAGGCAAAATGTCTATCAGGCGTCGTTTCCATTTGCGATACACACTCGGAAAGACAGAGCCATTCGTAACCGCAACCAGCAAATCTAAGCCGGAATACATATCTAAATCGTCCTCAGCCGCCGACCCCACCAGCACCAATCCTGCAATAGTGTTATCGGCTTGAAAAAATGTAATCAAACGGTCTAAAACATCACGTCGTCGTCGTGCCGTGAAAATTTTACGCTCGCTTGTCTGACTGCTCATGCTGTTCCTCTCTCGTTTTCTTCAATAGCAGATAGCAATTCGTCTGCCGCACCATCGCGGGCAATCAGGCCGTTTTCGCCCAAGCGCCCGATTAAATCTAGCCATTCAGCACGGCGCGGATGTCCAGTCATCACCGTATTGAAAATACCTGCCGCGATTGCAACAGCATCGTCGCTGGGCTTGCTATCCGCGATTGTCACCGCTTGCCAGAAAGCAGGCTCAACTTGTTCAGGCGTAATACGACGTGCCTCTCGCCAAGTGTCTAACGCTTGTTCGAGCTTGCCTTCGGCTAATAGGCGATGCCCATCTTGGTCAACCAGCTGCGCCCGTCGAATCGTTACCAACCGTGCCAGTTCATCGACAGGTGTTGCATGCTCATCGACGCGCAAATCGTATACACTCTCCCATTGGCGTCCTGTTCGTTCGCCCCGTACAACCTTGAGCGCCGCCGATTGCGACCCGCGAATATCACCATCTTCTGCCTGTGCCGCTTGCAATGTCGCTAACATCCGTTGAGCAAGGTCGCCTGTGCTGTTCTCATAAGCATCACGCATGGCATCTATCACAGTTGTATTGGTCATCATATTCGCTTGCACACTGTAACCATCGCCTTCATGATGACCAAATTCACGTATGCACCCGTCACCACTGAATGCTGTAACTGCCCCTGTGTTATCCAGTACAGCTACCTGTCGCCGACTTGCCCCAGCATCCGAAGCCGTCAATGCAGTGATAATATCTTTAGGTGCGATGCCTTGCTGAAGCATCTCAAGCGCCATTGGGTTGTAGCTCTGGTTCACAAGTGACTGCGATGCAATTACACCAACACCCGGTACCATAATCGGTATCAAGCGCCCGACGCCCATCTGATGCGTCTGTACAGCGCCACCGAGATACCCCGTATTAGGGTCACGCGCAACGATGCTATACGTGGTACAAAGCTCTGTGTAATGAAAACGCATGTTATTGACTTTCTTTCTTAGAAATAGTCAGCTAATTAGATGATTGAGCGTCAGAATGATGCCCTTCACCTTTTACCTTTCAGATTTCACCTCTGCACCAACATGCTATCAGCAACTGAACACCTGATAGTAATCACACGTTTGATTTAAACGCAGACTACCTACTCTGGATAATAGAAACACAGCCATTGATAGGCTGGTTCGTCCGCCTCACCTTCTTGCTGGGCAAATATATCTTCAATGCCGTAGGTGTCTTCGCAAATCTGGTCGAAGTCGTCTTGCTCAAGTGTGAACGAGGTATCGCCTTCGCTATTATCACAGAACCAATCAACAGTATCCGTAGAGGCAATCAAGCCACGTCGTGAACAGTAATATTCAACTTGGAATTCGCCAGGCGGGAGCGTATCGCCCGTAGTCAAACCTTCGCCTCCAATGGGTACAATTGGTTCATCATCTTCAGGCAAGGGTTCTAACCAGTATTCATCAGGGTCGCCTTCGGCTGTCCAGCCAACACGGTCATCCCAGCGTACCTGATACCATGTGAAAATATCATCACAGACAGGACCTGCAAGTACCTCAAATACACCGCCCTCCGGGATAGCATCTACGACGACAGCCTCGCGTGTTGTGCCGGCACGTAAGCGATTTTGCCCTTCATCAAGTGTCACCCGTGCTAATTCGCCTACATACAAACGTGATGGCAACAGTCCTGTACAGGTTACAAGCTCTGTGACGCCCAACGAGAACTCACCGTTCATTGGCTCGTTATTGAAAGCTGTTAGCTCAATCGTATAGATACCATCACTTGGCAAACGTACATCTTCTATTCGGCTATTCAAGCGATAACCACCATCGTCATTATCAGCAATCTCACGCGCACCTTCATACAAGGCAATCACTGTATCAAAATCTGCACTCCGTGCGGAAATCGTTACCACCTGATTCTGTTCGCCTTCAAAGAAGTAAACCAGCCGTCGCTCGCCGTTTGCATTTGCTTCGACAGCTACACCAATTTCTGTCTCGATGCCTTCGCTTGGTGTTGGGACAATGGCTAAGGCTGTTGCAGTTGAATCAAAAGAGGCTTGTTGTGTGCGTGCCGTATCCTGTAGCGCCGCGAGTGCTGTTGCTGTGCCTTCTCTATACTGTGCTTCGGTTGTGCTGGTTGCGTCTCGTGCTTCGACTTGTGCTGTACTCGTGGCATCTATGGCTTGTGCGGTTGCGGTGTTGTTGGCAGTGTTAGCTTGTGCTGTTGCTGTAGTGTTCGCAATCTCTGCCACAGCCGTACTCGTTACAACTGCAGCCGTCGCCGTATCATTGAGACGTTCGACTTCGGTTGTCGCTGTACTATCAGCGTCTATGCTCTCTTGAGTAGCTGTCGCATTTTGTGTATCAGCCGTTGCTGTCAGATTAGCTATCTCAGTCTGCGCTTCGCTCGTTTCTGCGAAAGTGGTTGCCGTGCTAGATGTAGCCTCTTCTGCCGCCAGCGCGACAAAAGCCGATTCAGTAGCCGTTGCACGGTCATTCGCTTGTTGAGTGGATTCTTCTGCAAGGGCTGTACCTGTTTCACGTATTGAGGCACGCTCCGTCGCCTGCTGATTGGCGCTTTCGGTTTCTGTCGCGTTAGGTGTGAGTGTGGCTGTATCTGATGCCGTTGGGGTAATACTTGGCTCATCTGTTGGTTCAGGTGTAAATGTCGTTGTCGGTGTGTCTGTTGCTTGGGCAATGATAATAGCGACTTGTGTCTCTGTCTCGTTAGCACTGCTGGTTGATTCAAAGACAGCCGTTTCGGTTGCATTTACTGTATTGTTCTGGCTGATGAAAAACCAACTACCGATTCCAATTACGCCAATGAGTAACACGGTGACAATCCCGCCCCAGAATGCGCGACGGTCAATCATGATGGTTTCCATCTCACTGACCATCTGTGTCTGTGGTTTAGCCTGTGCTTTAGTTTGTGCTTGCCCACCAGATTCCACTGTTGTCTTGCCAGAACCTGATCCTACACCAGCACTCGCCCCGGACATCGGACTGGCTATCACCTTTGTCGGTGTGTTCGGGAGCTTATTAGGTTTTGCAATCGGTTGTGGTGTATCACCAATGATGGTCTTGGTATTATCTTCTGATTTGAGAGGTGCTTGAAAGAACCCACTATATTCACGAGTCGTCTTACGTGAACTATCTGCAATCACATTGGTGAATGCCGTGACACTTTCATAACGGTCAGCAGGATCTTTGCTGAGTGCTTTATGGAGTGCATCTTCAATTGCTTGGGGCGTATCGTCGCGCACTGTACTCGCAAGTGGTGGTTCTTCTTGTAGATGCTGATACATCAGCGCATGCGGGGTGGAGGCATCAAAAGGCATCTGTTGTGTCAACATTGCATAGAGCAAGACAGCCAGCGCGTATTGGTCAACGGCTGGGGTGACATCATCATTACGCCATTGCTCCGGTGGCATAAATTGAGGCGTACCCACTGTCATGCCTGTCCCTGTCAGATTGGTAGCATTCAAAAGTTTTGCGATACCAAAATCGGTCAGGTAGGCACTGCCTGCTTCATCGAACATGATATTGCTGAACTTAATATCACGATGGATGATGCCTCTATCATGGGCGTATTGTAGCGCACTGCCCAATTTCTCTGCCATCTCGCCCACTTCTGTAATTGACGGGCGAATGGTCAATTGTTCGAGACGTTGGTCAAGTGTGCCACCTGTCAGTAGGGGCATCACGAGGTAGCTACCAAAGTCATCCTCAGAGCCATAGTAGTAAATCGGGATGATGCTATTATGCTGAAGCCCAGCAATCGTTTTCGCTTCTCGGTTAAAACGCTCGACCAGTTGCTGGTCTACTGATAGTGATGCCAACAGCACTTTGACCGCGACTTCACGCTCTAAGCCGATTTCCTGAGCGCGATACACGGTACTCATGCCACCACTACCAATGCGTTCGCCTATTTTGTAGCGTCCACCAAGGATACGCCCTTTTTCCATGTAAAACTTTTCCTTACCACCGCTTAGTACACCGTATGCTATAGTGTAATGCTAAAGCGCTATTTACGCGATTTCTCTTGTACTACCATTATAGTCCCCAAACCTCAGATAGAATTTTGTAATATGTAAAGATTTGCGAACTCTAATGACCTTTTATGGTCTGTGATTTGTGCTAACATCATATCAATGGTGTATCATAGATGATGATAGCTATTATGTGATTGTAGACATGTATCTGTATGTGTCTTCACTCATTCTGTTTGAATATTGTTGCACAACAGCTATTTTTATCGTTTCTTGTCATTTGTAGATGTAAGCTCAACAACTAAAAGACCAGTATCATGACCAAGCGCCTCAACAATACACTCACGAGCCTAGCAGACCAGTATGCACCTGACCTGCTCATTCACGCGCCACCCGATGGCAAGCAACGCATCCCCTATTTGGCGGATGGCTTAGTGCGGGCAGGTGTGCTGGTAATGACGGCTGATATACCAACGAATAATTATCAACTCCTGTTGCGTCGCTGGGTGAATGGCTACGGACAGCTATACAATGTACTGTCTACAAATTTGTTCACAACAGTGACAGGTATCAATCTTGGCACAGTCGATAATATGACGCCACCTGTCGTTGTGCTGAAGGGCGAAGCTGTTCCGGTGATAGATGTGCTGGCAGGCTATGTTGTGCCATATGTGACGTTTCGCCAGCGGACAACGACGCTCAGTGAAGCCGAGATACGTGGGCTGATTACCTTCATGCTGGAAGAACTCGAAGCCGACGATATTACGATGCAGGTGTTGAACACCATTTCGCGGACGAGTGGGCGTGTGATTAAAGAGTTGGTCACGTTGCCTATTCGGCAGTATTCGTTGACGACGATGAAGAAGCAACTGTTTCATAATACGGATATGTTGCCGAAGCCACCAACGACGACGCCCCAGCCGGCACCGGAGAAGAAACCTAAAACACAGAGCAAGCGTCCAGAACTTCCACCAGGTTTGCCGGAGACGGGCAAACTGAACTCTGATATTTTGACAGGTAAAAAACCTGTGTCGCCATCTGATGAAGAACCGACCCAACCGATGCCGATTTGGTTTGATGATGAGGAAGATTCTGGCTTCCAACCCCCTGTGCCACCTGTTGGTAGTGACCTGTGGGACGATTAATCAAAGAGGCTTTTCTGCTGAGGGCTATCGCTCTCTGAGGGTAGGGTGATTTCTTCTTCGACTGTTTCGGGCGCAGGTGCATCATCCCCCGCATCTGCAATTTGTTCGGCACGCTTCTTGCGCATCTCCCGTAATAGTTCAGGAATACGGGCGACATCGGCTTGCATATCGGCTTTTACGGATTGATTGCGTAGGGCATACGCTGGATGAAACAGTGGGTAGTAGATGCGATTGACCCCGTATTTCGGTTTGCCGTGTATGGCACTGATTTTTGCGTTGGGGAAGAACATGCCCATGCTATAACGCCCTAATGTGACAATCATGAGCGGGTCAAGGACTTCTATCTGCGCTCGTAGATAGGGATTGCAGGTTTCGATTTCTTCTGTCGAGGGGTCGCGGTTATCCGGCGGACGACATTTGACAACATTAGCAATGAAAACATCATCTCGTGTGAGGTTGATAGTCGCTAACAATTCTTCGAGGTATTGCCCACTCTTGCCAACAAAGGGAAGTCCTTGCTGGTCTTCATGAAAGCCAGGCGCTTCGCCAATGAACAAAATCTCTGCATTGGGGTCGCCTGCCCCTGGCACGGTGCGCGTGCGCTTTTCGTGCAAAGGACATTGTGTACAGTGGTATATGTCTGTATGAATGGCACTGAGGCGTGCTACACGACTTTTCATGATGGTATTATCTAACGGTCTATCAGCATACGTATCTCTATTGTACTCAAGTTCTAGTCGAATGGCTATTTTGTGTCGCTAGGGTAGTGTGTCGAAAACGGTGGAAATTCAGATATGGGTATTAAATCGCGGACGGCATGGATGCCGTCCCTACAAAATGTTGGTTATTTTGAATCCAAATGCTTACCGGACGAGATGTCTGTAGGGACACGATCTATCGTGTCCGAAAATTTCCACCGACATGGATACACTACCGTTGCTAGGTGTTTATTTGCGCTATACCGCAACTACGCAATAAAACTAAAAAGTTGGTTTGTTTTTCTAACTTTTGGTGAAACGGGGTATCCAAGATTTTTGGGCGTGGATACTTTTTATTTGCCGAATACGGCAAGAAAATAAAAAAGTTGGTTTGTCTTTCTAACTTTCAGTTATCAGTCGTTCGTTTTTAGCATGCCACGGTGATGTGGTGGTTCACGGCTGAGGTTGGTAAAGTGCGCTCTAAGGTGAGTGTACTGGATTTAGGGCGTGTGGTGTGGGGCATATGCTCGTTGATATGCACGGGCATATGATTTTCGGATAGCAGAGCAATTAGGTATCTGTGTAACGTATTGATTCGATAAATTTAGCGTCTGTATATATCAAGATGATAGTTGTTATATGTGTGCGTTAACTGCTGTTAAGTTGGTATATGTGTATGGTTATGCAGATAGCCTATCGTGTACGAAACTGTAGTTTAATGGGATGCGTGGAAAGCTGAGTGTCTTCTATGGTCTAATGAGCAAAATGTGAGAAGACTTGATGGTCGTGAGTGATGAAACCGATTAAACGTCATATTTTGTTCTGTATGGGTAGTGATTGCAAGAAAAAAGGCAATAAAAAAGCCTACAAAGAAATGAAGAAAGAACTGAAAAAGTCGAAGCAAAATTTTGCGCGTTGTTCCAAGACAAAGTGCTTGGGTGCGTGTAAAAAAGCACCTGTTATGCTTGTTTATCCTGATGGCACATGGTACACAGGAATAAAAAAGTCGAAAGACATCAAGATTATAGTCAGCGAGCATATTGTGGGTGGCGCTCCGCTACAACAATCTGTCCTTCATCAGATGCCTCCTGCCCCTGTAAATTAGTCAATCAAAAAACCGTAGCTAACGGGCTACGGTTTTTGTTTTTATACCTGTTCTGATGTTACTTAGCGCAGGTGTGCTTCTAGGAAGTAATTGAGCTTATCCATTTCGCGGACGATGCCGATGAAGAGGTCGGCTGTGGCTTCGTCGCCAGCTTCCATCGCTGTATTGACAGCTTCACGGGTATTATTTCCGAACAGACTCACACGGTCACGGGTGATTTCGACAAATTGCTCGCCTGTGTCGAGGTCGCCGGGAAATTCTGGTAGGCGTGAATTTTCGGCTGCCATACGAACTGTTCCCTGTGCATCTGCGCCGAGTGCGGTTACACGTTCACCGAGTTCATCAATAATCGGTTCGACAGCTTCTGCAATTTGGTCAAAGAGTTGGTGCAAGGCGATGAAGTTCATGCCTTTGACATTCCAATGAGCTTGTTTGCATTGGCTGTAAAGGTCAAGGCTATCAGCCAAGAGTTGATTGAGAATGCCAATCATCTCTGCGCGTACTGTTACATCTAAACTGTTTGCTGTGGGGTAGGTGCGTGTTGTCGGGTTCATGTCTATCTCCAAAATTTGAGTATATATTTAACTTTAACATCGTTACGTTAGTAATATATCAAAAAACAAAAATTAACATAGGTTAATCTACTATGTATAGGATGTTTTCTAATCTGCTATTCAACTGTAATCTCTGATTTATCATTGCCACTATTTGTACTTAACGGTCTGCGTGGAAATGAAAGCAACGCCTATGCTAAATTATGAATGTTGAGTTAACGACTATCATTATGAGAGTGAACCTAGATGCGTCCTTTTGCTGAAGATACCCTCGTCAAACAAGCCCATAATCGTGCAGTTGCGATAACAGCCGATGATATGTTGCACATTACTTGGAAGCACGTCACGCTTCATTTGAACGTGACGGGTATGGTTTATCTGCTCAGGTATTTGAACAATACGCTATCACCAGAAGATGCAACTAATCACTTTACTCTGTATGGCAATCCTGATGATGGATACGAATTGTGGATACAGGATGTTGGTTTGCGCTTATCACCAGAAGATACCGTGCGCTTCAAAGATTTGCTGTCTGATGCGCTGTTAGCATTGAAACAGCGGAAGAATGGTGCGCTAGTACAGACATTTGGAGGAGCATTGCTGTTCACGCGGGAATGGCAAGCGACTGACCAAGACGAATTTTTGGGCAATTAATTGTCTGTTGGCGTGATTGCCGATACCCAGATAACGGTAGCTAAGTTATGACCTAGGATGCGATACTCGCGTCCTATTTTTATTTGTAGTGGACCATCAAATGGTGCGCGACTTAGTAGCTCGAACTCTGTTTCAGGGCGTATCCCGAGCGCATCCAAGTATTGTAAGCGGTCAGTGGTGCGGATGGTGACACGGGAGAGACGATAGGTTGCTTTAACAGGTGCATTCGTGAGCAGAGTATCATCATCTTGGGGAATCTCGCCCTCTTCGGGAATATGTTCGCCAAAAGGGTCATGTGTAGGTTGCCCTGCTAAGACAAACATGCGTTGTAACACAGTATCATCTGTGCTGGATTCTATACGACGTGTTTCGTCATAGATTTCATGCCAATCGAAGCCCATAACAGTGACTAAAAATGTGTTGATGATGCGCCGTTTGCGTAAGCGTATGAGGGCATGTTTTTCGCCTTCCTCAGTTAAACGAATGCCTTGATAAGGAACATGATGCAACATCCCTCGCTTTTGTAGCCGTTCTATCATTCGTGATGTGTTAGAACGGGTATCGTAGAGCGCGTCCGATAGCAAACTGGTAGCAACGAGTTCATCATCCATGATGCCTGCATTACGAATAATCAAGTAGAGTTCGGTGAGATAGGTCACTTGTTTAGATGTCAACACGACATCATGCGTAGTTGACTTTAATGTATTTTCAGTTGTCATGTCTGCAACCCATACCCAAATCATATCCATAGCAAGATGTTTCTATGGTATGGGAAAGCTACCTCATTTTTCCACGCAAGGTGTTAACAAGCAGATTGCAACGTGTATGTGGGGAATGTATCTGATTCAACTTTGGGGGCTACGCATGCTAAAAATTTATATATGCGCTGACGATGTCTTATTTTAAGGCATGTTAAATTTGGGTGTGGTAGGAGATGTGGGGTCGGGTAATTTCCCAACCCCTGTCATTTTCGGTACTGTAAACCATCATCACCTAGTTGTTGAGGCATGGTGTATTAGGTCACAAAATCGCGTGATGCTTGGTGCTGTTTCCAGCTATCATCTTCGAGAATTGTGCCTATAGTCGCTACTGCTTCACGCACTTCGTCGTCGGTATTGTAGAAATGGGGCGCGATGCGGATGCCAGCGTTCTCACGATAGTCGATTTTGATATTGCGAGCGAGCATTTCTCGACTAACCTCATAAGCGTTTTCTGGGTTCACAGTTACAGTACCTGCACGTCGTTTGGCATCGCGGGGGCTGATGACTTCATAGCCTGCTTCGTCTGCCAATTCGATGATGAGAGCTGTCTGGCGCATGGATTTCTCGCGGATGTTGTCCACGCTAACTTCGGTGATGATGTCGATCCCTGGTTGGATGGCTTGTAGTGTGGCGATGCCTGGTGTGCCATTCGCCAACCGATAGACATCCTCGCGTAGCTCAAAATTTTCGACGTCAAAGGCAAACGGCGTTTTGTGTGCGAACCAGCCTGTGACTTTCGGGTCAAGCGTGGTCAGTAAATCAGGGCGCACGTACATGAACACGCCACCTGTGCCACCACACATCCATTTGAGAACGCCCCCAATGTAAAAATCGGCGTTCAATTCTTGGACATCAACGGGAATGACCCCGACGCTATGATAGCCATTGAAGACGACCTGTGCGCCAACGCTGTGCGCTTTTTCTACGATAGCCTTGGCTGGCATGATATAGGCACTGCGGAACAGCACATGCGAGATACTGACCAAGCGTGTTGTTTCGTCTATCGCATCGAGCATTTTTTGTGTGTCAATGGTGATGCCATCATCCGTTTTCACCATATGTATCTGCATATGGTCGGGTAGCCAACGACGCAATACATAAATATCACTGGGAAAATCCATATCCGTGATGACGACTTTATTGCGTTTTTCGTCGCTGAAATCGAGTGCGCCGAACAAAATGCTATTGGCGATGCTGGCGTTTTGATGCACGAGGACGCTATCTTCGGGTGCGCCCATGAGAGGGGCAATTTTGTTGCCGACTTTGCGATTGAGGTCAAACCATTCGATTCCCCAAGACGAAACGCCATGCTCTGCCCACATATCCGCATAATGCGCGAGGGATTCGTAGACGCCTTTGGGCATCGCGCCGAGTGAGTTGTTAATCAGATAATTGCATTTTGAAAGTATGGGAAATTCATCTCGCCATTGTAATAAGGGGTCGTTGTTCATTATTTACTCCGGTTACTCTGAAAAAATTTGCCAATATGGCGTGATTTTAGCATGAATTGATTAGTCCAACATGTTTATTCATGTCTAGAAACGACGTAGGAGTAGAAAAACTCACTGGCGAGGATTCAACACATGTGGAATTAATATGGAGTGGGTAATTTCCAATTAAGCGACGAGCATGAAGGTCATGCTGTTTGTTTTTCTGGATACTATCGTACTTAGAAGCCCATCTCCATTCTGAGCACATCCTGTGTGGTTTCAATATAGCATCGCATCAAGCATTTTCTTAGTACTTAACCATCAATGTTGAGACATACATATGAAGTAATATATTGTTGTAATGTAAGGAAGATGTGTAAGAGTATTGCAAACGTTAATTAAACCTAAATCGAATTAGGCTCTGATGTCCTTGACGTATGTATAGCATTTCATTACTATATATAACAATGAATGTAGTACGATGTAACTAATCGGTGTAACATTCAATAATGTAAATATAGTTCTTAACAACCTCATACATTTTGCTACAGGCTTAGTCTCGTTCTACAGGGGAACACGACACGCTACAAAGGGACAATAACGAACGTTAAGACTGCGCTACCATAATTTTGTGTGTAGTGTCGGTTCATTTTGTGTTTCTCCAACATGACGCAATCCGACTTAATCACAATACGGTTTGTAACAAAATAATGAGGTGTTGTGTGCAGGAAGCAATTAGGGTAGTTGCTGATTCTGCAAAATAACAAACACAACGTCCATCCATTCATGTAGAAGGGGAGATATGAGATTGAATCAACGTCAATCGCTCTTCGCAATTGTAGTAATTATACTTGTAATATTTGGCTTACTAGCTGTCTGGCAATTTAATGGGTCATCAGATGATGCAACGCCTCAGGAGACTGTCGCGGTTGCTGATGTAACTGATGACATAGCTGACGATGGTGAATCGTCAGAAGACGTATCAGAAACAGAAGAAGCTGAGACTGAGCCTGTTGATGCAGTGGAAACAGAAGCTGTTGACACTACGGAAACAGAGATTATTGAACTCAATGCAGACGGTGAGTATTCACTAGCACCTGTTTCTGCTGAGATATTCACTAGTGATGACCCTCTGCTTGAAGAGGCAACACTCGGTGCTGGTGAACAACAAATCCTCGTAACAGCGTCATTTTATTCGGAAAGAACCCCTGTCACCGTTAATGTCGGTGATGTGACCCTCATAGACGATGAAGGCAATTTCTACAGTGCAATCGAGAATGGCGAAACACTTGCGCCATATGCTATCGGCGCGGAGCTTACCGTTGGGACGAGCTTACGCGGTTTTGTTGTATTTACCGTTCCTGTGGATGCACAACCAGCAATGCTGGAATGGTGTCCGGCAGGTAATTGCGATGCTGTTGTGGCATCCGAAGTTAATGTTAACGAATAGTGGTAGGGGATATATAGTTTGATGAGCTTATCAAAGTATCAAACGCAATGGACATTGCTCCTGAGCGTGTTTCTCTTACTGACCTTTTTGGGTATAGGTTCAGTAGGAGCGCAACAAACAATCGATTTCGGTTCAAGCGGTTTGGCGGGTGAGGATCTAAACAACCCGACATCGCTCCAGTTTGGTCCTGACGGACGTCTTTACGTTTCACAACAGAATGGTCTTATCTCGGCGTATAATATCGAGCGTCTGGGTGTCAATGACTATGCTGTTAGCCACACAGAAGAAATAGAACTTGTTCAAGATATCCAGAATCACAATGACACTAACGGTGCTGAAGTGAGTGTCAATAACCGTCAGATCACGGGTATCTACGTCACAGGCACGGGTGCTAATCCGGTGCTTTACGTCAGTTCTAGCGACCCTCAAATTGGTGCTGGTGGTGGCGGCACAGACAAGAACCTAGATACCAACTCTGGTATCGTTTCACGTCTGACGTGTGTGGATGGCATGGAAACAAACGCAAACACAGGCGTTGTAACTTGCCTCGGTTGGGAAAAAGTTGACCTCGTGCGTGGCTTCCCACGGTCAGAAGAGAACCACGCAACCAACGGTATGCAACTTGATGAGCAAGAGAATATTCTCTATCTCGCAATCGGTGGTCATACCAACGCAGGTTCACCTTCCAATAACTTCGCTTTCACTGTGGAATACACTTATAGCAGTGTCATTGTGGCTATTGATCTGACTGAATTGGAATCACGTCCGATTTTGACAGATCCCAATGGGTCGCAATATATTTACGACTTACCGACGCTCGATGATCCAACACGCGAAAATGTTTTCCCAGATGGCTCTCCCGCATCAGAAAACCCCGCAGACGCTAATTACTCACCGCTTGATGTCAACGATCCATTCGGTGGCAACGATGGTTTGAATATGGCAAAAATCGATACAAGTCCAAATGCACCTGTGAGCATTTTCTCACCGGGTTGGCGTAACCTCTATGATATTGTCATCACAGAAAGTGGGCGTATGTACGGTGTCGACAACGGCGCGAACGCCAACTGGGGTGGTCACCCGCTTGGTGAAGCAGATTATCCCGCAGAGTACGATGGCATCAACACCTTGCCAAATTGTACGAACGAATATGACCCAGATGAACCAGGCTCTGTCAATGTTAATGGTACTGGAAATAATGTGGGTCCTGGTGGCGATGATAAAGTTAACAATCAGAATGGTTTACATCTGATTGAACCGCTCACTGATGTAGGCAACCGTACCTTTAACTACGTTGCCTCACAAGGTGATTACTACTACGGTGGACATCCACACCCAATCCTTGCAAATCCACTTGGTGCAGGTCTTTACACCAAAGGATCACACACGGTAGACCCTGTAGAAGGTGATGATGATTACTGGCGTAATCAGATTCTTCCTGTAAACGATCCTAATTTCTCGACACAATCCTTGCCTGTTGATTGGCCTCCGATTCCAGTTGCAGATGCGTTCATCGCTGCATGCGATTTCCGTAACTCTGGGCAGGATGACAATTCTCTTGCAAACTACGGTCCATCAACCAACGGTATCGCCGAATATACGGCAAGCAACTTTGATGGCGCACTACAGGGTAACTTGTTACTCGCGTCTTTCAACGGCAATATCTACGAAGTCGTTCTGGATGATACAGGTACCATTGCTACCAATTGCCCGACGCCTCCCTTAAACGGCGAGAATACAGTCGGCAGTTGTAGTACATCCCAGAGATCATTTGCATCTGGCTTTGGTGCGACTCCGCTCGATGTTATCGCACAGGGTGATAACGATCCTTTCGGTGGCACAGTATGGGCAGTGACCTACGGTGCTGATAACATCACGGTCTTTGAGCCAACTGACTATGATGGTGCTGATCCTGGCGTCTGCGAAGGTTTGGCAACTGAGATTGATGAAGATGGCGATCTCTATACCAATGCAGATGAAATCGAGAATGGTACAAACCCATGCTCAGGTGCAAGCCAACCAGCCGATTTCGATAACGCGCTTGAAATTGGACAGGATAATAGTGAATACAAGCTGTCTGACTTGCGCGATACCGACGATGATAACGACGGCATTCTCGATGTAGACGATGCGTTCAACTTTGATGCCAGCAATGGTAGCGATGCCAACGCGCAACTGCCTGTTGAACTCGAATTCTTCAATTCAACTGGCTTCGGTTATGGTGGTATTGGCTTCACTGGCTTGATGACTAATGGCACACATGATTACTTCATTTTGCTTGATGATAGTGGCGATGAGTTAGTCTTCGGTGGTACAGCAGGTATTTACACAGATCCAACAGTTGCGGCTGGTGATGCGTTCGGCAATACCAACACACAGAAAAATGGATTCCAATTTGGTATTGATGTGGATGCGGCAACCAGTCCATTTACCATCCAATCGCAAATTAATACACCGTTCTTCGGTGGCGATAACACACCCGATGATTTTGCGTCTCAAGGTATCTACTTGGGTACAGGTGACCAAAATAATTACCTCAAGTTTGTCCTGACAGGTAATTTAGGTAGTGTTCCCGCAAACCAAGCAGGCTTCCAGATTGCTCAAGAAGTCAACGGAAGTTTCCTCACGGGTACGAACAATCAGCAGATTGTCGTTCCTAACATTTTAGACGCTGTCGCAATCCAGATGTATTTGTCAGTAAATCCAGCTGATGGTACGGTACAGGCGAGCTACGGCATTGACGGTGGTGAACGTATCAACATTGGTGATCCAATCACCCTTACAGGGGATGCCTCGCTGGCACTACAAGGTAATTACACCATTGAAGGTACGGATACAGAAGGTAATACAGTACAGATTCCATCTAACTTGGCAATCGGCACGATAGCGACCTCGAATGGTGTTGCGAGTGAGTTTGCCGCAAGCTGGGATTACATGTATGTCTACGAAAACCCATCAGAATCCCAAGCTCTTGTGGCTGTGAATACGGGTGGCATCAACGGTAGTACCTTCGGCAATGGTAGCTTCAACGTCACGAATACTTCAACCAATGGTGCAACTATTACTAACGTGACGATTGACCTTGCGGGTCAACGCGGTGTGATTCTGCCAGAAGTTGTCTTAGACCCCAATGGTACGGCGGGTGATGGCACAGCCAAAGATGTGACTTTCAGTGCTGGTCAAACCGAGTCAGGATACACAGGACACACCTTCGATGGTGCATATGAAGGCGGATTCTACGTCCTTGATATGAACTTTGGTACAGGTAGTGGTGGTTTCCAACCAGGCGAGGCGATTGCGTTCGGTCTGGATATTGATCCTATCAGCATCAAAGATGGCTCGTCACCTGGACCAAACCAATCCGGTAGTGTGAGCGGTCTTGAATTGACTGGTGCGACAGTGACTGTCACCTTCAGTACAGGCGAAACATGGGAAGTAGACTTGTTCCGTACGCTCAGTAGCGATAGTAACTCCACGAATATAGCTCGTAACGCACTCGCACAACCACTCACTATCGAGATGGTCGGTGCGCAAGACGGTGATACGATGTTCTTCCCGAACCAGACGATTATCGTCAATGGGCAGGTAGAAGACGATGTGCGCTTGCTGCATGTTGAATCGGGTCTGTTTGTAACGGACTTGGATGGTCTATATGCCGGTGTTGGCTATGACATTGATCCATTTGAACGCAATAGCGTCATAGGCATCAACGAATATGCCGATACCATCGACAATTCTAACGAAGCGAGTTTCTCTGTTACCTTGCAAAATACCGATGCAGGGGGCGCGAACGACATCACAGGCTACAACACCTTTGTGGCGGTTGTCGTTGAAGAAGACGGTGCAACTAGCCCTGTCTCCAATATCATCACGGTATTGTACGACCCATCTGCAGCACCTAGTTTCCTCTATCGTGTGAATACCTCCAATGCAACCATTCCGTCACTTGATGAGGGACCTGATTGGGTTGCTACAGGTGGCACAGGTGCTGTCACGAACCCGACTTTTAGTGTGAATACGGGTAGTATCTCCACCCACGACATCACTGGGCGGGATGCAAGTGTGCCAGACTATGCACCTCAGGCATTGTTTGCTCAAGAACGCTGGGATGGACCAGCCGCGCCAGAGATGGAGTGGTCATTTGATGTCACACCAGGGACTTATGTCGTGAACTTGTTCATGGGCAACGGCTTCGGTGGTACAAGTGAACCGGGCGAACGTGTGTTTGACATCAGCATCGAAGGGGTGCTGGTAGAAAATGACATGGACTTGGCGGCAACCTTTGGGCATCAAGTCGGTGGTATGGTGAGTTACACAGTCAATGTGAGTGATACATCGCTCAACATCCTGTTTGAACACGTTGTTGAAAACCCAACTGTCAACGCCATTGAAATCTTAGCTTACAGTGGTGATGACCCTGTAGAGATACCCATCTCTGTTGATCCTATCGCTAATCAATCGAGTGTTGAAGGTGACGATGTTGCCACACTCGGACTGACTGTGAATGCTACAGGTGGCGATGGCAACTTGGATTATGTGGCAACAGGCTTGCCCGCAGGTATTCAGCTTGAACCAACCAACGGTCAGTTCTTCGGTACGATTACGGATGTTGCAGGGACTTATCCTGTTACAGTGACCGTGGATGATGCAGACGCAAGCAGTGCTGATGCTGTGAGTGTAACTTTCGATTGGATCGTAACTGAGCCAATTGTCGTTGTACCTGGTGAAGTGCTTTACCGTGTTAACAACGGCGGTCCGCTCATCGCAGACCCTGCTGGTGACTGGGGCGTAGATCAGGGTAGCATCGGTGCTGCCAATAACTCTCCATTCTTAGCGGCACTGTCCGCAGGTGGTAGTACATACAATCAAAACGCTGGTAGTGCTTATCAAGGTACAATCACGCTTGCTCCATCTGTGCCTGCAGGTACACCTGTAGAGCTGTTCTCGACAGAACGCTACGATGCGGCAACTGACCCAGAAATGCTGTGGCAATTCCCTGTGCCAGCAGGAACGGATGTCGAAATCCGGTTGTACTTTGCAGAACTCTTCGAGGGCAATGGTACGACAACTGGTGTTGATGCTGCAGGTGAGCGTGTGTTTAGCGTATCAGTCGATGGCACTGTGCCGGCTGTCTACCAAAGCATTGACCCCTTTGCTATCGCAGGCGGTGAACTAACGGGTATCATGTTGCCATACCAGACAACCTCGGATGGTGTGATTGACCTTGAGTTCATCCACGATGTCGAGAACCCGGCTATCAAAGCAATTGAAATTGTCGCACCAAGTGTTGATGCTCCTATCATCAGTGATGTTGATGATGTGACATTTGGCGAGTTGGCACTGTTTGCAGGTGGCGACGGCATCACGGATGACCGCCTCGTCATTGAAGCAACCGACTTGCAAGAAGATCCTATCACCTTTGGTGCAGAAGGCTTGCCAGCAGGCTTGAGCATCAATGCTACAACAGGTGAAATCGAAGGCACTATCGGAGCGAGTGCATTGACAGGTGGACCCAATAACGATGGTATCCATTTAGTAACAATCACCGCGACAGACGACGAAGAAAATAGCAGTAGTACATCTTTCACCTTCACAGTGATTGACCGTACTGTTACTCCAACGTTGCCTGTGGCTGATAGCGTTATCCCGACAACCTCTGCGCTACAAGTGCTTTGGACAAGCCAAGGTGGTGACCCAACGCTTGGCTCATTCAGTGACCATATCCATGTGTATTTCTACGCCTTGGGTGAACATACCGTTGCTGATGAGACAAACCCTGTTTGGTTTGGTAGCCAACCTCTAAATCCAGCTACGCCGCTTATCATCACAGCAAACAGCCTGAACTCGAATAGTGTGGCGGCATGGGCTAGTTATTTCGATAACGATGGTTTCTTGTTGCCTGGTACGTATGTACTTGAGTTCCGCCATGCGACCTTCAATCATACTGAGTATGACAGTGATGAAACAACAGGTACACCAGACTTCCAAACAGTAGAACCTGTAGCTATCACGTTCGAGGTTTCGGAAACGGCGAATAACTTGCCAGTGGTGACAAACCCCGGTGCTCAGAATAATGTCGAGGGTGAAGTAATCAACTTGCCAATCGTAGCAAGTGATCCTGACCAAGGTCAGACGCTTACCTACAGCGCAGAAGGTCTGCCACCAAGCCTCAGTATCGATGCCGATACAGGTGTTATCAGTGGTGTACTGGCGACGGCTGTCCCAGGTGAAACAGGTGGCGCGTTCATCGAAGAAAATGGTCTCGTGGTTATCGAGATGGAATCTGGTGAGCTAAATGCCAACTGGCAAACAGCCTCGACTTATAGCACAACGACCTCGCCAAACGTGAATGACCCATCTGGTGCAACAGGTGGTGACTTTATAATCTGGCAAGGTGGTCAGAGCCTTGGTGGTAGTAGTGCAGGTAACAATGGTTTGATTACCTACCAAGTACAGATCAACAATCCGGGCACCTATCAGTTCAAATGGCGTAACCAAGTTGGACTCGGCACAAATACCACCGAACACAACGATACATGGTTACGCATCAATGCTGACCAATTCTACGGCTCCAAAAATGGTGGCGCGAGTCTTGTCTGCCCGAGTGGTGCTGCGGCTGGTACATGTCCAGCAGGATCATCTAATCCAGCGGGTGCTAGCGGTAACGGCTGGTTCAAAGTGTACTCTAGTGGCGCGAACAACTGGTCATGGGTCTCCAACACCAGCGACAACGACGCGCACCAAATCTTCGCTACGTTCGATGCACCAGGTATCTACACTATCGAAGTCTCTGCACGTAGTAGTAGCCACGCCATTGACCGCATGGTACTTGTGAACCAGAGCCTTGCTGGCAACAATGGACAGGGCTTGTCTCTGCCAGAATCACAACGTACACAGAACGAAGATGGCACTCCGGGCGCGGCTGAGAACAGTCCATACAACGTGACTGTCACAGCAACGGATGACCTCGGTGGGGCTACAGATGTCGAATTCGTGTGGACTGTTGGCGAGGCAATCGGCAATCCAAGCGCATTGGTGCAAGTGACCACAGGACAAGGCTTGTTCTCTAGCACCTTCGGCAATAACAGTTTCGTCATTACCAACACAGGTGATGTCGATATCACGAATATCACTATCGACAGTAGTACAACCTTCATGCCAGATGTAGTGTTTGACCCCGTAGGTAAAGCAGGCGATAACGGCGCGAAATGTCTGACGACAGGTACTGCGGGCGATAACCAAGCGACAGTTGGCATCACAGTACCAGCAAATGGTGGTACCGATACGGCTGATTGCGAAAGCGTCTTCGCAAATCCACATAACGGTGTAGATGACGAAGAAGGTTACGACACAATGTCGCTGGACTTCACTGACTTCAATGCAGGTGAATCCTACGCCTTCGGTGTTGATATGGATCCAACAAGCATCAAGGGGGATCTCTCGACTGGCGATGCGGGTTCTATTAGTGGTTTCGAGTTGATTGGTGGCACGGTGACGATCACCTTCGCCAACGGCGAAACAATCACTGCAACATTTACTGATGAAGGGGCAAATAGCCTTGGTGGCTCACAAGCTGTAGTAGAACGTGGTTTGCCAGCCGCACCGACGATTGCAGTACAAAATGTACCTGTCACGCCAGCGGCTGTTACCAATGCAAACCAGACTATCCTCATCACAGGTACACCTGGTGAAGAAGTAACGCTGTTACAAGTGGATGCACGTTTGTACATCGATCCCGGTAATCCAACCGTCGGTTACGATGTCGATCCGTTTGAAGCGAATGAAGCGATTGCAAAAGCGCTCTACACTGATGTGATACCACAAGGCGGTGTGCTCGCAATACCAGTCGCTCTGCTCGAAACAGCAGGCACAGGTGGCGCACCAGATGCAGGTATAAATCATTTCATCGCTTTCTATAGCGAAAATGCTCAACCATATGGTAATGGTTCGGAGACAATCATCCTCGAACTAACCGATGAGGTCACTACTTCTAACTTAACAATCACTTTTGATTTGCAAGGGCGTGATGATGACAGTGGCGAGATGGAAGTCAATCTCTACGCTGTTGGTGAAGCTGAAACCCCAAGCTACACATTCACGGCAACTGCAGATGCAAACGGTAGCATGACGGTCACTGGTATTGAGCCAGGCGAGTACCAAATTGCTGTCAAACATCCACAGTTCTTGCAAGTTGTGCAAACACTGACTTTGGTCGCGGGTGAAAATGCTTACACCTTCGGCATAATGCAGGCAGGCGATGCCAACAACGACAACCAAGTATCGGCTCTCGATTTCTCTGTGCTGACAACGACTTTCAATCTTGCTGATGGTAATGCAGGGTATGACCCACGCGCAGATTTCAACGGTGATGGTCAGGTATCGGCATTGGACTTCTCCTTGCTGACAACCAACTTCAACGTCGCTGGTGAAGAACCGACAGGAGGGAACTGAGAATAGCTAACGGACAGGGAATTGCCTACATTGGGCAGTTCCCTGAACGAGCTTTCTTAGATCAACGCTTATGACGAAAAATACGTCTAACAAAAATCGGAAGTCATTTAAGGAAGGGATACGATACGTGAGAATTCGCAAATTACTGCCAACCCTCACTGCGCTGTTTTTCCTCCTGAGCTTATTTGGGGCGGTATTTACCTCTCCTGTAGCGGCTCAGATTTCGGGAAACGGTTCTGTTGATCTCGTTATCAACGGTGTACCAAGTAACGCCATTGAAATTGGCGATACTTTTACCGCAACAGTGCAAGTGCAGGCAGGGGGACAACCCGTTGATCTCGCAGAAATCTACTTGGGTTTTGACCCAAGTATCTTGCAGGTCAATTCGCTGACGCCAAACACATCTCAACTTGCTATACCACTCGTAAGTGCTACGTTTGATAATAACGCAGGCACGCTTGGGTATGGTGGTGGAACGTTCTCAAACTTCCCAACAAATTCTTTCAACCTGATTTCAATTGTGTTTGAAGCGATTGACTCTGGTACAAGTGACATTAGTTTCATTGATCCTGATGGTCCTACTGGTGCGGCTAGCACGATTGTTACCTTTGGTGGAGGCAATGTCCTTGGTGATGCCATTGGTGAATCTGTTGATGTCAACGAAGATGATGTTGTACCAACGAACCAAGCTCCAGTTGCCAATGCAGGGACTAATCAGACGATTACCTTGCCAACGGATACTGTGACACTTGCAGGTTCGGCAACTGACGATGGCTTACCAAGTAACACGCTCACTTATGCGTGGAGCGTAACAGGTGGCACGGCAGGTAATGTATCGTTTGTAGACGATACCGACCCCGCAACAGATGCGACGTTCAGTGTGTCAGGTGTGTATGAGCTTACCCTGACAGCGAGTGATGGTTTGTTGAGTGATACTGATACCGTCACCATTACCGTTAACGAAGAAAATATCTCGCCAACGAATCAAGCTCCGGTTGCTAACGCAGGGACTAATCAGACGATTACCTTGCCAACGGATACTGTGACACTTGCAGGTTCGGCAACTGACGATGGCTTGCCGAGTAACACACTCACTTATGCGTGGAGCGTAACAGGTGGCACGGCAGGTAATGTATCGTTTGTAGACGATACCGACCCCGCAACAGATGCGACGTTCAGCGCGGCAGGTACATACACACTGACCTTGACTGCTAGTGACAGTGTATTAAGTGATACTGATACCGTCATGATCACAGTAGAAGAAGAAATTATTGTACCAACCGGCGATGTTGACTTGGCACTTTCGCCAGTAAGCGACACCGTCACAGATGGTGACATCTTTGAAGTTACGCTACAAGCATTGTCTAGTGGGCAACAATACGACCTTGCAGAAGCCTATCTGGATTTCGACCCGACTGTGTTGCAAGTTCTCTCAGTAACACCTGTGACAACTGCTTTGCCAGTTGCTATCGTAGGTCCAACTTTCGACAATACACTAGGAACCATTGGCTACGGCGCAGGTGTGTTCTCCAACTTCCCATCTGGTGACAACGATGTGTTGACAATTGAGTTCCAAGCTGTTGGCGTTGGTACTAGCAATATCACATTCTTTGACCCTGAAGGCGTGCCTAGCACAATCGTAACCTTTGATGGTAACGACATACTGGGGACGACAACAGGTGCGACAATCACTGTTGAAGAAGCCGTCAGCAACATTGCACCAGTTGCAGATGCAGGTGAAAACCAATCTGTCGAAGATACCGACGAAAATGGTACAGAAGATGTGACACTCGATGGCTCTGCTAGTAGCGATGCTGATGGTACAATCGTCAGCTATGAATGGTCATTCGGTGTAGAAGGCACAGCATCCGGTGCAACCCCAACGGTGACTCTGCCACTTGGCGAGACAGTTATCACACTGACAGTTACCGACGATGAAGGTGTGACAGATACCGATACGGTTACAGTGAATGTACAGCAACCTGCACAAGGTACAGACGTATTCTTGGCAGTGTCTGGTCCACAAAATACCCTGACTGTTGGTGACACATTTGATGTTGTTGTACAGGTACAATCAAATACAGTGCCTGTTGATACCGCAGAAATCCATCTCGACTTTGATACCGCGTTCTTACAAGTGAGTAGCATCACACAAGGAACGTCATTGGGTGTTGTTTTAGAAAATACCTCCGATAACAGCACAGGTGAAATTGATTATGCGGCGGGTACATTCAGTAATACGCCACCATCTGGTCAATTCAATCTTGTGACTGTTACCTTGCAAGCAACCGCGGCTGGTCAGACACAAATTGACCTCGCTACGGATGTTTTCCCGCGTGATACGCAAGTACTTTCTGCTGGTGATGAAGTGCTGGATAGTGTGCTGGGGCTTCCTCTCAGTCTCACAATCCAAGAAGCACAAAGCAATGTACCACCTACAGCTGATGCAGGGACTAACCAAACAGTCACCGATACGGACAACACAGGTGCTGAAGATGTGACCCTAGATGGTTCTGGCAGTAGTGATGTGGACGGTACGATTATCAGCTACCAATGGCTGATTGATGACCAAGAAGTGGCTACAGGCGTCAATCCAACCATCTCGTTACTAGTGGGTACGACAGTTGTTGAATTGATTGTCACTGATGATGAAGGCGCAACGGATAGCGATACTGTCTCGGTTACTGTAAATGGTCCGATTCAGATTGATGATGTGTTTGTTGTAACACTGCCAGAAACGACAGAAGTTGCTGTTGGACAATCCTTCGACCTGACTGTAGAAGTACAAGCAGGTCAGCAAGCAGTTGATGCCGCTGAAGTACATATCGACTTTGACCCTGCCTTCTTGCAGGTGACAAATGTGGTCGGTGGTACGATGCTTGAATTGCCAATCCAGAATACCAGCGATAACAACAATGGTACGGTGGATTACGTCGCAGGTACATTCCAACAACCGTTCCCAACGGGTACATTCGACCTCGTGACGATTACCTTTACAGCGTTACAAGCAACGGAAACAACAGGTGTAAACATTGCACCACTGGTATTCCCACGCCAAACACAGGTGACTTTCAATGGCAATGACATCCTCACACAAGCAACGGGTGCTAGCGTAACCATCAGCGAAAACGCAACCCTCGCAGGTAGTGTTGATTTACAAGGTCGTCCGATAGCACCAAATGCACAGTGGAGCGTTCCACTAACCGTCAACCTGTATGAACCTGGCACAACCAACTTGGTCTATGCGTTCAACACAACGACTGACAACAGTGGTAACTTCACAGTAGAAGGCATTGCACCAGGCGAATACGATGTTGCCGTTAAGAATCCGAAGACCCTTCAAGTTGTCGAAAATCTGACACTGGTAACGGGCAACAATGACTATGACTTCGGTCTGTTGCTGGCTGGTGATGCAAATAATGATAACCTCATTACATTGCAAGATTTCTCGATTGTGACAGGTAGCTTCAACCAAGCACAAGGCGACCCAGACTACGATGATCGCGCAGATTTCAACGAAAATAACTTCGTTAATTTGCAAGATTTCTCCTTGCTGAGTGCGAACTTCAATACAGCTGGTGAAGAACCAGGTTCGACACCTGCA
Source organism: Chloroflexota bacterium (assembly GCA_038522085.1). GTDB lineage: Bacteria > Chloroflexota > Anaerolineae > Aggregatilineales > Phototrophicaceae > JAUZRW01. The sequence continues at coordinate 78,468 of JBCBKJ010000013.1, forward strand.
AGTGCGCCTTTGGCAGCTCCTGTAAATGCGCTATTGCCAGAAGGTGTGGTTGCAGCAGAGATGCCAGTCATGCAAACACTCGATGAAGCACAAGCAAATGTGTTGAATGACGAGACGACTGGTATTGCTGATCTGACATTCTCCCCACTACAACAAACGGCTGATGAAGGTGATACAGGCATCTTTGTTGATGTTGTGCTTGAAGCTGGCACGACGGAAGTTGATGCCGTTGAGCTTTATATCCAGTTTGACCCAACTGTTTTAGAAGTTGTTGGACTATCAACAAACTCTATGTTCCCGATTCCACTTGTATTGCCGAGTTTTGACAATACAGAAGGAACAATAGCATTCGGTGCGGGTACTTTGTTCAATACGTCTGTCAGTGGTACACAAACAGTGATAACGATTGAATTTGATACTGTCGGAGCTGGTGTATCACCGCTCGAATTCTATGACCCTGAAGATGTGCCAAGTACTAACATCACTTCGGCTGGAGGTGATGCTACAGGGACAATGTTCACTGGTGAAATCACAGTAGTTGGTCCGAATACAGCACCCATTGCCGTAGCAGATAGCTACAGCGTTGATGAAGATACGACTCTCAATGTTGATGCGCTGACAGGTGTGTTAGCAAATGATACTGATGCTGAGGGCGATAGCCTGACAGCCGTTCTGGAAACTGAACCAAGCAATGGTTTGCTTGTGCTGAATGCAGATGGTAGCTTTGACTACACGCCAAATGCAGACTTCAACGGTACAGATAGCTTCACCTACAAAGCAAATGATGGTCAAGAAGATAGTCCTGTTGTAACAGTTACCATCACGGTTAATGACGTTGCAGAACCAAACACCGCGCCTGTAGCAGTAGCTGACAGCTATACAACAAGTGAAGATATCGCCCTCATAGTAGATGCGGCGACAGGTGTATTAGCGAACGATAGTGATCCAGAAGGCGATTCCCTGACGGTAAGCGTCCTCAACGACGTAACCAGTGGTACGCTCAGCTTGAATGCTGATGGTAGCTTCACCTACACACCTAATGCTGACTTCAATGGTAGCGACAGGTTCACCTATGAAGTCACAGATGGCGAATTTACGGTAAGCGCAAGCGCAAGCATCAACATAAATCCCGTAAATGACGCGCCAGTTGCAGAAAATGATATGTACACCATAGATGAAGATGGTGTGGCGACTGGCAATGTGCTAGATAATGATACGGATGCAGAAGGCGACAGTCTAACAGCGTTGATTGCTAGTAGCGCATCCTTCGGATCTGTTGAATTCAACAGTGATGGTAGCTTCACCTATACGCCAAACCCGGACTTCAACGGTAGTGATAGCTTCAGTTACTCAGTGAGTGACGGTAACACAACAGATAGTGCCTTTGTAACGATCACAGTCGTTTCTGTGAATGATGCACCAGTCGCTGTTGATGATGTAGTCAGTGTTGATGAAGATAGTTCTGTCAACATTGATGCGGTTGCTAATGACACCGATGTAGATACAGGTGACATACTCCAAATAACTGCTGTAGGTACGGCAAGCAACGGTAGTGTGGTGCTGGAAAATGATGGCACAATTACCTATACGCCAAACCCAGACTTCAACGGTAGTGATAGCTTCACTTACACAGTGAGCGATGGTGAATTGACTGCCGAAGGTACAGTGACTGTCACAGTTGGAAATGCGAATGACGCACCTGTAGCGGTTGATGACCTCTACGGTATGTTGGAAGATGGCACGCTTTCTATCGGAATTGCAGACGGTGTTCTCGATAACGATACCGATATAGATGGTGACACACTGACAGCCATCCTCGTGAGCGATGTGAGCAACGGTAGCCTGACGCTCAATGGTGATGGTAGTTTCACTTACTCACCAACCGCAAACTTTAATGGCACGGATAGCTTCACCTACAAAGCAAACGACGGTAACGCTGATAGCACAACTGTGACGGCTACAATAGACGTTGCAAGTGTCAACGATGCACCAGTCGCAGTCGATGATGCAGTCAGTGTTGATGAAGATAGTTCTGTCAACATTGATGCGGTTGCTAATGACACCGACGTAGATACAGGTGACATACTCCAAATAACTGCTGTAGGTACGGCAAGCAATGGTAGTGTAGTGCTGGAAAATGATGGCACAATTACCTATACGCCAAACCCAGACTTCAACGGTAGTGATAGCTTCACTTACACAGTGAGCGATGGTGATTTAACCGATGAAGGCACAGTCAACGTCAACGTCAATGATGTAGAAGAGCCGAATACAGCACCAACAGCAGCCGATGATAGTTACTCTGTTGATGAAGACAGCGTACTCTCAGTAGATGCTGCAACGGGTGTCTTGGCAAACGATACCGACCCAGAAGGCGATAACCTGACTGCTAGCGTCCTCACAGACGTAACTGACGGTACGCTCGCCCTTAGTGGGGATGGCAGCTTCACCTATACACCAGATGCAGATTTCAGTGGTAGCGATAGCTTCACGTATGAAATCAGTGATGGTGAGTTCACAGACTCAGCAACAGTGACCATCACTGTAAACGCTATTAATGATGCGCCAGTAGCAGTCGATGATGGTGTAAGTGTTGATGAAGATGATTCTGTCAGCATTGCTGCCTTCGTGAACGACATAGATGCTGATGGGGATACACTTTTCGTAAGCGCAGTGGGTACAGCTAGCAACGGCACTGTAGTGTTAGAAACAGATGGCACAATCACCTACACGCCAAATCCAGACTTCAACGGTAGTGATAGCTTCACTTATACAGTGAGTGATAGCAGCCTTACCGATGAAGGTACGGTCAATGTGACAGTGAGTGCTATCAACGATGCGCCAGTAGCAGTCGATGATACGTATGAAGTTGATGAAGATACCCAACTCTCGGGCAACGTTACAGATAACGACACTGACCTAGAAAATGATCTTTTTGATGTGACGGTGTTGACAGATGTTGTGAATGGGGATCTCATCCTGAACAGTGATGGTAGCTTCTTCTATATACCAGCGGCTGACTTCAATGGTAGCGATAGCTTCACCTATGAACTAAGTGATGGTGAGCTAACGGATACAGCAGTGGTAAGTATCACGGTGAATCCAGTAGACGAGCTAAACACACCACCAATGGCAAATGATGATAGCGCCAGCGTGGACGAAGATAGCTCTGTGAATATCGCAGTGCTAGCTACTGACACGGACGCAGAGGGCGATAGCCTGAGCGTGAGTGGTATCACGGTAGACCCAAGTAATGGTGTAGTGGTCATCGAAGTAGATGACACGATCACTTACACACCAGATGCAGATTTCAATGGTAGCGATAGCTTCACGTATGAAATCAGCGATGGTGAGTTCACAGATACAGCAATAGTGAGCATCACAGTAAATCCTGTCAACGATGCGCCAGTAGCAAACGACGATGCCTACACGATGGATGAAGATACCATTCTGCAAGATAACGTTCTCGTTAACGATAGCGATCCAGACAGCGATCTACTAACTGTCACCCTGTTGACAGATGTAACAAATGGTAGCCTGACATTGAGTAGTAACGGTGGGTTCAGCTACGCACCAGATGCTGATTACTTCGGTACTGATAGCTTCACTTACACGCTCAGTGATGGTGAGCTGACAGATACAGCTACAGTGACAATTACTGTCGAAGATGTGGACGAACCGAATCAAGCACCAGACGCTGAAGATGCACAGATTGGTATCTTTGAAGATGAAGTGCTTAACAGCAATGTAACAATCAGCGACCCAGACGGTGATGTGTTGACGGTAAGCCTCGTTACAGATGTGACGAACGGTAGCCTAACACTAAACAGCGATGGTAGCTTCACCTATACACCTGACCTGAACTATGTTGGTCTGGATAGCTTCGAGTTCTCTGTGAGTGATGGTGACCTGACAGACAGTGCAACAGTTACAATCGAAATGCTCGCAGTCAACGATGCCCCAGTGGCAAATGATGATAGCGCGAGTGTGGACGAAGATAGCTCTGTGGTTATCGCAGTGCTAGCTAACGACACCGACGCAGATGGCGATAGCCTGAGCGTGAGCGACATCACAGTTGACCCAAGCAATGGTGTAGCAGTCATCAACGTAGATGGCACGATCACCTACACGCCAGCGGCTGATTTCAATGGTAGCGACAGCTTCACGTATGAAATCAGCGATAGTGAGCTAACAGACACAGCCGTAGTAAGTATCACGGTGAATCCAGTGGATGAGCCAAATACTGCGCCGGTAGCCAACGATGATAGCGCGAGTGTGGACGAAGATAGCTCTGTGGTTATTGCAGTGCTAGCTAACGACACCGACGTAGATGGCGACAGCCTGAGCGTGAGCGACATCACAGTTGACCCAAGCAGTGGTGTAGCAGTCATCAACGTAGATGGCACAATCACCTACACACCAGATGCAGATTTCAATGGTAGCGACAGCTTCACGTATGAAATCAGTGATGGTGAGCTAACAGACACAGCCGTAGTAAGTATCACGGTGAATCCAGTGGATGAGCCAAATACTGCGCCGGTAGCCAACGATGATAGCGCGAGTGTGGACGAAGATAGTTCTGTAGTAACTGCAGTGCTAGCTAACGACACCGACGCAGATGGCGACAGCCTGAGTGTGAGCGGCATCACAGTTGACCCAAGCAACGGTGTGGCAGTCATCAATGTAGATGGCACGATCACCTACACGCCAGCGGCAGACTTCAACGGTAGCGATAGCTTCACGTATGAAATCAGTGATGGTGAGCTGACGGACACCGCGGTAGTAAGCATCACGGTGAATCCAGTAGATGAACCAGACACAGAAGCACCTGTCATCACTTGCCCAGCCAACATCACAGTTGTCGCTGAAGCAGGTGCAACCAGTGCAGTAGTGAACTTCCCAGATGCGGCTGCTACCGATAATGTAGGCGTATTGACCCTCACACAGACACTTGGTCTGACGAGTGGCTCTGCGTTCCCAATCGGCACAAGCACTGTTGAATTCACTGCTACTGATGAAGCAGGTAACACGGCAACGTGTAGCTTCACTATTACAGTGGAAGCAGGTAATACCGCACCAGTTGCAAACGATGATAGTGCGACAACTGACGAAGATGTCGCAGTAACAATCAGCGTTCTCGCAAACGACAGCGATGCAGATGGCGATAGCTTGAGCATCAACAGCGTGAGTGACCCAGCGAACGGTTCGACAACCATTGTGAATGGCACGATTGTCTACACACCAGATGCCGGATTCTTCGGCACAGATACCTTCATGTATCGTGTTGCTGACGGTAACGGTGGCTTCGCTGGTGCGATGGTAACTGTCACAGTCAACGAAGTTGTTGATAACGGCGGTGGCGATGATGGCGGTGACAACGGCGGTGGTGATAGTGGCGACGACGATGAAGTCGTACAACCTATCGAAGCCTGCTGGCTCGAAAACCCGAATGGCAACACCAGTGCATGGGAAATCACGAATCCGAACACCGTGCCACTTGTAGCTGGTACACAGCAGAAACTGGTCTTCTCTTGGGAATTGCTGGATGCTGAAGGTAACGTGATACAAAGTGCAGAACGTTGGGATCAAACGGGTACTGTCCGTGTGAACACTCAACTCGGTGCTAGCCTCGTGGTGACATGGTACATCTTCGATAACTCCGGTCTTTCCGACCCAATCGACACCGTTGTGTTGGTTGCAGGTGAAGATTGTGAAGACGAAGACGTAACACCAGAAACCGCGAATCAACCTGTACCAGAAGTAACAGAAGCTGCGACTGACCAGTAAGTCAAACGATGGGGCATCTCCTCCGAGAGGGGAGGTGCTCCTCTTGTACGACTTCATAATAAAAAGGGTAGAAATTTTATGAGAGAAAAAATGAAATGGATTCTGCCAAGCGTACTACTGCTTTTACTGGTAGTCGGGTTTGGTCAGCAAATTCCAGAAGTAGAAGCACAGACAGAAACTGTTCTGTATCGTGTCAATGTCGGTGGACCGCAGATTGCAGCAGCAGATGGTAGTGCCCCTGATTGGGGAAAAGATCAAAATAATTTTGGCAATGCCAATAACTCACCCTATTTGGTAGCAAATTCAACAGGTGGAAGCACTTACACTGGTAACGCTGGTAGCGCACATCCAGGTCCTATTGTCATAGACTCTGTTAACCATCCGTTGCCTGCATCTGTTCCAACAGCAGTATTCAATACAGAGCGTTATGACCAAGGTAGTGCACCGGAGATGAAATGGGAATTCCCGGTAACATCTGGGAATCGCTATGAAGTGCGTCTGTATTTTGCAGAATTATTTGGTCAACTGAATGCCGCAGGGCAACGTGTTTTTGATGTCACTGTTGAAGGGGCTGTCCCACAGGCTTTTGATGGTGTTGATCCCTTTGCAATTTCAGGACCAAAAGGTGCATTTGTTCGTTCTATGACAATCGTCATGACTGATGACACTCTCGACATTGAGTTCATTCATGTTATTGAGAATCCGGCACTTAAAGGTATTGAGATTATCGAATTACTGCCTACAACTGAAACAGGCACAACGGCGCCGGTGATTAGTTTAAATGGTTTGTCGTCAATTGTATTAAATGATGGTGATACCTACATTGAGGCGGGTGCGACCGCGACAGATGATGTTGATGATGATATTAGTGATAATATCATTATTGATAATAGTGCAGTTGATACAGATACACCCGGTATATACCTTGTGACTTACAACGTGAGTGATGCCGCGGGCAACGTGGCAACAGAAGTCACACGCACGGTTGAGGTACTGGATATCACACCGCCTGTTATTGAACTTCTTGGTGATGACCCCCTCGAATTGAGTGTTGATGATCCTTATACCGAACTTGGTGCAACCGCGACGGACGATGCTGATGGAGATATTTCCGGTAATATCATAGTTGATGCAAGTGCTGTTAATACGGCTGTTGCGAGCACGTACGAGGTGACGTATAACGTCAGTGATGCGGCTGGGAATGCAGCAACGGAAGTCGTACGTGACGTCATCGTGAGTGCTACCTTAGATACCACGCCGCCTGTCATCGCCTTACTTGGTGATAACCCCTTAGTCATCGAACAGGGTAACGCTTATATTGAACCGAATGCAACCGCAAACGATGATATAGACGGCGACATCAGCGGGAGCATCGTTATTGATGATAGCGATGTAGACACTAGTACAATCGGTAACTATCAAGTTACGTATAATGTGAGTGATGCGGCTGGCAATGCGGCAACCGAAGTTGTACGTGACGTCAGTGTTGTAGCGCCTGCGCCAGTTGAACTAGCAAATTTCTGTATCAACATTGGGGGTACTGAATACACAGCGTTCGGACGCACGTTCTTGGCAGATAATAACGGTGGCACTAACAGCCCGTACTTCACTGCAGGCGGACAGAAATTTGGTAGTCCCGGTAATAATAATACTCAGGGACTTATTACAACACTGACTAACGTTGATCTAACTAATGTAGAAGAGAACATCTTCCAAACTGAGCGATTCGGTGGCATCAATAACGGCACTATGACACTTAATTTAGGTGCAAATGGAAACCTCACGAGCATTCTCGGCAATGATGGTAGTTTTCCTAATGGTGAATATATTGTCGATCTCTACTTTGCAGAAGTGTTTGTTGGTGTGCAAAATACCGATGGGGCTGGTGCGCGTGTCTTCGATGTGACAGTCGAGGGTGAACTATTCCTTGATGACCTTGATCTCTTCGCAGTAGCAGGAAACGCCCCCTTGAAAGCGTTTGTATCTAGTACGTATACACAAGTCAGCGATAATACTCTGACAATAGATTTCAGTGCTAGTGCGGACAATGCGAAGATTAGTGCAATTTGTGTGACGCCTCTGGCAGAAGTAGAAGCAGATAACACAGTACCATTCATAAACTTGATAGGTGACGAGCAAGTCCAATTAACTGTTGGGGACACCTATACAGAACTCGGTGCAACGGCAGAGGATGATGCAGATGGGGACATAAATCTACGTGTGTTCGTAATTGATCTTGAGCTTTCTGTACTTGATCCTCAGCCAGTAAATACAGATGTACCTGGATTATATACAGTCACATATATCGTTACGGACCGCAATGGCAACGATAATTTTGTAAACCGCTTTGTGACTGTCAATGCTCCAAACACACCACCCGTGGCGTCTGATGACACAGCAACCGCATTTGTAAATATATCTGCAACGATTTCGGTATTGAGCAACGATAGCGATACAGAAGATAGTACGCCAACCGTCAACAGTGCGACAAATGGTACCAGCGGAACAACCACCGTCAATAATGATGGGACGATAACCTACGTACCTGCAACGGACTTCACGGGCACCGATAGCTTTACCTATGAAGTGGTAGATAGCAATGGTGCGACTGATACAGCAACCGTCACGGTTACGGTTAATCCAGTACCAGTAGCGGTGGATGATGCGATAACGATTCCAGTGAACTCTGCTCAGGTTACGATTGATCTGTTCGCAAATGACTTGAATATCGGTCTTAACAGCACGTCGGCATTGATCAGCGAAACTGAGAAAAATGGTTTCCTTGTGCCTAACTTGGATGGTACATTCCTGTACACACCCGATACAGACTTCACAGGTGAAGACACAATACTCTATGCTGTTCGTGAAGTATATGATGGTGGCATATACACCAGCAACACGGGGACGATCACCATTACCGTTGAAGCACCTGTCAATGAAGCACCTGTCGCAGTAGACGATACAGCAACCACAAACGAAGACACAGCTATCAATATTGATGTATTAGGCAATGACACTGATGCAGATGATGATACCATCACTATAATCGCAACATCCAATGGACCACTCAGTGGGCAAGTTGCGATTGAAGAAAACGGTAGCATTACCTACACGCCAGACGCTGACTTCAATGGGTCAGATTCGTTCGGTTATGAGATAATTGATGGCAACGATGGTGAAGACATCGGAATGGTGACGGTGACAGTTGAGCCTGTGAACGATGATCCTGTTGTCACTATCACAGCCCCAAGTGACCAAGCCGAGTTCACGGTCGGTGAGCAGATTGACTTCGTAGCGACAGCATCAGATGTAGAAGACGGCGATATCGCCTCAAGTATCGCTTGGACATCTGATTTGGATGGTAGTCTTGGTAGCACGGGGACTATCGAGATAGGTTTGACCGTAGGTATTCACACTATCACAGCTAGCGTAACAGACAGTGATGGTGTGACTGTGCAAGATAGCATCACAATCACTGTCAGCGAACCACCCCCTGTTGAGTTGGCGAATTTCTGCTTGAACATTGGTGGTCCACAATTTGACGCTTTCGGACGTACCTTCCTCGCAGATAACAACGGACAAGCGACTAGCCCATACTTCACGAGTGGTGGGACTAAGTTCAATTCAGGGCAAGCTGTAACAGAAGATATGGTTGCGTTGGCAAATGATGCCTTGTCGGTAAACGAAATCGACATCTTCCAAAGTGAACGCTTTGGTGGCGCACCACCTGTAACGAACATCATGACACTAGACCTTGGTATCGCCAACAACCTCGCAGGGATCACAACAGATGGTAGCTTACCAAATGGTGACTATACCATTGACCTGTACTTCGCAGAAATATTTGTGGGTGTACAACAGAGTGGTGCTACTAAGGGGGCTGGTGACCGTGTATTTAACGTCAGTATCGAAGGGACACAAGTTCTTACAGACTATGATCTCTTCGCACTTTACGGTCCGTTGACCGCTGTTGTGGAAACTTTTGATGTCACTGTCGCAGATAATTCACTCACAGTTGATTTCAACGCAGGTGTAGATAACGCAAAACTCAGTGCAATTTGTGTACGTCCAAATGACGATACCGACCAAACAGCACCAACCATCACCTTGCTAGGCGACCCAACAATTGAATTGACGGTTGGCGATACGTATGTTGAAGCAGGCGCGACAGCAACAGACAACACCTCCGGTGACATGAACCTTCGCGTTGTCGTTGATGCAAGCGCTGTGAATACCGCTACACCTGGTAACTACCAAGTGACCTATGACGCCGTTGATGGTAATGGTAATTCAGCAACACAAGTCATTCGCACTGTTAACGTCACTGCCCTCAACACCGCGCCAACCATCGCCCCGATTGCTGATGTCACTCTGGACGAAGGTCAGGATGTCGTCGTTGATGTGATTGTGACTGACAACGAAGCGGATGCCACCGTCAGTTTGCTTATTGATGGTGTCGATCCATCAGCTTATACCTTCGAGAACAACACCTTAACTTGGTTAACACCTCCAGCAGGTGAATTCAGTGCTACAGTAACAGCTGATGATGGTGAATTCAGTGCTACAGAAGCATTTACTATCACCATCAACGAAGTGATTGTAGGCGTACCTAGTGCGTTGGTAGAAATCACGCCAGATGACGGTTTGGGTGCGAGTACCTATAGTGGTAGTTCTTTCCAAATCACTAATAACAGCACCGCAGGTATCACGATTGATAGTGTGACCTTCGACTTGAGCACAGGCATCTTGCCAGATATGGTCTTTGACCCTGTAGGTGCAGGTGGAGATGCAACTTCTAGCTGTCTGATACCAAATAGTGGTGCAACAGCAACAGGTTTCGTCACACCAACCGACCCTTGTGTTGACCCATTCAGTGTGCCACGCAATGGTGGTTTTGACGTGATGACTATCAACTTCACAGACTTTGGTGAAACTGAGCAATTCTTCTTCACGACAGACATCGACCCGAACAGCATCCAAGGGGTGCCAGGTGCGGGCAATGCAGGTGCTGTCTCCGGTTATGAGTTGGTTGGTTCTACAATTACGGTCACATTTAGTGACGGCTCTACCATTGTATCCAGCCTGTATGAAGATGGTAGTATCGGTGGCGCACAAGCAGTGGTGACCACAAATGCGACGTCTGCACCAAGCATCGTTGCAGATGGCGTAACCTCACCAGCGATTGTGAATGATCTGAACCAGACAATCGTACTAACAGGTACACCAGGCGATAACTACAGCTTGCTCCAAATGGATACCCGTCTCTACATCGCATCCGGTAATCCACCATTTGATGTGACGCCAACTGAACTGCCATTCTACGCGAATGAAGCGATGGCTGGTAAAAATGTACTGAATGGTGTCATTGATGGGGATGGGACAGTCGAAATTCCAGTTACCTTGCTGACAACAGCAGGGGCATCTGGTACACCTGATGGCGGGCTGAACTACTTTATCGCAGTGACGAGCAGTGCGCCGTATGCTGTTGATCAACAAGTGAGCCAAACATCGAACACCATCATCTTGAAATACGAAGAAGGGATACCGGAAGCACTGGTAGAAATCACACCGACTGGAAACTTGGGTGCAAGTACTTTCAGTGCAAGTTCCTTCCAAATCACCAACAATAGTACCGCAGGTATCACGATTGATAGTGTGACCTTCGACTTGAGCACAGGCATCTTGCCAGATATGGTCTTCGACCCTGTGGGTGCAGGTGGGGATGCAACGGCTAGCTGTCTAACTCCAAACAGTGGGGCGACAGCAACAGGTTTCATCGTACCAACCGATCCTTGTGTTGATCCATTCAGTGTGCCACGTAACGGTGGTTTCGACGTGATGACTGTCGACTTCTCAGACTTTGGTGCTGGTGAAGAATTCTTGTTTACAACCGATGTTGACCCCAATAGCATCCAAGGTGTACCAGGTGCAGGTAATGCAGGCGCAGTTTCTGGCTATGAACTGTCCGGTGCAACTATCACTGTGACCTTCAGTAATGGTGCTGTGATTACATCAAGCCTGTACGAAATGGGTAACTTATCAGGTGCACAAGCTGTTGTTGCCAATGGTGCAACGACTGCACCAAGCATCGCCGCTGATGGGGTAACCTCACCAGCAATCGTGAATGACCTCAATCAGACAATCGTTCTGACGGGTACGCCAGGGGACTACTACAGCTTGCTCCAGATGGATACACGTCTATTTATCGCGTCCGGTAACCCACCGTTCGATGTGACGCCACAAGAATTGCCATTCTATGCGAACGAAGCGATGGCTGGTAAGAACGTACTGAATGGTGTCATTGATGGCGACGGCACAGTCGAGATTCCAGTTACCTTGCTGACAACAGTGGGTGCATCTGGCACTCCCGATGGTGGTCTGAATTACTTCATCGCAGTGACGAGCAGTGCGCCGTATGCTGTCGATCAACAAGTGAGCCAGACGTCAAATACGGTCATCTTGAAATACGAAGAAGCACCGAGCAATGTAGCACCAGAGATTATCTTCTTGACGCCTGTTACAAATGGTATCAGCGTACAGGAAACACAATCGACGGCGGTACAGTTGAGCGTGACAGATGCCGATGGTAACTTAGACATCGTTGATGTAACTGGCACGACCTCTGATTTTGCTAGCGTTTCTGGTGGTACAAATGGTGTCTATACAATCACCTTCACGCCAGATATGGACGACTCCGGTATCTACACTGTCACCGTCGTGGCAACCGATACAGAGGGGGCATCAGCAAGCGAGAGTTTCATACTGACCGTAACAGAAGAACCAATGGCGACACTCGTTGGTACATTCACCATGCAAGGGCGCAGTGATCTGAGCACATCTGGGTTGACTGTGACTATGTACTCTGTAGATGGGGTTGAAGAATATAGTTTCGCACCAACGGTGAGTGCAAATGGTGAGTTTACACTGACAGGTATCAACCCTGGGACGTATCAGGTAATGCTTGATACGAGTGTATCTTTGCAATTGGTAGAAGTTGTTACCGTGACTGCTGGTAACAACACTGTTGCTATGGGGCAACTGCGCGTGGGCGATGCGAATGGTGATAATGTTGTATCTTCGCTAGACTTCTCGCTGTTAGCAACCTCGTTCAACACACAGCAGGGCGGGGCAGGTTACAATGCCGGCGCTGATTTCAATGGTGATGGATTTGTAACAAGTCTTGACTTCTCGCTGTTGGCATCAAACTTCAATACCGCAGGCGAAGAGGTGTCAATCGCTCCCTAATGCAGATAATGTAATCGGGATCGCAATATAAGACTAAAAAGGCACTACACACATCAACGTGTGTAGTGTCTTTTTGTGTAGTCGTTTGATGTTGACTGATACACTTTGAAGAGAAGTGCCACTATATGTCTTCGCTGCTCGCCTCTCGGTTCGTATCACCTGCTAGACGTGATTTCCCAGCTTCCATGAAGACCTTGCTCCAACTGTAGTAGAGACTCTCTGAAATCCCCCGGCGGCACAATTCCTTGCTGGCGTTCTGATGCACGAGGACGCTATCTTCGGGTGCGACCATCAGAGAAGCGATTTTATTACCCACGACGAAACACCATGCTCTGCCCACATATCCGCATAATGCGCGAGGGATTCGTAGACGTCTTTGGGCATCGCGCCGAGTGAGTTGTTAATCAGATAATTGCATTTTGAAAGTATGGGAAATTCATCTCGCCATTGTAATAAGGGGTCGTTGCTCATTATTTACTCCAACAATTTTAGCTAATATGGCGTGATTTTAGCACGCGTTAAGCAAGCCGATACATGTTCAGGTTACATTAGTATGATATTTTACAGTCCAATTCGTTGCCTATTTGAGACTATTTATATAGTTAATTGCGTCATCTAAGTTAGTGAAAGCAGTCGTCTGTTTTTGTTGCTTCTTCTGCCACCATGTTCTGAGATTACTTACCCAATTGTTTCTGCCTACAAAATGTTCTCGAAGAGTGCCGACATCATTTTGTTCTTCAAGTTCAACTGAAGCGTTCTTAGTCTTTATGTAACTAATGAATTGGTCAAAAGTCCAATCAAATTCTGTCACATCATAAATTGCATGTAATTCAATGGGTTGGGTTCTTATTACGGAACTTAGATTATCTTCAATTGCCTTTACAATATCATCTGCAGGAATATTCCCAATCATTTTGAACAGGATAATATTGTCTTGAATACGTTCTATTTCTATTGGCATGTTATCTTCCTTTGGGCATCGCACCAAGCGAGTTATTAATCAAATAATTGCATTTTGATAAAATCGAGAACCCATCCCGCATTGTAAGAGTGGGTTGTTGCTCATTATTCACTCCAAGCATTTTAGCTGATACAGCGTGATTTTAGCATGAAGTTTTGGTAGATGCGCGTGATGGGATGTTTCTTTAGCAATTGCTCAGGGCGAAAGAAAAGCGTGTAGTTCACTGAGGGCTGTTTCTGGCATGATGCCATCGTGTGACCAATCCCACTGTGTCGTATCTGCGCTATCGACGCCACCGTGATTGAGTGTTGTCGGTTTCCAGAGCGCGATGCTGTTATCTGTGAAGGGTGCATAACGGCGTGGGTCAGAGGGACCGAGTAGCATCGCTGTCTTCGCACCAGATGCGGCTGCTAAGTGGGTAAGTCCGGTATCATTGCCAAGATACAGTAGGGCATCATAGGCGAGAGCGCCAATTTGCGGAAAGGTGAAGGCATTCAGGAATATGGTGGCAGGTGTGTTGAGGTGTGCTTGTAGGGCATCGGTGATAGGTTGGTCAGCATCTGCACCGATAAGAATAATATGGGCGTCATATTCTGCACTTAGGGCATTGGCTATCTGTGCGAGTTGGGCAGGGGGATAGCGTTTGCTGTGCATGAGCATCCCTGGATTACTGCCACCACCTGGATGAATGACGATATAGGGGCGTGAAATACTGTGTGATGCAAGGGTGTTCTGTACGTGCTGACGAGCATCTTCTAAGATAGGTAAGTTAATCTGATAGCCTTGTGTGGGTATGCCGAGTGTGGCGACAGTATCGAGATAGATTTGTGCTTCGGGCGTTGTGTCGGCTGGGGAAATGCGATGCTTATGGGTATAGCCAAAACCGCGACCATTACTATCTATGCCGGCGCGAGTAGGAATCCCACTGAACAACAAAGCGAGGCTCATTAAGGGGGAGCGCACGAGTGAAATAGCGATGTCAAAATTGCCTGCACGTAATTGTTGAACGAATTTGCGAAAGCGACCCAGTGAATAGATAGGCAAGGCAGATTTCCCTGTATCGAGGATAGCATCGACTGCTGGATGATATGCGATAGCATGGCGCGACCATCCGCCGACTGCGATAGTGATATGTGCCTGTGGGTAGGCATCGCGCAGAGCAGAGAGCGCGGCGGTACTCATGACAACATCGCCAATACAACAAGGGCGAATGAAAATAATACGCATGGCATCGTGATAATTAATGGGCGATTGCTGGGCAGTATAGCAGGTTGGTAAGAAAGCAAAAAGGACAACGCGGTGGTGCTGTATTCATATAGTGTGCTACAGTGAGGGAGTTTGTCTCAAGATTGATGTGGTTTTCTGTAAATTTGGTGGGACGCCATTCTTGGCGTCCCTACATTTTTAGCTATTTTGTGATGATTAGGCGTCGCCTGTTTCTGTATCGGCGTCAGTATCGGGCGTTGCATCACCATTGCCGCGTCCACCGCGACGATTTGGACGTGGGTCTGGTTGCCCGTCGCCATCACGATCCCCGATAACTTGGTCTACGCGCTCGGTCAGATTTTCTTCTAGGGTAGCGAGACGTTCTTCCGCTGTTTCAGCGTCAATATTGCCATTTGCGACGGCTTCATCAAGGCGGGTTTCAGCTTCTGCGACGGCATCTGCGATGAATGCTTCGACACTTTCGCCATTGGCTTCAATTAGTTCGGCGAGTGTGACTCCTTCGGTGGCTGCTTCGCGCAATTCTTCGCGGGTAAGTCCGGTGTACGTTTCGACAAGCTCAGATGAATAACCACCGAACCCGCGTGGACGCCCTTCGCCATTGCCGTTGTCGTGTGCGCTGGCGCTACCGACACCGATTGCTAACACGACTGCCATGATGCTAATGAGGATTACTTTCTTGATTTGCATAGTGTTGTCTCCGTTGTTTGTTTTTGAAATGTGTGTGTTGTTTTCGCTACGTTGATTACATAGTAGCGGGCAGGTGTAATCAAAATTTTTGCCAGATGTAAAAGGTAGGTAAATTGAATCTGGTAAAGATTTTTCTTTCGCGTAGGATAGATGCTTGCCAAATTTGCACGGAAGCAGGGTAGTGTCATGTAGTGATTAATCAGCATAGCGATAGATGGCGGACGGGATTTGTATGCGCAAATCACCATGTTGTTTGCTGTAGCTATACAGCGCAAGCATCTATAGAACCTGATTAATCGAAAGCGATATAACATGACAACACCAACCATACAGGGCGACAACGTAACCTTGCGTCCTTTTCGAGCAAGTGATGTAGACCCTCTTTTTGATTCTCTGGATGACCCAGAAAGTAATCGCCTGACAGGCACACATGCGACGTTCACGCGTGAGCAAGTCGAACGTTATGTGGCAAATTTTGCGACGGATGATAGTCGTGTTGGCTTTGTCATTGCGGATTCTGCTGATGAAGACCTCGCGCCATTGGGCGAAGTGCTGTTGTTTGAGATTGATACCGATAACCGTAATGCGTGGTTTAGGATTGCGATGTTTGGCATGGGTAATATCAACAAAGGCTATGGTACAGAAGCCATCCGTATGATTTTGCGCTATGGCTTTGAGACACTCAATCTGCATCGGATTGCGCTTGAAGTGTATGCGTTCAATCCGCGTGCGATTCATGTTTATGAAAAAGTGGGCTTTCAGCGCGAAGGTATTTTGCGCGATATGTTGTATTACGATGGTGCGTTCCATGATGCGATTGGCATGGCAATTTTAGAGGATGAGTGGCGGGCATTGCAGGATAGTTAGACACTAGAATTTTACCCTCATACCAACCCTTCTCCCTCAGCGAGAAGGGGTTTTGTGTTTTTAGCGGGGCGTAGCGAAAGATAGTTTTGAGTGTGAAATGGCGGACGCACAGAAGTGCGTCCCTACAAAAATGTCTATTTGGGGGCGCATCTTTCGCTTATTCCTCTATGGATTCTGTATCTGCGGGGGTATCGGCTTCTGCGTCAGTTTGGGAGATGACACGCCCGAGACTAATCATTGAGATGCCTTGTGTGCCACTGGTGCTAATCATAATTGCTTCGATGATTGGCTCGGAGACGGGTTCTTCGGCTACCCATTCGACAACGAAATTTGACCCCCAACCGCCACTCGAATCACGGTCTTCTGCGAGGAAGCCTGTTGTTGCTAGTGATGTAACTTCAATAGGGTCTTCGACATAATCACGGACAACGTTGCCATCGGTATCGTAATAGCGCACGGATTGCAAGATGATAGACGCATCAATATCGGTGTTATGCACTGCCAGCGTGACGGTTAACTCGTGTGTGAGTCCGCGTCCACCGACCAAGACCTCAGAATAAGCAGGTACATACACGGTTTGTCCAGTGACGATACGCAAATCGCGTCCGGTAATGGGCTGGAATGAGCCTGTGGTGGTTGGCGTGTCGGTTGGTGTACATGCCATCAACAGACTGAGTGTGAATAGAAGCGCAATCTTGAGTAGAGATTTTTGAGGCATATTGTTGTCCTTCATTATGGGTTGTGCAGTTTCTCAATCAGGATACGTGATAGTATGCAGGGTATCTATGCTCGGATTCGTGACGACGTGCGTTTTGCCATCCAGCCAGCGAACAGTCATTTCATCTACGGTATTGGCTGTGCCGAGTCCAAAATGGGCGACGGGTTCCATCTGGCACAGATAGCCACTACCGGCATCAATAACGCGCTGTTGCGTGCGTCCATTCGCGCTGATGCGTACAATTGCCCCGCGTGCGGGTGCGCCGTATTGCGTTTTAGGTAGCACACGCAACCAGTGATTATCATTTGCGCGGGTCTGAAATAAGCTGAGGGGTTGGCGCACTTGTTCACCATGGGCGACGAGTAATTCTAAACGCCCGTCTCCATCTAAATCTGCGACAGCTGCGCCTGTGCCAAACCCTTCTGGCTCAATCGCATCACCCGCATCCATTTGTACCCACGCGCCTTGTCGGAAGCCAAAAAGCCGATTCGGTGCGCCGATATTATTGAAGAATATCTCTTGATAGCCATCATTGTCAAAATCAGCAGCAATGACGGTACGGATAGGTGAGGGTTCTGCCATCTTTGGCGGTGCAATATCATCCCATATGCCATCGGTGCTAGGGGTAAAAAGACGATGGGTGCTATTCCAATTGCCATACACGAGTGCGAAATATTTGCTCCCGACATCAAGCGCCGCAATGCCACGAACATGCTCAAAAGGGTCATCGACACCGACATCGAGTGCTACATCGCTGAATGTGCCGTCGCCATTATTTTGAAAGAGAAAATTTGCGCCGTTCTCGTTGCCTGCGAAGATATCCATTTGTTGGGTGACAAGAGGCAGGGGCAATAAACCACGTCCGCCTGTGGTGAGGTCAACGCCTGCTTCATAAGCGACATCGTTGAGATTAGCATCTACATCAAGTTCGTAGAGGCGCATCGGTCCACCGTAATTAGCAACGAAAAAGCCGTATTTGCCACTGCCGAAACGGTCAATGGCGGCGACACTACGCCCAGCCGTCATATTGACACTATTCTGATGGCGTGGCACTTCAAACAGGTCAGTATGTTCCCCATCAACATAATCGAAGAGTCTATCACCGAGTGTTTTTGCGCCACTGAAGGTATCTGTATTGAGGATGTAGATTTCTTCGTAACCATCGGCATCAATATCGGCGGCGGCAATACCAATCGCTTGCCTACCGTTGTCTGCGAGGTCATTACGCCCCCAATCGACATACTGCGTCCCATCCCATTTGAGCATGAGGTTGCGCGTGCCGAAGCCTGCTACGAGAAATTCAAACTGCCCGTCAGCATCGGCATCGGTTACGGCGATACCGTAGTGTAAGCGTGGTACATTGTCAGCAATCAGGTCACTACGGTTAATAAACATGGCATATCCTTTGGTGAATACACATAGGATAACCGAAAAGGGTGAATACTATGTGACGATTCGCTGAGTGTTTTTAAGAGTAGGCAGTCATCAGTTGGTGAGATTAAAACGTTGAAGTAGTTTGCGGATAGGGACGCAGGATATAAACAAATGTGCTATGCTAGGCAATGATTTTGACCAGCGAAAAACGAGATGAGTGCGCGAGATTATGCCTAATTTGCAGACGATGTTACGCGACCATGACGAAGGGATTTTGCCGACGCTGGCAGGTATCTGGGGCGTGGATATTACGAACCAGCCTGTCGAACAGCAGATACGTATTTTGCACGAGGGAATGCAGGACGCTGAACGTGCTGAAGCTGTATGGGCAAAGCTGACCGAAAACGAACGGCAAGCCTTACAGACTTTACTTGGTAGCACGGCGCTACAAATGCCTGCCATGATGTTCAAGCGCTTGTATGGTGATATTCGCAAGATGGGCAAAGGGCAAATTGAGCGCGAGCAACCACATAAAAATCCGGCAACTATCAGCGAAGGGCTGTTTTTTCGGGGTTTGATGGGCGAGACGTTCTCGCAAGGCAAAGCGGGAATGCAACCGAAGGTTTATGTGCCAC
Organism: Chloroflexota bacterium; assembly: GCA_038522085.1. GTDB lineage: Bacteria > Chloroflexota > Anaerolineae > Aggregatilineales > Phototrophicaceae > JAUZRW01. Next base: position 97,969 of record JBCBKJ010000013.1, read on the forward strand.
AAGAAATTGCGGATGTTCTGCCATTGCACAAAACGGCTTACGAAGGCATTGAAGATGAGCCGTTGCCTGTTCAGCAAGCGGTAGAAATAGACACGCTGTTGCCTCTCACTGAGGATGTGCTGGAAAACGTGATACAGGCGAATACCTCGATTGTGGATGATATGTGTACACTATTGGCTTTTTTGCGTAACAACACGGCTGGCATTGTAGAAGACCAATTCATGCCTGCGGATGTCGAACGCTTGATGCCTTATTTACTTGAGCAATCGCCTGTGCGCCTAGATTTTTTGCTGGGTGTGGGTGTCAGTGCAGACCTCATCACGACACAAGACGGACGGGCATATCCGAAGCGCAGTAGTTTGCAAAAATGGTTGGATAGTACGCGCAGTGAGCAACTCAAGACGTTGTTGGATGCGTGGCAGGCAAGCACGATTTATCGGGATATGTGGCATGTGCCAGGCTTACACGTTGACCTCGACGCAGGCTTTCCATATGACGCAGTTGTAGGGCGTGATGCCATGCTCGAATTTTTGCGTCAGGTTGCACCGCCACAAGATTGGTTCTCTGTTGATGAGTTGATTGATGCTATCAAAGCGATAGATGCTGATTTTCAGCGTCCGGGTGGCGATTATGAAAGCTGGTATATCCGTAACGACGCAGGTGAGTATTTGCATGGCTTCGAGAGTTGGGATGCGATTGAAGGCGCATTGATTAGCTTTTATTTATCAGGTCCTATGCACTGGCTGGGGCTGACGGATGTGAGTGAAGATGCGGCACGGCTGACGGCGTATGGTCGGGCGCATATCGGGCTGATTGATTTTCCGTTGCCACCGGATAGAGATGAGCCGATTGTCATTCAGGATGATGGGGTGCTGGTAGCATCGCGCCGTGTTTCACGAGTCGATAGGTTTCAGGTAGCACGTTTCACCACTTGGGGAACGCCTGATAACGATGTGTATTATTATCGGCTGGATGCAGATGGTATTGACCAAGCAGGTCAGCAGGGCATCACTACCGGACATATTTTAGCCTTTCTGAATAAGCAAGCGGATGGTGCGTCCTTGCCAGACCGTGTGAACAAATTACTAGAAAATTGGCAGGGTGGAGGTAGCGCAACAGAGGTCACGGTAGAGAATCTGGTTGTGTTGCGCACGACCTCGCCACAGGTGCTGGATAACATTTACAAAGAGCCAGCCTTACGGCGTTATCTGGGTGCGAAGTTGGGTCCGATGGCGTGTATTGTGCGTGCTGACCAATTGGAGGCTTTGCAGGTGGCGTTGGGTGATGCAGGGATTCGGGTGGATGTGGGGTAGCATTTAGCTGTGTTAAATGAAAAGGTCAAGGTAAATACAGTATACAACCCTGACCTTATGTTTTTGTATTTTAGTCGTCGTCTTCGGCGAGGAGGGCGAGAAGTTCATCATCAATGAGCGATGTAATCGTGCCTTTTTTGCGTTTGACGACCCGATAACAGACGACATCTTCGTAGCCCGCTTTGACGCGCACATGCTCGTCAAGGCGTTCGCATTCCCAGCCGTTTGCGACTAAATCGAAGGTGGCTTGGCTGATAATCACTTCGCCGGGACCTGCTTGCTCTTGCAAGAATTTACAGACATCCGGCGCATCGCCGAGTGCGGAAAACTCTTTACGTCCCATACCGCCGACATTGCCCATGACTGCTTCGCCCGTATGTACACCGATGCCGTAGAAAAGACGCTCATCTTCGGGTAGAACTTCGTGCATGGCGTGTAAATCCAGCACGAGTTGCATCGCGGCTTGTACGGCACGGTTCGCATGATCCATCTGCGGGTTGAGTTGGGTGTTGAAAAGACCTGTCACCGCATCGCCCATGAATTTATCGACAATGCCTTCAAACAGACCAATCGAATCACTGGCGATGGTCAGGTATTTATTGATGACGCGCATCAATTCTTCTGGTTCGAGGTTTTCACTAAATGACGTGAATCCTCGTACATCCGCAAACATAGCGGTGATTTCGCGTTCCTCACTGGGAATGTTGGTCAGGTCGAGGGTTGCCATATTGCGCACGAGTGCTTCTGGGAGATAGCGACGTGCTTCTGTCAGGCGATATTCGCTCTCGCGCTGTTCGGTCATATCATCAATGACCATAGCGACGCCTTGTGTATCGTATTCACCACGCAGAGGGCTGGCGATGATTGTCCAATAGCGTGTGCGCCCATTGCGATTGTATTCGAGGTTGCGGGTGATTTGCCCCTGTGAACTACGCACTTCGCTCAGAATATCGTGGAGTGCGTCTGTCGCTGCTGGGAGGGCTTCTGCAATAGGCATCCCGATGATGCCATCAACACCAGCGATATCTTCCATCGTTTGGTTACAGACCAGCACTTCGTCTTCACGGTCAATGGTGAGAACACCACTAGCGATACTCTTGAAGAGGTTCATCATACGGTCACGTAGGGCAGTGACTTCTGCGAGTTGCGATTGTGTGACCTCGAACAAGCGGGCATTTTCGAGCGCGACGGCTGCTTGGTTGCCGAAGGCGTTCAGCACATCCATTTCGCTCTGGGTGAAGAGTCCTTGTAGCAGGCTGTTATCGCAGTAGACAACGCCGACAACTTTATCATTGGTCTTGAGGGGTACAGCGAGAATACTACGCAGGTTAAAGCCGACGATACTATTGGCATTTTGCCATTCGGTTTCGCCACTGGCATTATCTGTGAGGACAGGTTCGCCTGTTTCCGCGACTTTGTTCACAATCGTGCGCGAGATGACCATCCCACCTGAGCCATTGAGGTCAGATTGATTGATACCGCGTGCGACCCGAAATTCGAGTTCGCCTGTGTTGGGGTTTTTGAGCATGATATACCCGCGCTCTGCCCCTGTCAGCGAGACGACTTCATCCATCACCTGATTGAGAACTTCGTCTGTTTTCTGACTGCCGTTGATAAGTGCCGTTGTAATGGCGAGTGTGCGCAGCGACTTCAACTCTTTCTGGTTTTCGGTCATATTGCGCTCTAAGCCTTGCAGACGCTTCTTAACAGCTTTGAGGCTTTCGATTGCGCCGGAAGGCAAATTCACACCGCGTTGACTGAGTAATTGTTGTTGGTTGCGCAATAAATTCGCGCTGTCGTCGATTTGTTTGTTCACTGTACGGAGCATGCTGGTCATGCTCTGTGGTTGTTGGTCATTTGCTTGATTATCAGCCATCTGCTTTGAATACCTCGTAGACTTGTGTTGCGGTTGATTTACCTTTGCCGAGAATGGGTGTCCCTTCGACAAATTTGAAAGCGGAATCGTCGCCGTGTGCGTTGAGTTGTTGGCGAGTATCTTCACTGAGGATAATTTGCCCAGCCGTTGTGTTCTCTTCTAGTCGTTTGGAGAGATTAATCGTATCACCAATTGCCGTGAAATCACGACGGTTGGCGCTACCGACATTGCCGAGTGTCGCGTCGCCGGTGTGCATACCAATACGATACCATTTCGTATCGGCTGGTAGACCGAGCTTTGCATACAATGCTTGGAAACGCTCGCGCATCAGCAAGGCACATTCAATTGCATGTTGGGCGTGGTTATCCATTTTATTGAGTTGGGTGTTCCAGAGTGCCATAATCTCGTTACCCATATATTTATCGACAATGCCCCCTGTCTCTGCGACACAATCAGCAGCGATACTCAGGTATTCATTCAGAATATCCATGATTTCGCGTGGTGGTGTGTCTTTGAGTGTTTTTAATGGGCGCACTTCTGCAAATAGACAGGTTACTTCGCGCCGTACCCCGCCTAAGTCAAGTTGGCTAATTTCGTGAATTTGGTCAACGACTTCTGCGGAGAGATAGGTGCGCATAACCCGCAATTGCTGTTCGCGTTCACGTTTTTCGGATACATCGTCCATCACAATTGCCACGCCACGTACTTCATCGGTGGCATCCAACAGAGGTGACAAACGCATGGATACCGATACGTGTCCGCCATCGGAACGGGGCAGGCTGGTTTCTAGAAGGTCGCTCTCGCGGGCATTACGTATATCTTGGAGGGCTTCTTCTAAATCAAGCGCCGCACGGCTGAGTATTTTCTGCAAGGGCTGACCCACAGCATCGGACGCATCCCAAGCTAAAATATCGTGGGCAGCACGGTTGAAGGTTGTAATGAGGTCATTGGCGTTGGTGGCAATTAAGCCGGAACCAATCGACTGGAAGATATTGTTCATCAACTCTTGTACGCGGGTGATTTCTTCCAGCGAGCGTTGAATATCTGTGTAGTATTGTGCGTTGGCAATGGCGACGGCTGCGGTGTTTGCGAAGGCTTGCAAGATATGCTCTTCGCGTGCCGTGAAGATACCCGCTTGCAGACGGTTATCAACATATACCAAGCCCGTGAGGTTATTTTTGTACATCAACGGCACACACAATACTGAACGTAGCGCGAAATTCGCAATACTGCCTCCGCCTTCAAAACGGTCATCTTGGAAGGCGTTATCAGCTAAGAGGGGTTCTTGTGTGTTGACGACGTGTTGCAGAATGGTGGTGCTGATTTCAGGTTCTTGTCCGGCGCCTGCTTTGCCTGTCATGTCGCGCATCACCCGAAAGACAAAGGTATCATCTTGGAGTAAGAGAATATAGCCACGCTCTGCGCCTGTGAGGGCGATGATGATGTCCATTGCTTCTTCGAGAATGGCATCTACATCGAGTGAGGTGGTCATATTCGCAGACATATCCGCGAGAGCGCGTAATTGTTTTAGCTCGGTTTGCTCATCGACTGCCCCTTTAGCCAGCGAGCGTAATTCGGCTTCGGTGCTTTTGAGGGATTGCATGACCATTGGCGGGAGGTTCATGCCGCGTTGTTTAAGAATCGCCTTTTGATTTTTGAGCGATTCGATGACTTCTTTAATGCTATTTTGCGCCCGATTCAGTTCATGAATCGTGCCTGTATTGCTATTAGGCGTTTCTTGTGCCACGTTGATGCTCACTTTTCAATAGATTCATTATATGGTCATTATACATATATTTCGCAATCAACGGAAACACAGGGACGTTAATAAACACAAACTGAGGTTTCATAAGTTGTTATAGGTGTAAAAATTGTTTTAAAGTGCTGAGTTCTGAGGACTGTGTGCTGAGAGAGATTAGATTTTGCTAGGTCGGTATTCTTGTGATTTTGTTCGCGTTAGATTTGAATATGTCATAAGAACCATGTTTTGAATTTTGAGTGAGGCAAGTTTTCATTCAGTTACCTATGGGTTATTCTTACGCTGTTCAGATATGCCGGATAGAAATGCGTCACATTTGAGACATATGCTATGCTAGAATCAAGGTTACACAACAGCTATTTCTATCAATTAAAGTGAGGTACGTATTATGGCTAAGGAACAGGCGACGCTCGGTGGTGGATGCTTCTGGTGCTTGGAAGCAGTCTATGACCAGTTGAAAGGCGTGGAAGCAGTCGAGAGCGGATACAGTGGCGGACATGTCGAAAACCCAACTTATCGTGAAGTGTGCAATAAAACCACAGGACATGCAGAAGTCGTGCGCGTGACCTTCGATAATGAGGTGATTAGCTTCAGCGAATTGCTAGATGTGTTCTTCACTATTCACGACCCAACAACGCTTAATCGGCAAGGCAATGATGTGGGTCCACAGTACCGGAGCGCCATTTTTTATCATTCGGATGCGCAGAAAGAAACAGCACAGGCAAAAATTGCTGAGTTCAACGCAGCCGACATCTGGGCTAATGACATCGTAACGGAAGTTGCCCCCCTCACGAATTACTACGAAGCAGAAGATTATCATCAGGAATACTTCGAGAACAACCCGAACGCTGGCTATTGCCGTGTGGTGGTTGCGCCGAAGGTTGCAAAGTTCCGTAAGAAGTACACAGACCGCCTCAAGAAAGAGTATGCGTGAGGGCGAAGGCTGTTAGGGTTTGGCTATCAGCGGTCAGTATGATGAAGACGAGCATCCTACAGGACAGGGTGCTTTTTTGTTTCAAATATAATTACTAAATCACAAACGTTTTTGATAAATTAGTTACATAGTAAGTAGCTTTTTAAGTTTGTTTACGGTATATTATATATTTATGAAGTCTCTGTGGGGGTACATGCATGCTCCATACTAAAATACATATTTGTGACATAAATCTATATTGTAAGTATAAAATTTTCCATACATTTGACAATGATGGTCATTCCTTGATTAAGATAAAAGATTGCTGAGCGATGGCAACCGTACACATAGCATACAAAGATGTAAGAAGTCATCGTGTATTGAAGGTGATAGCTGACCGTATCAATACAGATGAAATATCTTTAACTAGTGATGATACAGAGCCAGGTAAGAATCGGATTGGTCATCAATCTGTTGGAGCTGCAACTTGTGATTTTTTATTGGTGGTAATCGACGAGAGTATGTTGAATCACATACCAATCTGGTTACGTTTTGCGCGAATTTTTAATAAGAATTTGAAAATACCCATTAAGTTTGATGAATTAGTTGTACAACAAATAGAAACAGGATTAAACCGCGATGACTGTACTGTAATACCATTTTTACTAGATATAAATGTTTCTAGTTGACCAAGCCGTGAGATTCTAGGATCAATTTCAAAATCTTGTAAATCAATATTAATATCT
>JBCBKJ010000014.1:0-99936 GCA_038522085.1 Chloroflexota bacterium
TTCTCTTGATTGGCAAGGTGAGTGGATAAGATATGGTAAGCATCTTGCTGAACCTAGAGAATATCGTTTTACACCGCGTGCATATAATAATTTATGATAACCTTCTCCCTCTTTTTTGTCTGAATTGAATGGCTTTTCTGCAACAATTTCCCTAGTTTGAGCAGGCTTGCCTTTGCCTGTTTGATAGGGTTTCATTCCAAACTTGAAGGTGAGATAGTCGCTTAGTTTTTTTTCGCCCTCTAGATGTATTTCATGATAAAAAGTGAGCATCGGGTCATCATCAGCTTGTATTTGCTTTTTTGCTTCAAATCCCCAATCGGAATTAGCTACTGCTAACAGTCTATCACCTACAGTCTTTATATCTCTATCTACACTTTTCAGATGAATATCATTTGGTATCGAATCTTGAATCAGAGTTGTAAACAAAAGTAAAGTATCGACTGTTGCTGTCTCAAAAACACTATATGTGTTGACAATTTCATATGTATGATTTTTTTGAAACAAAAGATGACGGAGTTTTTTATCATTATCTGTAGATAACCAATAATTCGGAATAATATATCCTAATTTCCCATTAGGTTTCAGTAGACGAAGCCCTAACTCTGTGAATAAGCTGTATGTGTTAACTTGATTTTCTGCTGTAGAGAAATGCGCCATGAAATACGACTTCATGTTTTCAGAAAAGGCGTTTGACCTTGATTGCACATACGGCGGGTTGCCAATCACGGCATCAAAGCCACCTGCCTCTATCACATCAGGAAAGCGCATCGCCCAATCAAAGCCCAGACGTTCCCCTGCAATATCATCATCCGCAATCAAACTATTGCCGTGTTTGATATTCACCAGCGTTGGCAAAAGCCCTTTCGTCATCGCCCCGCGCAAGCTCAAATTCAAGCGGGTCACTTCTACGGCTTGGTCATCCAAATCTACGCCGTATAAATTCTTCGTCAGGATGTTATGTGTCACCTCTGCAATTGGCATCTCAGGGTATTGCGCTGTGTATGCCCGTCGCAACACATCAAACGCCTCAATCAAAAATGCGCCACTCCCGCAAGCAGGGTCAAGCACGCGCAAGCTCATCACGTCGCGCCCCTCACTCAACAAGCGTCCCAATGTCTGCTGAACGATATAGCGCACCACGTACTGCGGCGTATAATAAATGCCTTGCAACTTGCGTTTCAGGTTCTTATCGCTCGTATCTTCTTCACCTGGATACTGCGCTTTAAACCCTAGATATTGCTCATAGACTGCGCCCAAAACATCTGCGCTGATTGCCGCGAAATCATACTGCACAAAGCCCTTTTGTCCCTTGTATAAGCCTTCTACAATCTCAGCAATCAAAAACGGGTCATGTACATCCAGCAAATCCAGCCGATGCTCTGCGAACAAGTTGCTGTTATAAACCTTGTCCAATTCACGAAACATCGTCAGCAAATCAGGGAATACTGCCGCGCCTTTTTTCTTCTGGCGCAACAAGGGAAGCAAGCGCGGTTCTTCAATTTTGCGGTCTTCCATCGTCCGTACAAAAATCAGCCTGTCAAAAAATTTCTGTATCGCATTATCGACTTTGTGCGTATCCGTTGCCCATAAGGTATCCGCCTGTATCCGTATCTCATTGAACAAACGTCTGCGCCAATCCAACAATTCCGCCAGCAAGCCCTCACTCACGGGCTTTTTCTTGTCCTTACGGTTATAGCGTTCTGCCCGTTGGTCAATCAAACGCGGGTTCGCCTCAAAAGACGCCTTCGATAACAACCACAAATCCTCAAAGCCAATATTGCTCGTATAATCTGTGTAGGCTAATTCAAAGAACTTGCTTTCGTTCGGGTCGCGCTCTGCCCATTCCGCATTGAAAACCATCAAGGTTTCAAAATCTGTCAGAACTGCCCATGTCACGCCACGCAGATAACTATAATTAATCGCCTGTCGCATATAATCTTTATCACGCAGGTTCTTATCCACATCCTTTGTTTCCACGTAAAATGCAGGCACACCATTCACGTAATACCCAATATCCGCAAATTTCCCCGCGATGTGTTCTTCTAATGAATAATCTGCTTTCGCATCCCATCCCAATAACGCGAACAACGGGCGCACAAACTTATCACTCACTTCGTCTTCATTGCGAAGGCTGTTGTTTTTGCGGTATTCCTTGAACTCTGTCACCAACTCCGCAATCGCTAACCGTGCGCTCTCTTTATCCATCCCGAACATGCCTTTCCCACATTATGAATACAGTGCTATGCTAATATTCCTCATTGTAACACGCCCCACACATCTCTGTATCAAGCGCCCCTAAATGGATGTGTCATTATCAGCTTGCCACGCATAACGATAATAATTGCCCCCTTCAACAGCATCTACTTTGCCCAGAAAATGCGCGGGTTTGAGCAAGGCATCCGCTTTCTGGCGCGTGGTCTGGAGCGCATCGCTGGTATCTTCGCCCAGCCGTCCGAGTAAGCGGGCATAGGCAAGGTGGGCATGCGCGATGTAATGCGGACTGCCAATCGTCTCCATTGCACGGCGTTGTTCTTGGCGCAGGAAACGGGCTTTGGGCAAATTACCTGCGAGTTCGTGATATTCGCATATTGCATCATAGTAAGCAGGCAAGGGGCGCAGGTGGTAGCGTTCAAAATGCGTCATCCCGCGCTGATGCAGGGTGTGTGCTTCATCTTCTTTGCCTAAGCGCAAAGCATGGCTCGCCCGAAAGAGTATCGCTATGGCAACCGAGTTCTGTAGACGCGCATAACGAGCGTGTGTTTCGCTCTGTAGGGCATATTCGTAGGCTTGCGCGATGTCACCGCGAGCGTAGGCAATCAAGCGCATCATATTGAAGCCCCCTGATTGCCGATGCGCGTTACCGATGGTCATATTGAGGTATTGCTGGATGATATGCTCGGCTGTCGTGTAATCTTCGGTGGCTTGCGCGAGTGCCGCTTGGGTATATTGCATGCGCTGAAACGTGTCGTCATCGAGTGGGATTTCGCGCTCCATAAATGTAATCATCTCGCGGATTTTGTCTTCGTAGCCAATGACATCCATCGCATAATAAATGTACATCAGCGTGTAGTAGGCGCGTCCGCGTACAGGGCAATCTACATAGTCATCTTTATGTGCGCCCGCAATCATACGCACGGCACGGTCTAGCCCTGCTTGGTAGGTATTCTTATAGAAGATAAGCGTCTCGGCACACCAGTAATCGAAGAACAGCACCCAACACGGTAATTGTAATTGGCGAGCAATTTGCAAGGCAGTCTCAAAATAATCCAGTGCGTTATCGTGTTTTTCCGCACGTAAGGATTCCCAGCCTTTATCGTAAAGTAGCGTCATTTGCTGTCGTAGTGGGTCGCCACTGATGATGGCTTGTGCGGCGAAGCGATTGAACCAGCCCCATAAATCTGTACGCATCTCATTCACCCCTTCTAGGTGTGGTGTGTGATAAGTAACGCGATAACGGTATTGCTTATTCTAACGGGTAGAGATGACGGGCAGGTGAGAATTTATCGGATAAGGGACTCAGTACAGTTGAAAAGTGCTGAGTGCTGAGTTTTGAAGCTCGAATGTACCGTCAGCATCCCAAAAATCATATCAACGTGCATATGACCCACAAGCCCCCTCCCAAATACGATACACTCAAACCAGACGGCACTTTACCAACTATCGCCTCGCTTTTTTCAGAGAGCCTACCAGCCTCCGATGAGCGAACCCTAGTATAGTTAACAAAAACAAACGAAAAAAAGAATTTTATTGCGTAATTGCGGTATACCGCAACAAAACACCACATTTCATACGATTGAAGACCCAAACACCGCATTTTTACAAACTTTCACAAACCAAATTTTGTACTCACCAAAAAAGTTCTTGATGACATTCTCACATCTAGGCGGGCGAACACCCATCCTGTTTCCGTAGCTATGTGCGCTCCCGAAATAACATAACCGCTTATTGTCAAGTTAAGCAAACATCGTGTCTAAATCGTTATATGTCTCCTATTTTTGCACCTTCGCATTTCGTGGCGATGCGCCCAAAAACGAAATACGACAATCTATACTCAGATGTCTATAATTAGACAGTCAACCTAAATCTATACGATTTGCTTATCTTCTTGCGTGCGATTTTTGGGTACTATGGTGATGTATTGTCAGCGTGTAGTTTTTATAGGATAGCAAGGCATCATGACCCTCACAGAAACAGATATTACGTTTCCGGCTGGACCACCAACAGATGTTATTGGTGGGCATTTGCTCTCAATGCGTCGGGATTCACTCGGATTTTTAGAAGATAACATGCAGTATGGCGACCTCACGCATCTCAAATTTATGAAGTACGACGCTTATCAGGTCAATCATCCTGATTTGATTGGCGAGGTGCTAACGCGCAAAAATCATATCTGGCACAAATCATGGATTTATAAGCGCACGCTCCGCGATTATCTGGGTAAGGGCTTGTTGAGTGCCGATGGTGACTTTTGGCGACGCCAACGCAAATTGATGCAACCCGCTTTTCACGTCAAGCGCATCAGTGCGTATGCAGATACGATGACCCAATATACAGAGCGGATGCTATCGGATTGGGAAAATGGCACACAGCGCGATGTCGCTATTGATATGATGCAGGTTACGCTGTACATCGTGGGCAAGACGCTATTTGATGCTGATTTGCGCACGACTTACGGCGATGTCGCACGGGCATTGGAGTACATGCTAGAAGACATCGTTGATGCTTCTCAGACGGTGATTCGCCTACCAGATTGGATGCCAACCCCTGCCCGTCACAAACGCAATCAAACGGTTGAATTGCTCAATAGTGTGGTGATGCCTCTCATTGAAGAACGTCGGGCGAGTGGCGAAGATACAGGCGATTTGCTATCAATGTTGCTGATGGCAGAAGATGAAGATGGCAAGGGCATGTCCAATGACCAAATTCGGGATGAAGCACTGACCATTGTGCTGGCGGGTCATGAAACAACCGCTAACACGCTCACTTGGGCATTTTATTTGCTGGCACAAAACCCTGAGATTGCCGATAAGCTCTACGCAGAAGTCGATAGTGTGCTACAAGGCAAGTCCCCTACCCTCGCGGATTTAGGCGACCTCACCTATACCGAGCAGGTCATCAAAGAAGCCATGCGTATTTATCCGCCTGTGTGGAGTGTGGCACGTTCCGCAATGGAAACAACCCAACTCGGTGATTATGAAATTCCACAGTACGCAACGGCTGTCATTCCGATTTGGAGCGTGCATCATGATGAACGCTGGTATCCTGAACCATGGACATTTGACCCTGAGCGTTGGACACCTGAAAACGAAAAACAGATTCCGCGCTATGCGTATCTGCCCTTTGGGGGTGGTCCACGCATCTGCATCGGCAATAGTTTTGCGATGATGGAAGCGAAAATCATCTTGGCAGCCATCGCACAAAAATTCCACCTGACACTTGTCGAGGGGCATGTCGTTGAGCCAGAACCACTGGTCACACTACGTCCGAAATATGGGATGCGGATGCAGTTACAAGCACGGTAAACGCCCTCATCGTAAGCATTATCAACAGGCGGGCGCACAAAAAGGCGTCCGTATTTTTTTGTAATGCGGTATGCAACGCAAATTATTGTGACAGGGTGCAAAAATGCCCTATCTTCATGCTAAATTCAGCAAGTAGAAGCTACCGCAGAAGCGAATCTCATTGTATACTATAATGTGAGAGTTGTTCACTTACGAAAGAAAGACGGGGCATGTGCGTTGGTTCGGTGTAGTGATGGTACTCTGTTTGCTGGTGGGTTGTGCCCCAGCCGAGCAGACCAGTGTACGCGAGGTCGTGTTACCAACGGTAGCAACCTTCCCTACTGAATCTATAGACATGTCTGACCCTGCGCGTACCGCCCTTGCTTTTTTGGGCGCGTGGGAAAGTCAAGATTTTGCACTGATGTACAGTTCGCTGACTTTCAGTGCGCAAGAGACAATTTCTTTTGAAGATTTTGTCGCACGTTACGAAGATGCACAAAACACAATGACCTTTGAAAGTCTGATGTTTAGTGCGCGAACCATGTCTGCCATAAGCGGACGCACAGCACAACTCTCGTATGACGTGACGTTCCAGACCCGTATTCTCGGTGACATAGCGGATGACGGGCGCACCCTGACTGTTATCCGCGATGACCAAACGGGTCTTTGGGGCGTTGCTTGGACAGTAGGTGATATTTTCCCCGAATTTGCACAGGGCGCACGCCTTGAATTTCAATCCAACTCCCCTAGCAGAGCGAATATTTATGCCCGTGATGGCGAAATCATTGCCGATATGCAAGGGCGCATGGTCGAAGTATTTGTCGTGCGCGATGCCCTCGATGATTGGGAAACTTGCCGTAGCACACTGGTAGACATCACCGGGCAAACAGCCGAACGCATTGATGGCATTTTCGCATTTGCACAACCAACATGGTCAATGCGGGTGGGCTTGCTAGAACCGAATATTTATCAAGCAGAACAAACACGCCTCGAAACAGATTGTGATGCCACTTTCGATAGCATTTCCACACGGCGTTATCATCCCAACGGAAGCGTGATGCCCCACATTTTAGGCTCGATTGGCTTGCCGAATCCTGACCAAGTGGATGAACTCGTGCGTGATGGCTTCACATCCGAGACGCTGATTGGGCAATCAGGCATCGAGCAAACATGGAATGATACGCTGATGGGAATGCCGGGCGGTAGCTTGCAACTCATCAATGATAACGGCACAGTTGCCCGTGAATTAGCCTCCGTAACATCAGGCGTCGCTGAGTCTATTTGGCTGACAATTGACCTTGATTTACAACAATACGTGATTGATACATTGAATACGTTCTATGGGACGAGTGGCGGATGGGCGGATAGACAAGGACGCACATCGCCAGGCGCAGCAGCCGTCGTCATGAACGTCAATACAGGCGAAATTTTGGCGATGGTCAGTTACCCAACCTATGATGCCAATGCCTTCACGCCATATCCGGCTATTGGGCGCGATGCCGCTGACGACATTCAAGCCGAAGTCGCCGCAGACGAACGCAATCCGCTACTCAATCGCACCACACAAGGGCAGTACCCGGCTGGGTCAATTTTTAAGGTGATTGATTCAGCGGCAGTGCTAGACACCGGACTGTATGATGTGAACACCACTGATTTTTGTGCGGGTTTCTGGGAGTATGAAGGCGATGTACGTGATGATTGGTGGCCTCCCGGACACGGTACAGTTAACGTGCAAACAGCCTTGATGCAGAGTTGTAATCCTTTCTTCTATGAAACAGGCTTTGTGCTGAATAACGCCGACCCCTTCTTCTTGCCGTCATATGCGCGTCGGATGGGCTTAGGCGATTTCACAGGCTTTCTCGATTTGCCCGAATCGCCTGGTTTGATTCCCGACCCCGACATTGTACGCGAATTGTACGGCACGCAATGGACGTATTCTAATGCAGTCAACTTAGCGATTGGTCAGGGTGAGGTAACAGTGACACCGTTGCAGATGGCACGTCTATATGCAGGCATTGCCAACGATGGCAATTTGATGCGCCCGTATATCGTGTCTGAAACCGGTATTCTGAATCAGCGCACGCAAGTTGGCACACCGGAAGTCATGGCAACTTTTGATTTTACGCCGAATACGCTACCTACGATTCGGGCTGGCTTATGTGATGTGGTCACTGAAAATTTTGGTACGGCGTCGCATATTTTCCGTACCTCACAGTTGGTCGATACGGTTGGTGTGTGTGGTAAAACAGGCACTGCAGAAGACCCCGGCGATAGATTGCCGTTTAGTTGGTTTGCGAGTTATGCGCCTGCTGATGAGCCAGAAATTGCTGTTGTTGTGCTAGTCGAGAATGCAGGCGATGGGTCAGCGATTGCCGCCCCAATTACGCGCCAGATTATGGAATACTATTTCTTCTTGAATGATTAATTCATGTTTTAGGCGCACTACAAGTACGCCCCTTAATGGTTTTTTGCCTCTCATTCCATAATAGCTTGATAGACTAAATTCACGAAGCGGTTGCGCACAGGATAGGGATGCGCGGGGATGAGTTGCGACATATAGAGCAAAATCATATCTTCGGCGGGAGCGATGCTAAAATACGTTTGTGCCGCACCTGACCAACCGAACTCCCCGACTGAGGTGCTGACCTGTGATTCCCCGATATTTTTGACAACCCGAAAGCCTAAGCCAAAACGTGTACCGACTTTGCCGGGTCCCAACTTAATCGGGAGCATGTGTGGTTCGAGGTGGTCACTTGCCATCCAACGCAAAGTGCGGGGCGCAATCAAACGAAAGCCATCAAGTTCTCCCCCATTGAGCAAGCAATTTGCAAAACGCAGGTAATCATCGAGTGTGGACGTCAGTCCTGCCCCGCCGAGTGGTCGTTGTGTAGGGGTTGTCACATCACCGACGCCGAATGTCTTTTGTGGCTCGAAGGGTTGCGGATCATACAAGCCTTCTGACATGTAAATTTGGGCGAGACGGCTGGTATTTTCTTCCGCGACCATGAAGCCTGTATCTGTCATGCCGAGTGGGTCAAAGATGCGCTCCTGCAAGAAATCTGCGAGGGGCATATCAGCGATGACTTCTACAAGATAACCAAGTACATCGGTTGCAACGCTATAACGCCATTTTTCACCTGGCTCGAATAGAAGTGGCAATTCACCCAGCGCATTGATATAGTCTTCTAAGGGTGTCTCGCGGGACATACCATCAGATAGTTGACGGTACATCTCGTCTACGGGATGGTCAACGAAGAAGCCGTAGCTCAATCCAGCAGTGTGCGTCAGTAGATGGTGAATGGTCATGATGGTGCTGGCATCAGTGAGTTGCATATTGAAGCTACTCATACCAGAGTAAATACGCATTTTGCGGAACGCGGGGATATATTGCCCGACAGGTTCATTGAGTAGGAGTTTGCCTTCTTCAAGGAGCATCATGATAGCAATACTGACGATAGGCTTGGTCATGCTATAAATGCGGAAAATATTATCGCGCCTGATAGGATGGTTGGCTTCAATATTCATGTGTCCGTATGTGCCGAACTGGACAATTTCACCCCGTCGCTGAACGAGTGTCATGATGCCTGGTAGACGGTCATTTTGAACCGCATCGTTCATAGCCGTGTCGATACGCGCAAGGCGTTCTGCGGACATGCCGACGCTTTCGGGGGCAACAGTATCAAACATTTTTTAGTTTCCTTATGTGAATGAAGATTATTAGGACAGATTATAGCGTATGATGAGGTTGGTGGGTTTATTTGTTGCACTACGAAGGCACGAAGAACACGAAGAAACTGTTAAATCTAGTAGATAGCATCCACTATGCAAAAATCTAAAAACAAAGGTAAGCAATTACCCTCTCATTATGAAGACTTATTGAAAGGGTTGGACATTTCCGATGAGGATGTACATGCAAACAGAGAAGGCTACGTGACCGAGCATCAAGTGAAGGTGATTTTGCATCGTGAGGGACATTACTGGCTACAATGGTTGCCTGTCATTCTGCTATTGGGCTTGATTCCGCTTTTGGATACACAAATGGATAATCCTATGATCGTTGCAGACTGGATTCTATTTATACCACTCTTGGCTGGTGTACTATTTCTGCTCTACATGCGCCTGCAACAAGCACAGCGCATTCGTAACGGAACAGTGACGATATTTGAAGGGCGTTTTCCTGCTATACAACGTGATAAGCAAGGTAAAGTACATATGGTAAATGCGAAGCGTGAGGTGCTGGATATTATCGTGCCAGAGCGCCTGACCTATGTGCTTAGTATGGGTAAGCAGTATCGCGTTTTCTATCTCGATACATATCCAGTCATTTTATCTATTGAGCCATTGAATAAGGATGATTACGACGACCCACGCAAGCAAAAGTATGAAGTCGATGCCATGATTGAGGCAGTAAATAGCAAGCAGAAACGTAATCACGACACCTCATCCTAAATCCCCTAATTGTTAGGGGGATGCTCAGCTTCTTTAGTGTAGCGCATGATATTATGAGTGATGAATCTATCAGACAATATCATCATTTGTATTATGCGCAAACCCAAGCAAAAACGTAAAAGAGCCTACGACCCTGATAATCCATTTGCAGAAATTCTAAATTTTACCAAAGAAGATTTGAATGCACTCAAGCAGGGCTATTTATCAGACCGTCTTGAGAACGTGATTGTGGAGCGTTACAGATATGGATGGTTGCACAACTTCATAATTTTTGTGTTTATCATCTTTTTAAATGGCTTTGTCGTAGCATTTTCCTACATAGAAAACGCCAACTTAGATATAGCGACCATCGTTTTTCTAATCTTGGTATGTTTTATTTTGCTCCTTGTCCCTATCCGCATGAGGCATCAGAACGAAGAACTACAATTTAGTGTTGATCATGGGAAAATTCATGCCATACAAGGCGATGTAAATTATCTCTATAATCAAATGCGCACGACTACCTACAAGGTAGATATACCCATAGACGTTAGCCGTACATTCCGACAAGTAAAACCTTATCGTATGTACTTACTCGAACATAATAAAAAGCTACTAGTCATTGCTGTTGAGCCACTATTTGATATACACCAGCCAACAGAACCTAGTGCCATTGAGCAATCAGTCAGTAAATTTTTCTCGACCTTGGTCGATGTACCTAGCATGGTCGAGCCGATGAATGAGCAAGATACGCCTATAGAAAAACAGAAACATAAGCAGGATGTCTCATGAGAAAACCGAAAGCCAAACGCAAGCACGCGGACAACCTTGCAAATCCATTCATGGCGTTGCTAGATTTCACGGAAGACGACCTTAAAGCCAATCGCAAAGGCTATATGACAGATTACCAAGAATATTTGCTTATAGAACACAAAAAACAGTGGCGTTATAAGTTGCTATTTCTTCTGTTTAGCTTTGAGTTATTGCTGGGTGCGCCTGTTGTGAGTGTAATGTTTATGCCTGATTTAGTCTTATCCATGCCATCCTCGTTTCTCGGCTTTGTGATCATGATGATGCTTTTGGTAGCTGCTATTTGGGTGACATGGTATGGCAATCAAAATCAAAAATATGAGCGTGCCAAGCTAGAAAATGTCACTGGCAAGATCACTAAACGCAAAGAAGGAACGATTCATATTGGCGATACCGAGCTAACATTCCATCAAGAACAATTACACTTACTACACAGATTTGCGTTGGATCAACCCTACACTATCTACTATCTCAGTGAGATTAACTATGTCGTTTCAGTAGAGTTGTTATTTGATAATGTCGAGTATTTAAAGCTAAAAAACACACCCGCACAGGGTTATGTAGATTTAGGAAGTGTGTTGGATATGATGCAGGGCGACCAGTACACGATTGAAGAGAAGTCAGATGCACCATCATGAGAAAAGCGAAAAATTTCTCGTCACAAGCTGACCTGATGCAAGCATTATGCATAGCATTAAAATAGCAAGCACGTATAGCCGTAAGCATGCTAATTCGCTACACTACAGGCAGGACAAAATCAGCCACGACAGGCACAGCACCTATGAGCCAAGACCCCACGCGCATTGTGCGCATTGTTGCCCAACTGAATATCAGCGGACCTGCCCGACAAGCGATTTTGCTGACGGCGGCGCTTGATGCGTTGCCGGATAGTCCGTATGACTGTTATTTGGTAGCGGGTTTACAAGACGAGAATGATAGTCTGGTGGGTTTGGCAGAAGAGAAACATATCACGCCTATTTTGCTCGATGAATTGGTTTACGATAATGCTCTGAAAGCGATTCCGGCATTATGGCGGGTGTATCGCTTGCTGAAAGATATCCAACCGACGATTGTGCATACACATAATACCCGCGCTGGTTTTTTAGGTCGGGTAGCGGCACGGCTGGCGGGTGTGCCTATTGTTGTGCATACCTTGCACGAGTATCCCTTTCGTGGCTACTACAATCGGTTCAGCACAGTGATTTTCATCTACATGGAACGCCTTGGCTCTACCCTATCAGACAGCATCGTGACACTTTCGCAGGGGTTGCGCAAAGCACTCGTCGAAACTTATGGCATCACACGGCGCAGTCGCATCACGGTATTGCCACTGGGATTTGACCTCGAACATTTTGCAGAGACACCCCGCAAACAAGGTATATTTCGTCAGCGATGGTCGATTGCAGAGGATGTGCCACTGGTCGGCATTATCGGGCGTTTATTGCCTGTGAAAAATCATGCGCTCTTTTTGCAAGCCGCACAGCATATCCGAACCGAGATACCAACAGCGCACTTTGTCATTGTGGGTGATGGTGAATTTGCGATGCGCTCTGCATTAGAACAGCAAGCTATGGCATTAGGGCTGGAAGGTGCTATCACGTTTACGGGTTGGCAACAAGATATGCACCATATTTATAGCGACCTTGATGTGTTGGTGAATAGCAGTTTGAATGAAGGCACGCCTGTTCCTATTATGGAAGCACTCGCGGCTGGGTGTCCGGTGGTGGCAACCGATGTCGGCGGGGTCGCAGATTTGCTAGGCAATGGCAATTTAGGCGCACTCGTTCCGTCTGGTGATACCGATGCACTGGCACAAGCCATTATCAGCATCCTACAACAGCCACCTGATGGACAAGCCGCGCAGGAAGCCATGATACGGCGTTATGGTATCTCGCGCCTCGCACAAGATGTAGATAGTCTGTATCGGGGATTGTTAGCGAAGAAAGGGTTGCCACATGAACAGGACATGGCATCTACCCCACCGAGTTAATCGCTTTTCTTTTTCAATTTAGCAATGAGCGCATCTAAGGCATGGTCGATGACTTCGGTACGCGATTGGTTGACATTGGCTGTGCTAGGCAAAATCCCCTGCTCGCACATCAAATCAAATGCTTTTTCAAACAATTCTTCGCGTGGTTGGCTCATATAGATAGTCAGGGGGCGTCCTCTGCGCGTTCCTTTGGGTGGGCGTCCGCGTTTACGTTTATTATCATCTACCATAAGTAAGATACTCACTCATACATTGTGTACGTATACATCTATACATGTATTGTAACGACTGTTGGCAATTTTGTGAAATGGTATTTGCAGTATTCTTACAGTTTCTTTGCGATTGGTAGCCAGTCGATGAGCGATTAGGTGCGCTCATTAAACGCACAGTTGACACTGAAATGGGCATTGTGTATTATTTCCTACGCTACTAATATGATGTAGTTTAAATGCCTCCATAGCTCAATTGGCAGAGCACGCCACTTGTAATGGTGAGGTTATGAGTTCAAATCTCATTGGAGGCTAATAGTTCTGTAAGTGAAAAACTAAGTGGATTAACAAGCATCATTAATAGCAAAAATGACCTCAAATTTCCAAAACAGTCCATTGACTGTTAGGTGATTTTGGTAGACAATGATGTGCGTTACCACGCGAATGGGTCAGTGTCCCGAGCGGCAAAGGGGGCGGGCTGTAAACCCGCTGACGAGAGTCTTCGCAGGTTCGAGTCCTGCCTGGCCCACATTAACACCACCATATTATGGGCGTGTTCAGATACACGCCTCCGTAGCTCAGGGGTAGAGCGCATTCTTGGTAAGAATGAGGTCATGAGTTCAAATCTCATCGGAGGCTCTTTTTTGTTTTATCCCCGTATGCTAGTATAACAACCCAAGAAGCTAATCAATACAGGATGGTATCCCAATGGCGAAAAAAGGCAATCGCATTCTTGTTAAAATGCGCAGTACCGAAAGTGGTCACATGTATTACACCGAGAAAAATCGTCGTAACACGACCGAACGTCTCGAATTGCGTAAATACGACCCGCTCGTGCGTAAACACGTAATTTATAAAGAAACCAAGTAAATACCGTTTCTTCTGGTAACGATGACGGGTGTCCGATAAGCATCCGTTTTTTTGTTAATGCCCCTACCCTACAAAATATCTAAATCAAAAGCGCCTACACAGTATATTATGTAGGCGCTTGGTGTTAAAAAGTCTGAAGGGTTAGCCGTTGACCTTGATGCCAGGTCCCATTGTGGACGTGACGACCATCTTGCCGATGTAAACACCTTTCATGCCGTTTGGACGATGGCTGAGTACCACGTCGTAGGCAGTTTGGGCATTTTCTAGCAAGGCTTGTTCGGTGAAGCTGGCTTTGCCGATTGGGAAGTGCAAGTTACCAGTTTTGTCGTTACGGATTTCGATACGACCCGATTTCAGTTCTTGCACGGCACGCGGCAGGTCGCTTGGTTGAACAACCGTACCCGCTTTTGGTGTCGGCATCAAACCGCGTGGACCGAGTACACGACCCAAACGCCCTACTTTCGGCATCATGCTTGGTACGGCGATAGCAGCATCAAATTCTGTCCAGCCGTCATTTTGGATGCGCCCGATGGTTGCGTCGTCTGCAATGATGTCTGCGCCAGCCTCTTCGGCAGCTTTCGCGTCTTCACCTTCTGCAAAAACGAGAATGGTCACTTTTTTACCCAAGCCATTTGGCAACATCACCGTTGTACGAATTTGCTCGTCAGCTTGACGGGGGTCGATACCTAAACGGAAGTGCATTTCAATGGTTTCGTCGAATTTTGCGGTTGCGAGTTCTTTGCAGAGTGCAATCGCTTCTTCGAGATTGTATTCTTTTTCGCGGTCTACTTTTGCAAAAGCCGCGTCGTAACGTTTACCCATGTTGTTTGCTCCTTTGTGGTCAATTGCGGGTCTGTTTACCCTGCCACAGTTGTTATTTGTGTGTTTAGATTCTCTAGCGTTGCGGACAGCATAGATGCTGTCCCTACAGGTGTTGCATAGAGGCTTAGTCTACAACTTCGACACCCATATTACGGCATGTACCTTCGACTTGGCGCATCATCGCTTCTACGTCGAGTGCGTTGGTATCGCCAGCATCCATTTTGATTTGGGCGATTTCTTGAACTTGCGCTTTGGTCAGCTTGCCAACGGTCTGTGTTTTTGGGTTGCTGGCTGCGGTTTTGATTTTGGCATACTTTTTGATGAGGTATGCGGTAGGTGGTGATTTGAGGCGGAATTTGAAGCTACCATCCATGAAAATGGTAATTTCTGCCGGGACAATTTCACCGATGCGGTCACTAGTACGTCCGTTGTAATCTTTGGTGAACTGCATGAGGTTCACGCCATGTTGTGCCAATGCAGGACCGATAGGTGGCGCTGGGTTTGCTTTACCGCCTTCGATTTGCAGGGTCACAACTGCTTTGACTTTCTTTGCCATTGTTGTGTCTTCCTTTGCTTTGTGCTTCAGACTTTGTTGATGTATTACAAATGTGCCTAATGGGTTTTAGGCATAAAATAGAGACGACACAGAAATGCCGCCTCTCGTATTAGGTATTATAGAGTGAGAAGGCGTATGTGTGAAGGTAAAGATGGATTAGAGGTGAAAGGTGAAGGGGGGCAAGTATTGATTTGGATGTTTGCATAGATGGGTACTTTGAGGTGAAAGGTGAATTTGTGTCATGAAGGCAAAGCGCAAAGCAAAAAATGGGCATCAACAACGATGGGTCATAGTGTTGGCTGTTGCTGCGATTGCTGTTTTTATGATTAGTGGCTTGTGGTGGTTGCAAGCAGATTCAATTGACCCTGTGATGGCAGATGCAGAAGCTCAACATGCCCTATTTGAAGCAAGTTACGAAACAGCGCGTAGTTTGTGGGATGAGCAAGGGATAAATAATTATCGTTATACAGTTACATTTGGTCATCCAGGCGGCGAGTGTACGACAACGTTCACCGTGATTAATGGCATCGCAACAATGGCAGAAGATGCTGGTGAATTTTGTCAGCCCTATAATCGGTTTTCACATATTGAGAACTGGTCAATAAATGGCTTGTTTGAGCATATTGAGCAGATTTTGTTGGCTAAGCAATGCGGTCCAAATGGATGTGAATGTGATGGCTATCTAATTGTGCGTGCCAACTATGATGATTCATATGGCTATCCGACCTTATTTGATTACCACGTTACCGATAATGCCATTGGTATACCTAACACTTGTACTGAGCTAGGTTTAGGGGCAATTGGTTATCCGTCAGATATATTCACGATAGATAGTCTTGAGATTTTATCGGAGTAGATTGGGTAGATAGTCTAAAGGTAAACAGGTGAAAGGTGAATTTGTAGTATGAAGGCGAAACGCAAAGCAAAAAATGGGCATCAACAACGATAGTTTATTCCAAACCGTGAGGAAAATTTGCGGGTGTTTTGATACCTAACCATAGCTCAAAATCAGGTCGCAAATCTTCGACTTCTAACCCTTCTTGCATGTATTTTTTGAGTTTGTCTTTGAACTCAGGATGAAGACGAATAATTACCCACGTAGCATTGCTTCTGATAACGAGATTATCATTGCCGAGTGCTTCAAAGAGATACAAGCGTGCCACTTCTGTTTTCTGTACGAGAAATAGTAGACCCGTGCGTGCGGCGGAGCGTAGATGTGATTTTTCGTGTGTTGTGTAATCAAACAGATTTGGGAGTACGTTCATACCCCCTGCTTTGACATAAGCAAGAGGTCTGGTCGGCTTATTGTAGCTTCCATATTCTTGTTCCAATAAGAGTTCTAATCTAGGAAGATATAATTTACGCTCACGCTCCCAGCTTGCCTCAGGTATGCTATCGGAACGTCTGTTAATACACCATGCAACATGATCACGAATTTGAATATCGAAATCACGAAGCTCCTTGACATATAATTTTGCGACCTGAAGTCTATCTATGGCAAGGAGTTTTGTCAGATATGCTAATCGCTCTTGCAATGCCTGATTATGATGGTCTTTCTTTTCTTTGTATCCTTCTATCAGGGCATCAATTAATTGTGACATAGATACACTTCACACACTTTGAAATCAAAAAAGACAGGCATCAACCTGTCTTCTTACTGTATCACACTTCTGTTTGCTAGTTACACTTTTTCAACTTCCAAGAAATCGAGTTCGACGGGCGTTTCGCGTCCGAAGAAATCGACCATCACGCGGACTTTTTCGCGGTCACTGTCAATATCTGCGACGGTGCCGATAAATTCGTTGAACGGTCCACCGACGATACGCACTTTCTCGCCCACTTTGAAATCCACACGGACTTTCATATCGGGGTCTTCCATGCGGTGCATGATTTTGTTGACCTCATCTTTGGTGAGTGGTGTGGGTTCGTTACCCATGCCAACAAAGCCTGTGACGCCTGGTGTATTGCGCACAACGTACCATGAATCTTCATCAAGGCTCATCTGTACGAGGATGTATCCTGGAAAGACTCGTTTTTCGACTTGGCGACGTTTACCGTCTTTGACTTCGGTTTCTTCTTCTGTCGGAATCAGCACATCGAAGATACGGTCACGCATACCCATGGTTTCGATACGCTGTTGAATCGCGTGTTCGACTTTGTTCTCGTAGCCACTGTAGCAATGGACAACGTACCAATGCTTATCGACTTCATCTGATTCGAGGTCATCATTGAAGCCATCATCGAGGACAATATTAAAATTATCGTCGTCATCTATGGTTATGGGGTCGGGGTCGTAATCTTGCCCTTCGTCTGTGCCACTTTCGGCAAGGGCTTCGCTCTCGACAGGTTCTTCTGTTTCGGTGTTCTGGTTGCGTCCCTGTAAGAAGGGATTGTTGTTGTCTGACATGAAGATTTGCTCCTCTGCTCTTGGTACGGCTGGTGTTGGGAGGATTTTGATTCGGGCGCAGTGTCCTACGCCCCTACACCCACCCTATTTATTTCACAGGGCGACGAAACCTAGCTCTGTGAAATCAAACCCTTGTCACAAACTGTACAAGGGTTCTCATCTAATCGAGTAATCGAGCAGGTTATGATTTTCAGTAGCGTTTTTCGCCATCTTGACGGAACGACCACCATGTACCGATGGAAATCGCAACGAAGACGACAACCAGAATCCATGGGTTACTCAGACCGAATTGATCCAGCCCGATGGTGAGCAAAGCACTGAGCGCACCCAAGAAGATGGATGTAATCGCCGTGACAATCAAGACGACGCGGGTCAAGTGAACCACTTCTTCGCGGGTGGGCCATGTTACTTTACGCAGTTCGCCACGCACATTGACGAGATAATCGCGGGTGCTGCCAAGAAAGCCTTTGCTTTCATTTTTGCTTTTGGTTTCGGTAGCCATGAGGTGGATGTTCTCCTGTAAAAAGTTTTGTTTTTTTGCTTGAATGCTGGCATTGTACCACAGGCGTGTAAAATGTCTGTATGCAAAAACACTGTCCTTTATAGGGACAGTGTTTTACTTCAGGGGCATAGGGACTTGAACCCCAAACCGCTCGCTTTGGAGGCGAGTGCTCTTCCAATTGAGCTATACCCCTATATTAAGTATCTAATCCATATTCTGCCATTAATTCGAGAATATGCCAACCCTCTTCTTTTGCTGTCTTAAGTCGATGGCAATTTGCACAACGAATTTCGCACTTTGCAATTTCTACTTTCAATCTTTTGAGACTGGTAACATTGCTAATTAATGTTGAAACGGATGCTACTTTTTCATCTCTTACATGATCAAAATCTAGTACTAGCGGATTTTTCTCGCCACAATCTACACAGGGATTTTTTATAAGATGCTCTATGGCATAGCGACGCAAACGCGCTTTGTATTCTGCGCGATTAGCATCATTCCAATGTTTTGCCTTTTTGACGTATCTTTTCTGATTCGCGTTGTAGTGCTTACGTTGATACACTTTATTACAGTCTTTACAACGTTTATGCCTAATAGCTCTTTTCTTATTACGCCAACTAAATTCCTCAACCGATTTCGTTTCGTTGCATTTGGTGCAGGTTTGCATCGCTGGCATGGTTTTTCGACCTTGTTTTTAGGCTTCTTGATGCTATTAATTATATCATAATTTAAGTACTTTTTCAACTTAATGAGATAAATAAAATAGGGTATTTTGGGCGTGGGCTTGACCTTCTCTCAGCCTCTAAAAAGTCCAAAATTTTCGGACTGTAACTTGCTCTATCCGTTTTTCCCGTATCCATTTTTTGTACAACATAATTACGCTGAATACGTTACTATTTTCTTGCCTGACCCCCTCCCTAAATCCCTCCCCGAAGCGTCAGGGAGGGACTTTTGTAGCTATTTATGAGTGGGGGTCTTTTTTATTTTCGCTATTTGAGAACAGCGGGAGGCGTACACGCCACCCCTACAGGTATTTTTTGTTGATGTAGGATTTTTGCTTAACCTGACACCTATGCACACCAAGGCGACGTTCCTACAGCATTAATTTTGGGGGATTCGCTGTTTATCGAATCAACCAACGGATTGCCTACGACTGGGGGATATGAACGCGAGGTCATGTGCGAGTGTGATACACCTGTGGCGTTTGTTCGGATATACAGAAAGACGCCTCCTAATGTCGCTAGACAATTATTTACGGAGCTTGATAACTGGACTTGCTGGCGATGCACAAAAGATACAGATTAAGAAGCGTCCCCCGTTAGATATTCAGTCGAATGCCTTATTCGATGTCTACACGGGTCAGCATCGCTGGATTGCAAAAGTGTATCTGAAAGAAGCGGAGTATGATTCCGCACCTCTTAGGGAATACCGCAATCTGACACGACTATCCTCACGCGGGCTTGCCCCGACACCGATTGGGCATTTTGCATACGATGGCACGCATCAGCCTGTGGTCATCTATGACTATATCGACGGCGAGATGGTAGACCGTCGTCCGCTGACGGTTGCCGAAATACGCGAGTTTGCCGAAATGTGGGTGCGCTTAAATCGTTTGCCTACGGATAGGCTATGGCATTCGCGTTGGTGGAATGAATTTCTGCCAGAGCGTTTTGCCTATTGGGATAGTGTGTATGCAGATTATATTGCGTGGGCAAAAACACATATGCCACAAGCCGTCGAACCTGTGCAGTCAGCCTATGCGCTCTATGAAACGCATGCCGACACACTTGCGACTATCAACCCACATGCCCTACCCGCTGATATGTTACGTCATTGTCATGCTGACCCCCGTTTTGCCAATGTGATACAACGACCTGATAGCAGTTTTGTATATGTTGATTGGGAGGATGGTGGCTTGCGTGACCCTGCCTTTGTGATTGGCGATATGATGGTGCAACCGAATCAGGAAGACCTTCTCGGCTATGAACATTGGGATGCGTTTCTGGATGTTTATTGTGCAGGTATGGGCTATGCGCGTATAGATTTTGAGGCACGGGTGAATGCTTACAAAATTGGCACTGCCCTCTTGTGGTTCGGGGGATTGTTACGCTTTTTGGCACACAAAGCAGATGCCGGTGAGCATGTTGGCTTTCGTATTAATGGCATGCCAGCGAATCGACGATTGCGACGGTATCTAGCGCGGTGTATGGCAACCGTTGGTGATGCGACAATGGATGACTTGCTGGCACAATATGAAGAGGCTAGCTTGTGTTTTGTGCCAGAAAAGTAGTGGACGCACAGAAGCGCGTCCACAAGAGCTTATGTTGACATGTGATTAGGCATCGGATTCTGGCAATGTGCGACAATCACCTTGCGCAGAAACGATGTCTTCCCGTACCCATGCACCATCATCGAGTTCCCACCATGTAAAGCCATCATCCGCTTCGATTTGCCCAACCGCTTCGTAAACTTCGCCAAATACGGTTTGTCCGTCGATAGCCGTCGCTGTACTGGGTCCTTCACGCCGATTGAATTGTCCGATACCGACAATATCACAGCGCCCGAATACGTAATGGTCAGGGATTTCATAAGCGAAAAAGTTCTCGGCAGCACAACGGGTATTCTGTGCGCCACTCTGCAAGAAGAAGGCAAACCCGCCCCGCGAACGGTCAAGGTTTTCTTCTATCGCTAGTTCGCCATTCACGTAGCCATAGAAACGATTATCCAGCACGACCATCGTCAGTTGCACGGCTTCGTCAATGTCTACTTCATCATCTGCAAATTCGAGGTCAAGATCTTCATTTACAGGATCATTATCGATGAGGACAACCGTACCCAGACTATCGACTGCAAACAGCAGGTAGTCTGTGATAGAAATGGTGGTTTGGGTCGCAAGCCCGCGCTCGGTGAACAAAATATCAAACGCGCTGTCACGGCTGATACGTCCACCGATGGCACAAAATTCTAATATGTCGCCGTTAGGGTCAAAGTCGAGGGTTGCACCCATCACAAGGTTAATCGCATCCGCATCCATACCATAGGTATCAAAATTCGTGCCGGCTGTGGTCAGGGAGACAAAAGGCAAATCGGATTGTGATTCAGCACCAGACGGAATAAATCCGCTTGCTTCTAATTGTGCAAGAATAGATTCACCCCCTTCGCTCACGTCTATTTCTTCCGGCGGGTCAACTTCAGGACGAAATTCGCGCTCGTCGGGGTCATAGCCAATCAGTTCGATAATCGTATCTTCAAGGTCATCGTCGTCTGTTTCATCGAGTGCGAACAAGAAAGCATCTTCGGCACTGCCATCACGTCCCATGCCCCACAAAGCACACGCTAACAAGAAAATCGGATAGCCATCATCGACATCACGCGGGGCATCATCGCGCCAATTTTCGACCACCCAAGCGTAATCGGCATTATTGAGGCGGGTCTCGAATTGGTTCACCCAGAAATTAGGATCATCATCAGCTGTCAGCTCAACATCAAAGCCACGACATGCTGTTCCGTTGGGATTCGTAGATTGTAGTTGTTCGCTCTGTGCGACTATCGGCACGCTCATCAACAGACACAAAGCAAGCAACCCAATCGTGCGTAAATACATCATTATTTGCTCCAAAGCATATGAATAAAAAGTCTATTTTTAGCCTAGCATGGTATCGGCTATCGTAAGCGTAAGATTACGTGAGAGGTGAATGGGTGTCATGCGTGTGCGAAGTGTAAAAAATTTTTATGAGTGTCTATAAAAACAAACGGTTTCTGGACAGTGTTCATACATAACATTTAGTTAAAGCACCGTTAGCTGGGGTACACTTGAGAGCATAACGTGAAGCAATCTAACAGATAGAGGGACAAGTCGTATGGCAGATAGTGTGCTGTTGAGCGCGGGTCTGAATAATGTGAGCGAGACTATCGCGCTGGCGAAGGCGCATAATGTGGGTGTGGAGTGTATGGCATTTGCGTTTCCACATGTTTTGGATGGGGATTGGCGCGATACCCTAGCAGAGTATAAAGACCACCTGCGCGATGTGCCGGGCAAGGTTACGATTCATGGTCCTTTCTTCGATATGGTCGGCGGTAGCCTCGACCCACGCATCAATGCGGTGTGTGTGGCACGTTATAGCCATGCTATCCGTATTGCTAGTGAGTTGAACGCGAAGCAAGTTGTGTTCCATGCCAACTTTATCGGTTCGTTGCACAATACATTTTATCGCACGGGCTGGCATAAGCGTAATGTCGATTTTTGGGGTCCGGTTGCGGATTATGCTAAAGAGCATGGCGTGACGATTTTGCTGGAGAATATGTGGGAATTTGACCCGACGATTCTGGCAGATTTGCTCTCTGAACTTGACCATCCGCACCTAAAAACCTGCCTTGATGTGGGGCATGCGCATTTATTCTCCGAGCCACAGTACAATTTTGAGTATTGGTTGCGCACGATGGAGCCGTGGCTGGTTGAATTGCACATGAATAACAATAACGGCATCATTGACGAGCATCATGGTTTTAACTGGGAAGATGGTGTGCTGGATTATCATGAATTGCTCCCGCTGATTCGTAGCATCAAGCCAGAAGTGGATATGGTGTTAGAGATGGATTTGGTAGCGGATATGGAAGATAGCCTGAGCTATTTCCGTCTGGAAGAAGAGATGGCTTAGAAGCAAATTATCACAGTTAAGGCAAACAACAGAAAAGACATCAAGCCTCTTCCGAAATATTGGTAGAGGTTTTTGTATATAATTCATTGTATAGCCTGACTGAATTAGCTATTGATTTAGGTTGATAGCACTAACAACGCATCCTTCAAAAATTGATTTAAAGTTGTGTTTATACAACAAAAAGGCAATCTTTATTTTCAACCTTATTTCTTATGCTATATTATTTTTAGCTATTTCTATTGATAGCTTTCTCTTTCAAATACATGGAGGATCAGTAAGATGTCATTAATTGCTTTGGTGTATGTTAGCTTTGCAAAAGGTCAGCATTTAGAAGAGGCAGAATTAGAACAAATATTGCAAGAAGCGCGTGACAATAACAAAGAAATAGATGTCACAGGTATGTTATTGTATCGGAGAGGATTGTTCGTACAGGTGTTGGAAGGTGAGGATAAAGTCGTCACTGACTTGTACGCAAAAATCGCAAAAGACCCACGGCATAAACGTTGCATGGTCTTATATAAGAACAAAATTACACAACGGAGCTTTGATGATTGGTCAATGGGCTTTAACGTTATTGACGATGCGCATCTCAAAACCATTGAGGGATTTACGGATTTTGTTGATAAGCCGATAACAGTGGATTTTCTCAAGGATAACCCGTCACACGTACGTACTCTTGTGAATACTTTCAGCCGATTTTAAGTTCAAAATCATAAGCTCAGTTCCACAATAATGCACACAAAGAACGTGCGTGGTATCATCTAACGAGGTAGAAAATGACTTCGTTAGGAGAGACTATGCGCGTTTTGTTTATTGGGGGAACTGGCAATATCAGCACGTCGGTCAGTCGGTTGGCAGTAGCAGAAGGCATCGACCTTACTTTGCTAAATCGCGGACAGACACACACGCGCATCTCGGGCGCACAGACAATCAACGCAGATATTTACCAACCGGATGCTGTACGCGAGGCACTCAAGGGGCGTACCTTTGATAGTGTCGTCAATTGGATTGCTTTTCATCCTGACAACATCGAACGCGATTTGAGCTTGTTCAAAGACATTGCCGGACAGTACATTTTTATCAGTTCAGCGTCGGCATACCAAAAACCACCCACACAAGCGGTCATCACGGAAAGTACGCCACTTAGCAATCCGTACATGCAATACTCGCGCAACAAAATCGCTTGTGAAGAGCGCCTCATGCAAGCCTACCGCGAGACACGCTTTCCGATTACGATTGTGCGTCCTTCACATACCTATGCACAACAGATTCCGGCGGCGCTCACCCCTACCCCCTATTTTGCGGCTGACCGTCTCTTACGTGGGCGCACGATTATTGAACATGGCGATGGCTCGTCATTATGGACACTGACGCATGCCGAAGATTTTGCAAAGGGCTTTGTTGGCTTGTTGGGTAATCCGCAGGCAATCGGACACGCGGTACATATTACATCTAATGAGGTGCTGGCGTGGTCGCAAATTCATCGTATCCTCGCAGAGACACTCGGCGTTCCGGCTTCGGTGATACACATACCATCAGATTTCATCATGCAACATGACGCGGACATTGGTCAGACACTCTTGGGTGATAAGACATGGTGTGCGCAATTTGATAACACGAAAATCAAAACACTCGTGCCGGATTACAAAGCGACGATTCCATTTTACAAAGGCATAGAGATGGCGCTGGCGTGGTTTGATGCACATCCTGAGCAGAAGCAAGTCGATGAAGCGGCGCATACGCGGGTCGATAAGTTGATTTCGTTATATGGTAAGCGTCATTAGTTAACCTCTCCCCCAGCCCCTCTCCTTACGTTCGCAGGCTCACTGAGGAGAGGGGAGCAATTTGGGAGAGCATACGGACAAGAATTTACGGTGATTATTAGATGGAGATAGTGTTATGACAAATACGGAATTTTTGAACGACCATGCCGATTTAGCGACAGCGATTGATTTATACGACAAGTGGGCGACGAAACACGTACACGATACGCATTTGCCAGGTTTGGCTATTGGGATTGTGCATAATGGCGAGTTGCTATGGGGTAAAGGCTATGGCTACGCAGATATAGCAAGCGAAACGCCGATTACACTGGATACACGTTTTCGGATTGCGAGCATCACCAAGACATTCACAGCCGTAGCAATTTTACAATTGTACGACGCAGGTAAGCTCCGGCTGGATGACCCGATTAGCGATTATCTGGACTGGTTCGATTTACAGTACCCTGATGCGCCGCCGATTTCGATTTATCACTGTTTGACGCATACCAGCGGTTTGCCACGCGACGCGACGACACCCCATTGGACAGAGAATGTGTTTCAGTCATGGGATGAAGTCGTAGAGACAACCAAAACACGTCAGCCGATGATGCCACCACTACAAGATTATAGTTATAGCAATCTCGGGTATACGCTTCTGGGGGGTGTCATTGAAGCTGTGAGTGGGATGCCGTGGGACGTTTATATCACCGAAAATATTGTGAACCCACTCGGCATGGACAATACGACGGTTGCACCCACAAAAAGCGACGCGCCGATTGCGACAGGGTATCTGGGCATTGATGATACTTATCAGACTGCGCCTGTCCCATTTGTGGAGACAAAAGGGTTTTCCCCGTCAGCGAGTGTGGCATCGTCTATCAACGATTTAGTGAAATACGCGCGATTTCATCTGAGCAAAGGACAAACACCGCTTTTATCAGGTTACAGTCTGCGCCAGATGCACCGCGTTCATTGGCTGTTTGAGGATTGGAGTACGGGCTATGGTTTAGGAGCGCGTCAGTGGCGGATAAACAAGTATAACCTCAGTGGGCATACGGGGGGCTACAAAGGCTACCTGACGATGTTCAGTGTGTGCCGTAAGCATGATTTTGGTCTGATTGCACTGACGAATAGCGTTGCCAGTATGCCGTATAGCATTGTTGAGCGCGGGTATAAGCTGGTTCTGCCGGAAATAGAGAAAATCACTAGCAAAACGAGCCAGCCGGCACCCGAATGGGCAGATTATGTCGGGACATATCTCAACGATTGGGGTAACACCGAAATTGTTATCCGTAACGGGCAATTACAAGCCGTATCACTAGATGCGTTGGACGCTCCACCTGCGATACTCGAACCCACTGAGCAAGCCGACACATTCATTATCAAGGTGATTGGCAATCCAGGCGAAAGTTTGCGTTTCCTGCGCGATGACGATGGTAAGGTCGTGCGTATGATGAATCGGAATGAGTACGCTGATAAAGCGTAGGGTAAGCATATTCGGGGCGTAGCGTGGGCGTGGGGGTAGATGGGCTATACTAAATACAGGCATGGGGCGCTCAAAAGGGTGTCCTATACCATAATTGGGGTCGCGCAGAACGTATTAGGGATAGGTAAGGTATGCAAGGAACGCGCAGGCAAATTGGATTGTGGATAGTGACGGCACTCTTTTTGGCAGCGTGCGGAACGAGTCCGCCGCGTGTGACGCCTACGGTTGCCCCAACCGATACCCCTGACCCAACGCTGATTGCACAAGAAGCAAGCGAAACGCCTACCATAGCGATTCAAGTGGTGGAGACATCTACTGCAACCGTGACCCCGTCTCCACGCCCGACGAACACGCCTGTCCCGACAGAAACAGCGACACTCACACTGACGCCGAGTCATACGCCAACGGGTACGCAAACACCGACTAGCACGCCAAGCAATACCCCAACGCCGACACCCACAGCAACCTTTACACCAACACCGACGCCGACAGAAACTGAGCCTCCGACATTGACGCCACTCGCTATCGAAGCAGATACGGATACGCCCGAACCGACTAGCACAGCCACCGCGTCACTAACGCCACGTCCATCACAGACAAATACAGCAACGGCGATTCCACCGACAGCAACGGATGCGCCCACAGCAACACCCACTAACACAGATACACCTGAGCCAAGTAGTACGCCTGTTCCTAGCCCAACGCGCACCAATACGGCGACGATTACGCCAGATGTGGTCGCTACGGCAAATGCAGAATTATTAGCGACACGCTCGGCGGCAAGTGACACGCCACAACCTGCGACCTTCACGCCCGTTGCTATCCCGACAGAGACCAACACGGTCATTCCGGCAACGCTGGATGCTGAACCTGAGTTTGTGACGGCTGAACCAAATAGTGGTATTTTGCCGACGCCGGAAGTGCTATTTACGCCCGTGCAATCGACCCCAGTGATAGAGCCGGACGCGCCGACTGTGACCGTAACACAAGATACGTTCTTCACGCCGACGCCCTTCCCTGTGGAGCAAATTCCACCGACAGTGAGCGTAGAAGAGCGCGAAACCGTGCCGATTCTCGCGCCTGCATTTAATAATACGACGACGACGGCGCTCAATTTCAATGTGGGTGATGGGCAATTCATTTTCAATGGCGAGACGCTCTTACGCGGGGTGAACTTGTTTGCTGTGAATCCTGCTGACCCCAACAGCTACGCGACGACCAACCAAGCGGGTTTTTTGGTATTCCGTCCGATAGGGGGCGAAGAGCAAGTTGTGACGACATCGCCATTTTTCGCTGGTTTTACGGCGGAGAGCGCAGGGGGTAACAAAAATTTCATCTCGGCGCTGGCATGGTCACCAAACGGGCAACGATTAGCATTCATTATCACACCAGGCGCGAATCAAGACGATTTCCAGAATGCAGGGGTTTGGTTCTGGGATAGCGGTGGCGGGACAGGCGTGTTGCTCTCTGATTGTGCGCAACCGTTCCATAGTTCGTGCCAATCGACCAGCAATCCCCCAGCCGGCACTTGGCAAAGCACGCAAATTGAATGGTCGCCGGATAGTTCGCGGGTACTCATCACGGCTGTGCTGAATCAAGGCGAGCGACAGGGTATTTTTGTCGCCACGCTGAATTATGATTCTAGCCGTCCGACTGCCCCACCGATGTTGCTATGGGATAACGGGCAGTGGCTAGATAACAACACGCTTCTGGTCAGTGGACGCGCACCTGATGGGCGTAGTCAGATAGCGCGGTATGATATTGGGAGCAACACAGTCACAGAGATTATTTACGATGCCACCGCGAACGGTGTGTTCATTGCGGATGCCGTGCAACGTCCAAACGGACAGATTATCGCTGTTGGGCGGGAAGGCGGGGCGTTTGATGGCGCGTATCGTCTGTATCGGATTGCAGATGGTGTAGCGACACCCATCAGTGATTTTATTGGTGGCGGTGTGCCATCAGAGATTACGTGGGGGGCAAATTATGCCAATGTTGTGCTGACGGTTGGTGGGGCGCAGTTCATCGTCAACGCGAATGGCAGCTTTAGTGTGGCGCAGACGAGTGGCACAGTGCAGGTCGGCGCGAGTGTCGTTAACAATCCTGATGGCACAAGCCAAGTCGCGCAACCCCCACCAACAGGCGTGATTGCTGGCACACGCTACGAAGCGGGTCAGCAGATACAGTACATCGGGGTTGAACGGCGTAATATGCGCTCCCAGCCGAGTTTGGCGGCAGGATTTGTAGATACCGTTTCGCCGGGCGAATTTGTGACGATTCTAGCGGGTCCTGCCGAAGCGGATAATTTCCAGTGGTGGCAAGTGAGCAATGCCAATGGCACGCGGGCATGGATTAGTGTGCGCACGATTGATGGCTCTGTCTCCTATTTCACACCTTAGTAGGGACAAACGCCTGCGTTGTCCGAAAAATTGCTATGAATTTAATTTGGCACGGGCTTTGAGCAAATTTTTCTTTACAACTTCATGATTAGGGTCAATCTCTAGTGCTTTTTCTAAATCTTTTACGCATTTTTTCCAATCGCCTTGCCTCGCATATGCCGCGGCACGATTGTTGTACGCCAGAGCATAGTCAGGCTTCAACTCTATGGCTTGTGTGTAGTCGTCAATTGCCCCGGATAAATCCCCCTGTGCTTCGCGGGCATTCCCACGACTGTTATACGCAGTGCCATAATCTGGCTTCAACTCTATGGCTTGTGTGTAGTCGGCTATCGCGCCTGATACATCTCCCTGTGCTTTGCGGGCATTCCCACGATTGTTATACACATCAGCATAATCTGGCTTTAACGTGATGGCTGTATTGTAATCGTCAATCGCGCCGGCTATATCCCCCTGTGCCTTACGGACAATCCCGCGATTGTTATACGCAAATGCGTAATCAGATTTCAATTCGATAGCTGTGGTGTAGTCGTCAATTGCCCCGGATAAATCCCCCTGTGCTTCGCGGGCATTCCCGCGATTGTAATACGCATCAGCATAATCTGGCTTCAACTTTATGGCTGTGGTGTAGTCATCAATTGCGCCAGATAAATCCCCCTGTGCTTGGCGAGCAATTCCCCGATTGTAATACGTATCAGCATAATCTAGCTTCAACTTTATGGCTGTGGTGTAGTCATCAATTGCGCCAGATAAATCCCCCTGTGCTTGGCGAGCAATTCCCCGATTGTAATACGCATCAGCATAATCAGGGTTCAACGCTATGGCTTGTGTGTAGTCGGCTATCGCGCCCGATACATTCCCCTGTGCGTAGCGGGTAGCCCCTCGATTGGAATACGCCACAGCATAATCTGGCTTCAGCGCGATGGCTTTATTGTAATCAGCTATCGCTTGTATATGCTGTTCCAAGCCTGCATATGATGCACCACGTCGCATATAGGCTTCTGCGTAATCAGGATTAATCTCAATAGCACGAGTACAATCTTCAATCGCACCTTCATAGTCTTTTTCTTCCCATTTTTGATGTCCCGACTCAAACCAATACTCTGCTGTGAGTGTTTCATCTTCTACATGTGTCTGGTTCTCTGCCACCTTCTGCACTTCCTCAGCAGCTTCTTGGGCAATCGCCGTGCGGGGGTGAATGACAGCATCCAGTGGAATATTTAAGCGTTTCTCGCATAGGCGATTCATTGCCTCTGGGAAATAAGACCTCGGCACTTCAAGCGCATTGTAACTTTGGAGGTGTTCTAACTTACCCGTCAGATGCTTTTTCGCTACACTCCATTCAAATTTTTCTAGTGTCAGCGGAACGATGTTGCGTTTTATCTCCATCGCATATTCTATTTCACGTCGTAGCCAATCGCCTGATTCGCTCAGGCGTTCCAACGCAGAAGGCGTCAGCAGTACAACGAAATGCGCTCGGGATGCAATATTATTGAGGATAATCTGCTCAAAATCGCCAGCTTGTATGCTTTCATAATCGAAGAAAACATCGAATCCGCGTGAGGTTAGATTTTGATACACAGCAAGGGCGTAACCGATGTTGGTGCGACGGTAGCTGAGGAAGACGGTTTTTTCTATTTTGAGCATGGGTATTTATCCGATAGTTTGGCTATTAACGATGTGCTATCCACATGGTAGCGTGATGGGGGGTAATGGGCAAGGTATTGACCTCTCCCCCAGCCCCTCTCCCGCGTTCGCAGGCTCACTTCGGAGAGGGGAGTCTTATGGGGGTTGATGGATATGTAGATAAAAATAGTTGGCTGGCTTAAAGCTATTGTTTGAGATGGATATTGTAAGGCGTTGGTTGTTGCCTATACGCTATGTGGCGGAGGCTAAAAATGTAAACAATGGGGGCAATATATGGTAGCGATTGCGTATTACATCAGCAGTCATGGGTACGGGCATGCGGCGCGGCAGGGGGCAGTCGTGAAGGCGTTGGGTGCGCGGGGCGTTGATGTGTATGTACGGACGGGTGCGCCAGAGAAATTTTTCCCGACTGCGACGGGCTATCATGGGCAGGCATATGATAGTGGCATGGTACAGTCCGATGGCTTGACTTTTGATATTCCAGCGACATTGGCAACCCTCCATGCGTTCGCGGAGCAAGAGGCACAACTGGTTCAGCAGGAAGTTACTTTTTTGCGCGAAACAGGCTGTCAGTTGGTGGTGAGTGATATGCCTCCTTTAGCCTGTGAAATTGCGCATCAAGCAGGTATACCGAGTGTGGTGGTATCGCACTTTTTATGGGATTGGGTCTATGGACATTATGTCGCTGACTATCCAGCCTTTGCGCCCCATATCGAACGCATGCAATCACAGTATCGCAAAGCAACCCTCGCGCTACAAATGCAGATTCCACTACCACACCCGTTTCCCCTCTTTGCGCATGTCGAGCCAGTCGGGGCGGTGTATAACGCTATCAGCAAAACACGAGACGACATGCGGACAGAATTTAGCATACCGGATGATAAGGCGATGGTGCTGTTGAGCATGGGCGGGCATCAGTGGGGGGATAGTAATTTGGATGCTTTGAACGATGTCAGAGATGCGGTTTTTCTGGTTGTGCCGAGCGCATGGGAACAAGTGAAACACACACCAGAACGCTTTCGGGTCGTGCCGATGGATTACCCGCATTACCACAATTTGATTGCGGCGGCAGATATGATGGTCGGGAAGGCAGGGGGTAGCACGGTTGCGGAGGTCATCGGGCATCGCACACCGATGATTTATACATTGGCAATGGACACATGGCGCGAATCTGCCTTGCTCAAGCAGACAATGGAACAATTCGCTTCGGCGCAATTTGTGACGCAGGAAGCCTTCACGGCTGGGGAATGGGTCGCGCATTTACCGGATATGTTAGGGCGTGCGCATACGTGGGAAACGGTCAATCGAGAAGGTGTCGATGAGGTGGTCGGGTATTTGCTGGGGATGTTGCGCTAAAGAGTTTGCCCTCACCCCAATCCGTTATAAAAGCTGATTTTGTATCAAAAATAGATACTACTAAAATTTTCGGACACGATAGATCGTGTCCCTACAAACCTCATTTTCTGATACGAGCGTTGGTTAAAAAGAATCATCCCTTATAGGCGGTTCAGTATACAGATTTGATTGAATTTACGGCAACCAAGATGGAATAAACGCATTCTCTGCCAGCTTGGTTAGGGATTCGTCGCGGGTATCGTAGACCCACACTTCGGTGGAACTATTTGACGTGCGTTCGCCATCATCATCAAAGAGTTGGAAGCGTTGTACGACGAGGAATGTGCCTGTCGCGTCCCATGAGTAAATCGCGTTGGTATAGCGACTATCAACCACCAATTCTTGTGTCTCGCCTGTCTCCGGCTGGAGGCTATAGAGTTGTATGCCCTGTGTCGCACGGTCATCGGTATAACGGCGTCCAATCGTCAGCGTGCCATCGTTCGGATGCCACAACACGATGCTATCATCCACCGCATCATCAGGGCTTGTGAGCAAGTCAGTCGTCCCATTTTCTAAATCTGTGATTTGCAAAAATGAAGTCGATGGCTGGGAAGGGTCACGGGTGAAATCCGCAAAGATGAGCGTTTGGGCATCGTCAGAAAGTGCGCCCATGCGTCCACTTGGATTTGGCACAAATTGTATACCTTGTGTCACCTTATCATAGACCAAGATACCTGGCGCGGAGGGGTCGTAGAAAGCGAGTGTCAGTCCATCGGCTGACCACTGTGGTGCGTAACCAATCATCTGATTATCATCAAAGAAGGGTTCGTTATCGAAGCTATCGCCGACGGTGTTGACTGTCCAAATGCGGGTTTGGGCTGTGCCGAAACTTTGCCCACCATCAACGCGAATATACACCAGCGAGCGTCCATTCGGATGCCAAACAGGGGATGTGCAGGTAGCGTTCTGGCATGCTGTTAGCGTCTGGATAAGCCCTGTATCTACATGCAGTAACTTCATGTTGATGTCGCGCAGATTGGGTTCGTACTCTGCAAAGGCAATCATGCGCCCATCGGGACTAGCAGCAAAATCAAAGATGCCTGTTTCACTATCTGTGAGTTGAATCGGCGTATCGGGATTTGCTAAATCAAGTTGATAGATATTCTGTGGGGCGCTATCAGCGGGCGCGAGGTACAGCACCTGTGGCGGACGAACGGTGTAGCTAACCATGACATCTTCTAATAGCTCTCTGCCCTGCTGGCTCTCTGCCCCTGCGGAGACTGTAACCGTGTGCGTGCTGTCGATAGCGCGGGGTGTATCCGGCTGATAATTGAGCGTCGTACTATCCTCTGACCACTGGAATGTGCCTGCTAGTAGTGGGTCAGTTTGGAAATTGTCTTCGACAGTCGCACGGTTCATTGGGGCGCTGAACGTGAGCGTGATAGGTTGGGTGCTACCACTTTGTCTATCCGGCACGATATTCGTAATTTGCACGCCGACCCTATCGCCCATCAGCAACACGCCGACAATACCGATGACGAGCGTACTGACGATGGCAATGGCAATCGTATCAAACGTGGAGAGTGCGATTTTGTTGGTTTCGGATGTAGGTTGTGCGTCTGTCATATGGTTACCTTTAACCACTACTACAATTGAGGAAGCCACCGTTTTGCCAAGAGATTGTACGATTATGTGATGTTGCGACATATATCGTCTCTGTTCCATCCCAAAGGGCAAGATTCCAGCCAACGTCTGCAATATTCTGGCAGTAAGCTAGGAATCCATCGTCGCTCCAAGTAAAAGACCCTGCTACTGTAAAGAATGTGTGTTCCCCGTTACTATCATAAATATCTACATAGACTGAAACTCCACCGGCAAGCGCTGTACTTACTATCAAGTCTTCTGAAAGTAGATACGCAGAGGAAGGACCACCTCTTCCCGCTACATTAAAATCATCAGTTAAAGGTATGCGACGGACGATGGTATCAGTCGTAACATCCCAAATCACATATTGATGGCTGTAATACGGTGTGTTGACTTCCATTTTAAAAGCAATTCTTGTGCCTTCATCTACCCACCTAACAGCAAAAGGGTACCAGCCGGATGCAACTGAAACGAGATTATCATCGCCATCCCATACATAAATAGTGTTTGT
Organism: Chloroflexota bacterium; assembly: GCA_038522085.1. Lineage (GTDB taxonomy): Bacteria > Chloroflexota > Anaerolineae > Aggregatilineales > Phototrophicaceae > JAUZRW01. Next base: position 33,536 of record JBCBKJ010000014.1, read on the forward strand.
ATCAAGTGCGGTATCTGTTGCTGTAGATGTGACGATAAGTAGCTGACCGTTCTCACTCCATTCTACATGTACGATAAATCCCTCAATGGCTAGGTCTAGAGGCATAAAAACCTCGCCATCCCATGTGAATAGTTGTGTATCATCACCAGATCCAAAACTCAAAAATAAGATGCCATCGTAGTTCCACGCGAAGAATGACCGAATATGTAATGGGAATGTCATCTCTGGTGACAAGATATTTCTAATCTCATCGCCATCCCAAAGGAAGAGGACATGGTTTTCTTCGTTTAAAGGTGGATGGAAAATCAAGTACTGTCCATCAGGACTCCAGTAATCCATGTATAGGCTATTCTCGTTTGGAATCATGATAGGCTGCTCTGAGGGTGCGTAGCTATCCATAACATAGATGTTATCATCGACACCCTTTAACGTATAAGCAATCTGCCCTGTAGGTGCGATAATAAAATGATGAACATTCTCAGCTAGTAAAGTATCTGTATGGTCGTAAGGGTCATAAATTCGCAGTTGGTTATCGTTGGTGATATACGCGAGACGGTCACGGTCTTCTGCGGATGTTGCACGCAGATGGGCAAAGGGGTCACTGGGGCGCGTTACCCAAAAGCTGATGCCTGTTATGAGTATGATTGCGATGCCTAATACAATCCGTGTGCGCCACCCAAATCGGTAACGCGGTGCAAAATCGTTTTTGGGTTTTTGTTTTTGCATTAGCTGTGCCTTGTCCCTGTATACATGTTTCGGGCGCAGTTTACTATGTCTCTACATAAATAGATCATTTAGACTGGGATTGTGGACACACAGACGTGCGTCCCGACAAATGTTTTGAATGTTAGGGATTGAGGTATGGTGTCGCGGGTTGCTCGGTGATTTCGATGCTGGACAGTAAGACAACCCCACTCTCTTGTCCCTGAAATGTGCTGACACCGATATTGCCTTGTACGCGCACCCACTCGCCATCGGGGATGTCTGCAAGGGAGATGTCACCTGCTTCTACGGGCAAGCCAACGGCTGTGGAATCTGCCACACAACAGCTAACAGTGAAACGCACGACCATGAGTTGGGTGTCTGCAAAATCGGGTTCACGATAGACAAAACCAATTAAATCAACAGGTTCACCAGCATAAGCTGTCGGGTTGCCGTTGCCGAATAGGCGTATCCAATCGAGGATATTACGCTCTAGGGGGTCAACATCGGCGGCAGTCGCACTATTGATAGGCACAGCACTAATCGCTACCTCGCCATTAATCGCTTCTACGCCGAGCGGTTGCGATGGCACGAGCGTTCCCATCACCAACGGAAAGGCACAGACTGCTATCACTTTCCATGAAATATTGTGGTCATGGTCATGATGATGGTGGTCATCGTGGTCGCAATCATCGCCATGAGCATGACCGTGGTCGTGATGGCTATGGTCAGCCGATTGGTTTGTCCACCAAGCATACAGTGCGAAGACGCCGAGCAGTAAGAACAAGCCAGCCGCCACCCATGATAACCACATGAAGCGTGTGTTGATGTAGTTGCTCAATTGTCCAGCGAAAATGTTGTAGCAAAAATACAGTCCCAGCCCAAGCAAGATGAAGGCTTTCGCAAATTGCTGTGGCGAGCGCGATATATCGTGTTCGTCGTGTATGAAAGTCGTCATAGTGTTAAACCTCTTTGCGGGACGCAATGAGGCACGTCCCTACTAATCATTAGCATACGTTTTAGATACTGAGATTCAAGTTAATCCAGATACCGATGAGCATGGTCATCAGCAGTGGTAGCAAAATCAGATAGGCAACCGTTTTACGGTTAAATACGCCCAAGAACATGAGCATACTTTTGATGTCTACCATCGGTCCAAAGGTCAGGAAAGCAATAATAGAACCCGTTGTGAATGTGCCAGCAAAAGCCAGTGCCAAGAAGGCATCCACGGTTGAGCAAACACTGAGAACGAATGCCAACACTTGCATCACGATAACAGAGGCGACAGGACCTTCGCCGAGTGCTAAGAGCAAATCTTGGGCAACGAAGGTTTGCATGGTCGCGGCGAGTGCTGAACCGATGATGAGGAAGCGCCCCATCTCGAAAAATTCATCGCCACCGAGAATGAACGCTTGTTTGAGTCCCTGTATGAGCGTCGGGCGCGTGATACCGTCGGCATCTGCGAGGGCTTTTTCTTTACGCACATCTTGGATAGTGTTCGGATGCAGGATTTCCTCTGGTGTGGCACGGAGCGCAAACACCAGCCCAACAGAAATAGCTACGATAGCTGTCACCACAAAACGCGCAATCAGCACAGGACCCCAGCCGAAGGCAATATAGGTACTGGCAAGCACGATGGGGTTCATGACAGGCGCGGCAAGCAGAAAGGCAATCCCTACAGAAAGGGGCAAGCCTTTGGTATACAACCGACGCACGACTGGCACAACGCCACATTCGCATACCGGAAACGCGAAGCCCAAAAATGCGCCTGCGATGGTCGCCGGAACTGCACGGCGGGGCATCAGCTTGGCGATGTCTTCGGCTCTGATGAAGGCTTCAATGAGTCCAGAAACGACTGTTCCCAGTAGTAAAAATGGGACTGCTTCAATGAAGATACCCAAGAAACGGGTTGTGAAAATAACAATAGTTGTGCCTACATCACGGTCAGCAGTGAGGGTGGCGAGGGCAATTAAGCCGATGAACAGAATCGCCATGAACCACTCCAGCCAACCGCGATTGGTGCGGGTGGTGGGTTGCAAAGTTGTCATCTCGAAAAAATCCGTACCTCGTGGTCAGATTGATTGCATTTTGCCGTAAGAACTTACATCATGTCAAGCGAAAGCAAGGTAAGCGTTGGTTAGCCTTACCCGCCAACATAGAAAAATAGCACTTTCTAACCCGCTCACAACTTCCTAAATATCATGGCATAGAAATCACAGATGAGCCCTAAAAAGTTGATGCTATTTTTGAGCTTAAAAAAGACATCATTGGGGGGACGTCTCGTGGGGAAAATCGGGGGAATATGTAATTATCCCCTCGTTGCCTAAGGGATAGCAGAAATGCCATCAAATAAGCGCCTTTTATCGGGAGCATCTGCAGATGCCCCCGATAATTTGCTACAAATGCAAGGTTAGAACGGCTCACCATAGACAACCGCTCTAACTAGCAATCAGAGTATGCTAGATCAATCTTAACAATCAGTATTCGCAACATCCTGCCCGTTATAGACCAGATACGCACGATAATTTGAATTACCGACTTGTCCAATTCGTTGATTAGCGTTCAAGAAGCCCTGATCATTCAATGTCCGTTGGACACTATAAGTCGTTGAACCAAAGCGTGCTTCAACCAAGAATGTTGCACTCGGCGGACCTGTTACGTTGAAGCGAATGGTCGCACCATCATTGAGGGCATAAGTACAACTAAACGAGACCACTTCAAATGGTGCAGTAGTTGCTGTCGGTGCTGCTGTGGTTGCTGTCGGAGCCGCAGTTGTTGCTTGTGTCGTGTCAGTTGCTTGAGTCGGTTCGGCTTGTGTCGCTTGTGCCTGCGATGTTTCACTCACCTCTTCTGTCGTTTGTGGTGGTGGGACAGCAGGCACAGCAGGCGCATCCACAAATGAGAGATTACTGCAATTACCAGTCGCTGTTACGATACTCGCCGCGACCCATGAAGGAATGCCATTGTAGATACCATAATACCAACCGTTATTTTGTCCAGTTGCAATCAACTGATTATCAGCATTCAAACCACCGACGATATCATAATTTGTTCCTGGACCACTCCGTAAGTTGACATTATTACCAACAACGGTACATTGGTTCGGGTCTGCTGGTGGGTTCGTAGTCGGTGCGACTGCACTTGTGCCACTACCATCACCTACTGTCAATTGAACACTTGCCCCTGCTTCAGGCGTCGGCGCACCAATAGTGATAATGGTTTCAACAGATGACGCAGGAATCGTCAAGCTGATGGTGTCAAGTCCACCTGCAATTGAGGCTAAGACGGTGCCATCCGCTGTTTGCACTTGTGCCGTGAACGAACTTGCTGGATCAGCATTAATCAGGGTGATTTGTTGTGATGCTGATGGATTCGCCGCTACGGAAAAAGATTGTGCAGGTGTGTTAGGCTCAATCGTGATAACCTGCGAGCCTGTGACTGGGGTTGCGACGATAGCAGGTGTAACTGTACGGATTAAGCTATATGACCCCACAGTACCTTCCAGACTACTCAACGTCACAATATAAGTATCTGTTTGCGGTAAACGAGCAGTCACACGGGTATCATTGCTCATCGGTGTCAAAGCATCGGCGCTACCGAATGCCACTGGTTGACCATTGCTACTTGATAATGCAAGCGTTGGACGTAAACCGCCACTCCCAATCGCATACAGTGTGACAACTTCATTTTCATTGCCTGTAAATGTATAAATGATGGGGCTACCACTGTAATTATCTAAGATGAGTGCATCTGCGGGGAGGTCACCACCCTGCGCAGATGTAATGAGGGTAAGACTTAGCACACCAATCACCATAACGAATAAACGAAGCATCCATTTTCTGGACATAACGCCTCCTAATTGTGTTTTTCTGATTTAATTTATTATTTGCAACGACCTCATTTTGGATGCAATTTAGGATTTGGGCAAACGATTTTGACACCAAATTGACACTAAACACCTGATTGCTAGTTAAAGCGTTCATTAGGTGTATCATAATCACTGCGTTTTACAGTTGAGGAAACGCTCTACTTGGTGCATAGAATAAGCTAGAATTAGATGGTATTTATTCATTCACAACCTAATTGCGAAAGAATATACCATCTATGTTCAATACAGACTCACTACAAATAATTTTCCGCCTTTATATTTTGCCAATACTGATATTTTATGCGCTGGCGTATGTGGTGCATCGGCTATCGGGGTTCATTGCCCGGCGTTTTAAGCCCGTGAACCTAATAAACGGTGAAAGCAAAAGACGCGGAGACCGTCAGCAGACATTACAGGCATTGATTGCGAGCGCGGTCAGTGTGCTTGGGTTTTTGTTGGCGACGGTGTTCAGCTTATCTCTATTTGTGGATGCGGCGACGCTGGTATGGATGATTGGCTTGTTCAGCGCGGCATTTGGTTTGGGGGCGCGTCCCTTCATTGCGGATTTTCTGACTGGTATTTCGTTCATCTTTGAAGATATTTTCGATGTGGGCGACAAAATCGAGATTCCACTGTTCCCGCGCACGATTGAAGGCGTGGTGGAGCGCGTGACTTTGCGCATTACGCAGGTGCGGGGGATGGATGGTGAGCTATTTACGATGCCAAATGGTGACATCCGGCTGGTGCGCAATTTTAGTCGAGGCGAGATTTCGCGCACGAGTGTGATTGTCAAAGTGCCGAGTGCTTCTGTGGGCAAAGCGATTGCGCATCTCGAATTACTCGGTGATAAAGCCATGACGCGCTTGCCTAACTTGGTCGAGCCATGGCAGGTTATCAGTGAGACAGGCACACTCGATGACGCCTCAGAATTGACTGTGTTGGCAAAGGCAAAATTCGGCAAAGGTGCAGAACTCCGCACGCGCATGATGGCGATGTTGCAGGACGAATTGGCACACGCAGAGATACTCCCGAAAGCGAAAGTCGATGATAAGGTTGCTATCCCAACTGATTAGGAGCGCACGATTGGACACACAGACAAATAGCGTGCGCGACTCATTGCCTAGGGTATTTCTGCTTCGCCTGTGTTTCGATTTCAGCGAGTCGATTGCCTTGTGCAATGCGTTCATACATTTTACGGCGACGGTAAGCGATTGTTTCTTCTTGTGTTGGTACAGTGGTTGTTTGCTCGCTTGTGTTTTGCATGAGAATTTTTCTCCATATGTTTGCAACTTACTATCAGCATAGGGATTTGCGATAGGCGAGGATAGGACATATGTCCGTGCCTTTTGTGTGCTAGGATGGCATCATGGTCGCAGGAGGTATTTCTATGTTATCTGTAGATAATCGTGAACGCATTAACGCCTATGTCGAGCAATACAACATGGCATCGTTTTTGAACCAGCCCTTACTAGATGCGCTTCGCTTGTTTGAGTTTGCGTATGATAGTCACATCTATATCGAAGAAACTGAGCAAGACTACTTATATTTTCTAGTGGATGGTCAGGTGCAGTGCAGTCATTATCATGCAAACGGTAAGCTGGCGGTGATTGCCTTCTCTGAACCGTTTACCACGTTAGGCGAGATGGAAATTTTCGCAGATGCGACACTCAAAACAGATGTGGTCGCCCTGAAAAAATCCGTTATGCTGGGGATTCCGCGCACACTGGTACATCAACATGGGGCGCAATACCCGCCCTTCTTACATTTCATCATCAATGAGATGCGCGATAAGCTCTATGCGCTGGATATTTTACAGCGTGATTTGGTCTTGCCTGTCACTAGCCGATTTATCACGTATTTGCTGACGCATCGACAAGGCAATAGCGTTACATTGCCAGATAAAGATTCGTTGGCGGCGTTGTTGGGAACGACGGTGCGTCATTTGAACCGTGTGATTAAGCAATTATCGCAAGCTGATATGATTTCGGATACCTATCCACGCATCAAGATTTTGGACGAAGACAACTTACAGCATTTGTACGAGACACTGTGATGAAATAGTCGAAAGCGAAAGCCATGTGCCGGAATATCAAGACGCTCTATAATTTTGAGCCACCAGCAACCAACGACGAGATACGGGCGGCGGCTATGCAGTACGTGCGTAAAGTGAGTGGGATGAGCAAGCCATCGCAAGCAAACGAGGTCGCGTTTGAGGAGGCTGTGGAAGCCATTACGGCAATTACAGCGACCTTGTTTGATAAACTGGAGACACGCGCCACGCCCAAAAACAGGGAAGCAGAAGCCGAAAAGGCACGCGAGCGTAATCGACGGCGATTTGGGTCAGGGTGATATTTATTTTCACCACAGAGTCACAGAGGACACAGAGAAAAGCCTTTTAAAGTGCTAAGAAAATAGGCAAAAAACTATCTCACTTCACTTTTAAAGGGTCATGTTCTATTGACCGCGATTATGACCGCGACTTTTCTATGTCTCTGATATTACGCCAGAGGGTGATGGGTGAAATGCCTGCATAGCCACTCTCTTGTCCGTCGTTACATTCGATGACAATCCACTGTCCATCAGTGCGCTGGGCAACATCAACGACCAAAAACGGCACATCTACACGTTGGGCAACTTGGCTGGCGATAGCGAGTGCGTCTGCTTTTTCACTTGCTGACCATTTATAGGCTGGCATCTCGAACCAGTAATGCCCTGCCCCAACCAACTGACCTTTGTACCAGAACGTGCGAAACTCAAAAGATGGTGGGATGCTATCACTGTTGTCATTCGCTATGGGTCGCAGTGGCAGGTATTCACGAACGACGACATCTTGCCAATGCAGAATGGGGTCGTTTTTATATTGCTGAACAAGATTAGCAAACGCATCCGCATTTTCGATGATAGACAGACTTTTTTGATGCTTGCTGGTTTGGCGTGCGCCTTTGACAAAGAATGGAAAATCGAATTCGGCTATGATGGTTTCTAGTGATGGCATTGTAGAAAACCAGCGACTACGCGGCGTTAAGTCCATGATAAGCGGATACCAGTGCGGGAGTTCACTGGCTTTCGCGTGGTCAGACGGTGAGTGAATGAGTGAGACACCTGCTTGTTGGAGTGCATTATAGAATGCTGTGTAGTCATCACGAGCGCCAACACGAGCAATCGCTGTCAGTGGCGTTGGTAGTTGATATTTATGGGCGCAATGAAAAAGTTGCTCGAAGGCAAAGTCGTAATTGGCTTTGCCTATCAGCTTAGTGAGCATCCAGAGGGTATCTTCGAGCAAGCATATATTGAGTCGTTCGTCATGCAGAATAGACATAAATATTTAGCTCAATCGGGTGCATCTATCACATTGAGCGATGCGCTATCCATCATAGCTTCTTCGTGTAAATCTATGTCGTCTATCTGGGTATCAGGAGCATTGTCTGCGAGGCGGCTGGCGCCTATGGCTGGCTCATCTGCCGAGAAATAATTGGACAATACTTGTTGCGTATAGAGCGCAGGTTCTTCTGGGAAATTCTTGATGAACATCTCTTGGCGACCATCTAATTTATCTGTGAAAATATTGTAGCGAGCTTGGGCAACCGTTTCGCGTGTGGTCATGCTTTCTTCCAAGATGACATCTGAAATGTCTTCTACAGGGAGTGTACGATTGTAAATGGGTAGCATTCCCACATGATAATTGTGTTCGAGTGTTTCGTATCTATGGCAATCGTTTGTTGTACGAAGAAACTGCCCAAAAAACCGATGATGATAGGCAGAAACATCGCACTGAAGACAACGGTAGCCGCAGTATCTCCTTCGCTTATGGTTGCGCCCATCATGAATATATAGAGCAAAGCTGTCATAACACCCCCAATACCAATGCCCCATTTATAGCTGTTGCTCGTCAGGAGGGGCATTTTAAGAGAAACCCGACTATCGGTTTCTGTCTTGGTAATGTAATCGGGTTGTTTTGCTTTACGGCGTTTTATTTTTTGGGTGCTAGAGACTTTATCCGCAAAGTTAAAGACTGCATCACAGTTCGGGCAAACAGCAATCGTCTGTTGGATATTGATGCTTGCAGATGGAATTGCCGTAGCACAGTTCGGACAATGTAGCTGATAGCTCATGAATCACGTCTCCATTGGGTTTTTAAATCAAATTCAATGTGATGGTTATGTAGAGTCCTAGAAGTTTTTTAAGTTGTAGGGATAGGCTGTCTCCCTATCCGAGTGGGCGCAGACACCGCAACGCCCCTACGAAATTCAATTTATTTTCCAGACTCTACATCATTATGATTGCATCGTGGTACTGTTGAGTGATTCATCGTCTTGTAAGTACAGGTCTTCATCTTGCTCGTCTATGACATTATCTGCGAGACGATTAGTGTCTAGGGTATCATCTTCTGAGGTGAAGTAGTTAGAGAGTACCTGTTGCGCGTAGAATGCTGATTCTTCTGGGAAGTTGTTGATGAGCATCTCTTGGCGACCATCGTATTTATCAGCAAAAACGTTATAACGCGCTTGAGCGACACTTTCGCGTGTGCCTGTCATCTCTTCGACTGTGACATCAGAAACATCTGCGGCTGTGATAGCACGTTTGTATATGGGAACATTGCCTAGGTGATAGCTATGTTCCAGTTTTTCGGTATCGGCTGTGATATTCTGTCGCACAAAAAAACTGGTCAACAGCATCACCGCAAAGGGCAAAAATAACGTACTGAAAACAATAGCTGCTTCCGTGTCACCATCGCTCATGGTTGCGACCATTACAAATAACCAGAAGAGGAACATTGCAACAGCACCGATGCCACTCCCCCATTTATAACCACTGGTCGTCAGCAGGGGCATCTGTAGCGAGACACTACTATCGGTTTCTGTTTTGGTGATGTAATCGGGTTGCTTTGCTTTGCGCCGTTTAATTTTTTGGGTACTAGGGACTTTATCTGCAAAGTTAAAGACCGCACCACAGTTCGGGCAGACCGCGACGGTTTGCTGGATATTGATATTCGCTGGTGGAATCGCCGTCGTACACTCTGGGCAATGAAGTTGGTAGCTCACAATAAACCCCTTCACATAATATAGAATCCAATCAGGCGTTATTGTGCATGGTATGCCATTCTTCGGCAAGTAGCGAATACATGACCATATCCATGAAAACACCCTTCGTCATGCCATCCTGACGCAAAATACCTTCTTCGGTGAAGCCCAGCCGTTCTGCAACGCGACGGCTTCGTTGATTCTCGTGTTCATTGCTGACATGCTTAAATTTGAGGGCGATGCGATTGAGCTTAAGTGTCTCGAAAGCGTATGCGAGTAAGCCTTATGTGGATTGTGTGACGATGCCCTGCCCTTCGTAGGCTTTTGCTATCCAATAGCCGATTTCTGCTTTGCGCACGACAGAAACGATTTTATCGAGGTAGACCATGCCAACAGGCTCACCATTGTAGATAATCAAGCATGCAAGTCCTGTACCTGTCTCGTAGGCTTGGTTATGCCGTTGGATAAAAGCACGCGCATCGTCTATGGTCTGGATTTTATTAGGCGAATCTTGCCATTCGGTGAGGTGAGTGCGGTTGCTCTCGAACAGATTGAAGACGGCGGGGGCATCGTCTACGTGTGGGCGACGCAAGATGATATTTTCGTTGATTTGCAAAGTGAACATATATAGGCGTGTATCCTAATGTGATTTATCAGATAACATGATTATAGGCTCAATTGTTATTTTTGCAATACGCAAAGGGTCACTGAAGGTCACATATTAGTATCACTTCATATCGTTGACGTCTGTCAAACCATAACGAAGCCCAAGCAATGCGGCTTGTGTGCGGTCAGAGACATCGAGTTTGGAAAATAGCGCACTGATGTAATTGCGGACAGTGCCTTCAGATAAGTGAATCGTCTCCGAGATTTCGGCGTTGGTGTACCCGCGTGAAATCAGTTTCAGGATTTCCACTTCACGGTCATTGAGTTTTTTCAGTAATTGGGTATCCGGTGCGGGGGTACGTTGTGCCACTTGGTCGAACATTTTACGCGCCACTTTGGGGTCTATGTGCGTTTCGCCAGCGACTGTCGAACGAATCGCATCAAAGAGTTTGGTATGAGGAATGTCTTTGAGCAGATAGCCATCTGCCCCACTACGAATCGCATCAAATAGCCATTCGTCGTCACCATAGGTCGTCAAAATGAGGACTTTCACATCTGGGAACCGTTGCTTAATGGCTTCTGTTGCTTTGACGCCGTTCATGATGGGCATGTTCAAATCCATCAGCACGATGTCTGGTTGGCTTTCGGCAACTTTATCAACTGCCTCTGCTCCATCAGATGCAGTGTCTACTTCAAAATCTGGCTGAGACTCTAAAATCAGTTTCAGACCTTCGGCGATAATGTCTTGGTCATCACAGATGAGTATGTTCATCGACTTTGCGCTCCAAATTCACTTTTATAGTCGTACCTTGCCCTATCCGGCTGGTGATTGTCAAATCCGCGCCAACTATCTGAGCGCGTTCTCGCATACCTTGTACGCCAAAATGTGCCTTGCCATCAATCGCTGTCGGGTCGAACCCAACTCCATTATCATACACGGATATACATAGCGCCGTATTATCGGCTTGGACTTCGATAGTGGCGTGTTGTGCGTCTGCGTGCTTGGCACTATTTTGCAATGCCTCTTGCACGATGCGATATAGCACATGCTCTTGCCCACTGGTTAACCATGTGAAATCGCCTTTGGTGCTTGCTACCACCTTGAATCCGTAGCGTGCTTGGGTTGTCTTTGCTAATTCATGCAGGGATTCGCTAAAGCCGAGACTTTCGAGTGTCTCTGCACGTAGGGCTTGCAGAGCGCGGCGCGTTTCTTGTAAACCACTGCGAACAGTGTCTGCTGATGCATCTACGAGTTGTTTAGCACGCTCTGGTTGTGCTTCCCAAATCACCTTGACGGCTTCGAGTTGTACCGTGACGGCTGCCAGTGAATGTGCCAGTGTATCGTGTAATTCTCGCGCTAGGCGATTGCGTTCTTGGCTGGCGATGAGGTGTTCGCGGGTATTGGCATAGTCCTCTAGAACTTTGGCTTGTGCGCGTTGGATAGTAACCAAATGATTCACGATTAAGCCCACAAACGCCAAAATGAGCAAGCGAAATGTAATCAGAACCAACGCGATTGCCACTCTACTACCGAGTGGCACAAAAGTGATAATCATGAGGGCATCGAATATCGTAATCCCCACTAGGTAAAGCACAACGACCCGTCGGGTATAGCGCCAACTGACAATCAAAAGCGGAATAAGCAAGATGGGTAGAGTCAAACCGACACTGTAAAAGATGACAAAATTCTCTAGCAAGCCCATCTGAACCTGTATCACTACAGGTATCGGTGTGATAAAAAACAAGACCATCGTGAGTGTACTAGTCAGCAATGGCATGATGGTTGCCCATACAAGCGCAATCGGTAGATAACGGTCTTTGAGTGAACTTTGCAGGGGCGTAGCAGACAAATAAAGCATGAGCAAACAGGCATCAACAATAGAAACTATGTTACCTAGTCGCTGTTGTTCTGCTTGTGATGTAATGACGAGCCAGAGCATCACCGAAATGATGACACGAATGACGCTGGCGTAGCGAAAAATCACCAGCAGATTATCTTCTATGCGGGTTTGCGGGTATTGCGTAACCTTGTTGAACACCACGAATAAATTTTCCCATATGTTTCGTGATGGTATTGTAGCTGGCTTCGCCATTGTGGACACCTATTTAACCCAAACGCTGGATAACGATTTGTTTTTATCAGCATGCTAAATTAGCAATCTGAAGCTGGTCAGCCTGTCAGCAAAACGGTGGGTTCTTGCTGACCATCTGAACCGCTGAGATGCTGAAAAGCTATCAATAAACTAGTTAATGTCGCAAAAAAACACGTTTTAGATTATCCATAACTGAGGATATTTACTGATGTATTGCTTGTATTCCTCAGCATAGTCTTTCTTAGAAACCATTATCAGTGATAGCAGTAAACAGCTCTGATGACATTTGTCATATGACAGATTACTGCTGTCATCAAGTGTGATGACCATCATCAATAGATAGCGCGGTCAGCAATAGTGTTTACTCAAGGCGTAAGGTCATCGAAAAAACAAATAGAAGGACACACGTATGAAAAACAACAAGACGCGCAACACAGTGCTAATTATGGTGGGCGTGCTAGTAGGGGCTATCGCGCTATTCTTAGTATTTTTGCCACAGATACTGAGTGCGATTGGCTTTCATCCGCATTATGAACAAGGTGAATACAACCTTGAAGGCACACGCGCCCTCATCATTGCCACGAATCACGATACCTTGGGCGATCCAGAAGACGGTGTAGCAACAGGCGTATATGGGTCGGAATTGACGATCGCTTACTATGATTTCTTAGATGCTGGTATGGAAGTGGACATCGCCAGTATTGAAGGGGGCGAAATTCCGTTTGAGCCTGTCAGCTTGCGGTATCCACTCGCTACCCCTGCGGATTATCGCTACTTGAATGACGAAGACGCCCAGAATAAGACGCTGAACTCGCTCTACATCGGTGATATTGATGTCACAGACTACGACATCATCTTCATGTCGGGTGGTTGGGGGGCAGCCTACGATATGGGCATTAGTGAAGTGCTTGGGGAAAAAATCTCCGAAGCGCATGCAGAAGGCATTTTGCTTGGCTCTGTATGTCATGGTGCGCTTGGTTTCTTGATGGCAGTTGATGTTGATGGTAGTCCACTAGTGGAAGGTCGCACGATGACGGGTGTCACCGACAAGCAAGTGGATGAACTCGGCATCGGCATCACCCCACAACATCCCGAAACTGAATTACGTGCATTAGGCGCGAATTTCGTCAGCGAAACCGCATTCCGCGATTTCTTTGCAACCTATGTTGCTGTAGATGGCAATATCGTCACCGGACAGAACCAAAATTCATCGGGCGAAACTGCCCAGACCTTGTTACGCATGCTATCAGAACAACGCATGTCATAAGCACGATTGTAGCAATCTCATCTGTATCGCAAAGCAATGTCTAACTAGAGGAGATAATCATGACTGATAAAAAACGTAAAGATGAAACACAAGCAGATAATGCGAGTGAGGCATCCCAATCTAAAGGGCTTTCTCGCAGAGATTTACTGATTGGTGCTGGGATGGGTATTTCCGGTTTATTGGTTGCTGGTGGCACACACTTCGCAAATAACTTGCCAGATACCGTTATCGAAGGCTTGATTCACAGAGGTGTAGATGCCAACCAAAATACATCTAATTTTGAAGAAGATGCCTTGTATGTCATCACAACCGGAACCGGTGCGCCCTTGCCCGACCCCAACCGTGTCGGACCTCAAACTGTTGTGGTCGCTGGGGATCAACTACTGGTTTTTGATACCGGTCCTGGTAGCACACGCCAACTCGCATTGACAGGATTGAATCTTAGCACAATCACTGCCCTATTTCTGACACATTATCATTCAGACCATATCAATGATCTGGGTGAGTTGATGTTACAGCACTGGACAGCCGCAGGGGCGACTGAACCTCTACAAATCTACGGACCCACAGGCGTAGAAGAGGTTGTGGCTGGCTTCACAGCAGCGTATCAACTAGATCGCGTCTATCGTATTGACCATCACGGTGCAGAAACGATGCCCCCTTCAGGATTTGGCGCAGTTGCGAATACATTTGACTTAGGCACTGACCTGATGGCGAGTGAGGTCGTGTATGAAGTGGGCGATGTACAAGTGATTGCCTTCAATGTAGACCATCCGCCTGTCGTGCCAGCCGTTGGTTTCCGTGTTAATTACAAAGACCGTAGCGTGATGATTACAGGCGATACGATTTACTCCGATAGCCTCATTCAGCATGCGATGGGAGCCGATTTGATGGTCAGTGATGCCCTCAACCATAAGATGTCACAAATGTTCGCCGAGGCTGGGGAAGATTTAGAAAACAATCTCTCATCCGTCACGGAAGATATTCAAGAATCGCACATCAGACCAGAAGAAGCCGCACTCGTCGCCAAAGAAGCAGGCGTTGGCACGCTGTTGATAACCCACGTTCTGCCCCCTGTACCTGACCTATTCATCAATCCATTTTTGCGCGATGCACGCGCTGTCTTTGATGGTCCGGTCATCATGGCAAACGATGGCACGCTGGTTACATTACCTGTCAACTCCGATGATTACACGATCAAAGAACTGCTGAAGTAGGTGCATGATGATGAATAAACAAACGTACATCCAAGCTGTACTTGTCGTTTTCTGGTTGCTTATCCTGACGCGCATTCCTGCGTTCATCAATGGCACGCCGGATCCCGTGACGCTTGTATCCACTATCGTGGAATTAGGCTTTGTAGTCTGGGGAATTTTGCTCCTCAGAACTCAGCCAGAACCAACTCAATAACTCTAGGAGGTTTCAAAATGGCAGATATTCTCAAAAAAGCATGGTGGGTGTTACTGTTGCGTGGCATCAGCGCAATTTTGTTTGCGCTCCTTCTCTTATTTTCACCCGGGCTTGTACTAGTAGGTGGGCTGTTTAGTTTTGTTGTCTTGTTCGCTATCTATGCGCTGGTAGATGGTATTTCAACGATTGCAGGCGCGATAATGAACCGTGAGGGTCAATGGGGGCTGGTATTGCTATGGGGCGTTATCAGTGTGATTGCCGGACTGGTTGCCCTCAGCACACCTGTTGTGTCCGTACTGGTTGTGTTCACAGTGCGTATCATGATTTTCATTGTGGCATTCCGCTCAATTGTCGGTGGTATGCTTGAAATTTACAGTGCATGGCGCTTGCGTCAAGAAATCGACAATGAGTGGCTACTCGCTATCAACGGTATATTCGGGGTGTTATTCGGCTTAATTTTGCTGGCTCGCCCTATCACGGGTATTGAAGTGCTAGTGATACTGACAGCCTTTTATTTGCTGATGTCCGGTACGATGCAAATTGTCCTAGGTTTCAAGGTGCGTAGCTGGTCAGATGTTTTGGTAGCAAAAGAACCTGTCGTAACCTCATAAAATGTGATGAGCATCAAAGCTAGAAAATCAACTGGAGAAAAAATGGCAACACAGAATACAAGTCGTAACATTCAGTGGATACCAATACTGCTTATTGTGTGGAATCTTCTAGACATTGCGGTTCACATCGCCGTTGATATGGTTGAACCACTGCGCATCACAGGCAATATAGTTGGACTCATCGCGGCAGTTATCGTCCTGATGGGATTGATTAAATCGTATCAGCCTATAATGCTGGCACTCGCAACGGTGAGTGTTGTCCTGCTCAATACCATTGAATCAGCATTACATGGCTATCTCATCCCCATGCTCATTTTCGTTGGTGTCAGCGTTATTCTACTTACACTGATGACACAAAAAGCAATTGCGGAAACCCATACAGAACAAGAACGCCCTGTTTATCTGCGCTGGTGGATGGCTATCCCCATTACATTAGTGGGGCTTGTTCTTGTCGCCCTTGTCGGACAACAGAACGAGTTGCAACTCGGTCCGCTGGCGCAATTGCATAATGGTCAGTTGGTCGCGGCGGATTATTGGCGTGACGAGCCGATGATTCTATCGGCTGGTATGGGCTTTGAAGGCATCATTGGTTTGCCTGAACTTAATGAGGATACCGTTCGTGAAGCGGGTGGTAGTTGGTACGGTTCGGTAAGTTGTGCCAGTGGAGAAGAACCCGATGATACTGCTTACACAAGTGCTGCGCCATCGGATGGACTTCCATTGTTGTTCAAAGGCTTCTCTGAAGATGATGATGGTTTGCCTATTGTTTTTAGTTGGCCCGTTGCTACCGAAACCGTTGACCTCACGGATTTCCAATTCACGCTGAACAATGGCGATATTGTTTTTGCTAATAGCATTGGGATGTGGCCCAATTGGGAACTGAATGAGCGTAATGTTGTTGTCGCCTTTGGTGACTTTGGTAATCGTGGCTTTGCTAGTGAAGACGATGCCATTTTCCCTGTACGGCTTGATATTGTCGAAGATGACACCCCCTTGTTGCTCATCGGTCCCGATGGTCAAGCGTTCAACGCCGTCGGCTTAAGCTGGGAGACGGACGCAACACCTTATGACTCAGGACCTAGATTAGTGGGTGCCAAACTCAATCATGTTGGCGAAGAATCTCTTGGTGAAGGTGGGTTAGCTGTTGCGCGTGCGCTTGGTCTTTTACCAAATGATGAATTTGCACTCTATGACGAAGGTGATTTTCGCCTACGTATCCTAACAACAGGGGGATTCTCTCCAGATGGTGTGACGGGTGTGCGCCCTGATATGTACGAGAGGTTTTTCCGTATACATGTGACTGGTGAAGATGGCGAGACGGTTCTACTAGAAGATGTTGGCGTAGACTACGAAGTTGCAGGTGGTACGTTGCGGGTCGTGGGTCTATCAGATTTGGGACAAGCAGAAAATCCCGATGAGGGTATCTACTACGACGATTGTTACGCAGAAGACCGTGATAACTATATCGACATCATTTTAGTAGGCGATGAAGCCGCCGCACGCAACATCACTTTTGTAGAAATTCCGTCGCTGGAAGGTGGGTATAGCGCCTTTTACAACCCAGGTGGTCCGGGACCTGAACCTTTTGACGGTGTTCGTTATACCGCACCAGGTCCACCCGATTTAGAACCTGTGATTATTGCGCTGGATGATCCCATGCGCGTTGACCGCGACGCTCCCTAACACTATCTACACAAAACAGGCAGCAGTGAACACACATTCGCTGTTGCCAAGTTACACAAATTGCTCGAGTGTGACCATCTCAGCGATTATCGTACCAAGTTCATCTGCCAGCTCATCCGGTGTCTGCTTTTTACCCGTGTGTACCCAATGAGTCAAAATGCGCACGATACTGCCGATACGAACGGTCACAATGTAATCAACATAATCTTCTGCAACACCAAAAAAGACACCAAACATCGGTTTGAATGGCTCAAAAAGAGTGAGTAGTGCTTGTTCAAAGAGGTGCATACGTTTAGCTTTGATCAGTAGTTCAATGAGTTCCGAGTGTAAATAAAAATAGCGCAACACGGGTTTTAAAAGCGTCATATCAGACTCATGTGGATGCCTTTGATGATAGGCATGAAGATAGCCCAGCAGTTCCGTGGCAACTTGGTCACAACGGAATTGCAGAATATCTTCAATGACATCGAAATTACGATAAAAAGTCGTGCGTCCAACGTGTGATGATTCCACCAAATCTTTGACTTTTATGGCGTCAAAAGATGTAGTTTGCAAGAGCTTTTCCAGCCCTTCATAAAGCATCTCTGCGGAGCGAATGGAGCGTTGGTCATCCTTGATATGATACATTTTTTAGTTTTTGTTCCGCTTCTTCAAATTTGATTGACTACTAATTTCTGGCAGTATAGCATGATGAATAATAAGAAACAAATGTTTCTTAAAATAGTCTTAAAGTGCTTGAAAAACAGAAAGGATAATGAAGAATGTGGGAAAAAATAAATAAATTTCCAATAGCAACTACCCTGATGATGGGTTTGGTTGTCGCCTTACTCTTGGGTGTATTTGCGACAACTAGCACGCATGCCCAACAAGATACCCCAAATATCATTCCTGGAACGGATGGTGTTCTGGTAGGTGCAGATTACTGGCGTGACGAGCCAATGATTCTGTCGGCTGGACTAGGCTTTGAGGGCATTATTGGCATCGACGAACTCACCGAAGAGGATGTCCTATCAGCCGGTGGTACATGGTATGGATCAATGACCTGCACAAGTGGTCAAGAGCCTCCAACCGTTGCACGGACAGCCGCCGTCGATAAGCCAGGGATGGCACCGCTTGGCACGGGTAATCCAGATTACTCCGATGCTTTACCGATTGTCTTTAGTTGGCCCGTTGCCACTGAAACGATTGACATCACGGATTTCGAGTATACCTTGAGCAATGGTGAAATTGGCGAACTCGAAGGCTTCACAATGTTCCCGAATTGGGAATATAACGAACGCAATGTAGTCGTAGTGTATGGTGAATACGCGAATCGCGGCTTAGCTAGTGAAGAAGATGCTATTTTCCCTGTACGACTTGAAATTGTTGGTGATTTGATGCTCGTAGGTCCCGGTGGTCAAGAATTCAATGCTCGTGGGCTGACATGGGAAACAGACGCCACACCATACGATACAGGTCCTTCGCTCGTAGGCGCTAAAATCAATTTTGTAGACCCCACACCTATTGGTGAAGGTGGTGTGCCTGCACTGTCGCTACTCACGGGCGCATTCCCTAATGATGAACGTTCAGTTTATGGCGAAGGCGATTTCCGTATCCGTGTGTTGACAACGGGTGGGTTCTCCCCTGATGGCGTACTAGCAGTAACACCAGATGACTATGAAAATTTCTTCCGTGTACATGCAACGGGCGTCGATGGCGAAACCGTTCTCCTTGAAGAAGTTGGCGTAGATTATGAAGTTGCGGGTGGCACATTGCGTGTGGTTGGTCTTGCAGACATCGGACGCGCAGAAAATCCAGAAGCAGGTATCTACTATGATGATTGCTACGCGGAAGACCGTGATAACTATCTCGATATCATCTTAGTGGGTGATGAAGAAGCCGCACGTAACGTCACTTTTGTTGAAATCCCTTCATTAGAAGGTGGCTACAGCGCATTCTACAATCCCGGTGGTCCAGGACCAGAACCGTTCGATGGTGTCCGTTACACCGCGCCTGGTCCGCCAGACCTCGAACCTGTGATTAATGCGCTCGATGACCCGATGCGTGTTGACCGCGATGGACCTTCTGAATCGACATTTGTCAGTGTCCAACAGGGTGACATACTGTATGCGCAAAATGCAGCTATGATACCGGAAGGTATTGAATGGGATGCTGTAAACGAGCAATTCTTAGTCAGTTCAGTTACCTTTGGTGCGATTTTCTCTGTACAAGATAATGGGGTAACACGTCCGTTCATCCAAAGCCCGAATCTGACCAGTTCTATCGGCATTCACATTGATACCGCAACGAATCGCTTGCTGGTTGCAAGTGGTAATCTGCAAGCCAATCTAAACGAAGATTTACCTGGTTTTGCACGGCTTGGCATCTATGATATGGCAACCAGAGAGGAGCTTCACTTCATTGATTTGGGTAGCCTTTATCCAGATGGGCGTCACTTTGCGAACGATGTGACCGTTGATGCTGAAGGCAATGCTTACGTTACCGATACGCTCTCGCCTGTTATATATAAGGTAGATATGGATGGTAATGCAGAGGTATTCTTAGAAGCACCTGACCTCGTAGGGTTCAATGGTATTGACTACCATCCCGATGGCTACCTTATAGTAGCAATGAATGCCGACAACGCGCTCTATAAAGTGCCAATTGATGACCCAGCCAGCTTCACATTAGTTGAACTCAGCGAACCACTATCCATTGATGGCATGGTACTCAATGAAGACCTTGAACTTATAGCTGTGCGACAAGTACAAGGACCACGAGATGCTGTCGTTCGGGTAAGCAGTGATGATGATTGGGCAACCGCTACTGTCGTGGCGACTGCACCAGCACTCAACCGTAGTTTCCCAACGACTGTCGCCTTACGCGATAGCGAACCCTATGTCCTGCATGCCAATTTCAATGCACTTCTGACGGGTGACATCACGCTTGCATATGAAATTCTGCGTACGAGCTTCACAGACACAGAATAAGAGCTTTACCCACAATCAGGCTTGGACAGATTGCGAGGACGCACAAAATCATTCTGTCCATCGCCTCCATTCAATAAGCAACAGTAAATATACGTTTGCTGTTGCTTGTTCAGATAATAGCATCATGCGATAAAAGAAAGGGGGTAGCATGGCGTGTAGTCTCAAAAAAATAGTACGCAGTATAAACAACAGTCATCACTCACGATACAGCATCTTGCGCGTCACGTTCTGCGGCGTGTCGTTGTTTTGCATCTTCAATGAGGGTCGTACCAATTAGCCCGATGAATCCAGCAATGATGCCGATGCCAACAAAGACGTAAACTGTTGTGAAGATTCGTGTTAGCGGAATCGTCGGGCTGAAATCACCATACCCGATTGATGTTAATGTGATGATAGTAAAGTAATACGCATCGCCCCATGTCGTAATAGACGGCTCAAACTGGTAATAGAACCATGTGCCTAAGAAGATAATTGCCAAAGTCATCCAGAGAAAACCGCGTATTTCTTCCTTGTGCCACAAGGCATTAGCAACGCGACCAAACAATCTGGCAAGGGCGAAAAAACCAAATACGGGCATAATTGTAATCCTATCCAATCCTTTACCATTATTATAGTCCGTCTACACACTCATGCTACAAAGCAAGGTATTCGTTTGAGAGGGTCAAATTAAAATGAACAATGATGCACCACAAGAAACACCGCAAGCAACGGCGTACTCCACAGCACCCAAATGGGATGTAGAAACCACATCGCTCGTCAAAATGGGATTCGCTATCGCTCTCGTTGGGCTAGGCATTGTTTTTTGGTCAATTATTCCTTTGCTCCTATCGACAGTAGTTGTCGCATATCTTTTAAGACCCTTCACCAATTTCTTCACGAACCGTCTTGCAGGGGGTAATCGTGGCTTCGGCGTCTTATTGACCTTCATTTTTCTATTTATTATTGTCATCGCATTTTTTCTACTACTGATTCCACCCTTATTTGAACAAACCGTCAACGGTATCACTTCGATATTCATAGCCATTGACCTTCTGTGGTCAGAACCGATTATGAATGGTGATTCGAGCTTGTTTAATAGCCCTGATGGTATGCCCATATCGCTCTCAGAATACGTTACCCTTTTCGCTCAACAACAGGGGGTGACCACGTTCAATGACTGGATTATCATCATTGTGGATACCCTCCAATTAGATAGAGATTCTGTTCAAGAGATTGCAACGGTTGGTGGGGGTATCACAACCGTGCTGGTAGGCTCAGTATTTAGCCTTGCTGGTTCGACAATTGGGTTCATCTTCTCCAGCTTATTTTTCTTCACCATTTTAGGGTCGTTGCTGGTTGATGGTAAACGCTTTATCGACATTATCGTGAAGCGTGCGCCATCTGGATATGAAGAAGATACAGTCCATCTCCTAGCTGACCTCGGTAACGTGTGGAATGGGTATATTCGTGGTAATGCCACTGTGGGGCTAATCATGGGGGTTGTGATGTGGATTTTTGCTACCATACTCGGCTTGCCCAATCCCCTATTTCTCGCTTTTGTCGCTTTCTCAATGGAATTTATCCCGACCATTGGTGCGTGGATTACAATGATCTGCATAATGATTATGGCACTTGTCGGTGGCTCTGCAACATTTCCAGAATTTGCACATTTACCCCTCGCGCTGACTGTCGGGGTCATATGGCAGGTTATGGTACAGATACAAGCCATCTTTATCGCCCCACGTATCGTTGGCGAGAACTTAGGCTTACATCCAGTGGCAGTCATATTAGCGGTCATCTGGGGTGGTGCGGTTGGCGGGCTTGCGGGCGTTATTTTAGCGCCACCGATTGTCGCTACACTCCGTATTTTGTTGCAATATGTTTATGGTAGGCTGACGGGACAAGAAGCCTTCTCACCTGCAACTGAGCGCACAGAAAATATCTTTAACAGGCTTTTTCAACAATACATCAGAGGACACAGTGATTCAGATATGCCCAGCGACACTGAATGAGCGCCATATACATCTGATGATAGCAACCGATGGCAAAGTGAGTGAAGAATTACAGACGCAAGTAGAGCAGCATACCTTGCGCCCCTCGCTTGGTAAAGTCTAATCTACTAAATTCCCCAAATGAGCGTTAACCCAACGAGCATGGCTATCATCGTGATGATAGTCATGCCGATACCCACTCGCGTAAAATCACCAAAAGCATAATTACCAGGTCCCATCATCAGGATGTTGACGGGATGCGCGATAGGCGTCAGAAACGCCATGGAGCAAGACATCGCTACAGCTATCGCCATCGCACGCGGGTCAATGCCGACTTGCAACGCCGCGTTAATAGCAATAGGACCCACCAGTAATGCACTCACCTGTCCGCCGATGATTTGCACAACGAGCATCGTCAGAATAATCATCCCAGCGACGAGAAAAATCGGGTTCGCCTCCGCTAGAAAGCTGACGAACACGCCCCCAACACGCTCTGCCAAGCCAGAATCGGTAATCGCAAAGCTGAGGGGCAACATGCCGGCAACGAGAAAAATCACGCGCCACGAAATTGCCTCGTAAAATTGTTCCATCGTGATTGCTCCAAATACGACCATCCCAACTGCCCCAGCCAGCATGGCAATCGGTAGTGATACGATGTTGAAAATACCCAGCGATAAAACAACAGCCGTTATCAGCACAGCGAGGGGCGCTTTTGCTGTATTCATCGCACGGTTGGCATACGCACCTGTCGGCAAAATATAATCAGGATGATTTGCCAGCGCCTGAATATCGTCTGATTCACCAATGACGAGAACTGCATCGCCAACTTCTAGTGGAATTTTGCGCACATCAGTCGTGAAGCTATGCCCATCTCGCCAGAGTGCCAGCGCCAATAAGCCTAAATCACGATTCAGGGTGACATCGGAGAGCGTTTGTCCCTCAGCATTCGAGCGGGGCGCAATCATAATTTCTATCGGTTCGATAGGGATTTCTTTGCGACGTGGTAGGATGTCCTCGCGCTTGATGAGTGTATTGCCCCATGTGAGCAATTGCTGGATACGGTCTTCTTGCCCGATAACGAGCAGTTCATCGTCTGGCAAAATAATTTGGTCAGATTTTGGAATCGTGATTGTCTGGCTTTTGCGCCAAATAGCCGCGATGGTCAAGCCGAGTTTGGCATTGATAGCACTCGATTTGATAGAGGTATGCGCAAGTGCAGAATTGGTATTCACTTTGATATGCCATTGCACATTACGCAGACTGTACATCGCTTCGAGATCGGTTTGGCGATTGGGATTATCGTCTGTATCCGTAGTCGGGAGGAGATGTCTGCCAAAGAGCAACATATATAGCACACCTGCCATCACCACCACACCACCCACCGGCAAAAAATCTAGCATGTTCAAGCCTTGAAAGTCCCGCGCAATCAGTAGCTCGCTCATGAGGATATTTGCTGTCGTGAGATAAGTCGCCATACCACCGACGAGTGTGCCAAAAGACATCGGCATCAGTAATTTAGACACTGGCACATCCGATTCACGAGCGACACGCACTGCCGCCGGAAGCAAGACTGCCCCAGCCGCGACATTGTTCATGATGAGCGAGAGCAATGCCCCAACGACCATGAAGAGCGTAATCAGCTTGAGTTCCGAGCCACCACCGACATTATTCATCTGATTGGCTATCCATTGGACAACGCCTGTGCGTTCGAGCGCAAAGGTGATGATGAACAAGCCAATCAGCGTGAGAACGACTGAACTCCCAAACCCAGAAATGGCGGTTTCTGGCGAGACAAGTCCTGTCAGTGTCACTGATAGCAACACAATCACGGCGATGATTTCGATTTGTAAGCGCGTGCCGAAAATCAGCACAAATAAGCCGACAATAATGCCGATGACGAGTAATTCAGGTGTGGTGAATAGGAGTGTCATGTGTGTGCTGTATCCGTGGGTTGTGTGTGTTGAGCAAGTAGCACGCTTACTTCTCCTCCATCCCCTCTCCCAAATATTTGTTCCTCGCTAGGAGAGGGGCATTTATTGGTGAATTGTATGAGTGAGAAAATAAAACTACATAGTGTAATATTTATACCTTACACTTAAATCTTAGCGTCTGTATTTCGATGTGAGTTAAGATTCGGCATGGATTTCACTGAGCCAGCCTGCAACGATGGCATCTGGTGATTGTTCGAGGTTGTCACCCAAGAAAGCAAGCAATTTGATAACAGGCAAGTCTTTGAAAAATTCGGACATATCGACACCGAGTGCGCCGGGGTCGCCACCGGACTCGCCAAATACGCTGAGTATCGGCTGAATGAATTGGGCGGCGCGAGGGTTTGCCATCCATTCTGTGACGGTACTTTTGCCTGTGAGGATGACAGGTAGCGGTGTGCCTTGGGTGAGTGTAATCGTATGGCGCAGGTGAATATCTGCAGATGAACTACCAACGAGTAATTCAAACGTGCCAGATTCGGCAAGCCATTGGGCATAGGTGGGGTCGTAGTACATGAAGGCACGGTCTTTGAGTTCAAGCGTGACAGTTTTGGTTTCTCCGACTTCAAGCGCAACTTTAGTGAAGGCTTTCAGTTCTTTGTAGGGACGTGGCAGAGCAGATTCAACATCATGGACATAGAGTTGGACAATTTCTTTGCCCGCCACTGCGCCTGTGTTGGTGATGTCTACTTGGATGGTGAGGGCATCGTTGAGCGTGAATTTTTCTTGCGAAACCCGCAGATTGCTATACTCGAAAGTCGTGTAACTGAGTCCGTAGCCAAATGGAAAGAGGACACGACGTTTGCTGGCTTCGTAGCCACGGTAGCCGACGAAAATACCTTCGCCATAATGAACGGTATCGCGTTCGCCGGGGAAAGTGAGATGCGCGGGAGTATGTTCGAGCGCGAGTGGGAACGTTTCGCCTAGTTTGCCAGACGGATTGACATGCCCATAGAGCATATCCACAATAGCACCTGCCCCTGCTTGTCCGGGCAACCACGCTTCGATAACAGCATCCACAGCATCAATCCAATCGTGCATATCCACGGCTGCTCCGTTATTGAGGATGACAACTGTTTTATCGTTTGCGGTAGCAACGGCTTTGATGAGCGCAACTTGCTGGTCTGTGAGGCGCATATGGGGACGGTCAAAGCCTTCGGATTCTACGCTGGGTGGTAAGGCAATGAATAGCACAGCCACATCTGCATCCGTTGCTATGGCTATAGCTTCATCAATCGCTAGCTGATTATGTTCGACAGTGGTATCGCCTTCGGCATAGTGGAGTTCAGCACGTTCGCGCAAGAAATCGAGGGGTTTATCGACTTGTGTGGCATTGATGTGTGAGCTACCGCCACCTTGGTAGCCGGGTGTGACAGCCGCTTTGCCAATGACCGCTAAATTTTCGTCGCCAGATAACGGAAGTAAGTCGTTATCATTTTTGAGGAGTACCATACACTCCGAGGCGACTTTGCGGGCGAGGGCATGGTCAGCTTGAATATTGAGTTCCGTTTGTCCTTTGGGTGTTTCAGCGGCACGGAAAATAATTGTCAGCAGACGTTCGACAGCTTGATTGAGGATAGCCTCGTCAAGCTCACCGGATTCTACGGCATCTATGACAGCTTGTGTGCGCTCAGAGGAAGGACCTGGCATTTCGAGTTCCAGACCTGCTTGCAGAGATGCCACTCTATCCCAGACTGCGCCCCAGTCGGACATGACAAAGCCTTGGTAGCGCCATTCATCGCGCAGAATATCAGTCAGTAGGGTGTGATTTTGGGCGCAAAATTCGCCATTCACGCTGTTATACGCGCACATGATAGTCCATGGTTGAGATTTTTCCACAGCGATTTCAAACCCACGCAGATAAATTTCGCGCAGGGTACGTTCGTCGAGGATGGCATCGACTGTGAAGCGGCGGGTTTCTTGGTTATTCACGGCAAAGTGTTTGACAGATGTGCCGACCCCTTTGCTCTGGATGCCGTTGACAAGGGCGGCGGACATCTCGCCTGATAACAAGGGGTCTTCGGAAAAATACTCGAAATTGCGCCCGCAGAGGGGGGAGCGTTTGATATTCATACCAGGACCCAGCAGAATGTCTGTGTTGAGTGCAATAGCTTCGTCCGCGAGAGCCTGCCCCATCTCGTATAGGAGGTCGGTGTTCCATGAGGCAGAGAGCGCGGCGGCAACTGGAAAACAGATCGCGGGATAGCTTTCAGTAATCATAGAATCGACATCGGTGGAGCGACGCAAGCCATGCGGTCCATCGGCGACAATCATAGAGGGGATGCCAAGGCGTTCAATGGGTACGGTGCGCCACGGACTCGCACCTGTGCAGAGCGCAGCTTTTTCTGCGAGGGTTAGTTGGGTGATGAGGGTAGCCATATCAGGCTGGGTTGTTGTCATGGTGAACGCTCCTTGAGATACAGGTGGTTTTCCTCAAGGGTAATCTGTGCTGGACATCTGTCAACTGATTGGGATGGATTGGGTAGAAAACAAAGAACCCCACGCTGAGATAGGATTTTATTATGGCTCCGATAAGAGGTGAATTTCCGACATTTTGACAGTGCATATATTATAGAGCCTAGTTGCGAGGGACTTAAAATGCTCTATACTGAAAGTAATACGCTGTCAGCGAGGAGCGCACGATGCCTGCACCAAATATTCTTAGAATCAATCAGGAAAAATTAGAACTCAATCGCTACCGTGTCGAATTATCTTACCAAGCTAGCAGAGCGAACGCAGAATTTGAGTTTAGCTTATCCGAGCAAGAACAAGAAGATTTGCGCTGGTATCTGGAAGAATATTTGATGTACCCAGACGGCGCGAATACTAAGCGTGCAAAATCCATAGAGACTTTCATGCAGGCAACAGGCGAAACGCTGACTGAAAAAGTCCTTGAGAGTGACCGCACAACAAGGCGACTATGGAACACTTGTCTCGATAATCTCAACGATATGCGTATCGAAGTCGAGACGAGCGTCGAAGCGGCAACTTCTATTCCGTGGGAGTTGCTCTATGTGCCTGAAATCAAAAATTACCTCTGCTTGGAAGCGCAATCGTTCGTGCGAAGTTATCGAGAAGGCGCACGCATAACAGACCCAGATGATAGCGAGGTCGTGCGTGTGTTGCTTGTCATCTGCCGACCCAATGCGGGTAATGATGTACCATTTCGTTCGGTTGCCAGCCGCATTATCAAAAGTCTTGGGACGTCTATCAATGAGCGTGTCGAACTCGACGTTTTGCGTCCCGCAACATACGAGAGCCTTGGCGCAAAATTACGGGCGGCGCAATTAGCTGGCACCCCCTACCATATTGTTCATTTTGACGGGCATGGCACATACAAAAATGTTGTAGAGACGACAGATGCCTCACAATTATCTGAAATCCGATACGGTGATAAAGGTGGGTATCTTATCTTTGAAGACCCCGAAGACGATAATAATCGTGAGTATGTTGATGGCATCAAGCTAGGGGAATTGCTGGCACAAACTGGTGTGCCGATGTTGGTGCTGAATGCTTGTCAATCGGCATATGCGGAAGCCCGTAATGAGGATGACCCAGACGATGACCACACCACCGATACCTCTGAAAAGCGCAAAAGCGAGGTCGAGGCGTATGGGTCATTAGCACAGCAGGTAATGGCAGCCGGTGTGAGTGGTGTGGTGGCGATGCGCTATAGCGTTTATGTGGTGACAGCCGCACAATTTGTCGCGGATTTGTATAACACGCTGGCACAGGGTTTCACGCTTGGTCAGGCGGTGAATATGGGACGCAAACGCCTGAACGACCAACCGCAACGGAAAGTTCGCCATGACCCTATCCCTCTACGCGATTGGATGGTACCGATTGTCTTTGAGCGTGCGCCTTTGCAATTGCTCCCGCGCCAAGAAAGCACGACGTTGACGATTGGCACGATTACCAAAGCAGACGGCACTAGTGGACAGCAGAGCGAAGATGACCAATTGCCACGCACACCCGATTTAGGCTTTTTCGGGCGCGATGAGACGCTATTAGCACTCGACAGAACCTTTGATAGCAAGCACGTCGCTTTATTGCATGCTTACGCGGGCAGTGGCAAGACGACCACAGCCGCCGAATTTGCACGCTGGTATAACCTGACAGGGGGTATCAAAAACGGCGTTGTGATTTTCACGAGTTTTGAGCAATATCGCCCGCTGGAAAATGTGCTGTCAGATTTTGGGCGTGTGCTGGGTCCGAGTTTGCAAGCGGCGGGGATTCCATGGCATGCCATCATAGACAAAGCTGAACGGCGACAGGTGGTATTGACTTTGTTGGCACAACTGCCTGTGCTATGGATTTGGGATAATGTCGAAGGGGTTCATGGCTTCCCACGCGGGACAGACTCGCAATGGAGCGTTGCCGAACAACAAGAATTGGCGGACTTTTTGCGTGATGCGAAAAATACACAAGCCAAATTTTTGCTGACTTCGCGCTTGGATGAACGCGAATGGTTGGGCGACTTTTTGCCCAAACGTATCCCAATGCGCCCGATGCCGATGTGGGAGCGGGTACAGATGGCAGACGAAATTGTGCGCCATGCAGACCGCCGTTTTGAGTGGACAGTGTGGCAACCGCTTCTGCAATATACAGGCGGCAACCCGCTCACTTTACAAGTATTAGTAACGCAAGCTGTACGCGACAAAATTCGCACACGGGAGGCAATGCGCGAGTTTGTAGGAAAGTTGCGACGGGGCGAAGTCAATTTTCAAGATGACGCGACACAGGGACGCTCGAAATCGTTGGGGGCATCGCTGGCATATGGTTACGATGCTGCTTTTAGCGATGAAGAACGCGCCCAACTCGCGGTTTTGCACCTGTTTCAAGGGTTTGTGGATGCAGATGCGCTGATGGTGATGGGACTTGATGCCAACGATAATACCCTTGACGCACTGAATGGCAAAGATAGCAAACATTTTGTGGCTTTGCTGGACAAAGCGAGCAATATAGGTGTGTTACGAAAATTGGGTGGTACATATTACGATATTCATCCTGCTTTGCCATGGTTCTTGAAAGCTGAATTTGATACGCATTACCCAACCCCTGATGAGCGCAAACGCGCCCAACTTGCCTACACCGAAGCGATTGGGCATTGGGGTAACGAGTATGCGAGTAAATATATAGATGGACAGCGGGATGTGATTCACCTATTGGTACGCGAAGAGGCAAACTTGTTACATGCGCGTCGCTTTGCCATTCAATATAACTTTTGGGTCAATATAGGTACAATGCAGGGCTTAAAGACTTTGTATGGCTTGTACGGACGACGAGGGGAATGGCGAACCTTAGTAAATGAAATCGTGGCACTCTTCTGTCATCCTGAAACTGACACGCCTCTACCTGAGATTACGACCAACCAGTGGTCAATCGTGATGCATTATCGGGTGGATATGGCACGTGAAGAACGAGAGTGGCAAGACGCTGAACGTTTGCAATTGATCCGTACGACTGTATGGCGTGAGGAAACACAAGCTCTCCTAAATAAAGATGTAGACAAACTAGAGAGCAACGAGCGCAATCAAATAAGAGAGCTATCAGTGTCTATAGAGTCCTTGGGGCATATTCAACGTGAACAAGGTGAAGCCACCTGTATTGACAACTACAAAGAGGCTTATGATCTTGGTCTAAAAATCAAGGATTTCTCATCCGCTGCTGTTAGAGCGTTCAATCTTGGACATGCTTACCTGCAAATTGGAGCAATACATGATTTAGCAGAGAGCGAGAAATGGTATCAGCGAAGCCTAGAACTTACCCCTGAAAATGATAGCTGGGGTCGTGCAACGAGTCTAGGTCAATTGGGGCTAGTTGCTCTTGAACGTTTCAAAGAAGCACGGGCTGAGAAAGATATTGAAAAAGCGACAGAACATATAAACATGGCTTTAACACGCTATCACGAAGCCTTATCATTATTTCCTGCTAATGCCATCAATGAATTAGCAGTTACACACAATCAGCTTGGACTTATCTATCGCGATATAGGCGAAGCTACCCAGGCACTGGATCACTACCAGAAGTCTGTACATTACAAAGAACAAGCTGATGATCATTATAATGCCGCGCAGACACGCCAGAATATAGCAGTCTTATTTGCGAATCAAAGGCAATTTGGACATGCGATGGCATATGCAGACGCCGCACTCAAAGGGTTTCAACATTATGGTGAGCGTACCGCGCAAGAGCAGGCAAAAGTCATGCGGTTGATAGAGCGCATTAATGCGAAAATGCAGGGTGGCGAATGAGCAAACAAAAACCCCACGCTGAGGTGGGGTTTTGTTGTGACTCCGGTAGGACTCGAACCTACGACACTCTGATTAGTGAAATAGATAACTGACGAGTTGCCCTATGTAGGGTACTTTTCCAATCACCCTTTCCCGAACCGGACGTGCGACTTTCACCGCATCCGGCTCTCCCGTAGACCTCTGGTGTTGATTTACTATCTACGCGATAATCTATCAACAGCATTTGTCTACCTGTTTCCCTTCGCCATGTAGTAGGCTTTCCCTACCGCGGACTACTATGGAAACTCCGTGACCATGAGACTCGCGTCTGGTAGGTCATCCTGTGTTCCGTGTGTGCAAAACGTATCGAGGTCAACTTAGATACCCTTTTCGCAGGCATTACCGAATTGCTTCGGGCTGAGATAGACAGTCCTTGTCAGACCGACTCTTTAGCCTGATTACCTATCTCACACAACAATTGTTGTGGGCGCACCTTGCCACTGTCTGCTGGGGTTCAAGCAGTATAGCCTTTATCATATTGACCAGCCCTCGCGCAGACCTATTGACACAATAAATGTGCCTCACCACGCTTTACCTACATGCTCTGTTCACTGCTTGGTTTCCCGCACAGCTAAGTAGGTTGGACTTGTAGCATTTTGACTGTTAAGCTACAGACTTCTGCGAAGTCTATTTATACACACCGTGCCACAGCGCACAAAGTCAGGTGCTCTGCCAACTGAGCTACGGAGCCATCAGTTAATCATTATACGCATTTAAAAATGACATTCAAGATACAAAGTCAGTTTTGGTGAGGACACTTATCTGTGCTTTAAGTTCATCATGATGACGAAAATAGAAAGTGTCTTCTGCGCTATCGTAAAGTGCATACATATCGACATGCGGAGAGCAATATACCCTATCATAACCAACACGATAGCGTGTTATCGTCTGCATATCTGCCGAGACACTTGCTATATCGAAGGGTGCAAATTGCGATGTAGGGATGTGAGGAAATAGTGTCTGTTCCTGTAAGTGATGTATCAATTTGGCAACTGCAATTTCATCTTCCCAAGTCACTTGGCGTAGCTGAGGTGTTATGCAGTCCACACTATCTGAAATGGATAATGGATTTGCATAATCCCAGACAAAGCGAATACCTATCTGCTGTCTATTTTTGGTTTCTTTATAGCGTAGATTTATCGTACGCGCATCATCCGGCAAGACATCAACACGGGAATAGCCAATGTATCCTGTTTTACCAATGACAGCGGCATAAGCATCTATCTCGTTGAAATCGACGGGACGCGAATAAATTTTCTTGCTATCGTAATAATTACTACGAAATGCAATTGTCACAGAGCCATGTTTATTTTCTTTGCGATATTTCACCTGCAAACGGACAAGTGTGTACATATCCGGCATGAGGGCGAGTAAATCAAAGGGGAGATGTTCGGCAAGAGGTAAGCAAGGAATAATTTGATTTTCGCGGATTTGCTATGACGTGTGCTGTTGCGAGGTCGCCTTTATCTTTTGTCGCATGTCGTTTAGTCATGATTGAGTCGCTTTATGTAGTTTCGTTTTGGTGATTATAACGTCAAAATTGAAGGGGCGCGGTATACTCAGCAGGACACGGTTGTTAGTCGAAGAGGAGCAACATGGACGTTGTTGAGCAGTTAGACGCTTGGGAAGCGCATTACAAAGCGACGTTCCTCGCGCATTATGAAGCGACAGGCGAGACGAATTTCAAGTCGTATGAATACGTCCGCAACGAAGAGACGCCATCCGGTAAGGCGCTAGACCTTAGTAGTAGTAAGTTAGCGTTCATCACGTCATCGGGGGCGTACCTGAAAGATAATCAGGAAGCATATGACGCAGAGCATGCGCTGGGTGATTATACGACCCGCCCTATTCCGCAGGCGACGGCTCTCGGGGATATGGCGTTCGCGCATACACATTATGACCACAAATGGGTGAACGAAGACCCACAAGCACTCGTGCCATTGCGTTTGCTAGAGACACTCCAGAGCGAAGGCATGATAGGTAGCCTTGCGGATACCGTCATCAGCTTTCATGGCTATACGCCTGATGTGACGCGCATCGTGAACGAACTCGTGCCACGGGTTATCGGGATGGTGAAAGACCAAGCCGCAGATGCTGCCTTGCTCGTGCCTGCCTGACCGCTCTGTACGCAAGCCGTGAGCTTGCTAGGGCGTGCATTAGAATTAGAGGGGATTCCAGCCGTGATGACCACATGGCGCGATGGGGTAGCACGGATTGCGCGTGCGCCACGGGTGACGTTCACGAAATTACCGCGTGGTTCGTCTGTGGGGATGCCAAATGATATTGCACAACAACGGCGCGTGCTGGAAGCGACATTGACGTTACTGGAGCAAGATGCGCCGATTAAGCCAGTGGTGCTAAAAGAAGGCGAACCAGAAGATTAATAGTTTTCAGTTGTCAGTAATCAGTTAGTAGTGAAGCAAAGCCCTCTGCAAATTAGGATGTAGGGGGTTTTTATTTGCGCAGGTCAGCATCACGGATGATTGCCCCCATTTGTCAGTGTACAAGCGGATATTACAAAAAGAATGTACACTCGTAGAAAATCAAACACATAACAGCAGAAAGCGACTACGATGACTGTCACACTCGACCATATTGTAATTTATGTAGAAGATTTGGACACCGCCACAGCGACCTATCGTGGCGCAGGGTTGACTGTGAATTATGGCGGACAACATACAGGTGGCGTCACCGAAAATGCGCTGATTGTCTTTGCAGATGGGGTATATATCGAGTTGATTGCGCTGGTAGACGGCAAGCAATTCGAGGATACGGGTTTCAAAGGCTTACTGAAAGCCACTGGCGAAGGCTACACAGGCTATGCCCTACAATCTGATAATCTTGAAGCCGATTTACAGGGTATGCACGAGCGTGGCGTCAATGTCGGGGAAATTCGAGAAGGCAATCGGGCGCGTCCTGATGGGGAGCAATTAGCATGGAAGATGGCACCGATTGACGATAGTATGTCCCCATTTGTGATTCAAGATGTAACCGATAGAGGCTTGCGGGTCGTGCAAACAGAAGAAACTATCACCCATGCCAACGGCGCAACAGGTGTCAATGAATTGCTGATTCGTGTGCCGAATTTACAAGAAGCGATTGACCATTATGGGCGCATGGTGGGGACACCCCTCATGAGCTTGGGGGTAGCACGGTTTGAAGTAGGTACGCCTGCGATTGTGTTAACAGGCGATGCTGATGGTAGTATGGCACCCGCGTTGGTAACGTTGTTCACAGACGAAGATACGCCTGTGAAGCATAGCTTACATGGGGCGGATTTTGTGTTTGTTTGAGTGAAAGCATAACGCCAGCCACATACTTCAGTGGGTGGCGATGTATGCAATCTTACATAGATAGCAAGCATAGTTGACTGTTTAATCAAACCGACCCTGTTCAGGCGCGACATGACGGACTAGGCTTGTTGAGCAACACATTTTCTATTTGCTGTTTGGCGTTGCAATCGGGGTCAGCGTGGCATTTCTCTTCTATATTCTAGCGGCAATTAGCGTTGTTCTATTCATCCTCAATAATTTAGTGCGGACGGCGATGCGCCAGACCGAGTTACGGCTGGTGGAAATTGGCACGGTCTTTTTCTTCGTCATTTTCGCCGCGACTGCCCTACTACTCGATAATGCAGACCGCACACGCTTCGACCAGCTAGAGACACTCATGCTCTTGCTGATTATTCCGCTGACGATTTTTCATATTGGCTTGACGATTGTCGAGCTATTTCGTCCACAACGCTTGAAACAATCGCGGGGTTTGCTGGGTTTGGGCGCGGCAGTGTTGCTGGGGATTGCGACCTTATCATATTCGATTATCTCGGATAGAGCGCAGTTAGCAGCCATTGACCAAAATCGTATCCCGACGCCTATTAATTCACTGAGCGAACGCGACCCCTGTGCTATCGCTGTCGAACAGCTTGGTTTAAGTCTCATCAATCAATTATTAGATGAAGCAGGCATCACGATTGAAGAGGTGCTGAATTTTACAGAAGAAGACCTTGACCAGAGTGCAGCGGATTTAATCGAAGCGAATGGTGGCGACCCTGTTGCCTATTCGGAAACACTTATTACCTCGTTAGAAGATTCTATTGAAGATTTGGTAGCGCGTGGTTGTTTGAATGCTGACCAAGCGACAACAATTACACAGGGATTCACGTTACCCCTCAGCCCGTTTTATTTGCCACGTATTGTCGAAAGTGACTTTTCGCTGATTCTCGCCCTCCTCGAAGACCAGAATCCGCAAACAGAAGATGTTGTAGATGAGCAATCCGAAACGGAAGTCGCACTGGCACAAGCCTCTGTCATTGCCTTTGTGAACCAAGAACCCACCCCAACAGCGACTATCACGCCGACGGCAACAGCCACTGT
This sequence comes from Chloroflexota bacterium, assembly GCA_038522085.1. GTDB lineage: Bacteria > Chloroflexota > Anaerolineae > Aggregatilineales > Phototrophicaceae > JAUZRW01. The sequence goes on from JBCBKJ010000014.1 coordinate 68,390, forward strand.
CACATCGACGCCGACGGCAACGCGCACCCCACGTCCTACGCTCTCTGTAACGCCCTCGCGTGAGCCATTCAGCACATCTACCGCAACCGCAACTGCCACCTTGCCAACGCCGTGTTTAGCGACCACTGATTTCAATGTCAATTTACGTGATTATCCGTCGCTGGAAGAAACTGAGGTGTTGGTTACGATTCCATTTGGCTCATCGTTGACGGTCTATAACCCAAATCCTGAGGGAACATGGTGGTATGTGGGGTATCGGACAGAAAGTAACGACGACCTCATCGGCTGGGTTAGCGACGAGTTTATCACGGTCAGTCCGGCATGCGCGGATTTGCCAGAGCGTGAGCCACCGTTTAGGCGATAATGATTTGCCCTCATTCCAAACCCCTACTCACAAGCTCATTGGGATAGGGGCTTTTCTAGCTCATTATGTTTTAGATGTCGAGCGTGTGTAGGTTGTATTCTGTGCGTGCTTTACGGACAGTCGCTAATACTGTTTCTTTATCCGCATTGGGCGCAATTTGCTTGCTGAAAGCGACGATACGTTCTTGCAAGTCAGTATATTCTTCTTTGGTCATCTTATTACGATTGACATAAGTACGCGCATCAAATTCAAGCGTGACGATTTGTGCGAGTTCAGTCATGATAGCGATTTCAGTCTCTGTCCACGCACGCGGTTGGCTATCAATCACACAAAATGAACCAAGTGGTTTGCCATCTTCCAGCGTTAAGGGAATGCCGAGATAGCCGATGACATCTAAATCACGAATAGCGAGATTGTTACGTACTAAATCGTTTTGGCGCGCATCTTCTACAATAAGAGGTTGATTGCTGGCGACGACATGCTGGCAAAAGGAATGTGAAAGTGGGGTACGACGCTTCTTTGCCCACTGTTCTGGTAAGCCAACCTGGCTTTTAAAATATTGAAAATCAGCAGAGACCATCGACATAAGTGAAACAGGGGCATCAACAATGTCGTGGGCAAGTTGTGTTAGGAGGTCATAGACTGTCTCATACTTTTCATCTAGCAAAGACAGTTGAAACAAAGTGCGGAGACGGGCTGTATTTTGGAGCATGCGCTCGTTAGTTGTTTTTATCACAGATAGTTACTTTCTTACGAAATATTCCAACAAACTGTAATCAGTATAGTGCCAACATAGTGTAAGACAAGTTAAGAAACCAAAAGTTATGTTAAATTACGTTAACAAACATTATTGCATCATTAGAGTCTCTACTGTTAAGCCATATTACAAAATTATGAAATGCGTCTCGTTGTATCAAAAGGTAGCATCGGATACGATTATTAACTGAAAATATGAGAAAAAGGATAATATTAGGCATGAAGCTCTATCTCATTCGGCACGGACAAGCCGTTGACCATGCGGCGACAGATTCTCTGCGTCCCCTGACAGAAAAAGGCAATCGGCAAGCGAGAGACGTCGGTATGGTGCTACAACGCTTAGGCGTACAACCCGCGTATATTTTCGCTAGTCCGCGTGTTCGCGCACAAGAAACCGCACAGCATATTGGCACGGCATTAGGCGTAGACATCACCACAGAAGACGCCTGTAATTTTGATTTTGACATCTCGAAGGCACTCAGGTTAGCGACACAGGGCGCAGGTGAGGATATTATTTGTGTCGGGCATAACCCTAGCATGAGTGAGGTCAGTTCCCAGTTAGTGAGTGCGCGGATTAGTATGAAAACAGGGACGGTAGTGTGTATTTCTTTGCATGGCAGGCATGGAATGCTGGAATTTGTGATGCCTGCGAAATTAGCAAAGACGATTGCAGGTCATACCGATGGCTGATGATAGGTTGATGATTGTTGTCACTGTCTCTGAAGATGGCGTGGATGCTGTATTAGAAGCCATTGCGAGCGCAGGTGGTGGCGAAATTGGTGCATATACGCATTGTGCGTTCACAAATACAGGGACAGGTCGCTTCAAAGCAAGCGCAGATGCCAATCCACATGTCGGAACAGCCAACACGATTAATGCTGAACCAGAAGTGCGCATCGAGACATTTTGCCCTCGCATGGCTGGTAAAGCAGTTGTGGAGGCAATTCGGCAAGCGCACCCTTACGAAGAGCCTGTTATTTATGTTGTGCCATTGTTAAATCCTGATGCGCTTTAACACATTTGATAGGTCGTGATGCTATAGTAGCGATAGACGGTCAAGCAGAAGGCACACATCATCGCATGGATTTCATGAAATCAGCCCGTTTTGTTTTGCTCTGGGGCTTGTTACTGACACTAGCAACATGGGGCTTACCTACCCTCGCGGCGACATTAACAGTGACTTTTGGCTTGCCATTCATCTTGAATAATATGCTAGCGGCTTTCATCGTCGGGAGCTTATTGGGGCAAACACAATTCTGGATGTTGCGACGTTTGCCGGATGCTTTCAATGAACGCTGGTTGAGCCAAACGACCCTCTCAGCTGTAATTAGTGCCTTTGCTATTGGCTTTTTCTCTATATTTTTTACTGACCTCTCCTCACTTTCCAATGTTCCGATTCAGATTCCGATTGGCTTCGTGTTGGTAGGGATTGCCATTCAGCAAGCGGTCATCCTGCGACGCACTCAGCATTTGCCGACAAATACCGCCGCGTTTTCTTGGGTGTGGATGTATAGCTTATTGGCTATCATCTCTGGGATGGGTATATGGTGGGCATTGCCAGCCGTGTTACCTTTAACGGGTGTGCTATTGATTGCGAATCAGCAAGCAAAATTCACCGAGCAAGAAAAAGCCAAACGTGAGGACAGCCATGCAGACGTGGATGCGATAACATATGAGCGATTGACGGATGGTGAATCGGCTGAGGATGACGAATTGGCAATAGACGCTACAAGCGATGCTGACAGGCTTTCCCATGTACAATAATTTAAATGATGGACAAAGACGGCATCGTACCTATAGATTAAATTTTTACGAAAAACACAGGAGACACCCGTATGAAAATTGGATTGGCATCTGACCACGCAGGGTTTGCAGTAAAGCACCATCTGGTGACGTATTTGACTGAGCAAGGGCATGACGTGGTCGATTTAGGCACGGATTCAGCAGAGAACCGAACCGATTATACCGATGCAGCGCGGGCAGTCGGTAATGCCGTCGTCGCAGAAGAGGTTGAACGTGGGATTCTCGTGTGCGGGAGTGGTGTCGGTGCATCTATCGCCGCCAACAAAATTAAAGGTGTGTATTGTGCCATCACGCATGATGTCTATAGCGCCGCGCAGGGTGTTCAGCATGACAATATGAATGTGATGGCAATTGGCGGGCGTGTGATTGGCACAGCAACGGCTGAATCACTCGCGGATGCTTTCATCGGGGCAACTTTCCAGACCGACACTGAACGCTATGTGCGTCGTTTTAAAGATGTGCAGTCGATGGAAGCAGGCGATTAGCTACCTATTTTTGCATCTTTTTGATAAGCATTGAGAGATTTACCCAGCGCAAGCTAACAGTGCGGTTATAATAGGAATGCGCCTGTCCTACGTTAAGTTGACAGGCATTTGTTTAGCTTCTAAACTACCCTGTGTTAACGTCAAGTGGGTTGAATGCCACACATCGCGCTGTAAGGAAGGATGAAATTCGATGGAAAATGATAGCTTCCGGCTGATTGTTCGCCGGGGTCCGCAAATTAACGAGGCATACGAACTATCCGGTGATGTCAGCAATTTAGGGCGCGACATCACGAATGATATTGTGATTAATGACCGTGAAGTCAGTCGTCATCATCTACGGTTTACGCGGGGTGCAGATGGGTACACCATCGAAGACCTCGGCAGTACCAATGGCACATTCGTCAACGGCAAGCGGGTCGCGGGTGCAACGGCACTCAAAAATGGTGATATGGTCGGCTTGGGCGAAACGGTAACGCTCCAATTTGAAGCAGGTCGTCCAGGTGCGAGTGTCCCCCCTCCTGCGCAACAACAACCCGCCCAACAAAACCAACAGGGGCAAGCATCAGAAGCGGCATATCAGCGTCCAGACGCGCAGGCACAACAACAGCCACCTGCCCAGCCACAACAGCCACCGGCTCAACAATATGCGCCGCCACCACAACAACAGCAAAATCCGTATCAGCAACCACAGGCGCAACAACCAGCCGAACAAGATTTTGGCTTCGATGAACCCGCACAAGGGCAATATCAAGATGCGAATGCCTACGCGCCACCCCAAGATTATTATGGCGAAGGCGAGCAACCGGGCATGCAACAACAAGGTGGCTATGGTCCGCCCCCGCCTGGTTACGATTATGACCCCTACGCGATGCGTGATGAAGGTGGCAGTAGTACAACCCAATGGATACTGATTGGGTGCTTGGGCTTACTCTTACTATGCTGTTGCTTCACCGTTGTGGCGGCAGTTGCCATTGATAGCTTATGCTTGTATGACTCTGTACCGATTCTGAATAACATCCTCGATGCGCTGGCGATTCCGGTCAACTGCCCATCCTAAAAAGACAGCTCTAACACCTGACGAGGACGCTCTGAGTAGCGTCCTTTTTGCTTGATGCCTATCTGGCTAATTCATGTTGTATTGGCGTGGCATTTATGCCATGCTCATGCAAGCAGACTTGATGAGAGAAAATTGCCTATTTTTAATCCTTTGGTTGCTTCACTCTCGTTATACAGTCATCCCGCATTCATCTAGGAGTGGTCTACTGGAGTTACCTAGACGACAAATACGGGGCATTTTATCCATGCGCAATTTATGGGAAGTAACCGAACAGATGCTGATACTCATCGGCGTCGGCTTAATTGGACTGCAAGTGACTTTCTTGCTGGAATTTTACTTGCTATCCGGCATCATCGCCTGTATGCTTTTGCTGGCAAGTGGCGTCATCATGTTGCAATTTTACGATAAAAAACGGCGCTGATTGCTCGTTAACCTGAGTTTCGTTTAAGCATAGAATCTTGTGTGATAGGTATCAAGAAGCACAATTTCTACTCAGCGGACAACATAGATGTTGTCCCTACAAGGGTTCTATCATTCAGAATAGCTCAAAATTTGAACATTCTCTTATCCGAAATTGAGGTTAGTTACAAATATCAACAATAACAGTGGACGGCATAAATGCCGTCCCTAAAATTTATAATCATCAACAAATAAACCCAATGCCTCTAAATCTCTCTGACGCTCAAAAATTACGTAATGACCTCGATAGTGCAGGTAAGCAACTCGTTTTTACGAACGGTGTGTTTGATTTATTGCATGTTGGGCATTTGGATTATTTGGAGAAAGCGCGTCAGTTAGGAGATGCCTTGCTGGTAGCAATCAATGATGATGATAGCACCCGCGCATACAAGGGCGAAGGACGTCCACTTGTGCCAGCCGTTGAACGCGCTCGCTTACTGACGGCTCTCGCGCCTGTGGATGGCGTATTGCTATTTGCGGATGCTACAGCTGATGCTCTGTTGACTGCCATTCAGCCTCATATTTATTGCAAGGGAGGCGATTATACCCCTGAAACACTCCCCGAATACGATACCGTCATGGCGTATGGTGGCAACGTGCGCTTGATTGAGTATCTGCCGAACCACAGCACAACCCGTTTAATACAGAAGATTCGGGCGTTGCCAAAGAAATAGATTTATGCGCTAATTTGGTCGAGGGCATGGGCTTGGCTGACGAGACGTTGGTAATGCTCAATAACCTCATCCATCATGTGTCCCCATGTTTGGGTTTCTGCAAACATACGCCCATTTTGACCCATTTGCGCCATACGTTCACGGTCAGACGTTAATATATCTACTGCTTCAATGATGGCTTGTGTGTCGCCAATCTCGAAGGTATAGCCGTTGTAGCCTTCTTCGACTACATCAGGAATACCGCCTACACGCGATGCTATCACCGGCAAACCAGCCGCCATTGCTTCGACCACGACTAAGCCAAAGGTTTCTAGTGAGCTTGGGAAAATGAACGCATCGGCACTGGCGTAGGCTTGCGATAGTTCCTCGCCTTTCATGTAGCCCATGAAGGTTGTGTTTGTGCCAGCGAAGAGGTCTTCCAGTTCAGGACGATAGGGTCCATCACCCACCAGTGCCAGCCGTATGTCTGGATGCGCATCCATCATTGGGCGCAAGTCATGAATATGCTTTTCGTGTGATAAACGCCCGACATACAGGAAGGTCGGCGCATCAACTGCCCCGCCGGATAATGTATAGCGCATCTCATCGCTGTAGAAATTCGGATTGAAGCGTTCAGCATCAACACCACGTTTCCACAAGCCAACGTTCTGAATACCTAAATCGAGCATTTCGCGCTGAATTTGCTTGCTGGGCGCGAGCGTGTAATCGCCCCAATTGAACACCATGCGCGTCAGCACGTCTGCGATGCCTTCCATAAAGCCCAAGTTAATCGGTCCGTAATTCATATGACGTGCAAGGCGGGCATAATCGAGATGGAAGGATACGAGCGACGGAATATTGAGCGACTTTGCCATCGCCAAGCCAGGAATACCGACTGTTACAGGATGGAAAAAGTGCGCCACATCGGGGTCAAAATCTTGCAATTCACGATAGACAGTCAGCGAAGGACCTGTGAAGCGCAATTCGGGATACCAAGGCAAAGGAATCCCTTCCAGCGTGACCACTTTACAGCCTTTATATTCAGTGACGGGTTCGCTATCGACGGCGAGATTGGGTGCAAAGATGACAACTTCGTGGTCATTTTCGAGGAGATGGTCTACAAGTAGGCACACCACGCGCACAATACCATCTACTTTGGGCAAAAATGTCTCGGAGAAAACGGCAACCCGCATGTATTGAAATCCTTTGGTTGATAATGTCTATGGCTATATCAATGCTCTGTTCTATTAAACACGATAGGCGTGTAATCGTGACGCTGTTTGTCTTAATAATCACAGAGTCTTAATATTTGTGTCAAGTTTCACAAGCGAGGTTATTTTAGCGTGCTTTGCAACTGTGTGAAGTGTGGAATGCTTGTTTAACGCTTATTTTCCACCACAGAGGCACAGAGAACACAAAGAAACGCAGAGAAAGCAGAGCATAAACAGGATATTTGGCATAGAAAGAAAGGACGCTCAACAAACACACCTGTTATAAAATTTGTTATATAATGATAACTAGACAGTTGAGTTTAACTGTGTGGTGCAGATATTTAGAGGGAGACTGTGACGTATGGAAATCATGGTAGAACGTTACGATAATGATATTACAGTGTTATCCATTCAGGGGGCAATTGATGGGAGCAGTGCGCCACATTTGCGCCAAGCGATTGTAGATGCCTGCGAAGATAACCCGATGTTATTGCTGGATATGCACCAAGTACATTTTATGTCCAGCGCAGGTTTGCGGGTGATGTTACTATTGTATCGTCAGTTACAAGAATTGGATGGCGAGGTTGTGCTAGTAGGCTTGCGCGAACCGATTTATGATGCGATGGAAGCAACTGGCTTTTTAAAATATTTTCAGACCGCGCCCAATATAGAGACAGGTGCGAAATTATTAGGAGTATGATTTATGGAACGCATCGATGTTTACCCCACGCATGATTACGAAGGCTTTGCTCTGCGACGGGGATACGTCGAACCCTTTGGCGCGACACTCGTGCGTGGTGGGGTCAATTTTTCTGTATTTTCGCGCCATGCAACGCAGTGTGTGCTTGTACTTTTTGAACGGGGCGCAGATGCCCCGTTTGCGGAAATTCCCTTCCCTGATCAATTTAAAACGGGCAACGTCTGGGCAATGATTGTCTTCGGGCTAAATTACGAGCATATCGAATACGGCTATCGTATGGATGGACCGTATGCGCCACGCGAGGGACATCGTTTTAATAGCGACAACATCTTGCTTGACCCCTATGCAAAAGCCATCGGTGGACGCGATAGCTGGGGGACGGCTGACCGCGATGACCATCTGTATCCGCATCGGGCGCGTCCGACTATAGATGATTTCGATTGGGAAGATGACCGTCTACTAGACATTCCGATTGAAGACCTGATTATCTACGAAATGCACGTTCGTGGGTTTACTAAGCATCCGTCATCCGGTGTGAAATACGGCGGGACGTATGCAGCCATTCGAGACAAGATTCCGTATCTGAAAGAATTAGGTGTCAACTGCATTGAGTTGATGCCCATTTTTGAATTTGATGAACTCGAATATGCTGACCGCACCAATCCTGAAACGGGCAAACCGCTCATGAATTACTGGGGCTATAGTAGCGTCGGATTTTTTGCACCGAAAGCTGGCTATGCGGCGACGGGTGCTTTTGGGATGCAGATAGATGAGTTCAAGAATTTGGTCAAAGAGTTACACGCCAACGGCATCGAAATTTGGCTGGATGTGGTGTTTAACCATACAGCCGAAGGGGGCGATGGGGGTCCAGCGATTTCGTTTCGGGGTATCGACAATAAAACGTACTACATGCTCAACGATGAAGGGCATTATCTGAACTATAGTGGCACAGGCAACACGCTTAATTGCAACCACCCTGTCGTGCGCGATATGGTGGTACATTGCTTGCGCTATTGGGTCGCAGAATATCATATTGATGGCTTCCGCTTTGATTTGGCAAGTATCTTAGGGCGCGACCAAGATGGCAAGCCCTTGATGAATCCACCTCTGTTAGAGGCACTCGCTTATGACCCTGTGTTGGCAGGCTGTAAGCTGATTGCAGAAGCGTGGGACGCGGGTGGTTTGTATCAGGTGGGAACGTTTCCGGCGTATGGGCGCTGGGCAGAATGGAACGGCAAATACAGAGATGCGATTCGGCGTTTCGTCAAATCGGATGATAATACGGTGCCGGAGTTATCGTTGCGGGTGCAAGGATCGCCGGATTTGTACGCTTATCGTGGTCCGACAGCATCCATTAATTTCATCACCGCACATGATGGCTTCACCATGCGCGACCTCGTGAGCTACAACAACAAACACAACTATGCTAATGGCGAAGACAGCCGTGATGGTGCAAACGATAACAATAGCTGGAATCATGGTCACGAAGGCGAAACAGACGACCCACGCATCAACGCACTTCGTAAACGGCAAGTCAAGAATATGGTCACATTGCTGATGGTCAGTCAGGGTGTGCCGATGATTTATATGGGCGATGAGATGTATCGCACGAAGCATGGCAACAATAATACCTACTGTCATGATAACGAATTGACGTGGTTGGACTGGTACAATCTTGAAGAACACGGCGACATCTTCCGTTTCTTCAAGCAAATCATTGCATTCCGTAAAGCGCATCCTGTGTTGCGTAGTCGTGACCACATGCGTCATATGGATTATGCGGGCGCAGGCATCGCGGATTTATCGTTTCATGGGCGGGAGACATGGCAACCGGATTGGGGCGATGGTAGCCGCACGTTGGCATGGTTGTTCAGTGGGAAGCATGCACGAGGTGGTCACGAAAAAGATGTTGATATTTATGTGGCGGCAAATGCTTATTGGGAGCGTTTGACGTTTCAGTTACCTAAGCTCAAACGCACACAAAAATGGCATCTCGCAGTCGATACCTATCGTAATGCACCCGATGATATTTTCCCTGTCGGGGATGAACCGCGCTGTCGTAATCAAAAGACATTTGTTGTTGAACCGCGTTCGGTAGTGGTGTTGGTTGGTAAATAATTTAGTTAACAGTTATCAGTGGGATGCGTAGTCATCTACACATCCCATAGATAGTCTATTTAGCAGGTAATCGGACCCGCGAAAAAGCCAGATACCCCACTCGGATTTGCTGTCGCAGTGAAGTTTGTGATAGGACCCTGAAATTCAAAGAAGAAGGTATTACCGTCTGGCAATGCGCCAGGTGGTGAAACTGTAAACGTTTGTATAGTGGCAAGACCATCTGTGTATGTAACAGTGAAATCAGTTGTTCCAACATCTGCACTTGTATAGTTTAAGAAGTATTCACCAATTGTAACACCACAACTTAGGGATACGCCGATACTTGTCGTGACAGGTGGTGCTTCGGGGGGTGCGGGTGGTGGTGGATTGAGTTCACCTGTGCGAACAAGCGTCCCTGACCCACCACTGGCACAGGCATACACGCCATCGACATAAGCACGCACTTCCCAGCTAAATTGCCCGCCTGTTGATGTTTGCGCACCCAAATTAACAGAGAGGCTTGCTAACTCGCTGGCATCCGGTGTTGAAATAGGCAATGTGAAGAACGATTCAACTTCTGTGCCTTCAAAATTGTAAAATACAAGTTGATAGGTGATATTATTGCCAAGTGCCGTATTCCATATGAACGACTGCGTGCCAGAGTTGGTTGGCGCTAAGGGACTAACCAGCGAGAAGGTACTGCAATTCACGCTATCAACGAGAGAGCCATCGCCCACATCAGGATTATTACCTGTCCCTGCATTGTCCGTAGTCGTTACAGCAGGCGCACTCTCGCACCCAATTGACAGTCCATAATTGAGCAATGAGCTTGGCAGTTCGTCTAGCACACACCATTCCGCATTAAAATCGTCCACCAGTTCGGGTTCGGTTGGGTCGCACGTAACGATGAGGTCATTATCTTCACCATCTAAGCCTCTATCGTCACTATCACCAAGACAGGCTAGACTGCGTTCGCCTGGTTGCAGGGTTTGCCCCATGAAATCAATTTCGCCAGCGAAGGCAATTGCTTCTAAGAAAAATTCACCCTCTATGCTGATAACACGCAAGCCAACGGTTGAGCCAATCGTGACATCTGCCCCATTAACGGTAATATTCACTTCGATACTTTCGGGGCCTTGTACGATGAGCGTGTTATCTGGAAAATCGACACATTCTGGTTGTCCAATGCCAGAACGCAAATAGAAGGCTTGCATCGGTGAATTAAGGTCGGCAGTGAGTGTCGGCAATGCGTCAATACCTTCGGCTGTATCATCAATGACGCTACGGCTAATCCACAAGGGGCGATTGAGTGCGATAACCCGTAGCCATTCGCCATCTTCACTGACACCATCGGCTGTCAGCGTATCACCATTATCTGCACCGGTGACGACATTGAAATTCAAGCCAGGACCACTGCGGATATTCGCGCCGTTGGGTGCTTGTACCGTGATGTCGATACCCTCTGAGCCAGCGAAAGCCTCATCTTCAGAGACAGCATTTTCAACTTCAGTATCACCGAGCAAGAAAAAAGTTACATTTTGCCCAGGCAAGGTATTGGGCAGATTTGCTTGCACGTTCATGAGCGCAACGCCCCATGCGCCTGTTTCGAGATTGAGAGGCGCTGTCGCAATGGTTTCAATATCTGCCACTGACGAAAGATCCGCAGGTTGCGAGAAAAAATCATCAGCAACATCGGTGACGAAAGATGCCGATACTTGGTCAAAGCCATAACAGGCTTCGTTGCGTCCGGTTGCATCACAATTATCTTCTACAGCAAAGATGGCTTCTTCCAAGAGTGCATCACAGCCTGCTTGTGCTGTCACAATAATGACAGTCAGCAGAATGATAAAACTCGATGATAGCAAGGCGGTGAGTCGTTTTCGCATGGATTTTCCTTATAGTGGTTCGATGATTTGCATACATTATTCTTAACGCATTTTGGGTTTTTGTGCTTGAGTTTTAGGGTAAAGATTGGTGTGAATTGTAGCATGAACATCAAAAGACAGATGCGTTGATACACATCTGTCCAGCATACAAGACCTCCTTAATCAGCAAGATACAAACGTGATAATTTCAGAATCGTTGCCAGAGGTCACGGTTACAGACGAAAATGTGTTTGGATCTAAGACGGAAAATGAGCCTTCTAGATCATTACTGGTTGTCGAAACCGGAACACCTGGCGAGATTACATAACTTATGGTGACAGGCGCTTCGGTTGCGCCAATCCACGCGACATCTAATTTGAAATCAGGTCCGGCATACTCACAAGAGGCTTGGACACCAAATGGGAAAACACGCTCAGTTGCCTCACCACTTGGCACGCCGACACGGGTATAGTTGAAACGCGCATAGCACAAGTAGCCGCCAGCATCATCGTAAGCTCGAATGTCGATATAGCCCACTGATGGGAAGTTGCCACCATTGGTGGTAAGTGCGGATTCTGTAGTCGGAATTGCTTGAACTTCTGTATTGCTATCATCAAAGACAGCAACCACATAACTGCTTGCCCCAACCACATCCATCCAATCGAGGCTGAAAGTATTATCGGTCACTGTTTGGGGCGACACTGTGAAGCTCTCACATCCATTGCTGACAGCATCATCTGTCGTATCAGTAGTATCATCATCTGTTGTTGCGGATGGGTCGCTGGCGGGTGGAATTGTGCCAGGGGGTGGCGTTGTTGCACCTGTGCCTTCACATGCCGAGAGAGGCAAGGTGAGTACCGTGCCGACGACGATATTATCTATGTTGCCAATACCATTGAGCGACGCCAGCACAGTCGTTGTCGTGCAGTAATTTTGGGCAATCCGAAACAGATTTTCGCCTGATTGTACGGTATGTGTATCATAGCAACTGGTCAGCGCATAGTTGAGCAGCTTAGCTGGCATTTGCTCCATGCCACACCACGCTTCACTAAACATCTCTGGGGGGATAAATTCAGGTTCGGAAGCGCCACAACTGACTTCCATGTCGTTTGCTTCGCCATCCAGCCCACTGTTTTGTGACTCTGACATACACAGTTGTGAATGATGTCCGGCTGGTATGATAACATCGACAGGATTATGTTCATCTGCTTTGACGACAAACTCACCATCGAGTACCGCAATATCCAACGCAGGATTGCCATCAGCATCTTCGATAATGCGTAACATGCCAGACGAGCCAAGTTCAATATTCGCGCCGTTGACGGTAATTTGCACGGTGATGTCTTCAGGACCTTGAATCAGTAAGCTATCGTCGGGGATGTCACTACAGGTCACTTGTCCGATGCCTGTGCGCAGATAGAAGGCTTGCATCGGCGTATAGACTTCGTTACCAAGTGTTGGCAAGCTATTTATCGCCTCATCTTCAGTAAGCGTGCTACGTTGTACCCAGCCGGGACGGTCATTGAAGATGATACGTACCCATACGCCATCATCACTGAGTCCATCAGCATCAATAAGTGTACCCCCCGTGAGTGTGCCGATACTGTTAAAGGTCGTATCTGCCCCACTGCGCACAGTCGCGCCCTGTGATGCAATCGTCACAGGGAGGGGGTCGCCAGCTTCAAAGGCATCGTCAGGGTCAACAGCATTTTCAATTTCTGTATCACCCATCAGCACAAAAGTTACATTTTGTCCCGGTAGTGTATCGGGCAAATTGGCTTGCAGAACCATCACAGCGACGCCCCACTCATTATTTTCAAGCGCAAGGGGTGCAGTGCGCAATGTTTCTATTTCTGCCACATCAGTGACATCGGCAGGGTCTACGAAAAAATCGTCTTCAACATCGGTGAGGAAACTTGCCTCGACACGGTTATAGCCATAGCAGGCTTGATTACGCCCGAGTGTATCGCAGTTCATATCGACTGCGGAGAGTGCTTCTTCTAAGAAGATGGCACAGCTTTCTTGTGCGAGCGATACCCCGACTGCTAGTAACATTACCAGCACCCCCATGCTGGAGATTACAGATGTGCGTCTCATGTGATTACCCTAAATCTAAACGCTATTGTTAGGTTCAGTGTAAGGGATTTTGCGCAAGTGCGTGGGGGAAAAGTTATTGAAATAGAATAAAAAAACCCACTTCTAACCGAAGTGGGTTTTTAGTGTGTCAAGGGACAGATTTGAACTGTCGACATTCCGCTTTTCAGGCGGACGCTCTACCCCTGAGCTACCTTGACGCAGTGTATAGCATTATAGCGAGGTTAAAGCGAATGTCAATGTAGAGTCCTACAAATTTTTTGAATTGCAGGGATAGGGCTGTGTCCCTGCCCGAGCGAACGTAAACACAGCAACGCCCCCACATTTTCCGTATTTAATTCTTTACTTGCATCGGTAGTGTTCAAATCGCGGACGCACCAAGGCGCGTCTCTGCACTGTTGGATGATTTTTCGGGCTTAAATGTTCGATAAACCAACAAAATGTAGGGACAGGGCTTTTACTACATTCAATAACTGGCGTGATGCAGTGGCAGAAGAGTATAGTTATCGCAAATATGTCATGTATGAGGAACGATGATGTCATCAGAAGCAATCACGGAAGTCATGTCTGCGCGGGATGAACGGTTGGGCAATACCTTGGGGCGCTTGCGCGATTTTGTATCCAATGCTGGGCGTAAATTAGGCTTATCACCGCGTGCTATTTATAACCTCAAGCTGGCAGTTGATGAAATCGCCACGAATATTGTCATGTATGCCTATCCTGATAGCACTGATGATGACCTCATCACGGTGACGGCGCGTTTCCATGCCGATAAGCTAGAAATCATGTTGGAAGATACCGGTATTCCGTATGACCCGCGTGACCGTCATATGCCGACGAGTCTCGATAGCCCCTTGGATACCCGCGAATTAGGTGGCTTAGGCGTCTATTTTGCGCTCAATAGTGTGGACGAATTTACGTATCATCGCACGGGGGATACGAACCACAATCACTTATTTATGTATCGCCCACTCAATGACATATCACAAAGCCTTCAACAGCGTGTGATGCTTTATAGCCAGCGTGACCGTGACGGGATTCATGCTGTCTTGAGCGATGCAGGCTATCATGTGGACAAAGTATCTGAACGGACTACCCTGCTAAAAGCCTTGCGTGACCATCGCTATGATTTGTTGATTATCGGCACAGATATACAAGCAACCGATGCTTTTCGGATGCTGAAACGTTTGCGCTTGAGTGCCATCACCCATGATGTGCCATTGCTGGCAATTGGTTCGGATGGTGTGTATTTATCACGCTGTATGGAATTAGGCGCGACGGATTTTCTGCTGACGCCACTTGACCCTGTGCTACTCGAACTCCGCGCCCGCATCACGATTGAACATTCACGCACAGCCATTCGTGACCGCATCCAGAAAATTGCCAAGCATATCAAAGCGATTTTGCTATCAGATGAACCAGAATTACGTTTTGGGCGTGAGATGAACATTGACCAATTTTTGGAGCATGTTCTCAATGAAGTACAGGGCGTGTATAACGCGGACGCTGGCACAGTGTATCTGAAAGAAGAGGATAATCATCTGCACTTTGTCGTGATGCAAACACACTCGCTAGGGATTCATTCCGGTGGCACAGCAACGACAACCACGCGCATGCCTTCTGTCGCCCTGTTTGATGCAGATGGCAATCCGAATCACACACACATTGCTTCCCATGTTGTACATACAGGCGAGGTCATCAATATTACCGATATCTACGAGAATGACCGCTTCGATTTCAGTGGCACACGCTGGTTTGACGAGCATAATCAGTATCGCTCAGTATCCACTTTGACTGTGCCACTGACTGACCATAATGACGAAGCCGTGGGTGTATTGCAATTAATCAATGCGCAAGATGAAAGCGGGCATATCATCCCCTTTGACCGTTCTCAGCAAATGTTGGTAGAGGCACTTTCGGCATACACAGCCGTTATTCTGAGCAATTATCGCCTTTTACAACGGCAAGCGACACTAGCAAGTATCGAAAATGATATGCGGGTTGGGCGACGTATTCAGCGCGATTTCATGCCGGATACCATCCCAGAGATTGACGGTTGGGCGATTGATGCCCGTTTTTATCCGGCGCGGGAAGTCGCGGGGGATTTTTATGATATTTATGTTGTCGATGACTACGTGGTGATGATTCTCGCGGATGTGTGTGATAAAGGCGTGGGAGCAGCCTTATTTATGGCACTGATACGCAGCTTGCTAAGAGCCTATCTTTCGCAAGCACGGCAACGGCTGGTGGGCTTGCCTGCTGAACGTCAGACACCGACGCGCTTCATGGCAGAGTTGCGCAAAGTCGTTCAGCATACTAACGATTACATCATTGAGCATCATTATGAACTGACGATGTTTGCTACGTTGTTTCTGAGCATTGTGCATCTACCAAGCGGACACATGTATTATATCAACGGTGGGCATTCCCCTACGCCGATTCTGCGACGCCAGAAAACAGGCAAACTCGAACGTTTGATGCCAACGGGTCCGGCTGTCGGCATGTTCGATGATGCGTGGTTTGAAGTCAAAACCGAGCGTCTACAACCAGGTGATTTACTGTTCGCGTTTACCGATGGCGTCAATGATGCTCATAATGCACATGGCGAACTCTTAGGCGAAGAAGATGTGCTGGCGATTGTGCAAGAGGCAGAAGCCGTCGATACGCTCCTGACGCATATCACCAATACCGTGTTCAATCAGATTGGCAGTAGCACCCAATTTGATGATATGACCTTCTGGGCAATTTCACGCCAAGGAAAATAGGTCATTATTTTTGTGACTGTTGCCTGTGTGTTTAACCACACAATAATTCATAGATGCGTTACAATTTGATGTAATGAATTTCTTATGAAAAACTGTCAAAGGTTTTTTGTCATAAGCACATGCTGAAGTGGCGAATCGGAGAGGTCTATAATGCAAAGTGATAATGCACAATGGGAAACGATTGGGACAATTTGGCAGAATAATAAATGGCTTTATAGTGTGGTTGGTTGGTTAATAGGTATCATCACATTTCCTTTATTGAACCGGATTAATGCAGATATTCTTACCTTGTTGGATGATTTAGTTCCAGAAATTCTTGGGCTGGTGATTACTGTATTATTGATTGACCGCTTGTATGAAATCCGCCAGAACAACCAAATGAAAAAACGACTGTTAGAACGCTTAGGCAGTCGTATAAATGCCATTGCTGTGACAGCCGCCGAAGAGCTATGGGCATATGATTGGTGGGCAGACGGGTCATTAGCACAAGCACAACTATCGAGGGCAGATTTACGGGGTGCGGATTTTGGAAAGGCAAATTTGACAAATGCAGAGTTATCTCATCCACGATTTGGTGTTGTGACTTTCGATGAGACCACCATCTTACCGGATAACACATCATGGCATCCTGAGACCGACATGGATATGTTTACCAATCCAAAACATGAGGCGTATTGGTGTGGGTTTGGGTTGCGGAACAAGAATCTGAGCGGGATGAATTATGTAAACAAGAATTTACGCGGGGCAGATTTGCGCGGTTGCAAATGTATATACACCAACTTCTCGCAGAGTGATTTGCGCGGGGCAGATTTAAAAGATGCGGACTTGATGTATGCCAATATGAAAGATGCACGATTCGATACGGATACCACCCTGCCTGATGGCAGTTTTTGGCATGAGGATAGCGACTTATCCATATTCAACATTGCAAAACAATCATTTAGCTAACCATCGCAACAAAGGATAATGAGCATGAGTGCTTATAAAGAAACTGATATATGGAAACATTTTTGCAAAAAAGAAACTGACGATAAAAAACGAGCAACAATCGCTACATCGCTTGATTATGCAGGCGAAGAACTATCCAACATACGAGATACTTTCCCTACCTATACTTTACACGATGAAGACCATGCCATAAATGTACTCAAACGTGCCACCGATTTACTTGGCGACAAATTAGACCAACTGACCTCATTAGAGAGCGCGATTATTCTGCTCAGTGCTTATTTCCATGATATAGGCATGGTCTTCAAAGAGGAGGAACGCCGTAATATTGCTACCCAACCGCGCTTTGAGGATTTTTTGCAGGAAAACCCCGGCGCAAGGTTGATGATTCAAGAACATCGTGACGAGCATGATGATGAAGCCATGATACCAAAATCTGTCACCGAATGGTTTTGTCGGTGGTCACATCCAGAACGTGTTTACATTTACCTGAAGAATCGAAGCATTCCATGGGGTACAGTCGATATTGGAGATATGGTTGGGCTGGTGTGCGAAAGTCATGATCAAGATGTTGATGAGCTTCGGAGTGAGGTGTTCCTTACAGATTATTTGGCAGAAGCCGACCTACGCTTTTGTGCTTTGATTTTACGACTTGCAGATATTCTTGATTTTGATAACACGCGCTCCCCAGACGCAATTTACAGGTATTTGGGCTTATCGAAAATAAACAGACCAGATTCTAATGAAGAATGGCAAAAGCATTACGCATCAGATGGGTTTCGCTTTCCTGCCTCCGAAACACGTCAAGATAATTACGAACTGCCATTTATTGCAGGTCCCGATGACCCTAGTGTGGAGTATGACATTCGCACATTTTTAGACACCATTGAGAATGAAATCCAGAAAACACGCAAAATCCTCCAGAGTTGTAACCCCAAATGGCAAGATATAGCCTTGCCAGGCAAAATTAAGCGCGATGATATTCATTCAAAACATTATGATTACGCTGAGTATCGCTTTACGCTAGAGCAAGAACAGATTCTGACTTTGTTGATGGGTGAGAATTTGTATGCTGACCGCTATGCTTTTGTGCGCGAGTTGCTACAGAATGCGATTGATACGACACGCCATCGGCAATTTTTTGAAGGCGGGCGGGATGTTTACAAGGCACAACCTATCGACTTCACCACATGGCATGACGAAAATGGGTATCAGTGGGTACGGATTGATGATTATGGCATGGGTATGGATGCGACCATCATCAGCGATTATTTTTTGCGGGTTGGGCGCTCATATTATCAGTCTAATGAGTTCAAAGTAGAACAGCTCGCTTATGACAAAACACAGGGTCAGAAATTTACGCCTATTAGCCGTTTTGGGATTGGGGTGTTGTCGTGCTTCATTGTCGGCGACCAACTAGAGATAAGCACCCGTCGCGCAGGAAGTAAACAAGATGCCTTACGGGTGACGATGACAGGCTTAGATGCTTTCTACGCTGTGCGCAAGGAAGCCAGTAATCATACCCCACCAGACATGCCTAACGCAGAGCGCCAAAAAGAAGGCTACCGCAAAGCAAACGCATATGGCACATCTATTGCCGTGCGTTTGAAACCATCGCTTGACCATACATATTTTTCATTGAAGAAAAAAGTAGAAAAGTATGTGTTAGCGTCGCCTGTGCCTGTTACTTGCAACAATGAGCCTGTGGGATACACCTATGAGCAAATTATCAAGCAACCATGGGTAAAACGCGAGGATATTGTCCTGGGTGGGGAAGATTTAGAAAAGGCATCCCGCGCCCTCAATATGACCTTTACAGCGCCTCCAGTCTTGAAAATTATTCTACTTGATTTAACCCAAGCATCTCCTACGCCTTATTTGGAAGGACAGGGTGTGTTGGTAATGATGGATTTTCATAAAGAGGATCTGAGAATGATGACGGAGATGGAGGAAAATGGGCACACTGACCGATATTGCCAGATTGATATAGGCGTAATTGGAAGGTTTGTCAGCAGCAAAGGAGCAATAACCCAACACATAGTAAATATAGACCTTGGATATGACCAATACTCCGAGCGAAGTAACATTGAGGCAAGAGTAAATACACTTTTAAATTCATTTCAGGATTTAACTAGCCAGCGTGAGAAACTAGATAAAACTGAAGAAATTGCGCAATTACAGCAATCTCTTAGTGAGTTAAGACGATCAGATGATATTGGTTTTGAACTGAATGATATAAACAATCAGCAACTTTCAACAGAATTACAAGCTCTCATCACTGGTTCTGCTACGCTATCACACAACGGCATCCGTATTCCCTTGAATAATAGTCTATATGACAACAAGATAAAGATAAGAGGTCTTCTTCCCTATAGTGCAATTGCAGTAGTTATTTCATTGCTGGATGGTTTGCGCCCTGATGTATCTTTGGCAAGAGATGAATTACGGGGTCTCGATTGGAATACATATTCAACCATCGCTTATACGATTATGCGGGCTGTACAAAGCGAATTATCAGGCTAAATAACGATACCTAGAAATATTAATCTTTCATCTAGCCTTATCAAAGACTCAAAGAGGACGCTAAATACAATTCATAGTGACCCTCTCATACACGATAAAGAAAAGTGGGCAGAGATGCCTATCATTCAAACTTCAAATGGTCTATTAAGTATCTCAGCATTGCAGAAAGATAACTCTCCTGACAACCGAATACTTATAAAGCTAAGAGCTAATGATGAGTTCATGAATGCCTGTGTGAAAGGGTTGTTACAGCTCGGTGTAAAATTGGCTTATGACTCTGAACAGGGGCTGACAGCACAAGGAAGACGAATTGCCTCTATACCTGAGGCACAATTTTTATTTGCGCCTTTGTTTTTTGTGCCTTATGAAGAGAATACCTTGCTCAAACAAAGTGCCATTCGTCAGTATTTCCGTCGTAGGTATATCCCTGTCAATGAGAACCACCCATTTGCACAGTGGTTGCTCAACCATGCTGTTGAGTTGAAATCACAGTTTCCAGGACTCTTTGAGCGTATTGTCACAGGGCTTGCAAAAACAGATGCGGAAGATATTAACAAAGCCCTAGATCGTTTGGATGCTTTGCGAGTCGATTTTAGGTATAAGGGTAGAATCACGCAATCAGAAGTAAAATACAGAACAGTATTGTCCTGATGTGATTTCAGAGCAGAAGGTGTGGGTAGATAATTATACTGACCTTGCCAAGCAAACGGGAACTCGCGTAGAATAACGCCCGTTGTTCTTAGCCTCTGGAAATGTGTGTATGTTCGCAGACAAAAATCGGCATCGTTTGGCGCAGATAGCTATTGGTGTCGTCATTTTGCTCGCTATCTTGCCGTACTTTCGCCCTGTCGCACCGCTTATCATTGAGGAGACAGTTGGCGATAGCACGGTCACTATCGAAGCCGACTATAGCTGGATGCTCTTTGAGGGGCGTTGCATGGATGTGCGCTGGGAACTTGAAGGCATCGCGGGGGTGTATGTACAAGATTTACAGCCGGAACGCGGTACAGTAGGCATAGGCGAGTTACGCGATTGTTATGCGCCTGCATTTTCGTTGCGTGTCATTTTCCCTGATGAGACAACAACTATCTATCCACTCGATGTTCAATATGGGTATCAACAAACGCATTGGCAAATTTATTATGTGTTGTTGGCTATCATCGGGTTAATAAGCACAAGCATCGCCTTTTACAGAGGGGCAGATGCTGTCGATACGCGCTATCGGGTGGGTACAGGTATGCTGATTGCCTGCTTACCACTCGTTATATTAATAGGCATGCTCGAAACGCGAACCACACATGATGGCAATATTTGTGATAAGCGTCTTGAATGGTCAGATGAAATTTACTATTGGGCGCAAGCATCGACTTTTGCAGATGTCGGCTTTGGCGGTGGCTATTACACAGTCAACGAAATTCCCCCACCGATGGTACAATCTCCCTTTTACGGCTGGGGATGGGGTCCGCCTGTATTGTATGGCACTGTAGCGAGCATTGTGCCGTGGAATTATTGCACACCTATTTTGTTCAATGCTTTCATATTAGGATTAGCCGTCGTCAGTTTTACTGCGTTCGTGCCACTCACACGCTTGCAACTGGCTTGGTCAGCCATCTTGATGGCAACCTTCCCTTCGCTGGTGCTGTATATGCCCGCTTTCATGATGCAGGTGCTTAATTTATCACTAGCGACGATGTTGGCAATATTGTTCTACCGCGCTTTTAGTGCTGACTCACCACTTACCCCCAGAGCTGTATTCTATGTAGCACTGGGCATTGTGCTGGCAAGTTTGTTGCGCGTCACATGGTCATTTTTATTTGTTCCCCTCTTTTTTTGCTATGGTATCCAACAATTTTCATGGCGACGCTTTATCCTCAGCATGGGATTGAGTGTGTTGCTAGTCGGTTTAGCATTTACATGGCATGTGATAACGGTTGCGCCTTTTCCGAATGGCATCGCAGAAAATGTTGACCAAGTCTCCAACAGTGCCTTAGCGGGTATATCGGGCTTTGTAGATAATATGCTTGCTTATTTGCGTTCTTTTTTTAGTGGTAACAATGCCCAGCGCGGGATGCGTACTCAAATTGTGATGGTTATTATAGTGGGCATAGTCTTTTTTATAAAACAATGGCGCGATAGTGATGCACCACAAGCAGAACGTTGGTTTGCTATTTTACATGTGATGAATGCAGGTAGTATCTTTGCGCTGATACTCATCACGTATAGCACACTCAATTGGGGCGATTTCCGCTTACTAGCTCCCCACATTTTCTTGTCGATAGTCTTGCTGATTGCGCAAGGTAAGCATAATACAATCCTACTATTTATCGCTGTCTGGCTAATTAGTTGGACTGGCTATCAATTTTTGTATGACGATATACTCAATCGTCATTTTGACCCACAACGCGAATCCTTTGCGGAAGTTGCCACTTATGAAGCACAGTACGAAGCATTAGGTGTGGTATACCGCCCTGATGTCCCGTCGCGGTGGTGTAATACAGTTCTCATCTCTACAAATTATGTAACAGCTGCTCATATTTTGCATGGTTTCGATGATGGCTTGGGACTTAGTTTGATATTGCTGAGTCCAGGTGCTAATGGTGATGTGTTAGCTACCCAACCCCAATCTGCTTATTTACTGATTGAAGATAACCTGACTTTACCTGAACATATCCAAGTTGAACCTCTGGGTGACGTGCCGTCTGGCAAACTCTATCGAAATACAGCAGTCGATTGTCCCTTGCCTACCAATGATAATAACTAAGCTGAATGTCGTGCCATTGCCTCTAAGCACGATATTTCTACCTTGTGGGCAATATAAATGGTATTCTACAGCGTTTCTATGGTTTAGGATGGGTCAAAAATCGACCTATTTCTTATCCGAAATTGAGGTTAACTAACTACCTGTAATTTTGAGGTGACTTAATGGTGACTAAGAAAACATATCGTCTAGTGGCGTTTATGGGACTAATAGTAATCGCTGTGTTGAGTGTATTACCCTATTTTGCACCAGCTAACCCGCTGGTCATCGAAGATGCCGTTGGCGAGAGTACCGTGTACATTGAAGCGGAACGCGATTGGATGCTATTTCCTGGGCAGTGTATGCAAGTACAGTGGGAACTGGAGGGCATCGCAGGTGTCTATGTGCAAGACTTACAGCCAGAACGTGGCACAGTCGGCGTTGGTGAACAGGTTGATTGTTATGCGCCGAATTTCTCGCTCCGAGTGATTTTTGCAGATGCCAGCACACAAACTTATACCTTTGATGCTGTACGGTATGGCTATCAGCAAATTCAGTGGCAACTGTACTACGCATTCCTCACTATTTTAGGGGCTATCTGTGCTTATCTCGCTATCGGCGCACGCGCAGTAACCGCCATTGTTGCTACGATTGCTGTGACACCAACGATGATATTGCATGTACTGACACCCTTCACGGGCTATCGCTACATTGAGATTACCGATTACGTCGTGCATGTACGCTGGGCGCAGATTGCAAGTTTGCAAACGCTGGGCGAGATTCCGCCACATATGCTCTTTCATTTTGCAGGTCGCGCTCTGATTGAACTCATGCCTGCTTTGTATCATGTTGTCCCCATTATCGTGCTGATGATAGCGTGTCAGACACTCACGGCTGTTGGTTTGCATACGCTTCTGCGCCTATTGCACCCGATTGAAGACGATGCGCACGCTTGGCAGATTGCCTATATTGCGCTGTCCGTGATGCTCATCTTTATTGGTCCTTTGAGTATGCTGGCAGGCACACGCCTATTTGAGCCAGGTTCGGCGTTGCTTTATCCCAATACCTACCATAGTCCGACGATGGTCATGATGCGTCCGCTTGCTTTGTGGCTGTTTATCGCACTCATTAGCGTGCCTAAGACAGATGCGCATATCGGATGGTTGGTGTTGCGCTGGGCGTGGATTGTGCTACTGACAATTGCCGTCACGTTCACCAAGCCGAATTATACTTTCGTGATTATGCCAGCCTATATCACCTTGTTAGCTTGGCAAAAACTACTCAAACGCGAGGTCACGCGCAATGAACTATTCACGGCTGGGGTGCTGGTACTGAGTGGGTCGCTAGTGCTGGGTTGGCAATATTTTACGCTGTCGGCTGGGACGAGTCAGGTAGGCGAAACCAGTATCGCGCTGATGCCGTTCTGGTATTTTACCTCACGTGATATTGCGATTCCGATGGTTATCTGGCAATGGATGGTGTCACTGATTTTTCCGCTTGCCGTCGTGATATTATTTTTCAAGCAAGCCATCAAAGACGAGGTGCTGACCCTAGCATGGATAGCTATTGGTGGTGCGATTGCTATCACGGTGTTGTTTGTAGAGTTTCCGCGCAATGGTGCGGGTAATTTCTTGTGGGGAACGCGCATTGCGAATCTGATTTTATTCACAACATCACTCGGGTTTTTATTGCAACGCCTGCGAGAATCCGACGATAAATGGGATATACGGTTTATGATATGCGAGGCGTTGTTATTGGCACATTTTGTTGATTATGTGCTGGTACTGGTGGCGTATTAGAGTATTAGCACAGGGCAATACAGACATTATTCAAGGAGAGTTACGTGTTTTTTCGAGCATAACTATTCAACAAACCAACAAAATGTAGGAACAGTGGCTTGCCCTGTCCGCTGTGTTTGCTTCCATTTTGCGTAAACCACCATCATCGAACATCACTGCCAGAAGATTTATATTCTCTCAAAGACTAATTGCCCTGTGCTGTGACAAGCACATGAGGTTCGCCATTTGCTAAAATCATAAATGTGCCACAGTGCGTAGGTAATTGTTGTAAAACAGCCTCAAGTACGCTGACATCGCCAGAAAATACAAATTTGGCATTTCTAGTAGGCATGGTGACTTCAAAGCTACTGAAAGCACTATTGTTGTGATGAATACTCGCCTCCCATTGCGTATCACTTTCAAGATACTCTACTGTGAAACCTAATTCATCTACAGCTTGCGAAATAGCTGATTGCAGTTCAGCAAACGTAGGTTCTGTACCTTGTGATGCTGACGCCTTATACACGTCACCTAACCACGCCTTCAATTCTGCTCGTTTTGATTCTTCAAATGGTAGCACCGTATAAATAACAGACATTCTCATCTCATTTCTATTGAATGGTGCGTCCTATGGACACATAGAACAGAATTCACTCCGGTATAATACAAAACGTGAGTTCACAATCAACGAGGAGAGAAAAACATGCCCATCCCTAAAATGCCATTCGGGCGCACCGGACACGAAAGCACCCGCACCCTCTTTGGTGCGGCGGCACTCGGCAATGTTAGTCAAGCAGATGCAGACCGCACGCTGGATGTGTTGCTCGAATACGGCGTCAATCATATTGATACAGCCGCCAGCTATGGCGATAGCGAATTACGCATCGGTGCGTGGATGCCCCAACACCGTGACAACTTTTTCTTGGCGACCAAAACAGGCGAACGCACCTACGCTAAAGCAAAAGAAGAATTTGAAAAGTCCCTCGAACGTCTGCGCGTTGATAGTGTCGATTTGATTCAGTTGCACTATCTCGTAGGCGAAGATGAATGGCAGGTCGCAATGGGTGAAGGTGGCGTGCTGGAATATTTGCTAGAAGCACGCGAGCAAGGCTTGGTCAAATACATCGGCGTTACGGGGCATGATGTAGAAATTGTGCATCGGCATCAAGCCAGTCTCGACCATTTTGATTTTGATTCAGTGCTACTGCCCTATAATTACCCGATGATGCAAAATCCAGAATACGCAGATGGTTTCAATAAGATTCTATCGCTGTGTGCAGAGCGCAATGTCGCGGTGCAGACGATTAAATCTATCACACGTCGTCCCTACCAAGATGATACCCGCACGCACAATACATGGTATGAACCCCTCTCCGAACAAGAAGACATCGACAAAGCCGTGCAGTGGGTTTTAGGTAATGAGCAAGTGTTCTTGAACACGGCTGGGGATATTGACCTGTTGCCAAAAGTGCTAGATGCGGCAAGTCGTTATGAAGCGCGTCCAAATGATGAGGTGTTGCAAGCGTTGGTTGATAAGCAGGCGATGAAACCACTTTTTGAGTAGACAGTTTTCAGTCGTCAGTTATCAGTTTTTAGTTAGTGTGCGCTCGGTGAATAGGTACCTGCTGGGCGTTTTCATTTTTATTTTTTGAACCACAGAGGCGCAGAGACACAGAGAAAAGCATCATGGCGTGCCACTAATTCGCGTGAGCGTCAGGCGGAAGTTGCCAGTGGTATTTGTGCCATCGCCTACCCCACCGTAGCGCGTCGCACGGATGATATGCACGCCTGTGTAGGTCAGGGTGGTATCAATGCGGGCATTGGTGTTGAACCCACTATCGTCATCACGGAGCATACGGATTTCGTTGGCGTCTAGCAATTCCAGCACAGGGTCAAGGTTGCCATTTGTATTATCCATAGAGATAATCACGCGCTCGTCAGCTGTCCCCCAGAAGGCAAAAAATACCTCGCTGGTTTCATCGTCGATACTGCCGTTATAAGTTGTGCCATAGGTCAATTGCTCTACGGATTCATCTATATCCGCGAAGGCGTTACCCTCGTCTGTGAGCGTGAGGACATATTCGCCGTAAGTCGTGCCTTCTTCTTGCAGATAGCGCGTGGCGATGATGTTATACACACCCGTCGCGGGTAGACGAAAATCAAAGATGCGGGCGTTACTATCACCGGAGCTATCGTCATTTTCAATGAGCGGTTCAAAATTCGCGTCTGTCAAAATTAAGTAGGCATCCAACAAACCCTCGAAGGCATTGCGTGTCATCGTAATCGAGATAATTTGGTCGCGCTCACCTTGGAAGCTGTAGTAACGCTGAAAGACGTTTTCAGTCAGGCTATCTGTAATCGGCTCATTGAACACCAACCGACGCGGGGCAAGCGTGCTATTGCCGAGTCCGCTATTACCAGATTCAACCACACTCAGCACAAAACTCCCTGAGCCATCATAGCGTGTCGCGACAACGATATACGTGCCTGCTTCGTTGATGAGTAAGTTGTCGATGCGGGCGTTGAACGTGCCATTGGAATCATCATTCTCTGCAATCAGAAAGCGGTCACTGTCGAGAACTTGCACGTAGGGGTCAAGCGTGCCACTACTACGTACCATCTCGATATTGAGGATGTCGCCTGCTTCGGCATCAAAGGTGAAAAAGAGACGTGGCTGGGCGTTAGTGATGGTATTGGTAATTGGGATACCGTACTGTAACGCACTCCCCTCAGCAGAAGATACACCCACACGCTCTAGTGTCAGGTCAAATTCGCCGGAGGTTGTGCCAAGCACCCCCGCAAAACGCGAAACGACGAGTGTATAAGTATCGGTGCGCTGAAATGTAATCGTCACCTGTACATCAAGTGAGTTCATGCCATCGTCACGGCGCAAAATAAGATTACCTTGACTATCAAAAATGGTCAGGATAGGGTCAAGGTCGCCGGAGAGTGTCGCCAGCGTAATGCGCACAATCGCGCCCCGTGTGCCATCGACACTATACACCTGTCGGGGCGTGAGGTCATCAATCGTGCCACTAATGAGCGTGCCAACGGGGATTTCATCTGGGGTTGTCGTGTCATCTTGTGCGCTAATCGTCATCACCAAAAGCAATGATAGCACCAGCGCAAACCAGCGTGTCGTCGTCATATTCTGTATTGTAGCGGGAGATGGGGTTTTGGCTAGTTAGGGATTGGGGAATGGAGGCTCTCGGCAAGCGATAGCTACCCTACTAAGCCACATACCACCAACTGATGATGCAACTTGCTCAATTCAGTGAGGGCATTATAGTAATAAAATTGGGATTCATGCGAACGACCTGCATCATGTTCAGCATAGGCATGGGCTAGATAATTGGTCGCCCGCAGAAGATAGCTGTGCATAGCTTGACTGTCGTCTGTGATAGGAATAGATTCAAGTTGTGCCTGTATTTTGGTAATATCAGCATGGCATTCCATGATGACATTGTCTGGCTTTTCTTGTGGCTCGGTTGTGATGTATTTTTCAATCATCACTGCCATCGGATGAACAAGCGTCCACCATGCTTCTAAACTAGGGTCAAAATCATTCTGTGTGTTGCGTAAAGTTGCCATTATCCTGCCTCAGAATACAGATGATGCTATAAAATAGAATATAGGATAAATTAATTATAATTACAATTAAGATATTTTATTTTGTTTATGTTTATTGTATGTAATTTGGAGATGGGTTTTAAACTATGTGGATAGACGAAGAATTACACGAGCATGAATTTATGTGTCCGTATTGCTGGCAAGCTATCACCATGCTCCTCGATATGTCGCTGGGGTCACAATCTTATGTGGAAGATTGCGAGGTGTGTTGTAATCCAATTGAGATATCCTATGAAGTAGACCGTGACGGTTTCTTACAACGCTTTGATGCGGTAAAATTAGGACAATAGGGTATACATAATATAGGGTAGCTTTGGGGGCTATATGGCAAATGACAAAGATAAGGATGCCTCAGCCTATGAGGATGACTTAGCAGAACGGGCAGGCAAAGAAATTGTCGAGTTACATGATTTCTTCGCTACGTATTTTCGAGGCGATTTAGAAAAAGAGGCAATTACACGCTTCACAGATGTGCTTGCGCCTCTGTTTCTCATTGTCGATTCGATGGGTACAGTCTCGACCCGTGAAGAAACTATCAACGCGATAGAATCTACACATGGCAAACGCCCAGACATCCGTATCTGGATAGAAAAAATTCGGGTGCGTCCGCGTAATGGGCGTGCGCTCATCGTTCATTATGAAGAGTGGCAGACTATCAACGGCACAACGACCATGCGCCATAGCACGGTTATCTTTGCCGAGCGCGAAGGCTTGCCCAATGGCTTGCAGTGGTTGCATGTGCATGAATCTGGCTTGCGCAATATCGGTTGAGCTTTAAAGTTTGGCGATTTTAAGCACTGTTTTCCAGTTGCGGGTTGTTATCGCTTTGCCAAAATGGGTTTCTAACACCTTCATAGCATCCGTGGTTTTGTGTACTTTGGAAAGCTCTAGCACACTCGTCACCATGCCATCATCGCATGTGAGGATGGTATACTTACCGTCGTCAAGCTGATGTGGCAGGTCAATCGGTGTGGGCGTCGGCTGGGGCAAAAATGTCACATAGAGACGTGTATTATCGGTGACTGTGATGTCTGCAAAGGGGTCATTTGCTATCAGGTCTTGAATCTGTGCTTGTGTAACGACAATAACTGGCACAGGAAAGCCAAATTGCGCTTCAATGATGCCCGATAATTGGTTCGCCAATGCCTGTTTATCTGCTTGAGATAACACGTTGCTTCTATCAAACGCCACATTGCCACTCGCCAGCACGGTTTTAACATTCGTGAACTCAGCCACCTCTAGGCAAGCTCGCAAATCTGCCATTTTGATTTTCTTGTGTCCACCAACATTGATGCCACGTAGCAGAGCGATATAACGTGAACTACTCATAGTGTTCCTCAGAATATATGTCAAAAAAAGTGGACGCCGAGAACAGCGTCCACAAAATAGCTTTACAAATTACCCTCAATGAAATTCGTGCAAGTAAATTCGAGCGTTTGGTCGCCTGTTAATATCACTACGCCTGGTGGCTGTGGCGAACCCGTAAACAAGTTGACTGTTCCAGAAAGTTCTTCCGAGAAAGCACTGTTATTCTGCACAAAAATATCTATTGGCGCAGTCGCGTTCGACCACGTTACCTCGATGCTGTAATCGTCGCCACCACCATAAATAAAGCAGGTAATGCTCACGCTGATATTGCGACTATTTCCGTCGTAGCCACCGACAGGTTCTTGTGGGTCGGGCGCACGGGTGAAGCCAACCTGCGTGAAGCATACATATTCATCGTTGAGATAAGCACGGACATGTACAGAACCTGTACCAGCAAAGCCCTCTCCCCCATTAACCACAACGCTTGTATCCGTGATGTCGGTAATAGTGCGAGAGTTAAAGCCACTTTCATCAAAGAGAGCAACGTGATACTCATCTGCGCCGACAGCAGGTGTCCACGAAAGCGTGAAGACATTCGATGGGAAACTGGTCGTCAAAATGCTGAATGCACTACAATCTACATCCTCAACTGACGTTACAGGAGATGTGCCATCGGTGCTAGTTGTATTTGTGCCACTCGTACCCGTTCCTGTATTGGTCGTGAATACAGGCGGTTCTTCACCATCACAATTGACTTCGATACCATAATTCAGGATAGCAGGGGGTAAATCGCCAACAGCACACCAATCTAGCCCAAATTCTTGCAGGTCAATGGTTATGGGTTCGCTGGCAGGTCCTATCACAACCAGTTCGTTATCTTCACCATCTAAACCACTAACATCTTCGGCAGTGCCAAGTGGCATACGGGTACTTTGCCCAGCCGTGACGGTTTGTCCGCCCGTTTCAAAGACACCATCAAAGACGATGATTTCTAAGAAAAATACGCCATCTTCTTCTACAAGGCGCAATGCACCCGACGAACCAAGATTAATATCTGCCCCATTTACAGTAATAGACACTTCGATGTCTTCGGGACCTTGCACGAGCAAAATATCGTCTGGCGCTTCGTTACATTCTGGCTGACCAATACCTGTACGCAAGAAAAAGGCTTGCATCGGTGTACGCAAATCCGGCGATAAAGTCGGTAATTCTGCAATCGCATCATCATCAGCAATCACATCAAGGCTCACCCATGCTGGACGCTCACGGTATGCGATGCGCAACCAGCCCCCATCTTCACTGATACCGTCCGCAACAAGCGTATTATTTGTCGGCGCACCGCCGATGACGTTAAAAGTCAGTCCGGGACCACTCCGAATGTTCGCGCCATTTGTCGCCGTGACCGTTACATCAATGCCATCGGCTGGGTCGAAAGCATCGGCTGGGTCAACCGCATTTTCAACTTCCACATCCCCTAACAAGATGAAAGTCACCGTTTGCCCTGGTAGCGTATCCGGTAAATCTGCTTGTAAGTTCATGACCGCAACGCCCCATGTGCCTTGTTCCAGATTGAGCGGTGCTGTACGGATGGACGCAATATCGGCTACAGGAGCTAAATCTGTCGGCTGGCTAAAAGTCGTGTCGTCTATTGTGGAGATGAAGCTCGCTTCTACTTGGTCGAAACCGTAGCAGGCTTCATTACGCCCAGTATCGCCACAGTTATCTTCAACGGCAAAGAGCGCATCATCAAGCAAGGCAGCACAATTAGTCTGTGCTGTCACGATGAGGACACTTAACAAAAGAAGGGTACACGATGAGAGCAAAGCTGATATTTTCTTACGCATGAGCGTCGCCTATAAGCTAGTGGTCAGAACTTAATGCATATTAATATCGTATTTTACTGTCTGTAAACGGGGTTTAAAGCCCCCGCCTTCAGACGGCGCAGACTTTCAGTCGTCAGGTGAGGCGTTCGTAGCTGTCAGCAGAAGTTGACATGTACGACGCATCGGCGCTATCATGTATACATGAGCGAACAAATGAGCCATGACAACAAAAATCCTGCTTATATAGCACGAGTATACCGCATATTTCCTGATGACGGACAGCATGAGCAGTTGCAACGTCAGTTTGGGTGTGTGCGTGTGGTGTTCAATCATTTTCTGTGGCAGAACAGACAAACCTACGGTGACACGCGAGGCTTCACCTCGTATCAGAAAAACACAACAGCCCTGACCCAACTCAAGAAAACAGACGCCTATGCTTGGTTGAAAGAGGTACATTCGCAGGTATTGCAACAATCGCTCAAGGATTTGGA
>JBCBKJ010000015.1:0-98502 GCA_038522085.1 Chloroflexota bacterium
CTGAACATTGGGAATAATTTGTCTCATATGTTTTAACATCGTGAAACCTTACTGCTTTCAATGAGAGGTTTAAAAACGCTTCGTGCTGCTTTTGTTTGCTACCTATACAAAGAAAAGATGGTTGTTCGGGTCATATGCCCGTTGATATGATTTTTCTTGCCCTCATAAAACTAGAAAGGAGACCATTTTGTTGCCACGACGCTGTACATCAGCGCGATGGTTGGTTTGTTCTCCGGCGGATAGTAACGTGTCTTACCTGTTGCACTCACATCCTCGCCTTGCAAATCGGGGAGAGCTTGCCAGCCATTCACATACGGGTATTCTGTCAAACTCGTCAGCGACAAGCCAGCACTCAGCAAAGCAGATACGACCTCGCCGATGCCCCACGCAAATTCATAGGCAGTATGCGGGTTTTGAAACGCGCCTTCATAATCATTGCCCACGTAATCACCAACGCCATCACTCGCTTCTGGCTTGCCTCCCATGTAGTTATACGTAGTCTGCCACTCGTAATCGAGCATCCCCAAAAGTGGGTGAAACTCAACCAGCACTAAACGCCCGTTATAATTCAACACCCTCTCGACACATTGCGCCCAGCGTTCAATATCTGATAACCAGTTGAGCGCACCATAGCCTGTGTATACGACATCAAAACGCGCATCGGTGTTTTCGCACCATGTAAAAATATCTTCTCTTACAAAGGTCGCAGCTAAAGAGATTGCGCTGGCAATCTCTTTAGCTTTAGCAATCGCCGTATCGCTGATGTCTACACCTGTCACTTTTGTGCCCAAATGCTTTCCAATGCTGACGGTATCTTGCCCATCATTACACTGTAAATGCACAAGTGATTTACCTGCTATATCTCCCAATAGCGTAATTTCGGTATCGTGTAGGTTGCTGTATCCATCGACATATTTTTGTACCAAATCTGGCTTGTGGGAATGATGTTGTGTTGTCGCCGCATTCCATGATTTGCGGTTTTGCGCGTGATAGTCTGTCATTCTCGCTCACATCCTGAAATTGCCATAATGGGGCGCACCTTTGCTCACCCAATCACGATTATACGACATGCTGATACCCATCGTCAGGGCTTGGCGGGTATCGCGGGGGTCAATCAAGCCATCATCCCATAAACGTGCTGTGCCGTAATAGGGGTCACTCTGTTCTTCAAACATCAAGCGTACACCTGTTTTCATCATCTCAATTTGTTGCATATCTGGCTCGATGCCTTTGCGCTTCATGCTCGCTTCTTGGATGATTCCTAGCACGCCAGCTGCCTGTTCCGCGCCCATGACAGCGGTTCGGCTGGTAGGCCATCCAAATATCAGGCGGGGGTCATAAGGACGCCCACACATCGCATAATAACCTGCACCATACGCACCCCCAATCAGCACCGTAAACTGAGGCACATTGCTATTGGCAACGGCGTTAATCATCTTGCTCCCATGCTTGATGATGCCTTCATGCTCGGCTTTTGTCCCGACCATGAACCCTGTAATATTTTGCAAATACACAATCGGACGCCGACGGTGATTACACAATTGAACAAACTGCGCCGCTTTGTTGGCACTCTCACTAAATAACACGCCATTATTGGCAATGATACCAACCGGATAGCCATTGATATACGCATCACCACAGACGAGCGTACTGCCATAATCAGGCTTAAATTCCAGCATTCGGCTAGCGTCAACAATACGTGCAATAATTTCGCGCATGTCAAGCGGAGTGCGAATCGTATCTATTGGGACAAGTCCGAGTAGCTCATCGGGGTCATAGTGTGGCACTTCGGGTTCGCGTAAATCGACATTTGCTGATTTTTGCCAGTTCAATTGTCCAACAATTTCACGCCCAATGCGTAGGGCATCAGCGTCATCTTGGGCGACATAATCTGCTAAACCGGAGACCCGTGCGTGCATATCCGTTCCGCCGAGTGTTTCTTCATCAACTTCTTCACCGGTTGCCATTTTTACGAGTGGCGGACCCCCTAAAAAGGCGAGTGCCTTGCCGCGTACAAAAACGGTGTAATCACTCAAGCCAGGTATGTACGCACCGCCTGCTGTACTATTACCAAAGACCAGCGCAATTTGTGGCAAACCCAATGCACTCATCTGTGCTTGGTTAGCAAACCCGCGTCCCCCTTTGACAAATAATTCCGCTTGATGCGGTAGGTTCGCGCCACCACTCTCTACGAGATAAATTGTCGGTAAGCCATTCACCCGTGCGACTTCCTGCGCCCGTAAAGACTTATCGACAGTCAGCGGATAACTTGTCCCACCTTTAATAGCGGGGTTGTTGGCGCTAATCATGCATTCCACACCATTGACGATGCCTATGCCTGTGATAACGCCTGCGCCCGGTGTCTCGTCGTCGTACATGCCATTCGCCGCTAAGGTTGATAGCTCTAAAAACGGTGTATCAGGGTCAAGCAAGAGTTCGACACGCTCCCGCGCAGGGATTTTTCCCCGTTTGAGCATCCGTTCTGTACCACGTTTCCCTGCCTCGCGGACGGCTTGCTGACGCTCTGCTAGTGTTTCCATGAGGTCACAATTATGGGTGTACTGTGCTTTGTAATCATCACTATTGGTATTGACTGAACTTTTTATGCGTTGCATAGATACCCTCGTCATCAAAAAAATGAAATATATTGTCGATATTAACCTAACTAGTGATGTTCTCACAACGAACCTGCATAGCTTAACCAAATTTGAACCCCCAATGATTGGGGGATAACACGATTGTAAGCAACACTCGTTAGGAGTATCATAGATTAGAATTACATAAGACGTGACGTGGCAGGGATATACGGTTGCGCGTTTTTATTGCCTGCATCACGCGAACTATCAATAACCAAATCTCTAGGGGTTTCCACAATGGTTCTCAAGAGTTATATCGATCCGGCTGAGAACGAAGCCGCCAATAAGGCGCTCCCACGCTTAATGGGGGAGGGCTTACTTTTGGGTGGGTCTGGCTTGGGTGTTCTCGCGCTCATCTTTGAAATTGCCGCTGATGCGTTCAGTGTGGCGGCATACCAAACGCTACTCGCTATTCATGGCGCAGAGGGACATCATGATATTGCGATTTATGCGTTTATCGTGTTGTCTGTTTTGCTATTTTTTGGCATCGTACCCGCTTATAAAGCAGGGGCTTATCTACGTCCGAATGCAGGCGGTAGTGGTCCACTGGTGGAAGCGATTGGTCCACCACAAATGCGCTGGTTATCGTGGATTGGAACGAGTTTATTCTTCCTCGATGCCGTGCTGACGATTATCATCAGTTCGATTTCTGCGGCGGATGTTACGATGCTCATTTTTCCTGAGCTTGCTGAATACCGAATCGTCCTCGCAGAAATTTATGCCTTCACGATTATGGTTGTGCTGGTATCGCTTGGACCCAAGCGGGCTGTCCCCCTATTTTTGATTGGGGGTGGCGCGTTTACGATATTCACACTTGGCGCATTGACGCTTGTAGGGACGACGGCAATTGCCAATCCTGAATGGGCTTTCTTAACCGAAGGCATCGTCGCTAAACTACAATCGCAAGGTGTTGTTGAGCATGTTGAGCGTGTCCGTGAGGGAGCTGGTGCTATGACTATGGCGACCTTCTTCTCCTTGTTCCTACGCTCTATGTCGAGTGCGATGCTGGGTTTCTCCGGCTATGAAGTCATTCCAGCATCTGGTAAGCACGCCGCCCGCCCAAAATGGAAAGTTATCAATACGGCACTCACACTCGCAGCCGTCTTCTTGATTGGTACGGGTGTTGTTCAATTGTATGCCGCCAGCCAATGGAATATCCCAGCGACAGAAGGCTATAGCACGCTTCTGATTGAGTATGAAATTATTGCCTCGCAGACTTTTGGGGAAGGCATTGAAGAAGCTGATATTGTTGTCTTGCCTGAAGACCGAGAAGTGGCACAACGTACCTTCAATAACCTTAGTTCAGAACGATTGGTCACACTAGAAGAGTCGTTACTAGAAATTGACCATGATACATTAGAATCGGCAACTGAAGCCGAACTCGCCGCGTTTGAACAGCAGCTATTAGTCGAACTGGCGGAAATAGCCGCTTTCACACGCATCCAACGGGATGCCACAGGCGCAACAGGCACAAATTTCTTGCTGATAGCGGGTATCTTGCTCGCCGTGATTCTGTTGCTCGCGCAGGGTGGTGGGTATGTTGGTGGGGCTGCGGTGGCTGCCAACGCGGCTCAACTCGGACGTCTACCTGCCTTCTTTGCTGATGACCGCGTAGGTATCGCCGTCATTTGGGGCGTCGCCGCCATACTGATTCCGATTATCCGCGAAGTCGTCATCGTAGAGGCATATTATGCTTTCGGTTTCGTCAGTGCGTTCATGATTACCAGTACAACCGTCTTCTTCGTGCGCCAAGATGTCCTGCTAGATAGAGGTATCAAACCAGGCTCAGACGAAGCAAAATCGCTTAAATTTGCGGGTTTGCGCGGTATGATAGCCAGTTACTTCATGGGCATTGTGCTGATTACTCAGAAGACAGACGCGCTTGTTGTAATTGTGATTGCAGGGGCAGGTATCACTTTGCTCCAATGGGTGATTGCCAACGGTGGTTTGAAAGCTGTCCTCGCCTCGTCTGGCAAAGATGCTATCGAATCCATGCAACCAGCCGGTAACTTACGCCAGACCTACCCGAATGGTATCACACGCGCCTTCGACGAAGCACGTCAACGCGGTATTGCCGATGCTATTCACGATATGTTTGAAGAGGGCGCATTCGTTAAATTCAATGTCGATAATCACCGTATTGTGACGATTGTCAGTTACTTGTTCAATGTTGACCGTAGTCACTTCAACCTTGATTATGGGCATGAGCATCACGAACGGTACGAAGAACCGAGTATCGAACTCGAACGCACATACCAGAATGCCTATGCGATGCGCGACCAATTGTTGCGCCGTATTGAGCATTACTCGCACTATGGTATTTTCACGTTCATCGACAAATACCATGCCAACTGGATTAGCCCACAACATGGGCGCGATGGCGCAACTGTTCAGCAAGCAATGCTCGATATTCTCTTCCCGATGACCGCGCATGATGATGTTTGGGAAGAATACCAAACGTTTGATTGGGAAAAATTACCGGAAGAAGTCTGGCAATTCAGCCGTGAACGGTATCGCTGGGCAAAAGACCAATGGCCCAACCTCAGTGATCGTATCACGACTGTCTGGACGCTACAAGATTTCGGGCTTATCCCTGATGAAGTGGATATTGAGACGGTCATTGCTGTGTCGTCCGAGAATAAATTGCGCCGTGTGGGTATCCATACCCATGGACCCGAAGAGGGGGCAGACCCTGAAGAACTCGACCACAAATACGAAGTCATTGATGATGATGTCATCGATAATAAGATAGATGATAGTGATGACCAAGATACACCCGAAAATGATGACTCATAAGCTCTATGTTTGACGTTGCTTTCACACTCGGCATGCAACAACAAAATGACCTCGTGGCATTATGCCGCGAGGTCATTCGGCAAGCACCGCTTTTTCAGAAAACCATGCCGAATGGTAGTACCTTCAACTACCTTTGTACAAGTGCAGGTGATTTTGGCTGGCTGAGTGACCGCAAAGGCTATCGTTACGAGAAAACCCATCCGACAACCAAGCAAGCCTTTCCGCCCATGCCTGACCTCATTCATGAGATTGCTGTACGGGCGGCAGAGGCTTGTGGTGAGCCACTTGTACCACAAAGCGCCCTCATCAATTGGTATACAGCAGATAGCAAACTAGGCTTACATGTAGATAAGACCGAAAACTGTGATTCACCAGTAATCAGTATTAGCTTGGGTGCAGACTGTGTTTTTGTAAAAGGGGGCAAGAAACGCGCCGATGCTAAAGAGACTATAATTTTGCATTCAGGGGATGTTTTCGTGATGAGTGGTGAACATCGTTACTATCATCACGGGGTCAAGAAAATTTTGCTTGATACGATGCCAGCAGACCTGGACATGCGCGATTTCGGACGCCTTAATATCACTGTGCGCCAAGTGAATCCCGTGTAATCAAAAAGCGGATACCAGCGAAGGTATCCGCGAATTTTGCTTGCTACACACGTATTTTCATTGCAAAGGCAGTGTCACCCTAAAAGTTGACCCTTCGCCTAATGTACTCTTGAGGTCAATGTCGCCTTCGTGGGCTTCTACCAATGATTTCACGATGGCTAAACCCAAGCCTGTGCCTTCGATGCTATCTGTTTCTGGACGCCTTACCCGATAGAAACGCTCGAAAATTTGCGATTGGTCTTCTGGTCCAATCCCCATACCATTGTCCTCAACAAAAATGCGCATCGAATTTTGTTTCAGCTCAATCCGTACCGTCACTGTGCCTTCCGGCTGGGTGTATTTCACGGCGTTACTCACCAGATTGTTGAAAATTTGCTTCAGACGTTTGGGGTCGCCGTTCAATGGTGGGAGCGAATCCGGCACATTCATGGATAGCGTGGTGTCTTTGCTATCCGCTTGCTGTTGATTACTCCGCACCGCGAAATTCAAAATATCAAGGATATTCACTGTTTCTAGTTCAAGTTGCAAGCCCGCCTCGATTTTCGCTGTATCCAGCAAATCATCAATCAGTTGGCGCATACTCTTGAATGCGAAGTTCAGATTATCCACGTATTTATTCGACTTTTCATCAAATTCATTGACCATATTGAGCAAGTCTAAATAACCACGCATGACAGATAGTGGTTGCTTCAAATCGTGTGACACAGTGGCAATCAATTCAGTTTTTAAGCGTTCTGTCTCTTTGAAGTGTGTGATGTCTTGCATGACAATAATCCGCCCGATACCTTCGTGAAATTCGATACTCACATGATAAGTACGCTCATTTGGCAAGGTTAATTCTGTCGTGTAGGTATCATCTTCATCTGCTACCGCCCGTTGATATGCCTTCTGCAGCGCCGTATGTGTGATGGCATCTGTCAGCAACTTTTCAACATAGGTTTCATCAGTAGACAGGTGAAACGCTAGTAGAGTAGACGAATTTATCATCTGTATGCGGTGGTCAAGCCCAATAACGATTACATTGTCACCAACATTGCGTAAAATATTTGATAGCTTCTCGCGTTCACGTTCTGTCTCGCTGAACAAACGCGCATTGTCTACAGCAACGCCTGCACGACTCGCTAACCGCTTCACAAAATCGAGGTTTTCGTCAGTAAATCCGTCTAGTTGCCTGCTCCACAGCATCAACATCCCAATTACCTTGTCCTCACGGGTAATGGGGACAGTCATCTGCGTGCGCATACCCTCTGCCAGTGCAAAATAGTCTTTATCGAGGCTCACATCTGGCACAATTTCTGCTCTACCTGTGCGTGCCACACGCAACGCAATCCCGCTCTTCACAGGTGTTAATTCTTCGCCTCTGCTCAATGTTCCCATCTTGAAGCCATAATGCGACATCACGCGCACGACCGTGTTGGCGCTATCGTACATTGCTAACACAACCGCATCTGCATTGGTGAAGCGTAACGCCCAATCTTTCATCATCGTGAAAACATAATTCAACTCAATCGTGTCGTTGAGTTCCTCATCAATCTTGCTAAGGATTTCTGCCGCTTCTTCAACTTTCTTGATGGCTGTGTCTTTACGCGCTTGCTCAAACGCATTGTCTATAGTGATACTCAAGGCAGCTAGCAAAGTATCCGCACGTTTCTCTGCGCCTTCTGCTAAGGGCGAATTATCGTTGTTGTACAGGGCAAGCATCGCCAGCAAATTCCCCGTATGGTCGCGCAAAGGCACTAGCACACCATAATCAGTCATCATTACCGAAATTAGACTCTGCAAACGTGGGTCAGTTGGCTTTTCTTCAAAGCTGATAATCTTGCCTTTTGCTACCTCAGCCGTCAGCGTACCTGCCTCTGCATTGAACGTCTGCACATAAATTTCTGGTTTGCGTGAGCGGGGTGGGTGGATGCCAACAAACTCAAATGTGGCATCGTCTTGTTTGTATTTTAAGATAATCACGCTTGAACACCCAATGCTGAGGGCAGTGAGTGCCGCCACACGCTCGACTGTGCGCTCATCAAGTGCCGTTAATTGCATCCCATTCAGAAAATGTGTCATGGCATCATCGGGCGAAAGTGGCTTTGTATCCGCATTGGATGGTGGGGTATTGCTTACTGTATTTGTCGTCTCTGAATCAGTCATACCTGATAATTTCCCATAAGTTATTTGTATGAATTATAATCGCCAACTAGACCTACGCAAATGAACGTGAACCATTTGTCGCTTATATTGTCAATAATTAAGATAGTGATGAGGGTAAGGTGGTTGCTTGTGTCTTAACTAGCGTCTATAATGTTGTGTGGATATATCCCGTGATGAAGGACACACGCTATGAGCGACTTCCAAGACATTTCTGCCCGTTTTAAAAAACAACGTCAAGGTGACGAGGATGAGCAGAAACCATATGACTACACAGAATCTTACCGTATTCGTAGCAAAATGCTCGGTGTTCTCATCCGTGATGCACGCTTGAATGCCGCCCGCACAGTAGAAGATTGTGCGCGTTTACTGAAAGTATCCCCAGAAACCGTGAGTGGTTGGGAATTTGGTGATGCTGTGCCATCCTTGCCCCAACTCGAACTCCTTGCTTATTATCTCGATGTGCCTGTCAGCCATTTCTGGTCAATGAAAACCATCGAGCAAGATAAATCTGAAAAAGCAACCACACAAAATGAATATGTCGCCCTACGTACACGCATGATTGCCGCTTTGATACAACAAGCACGCGAAGAGAGTGGTAAGTCGTTAGAAGATATTGCAACGGCATCTGGTATCGCCCTAGCGACCTTGCAAACATATGAGAGTGGCGATGTCGAAATTCCTATGCACGAACTATCTGTCGTTGCCAATCTTGTCAATAAAAATTTAGATTATTTTCTCGAAACCAGTAGCTACGTTGGCGAATTACTGCGCATTCGTGAAGAATGGCAACACTTCATCGACCTTGACCCCGAAATTCGTGAATTTGCCGCCAACCCACTAAATATTGGATTTATTAAGATTGCCATCACATTCAGCAAGCTATCCGCAAAAGAGTTGCGCCAAGCGGCTGAAGGCATGTTAGAAATCGCAATGTAAAATGAGTTTGGAGGGTTAACAAGTACACTTTTGTGTGCGCCTATTATGACATCACAAGCAGAAACCATGAAAGAACAGGGCATCGAACTGTTCATCCAACATGATTACGAAGCCGCCAACCGTGCTTTTCAGCAGGCAAAAGATGCCTATGAAGAAGCGTCCGATTTTGATATGGTCGCAGAGATGAAAGTCAACATCGGGCTTGTACATCGCTCATTGGGCGAAAATCAACAAGCACTCGAACTAATGCAGGAAGCCCTCATGCACTTCAAAGACCAAAAAGATGATTTACGCATCGCACAGGTACTTGGTAATTTGGGTAATGTCTATGGTGCGTTGAACGATAAAGAACATGCCGAATTATCCTTCCGGCAAGCTGCGAACTATTTCCGTGAAGCAGGCGAAGAGAAATTGTATTCAGACACGCTCATGGCACTCGGGGCGCTACAGGTACGTGATGGCAAATTCTTTGAAGGGGCTGCCACCTATCAGACCGCGCTCGAAAATCGTGATAATCTGAGTGGTACACAAAAAATCATTAAATCACTCAGCGGCTTAGTCAATCGTCTCTCAGGTGCATGAATCTAGGATACCTGCGTCAATGACAAATCAGCAAATCCACACAAACCGGACAATGCCCGGTTTGTTTTTTTCACTACTTTTAATCCTACTGAGCTTATATATGGCAACTTACAGTGGCTTCATCGAAAGTCGTGATGCTCTGCGCGTACTGGATGCGACCAGTAGCCTTGTTCACTATGGCGACTTACTACGTGATGAAACTGGCTGGCAAGATGTAACTGCTGATACGCTGACTGGTGCGTATTCATTTGGTGCTTACGAAGCCAATGAATGGATTATGCCTTACTTAGTCGCTGTGCCTTATCTTCTGGCAGATACTGTCCCACAATTTGGCTATGTCCATACCTCATGGCTACTCAATATCATAACTATGGCGCTAACCTGTCTGGTGTTCTTTAAGTTTGCGCAGGATTTAGGCTATAGCCAGCGAACAGCATTCATCTCGGCATTAGTGCTTGGCACAGGGACAATTCTTTGGATTTACAGCAAAACCTTATTTCGTGAACCTGTGACAACGCTTTTGCTCTTTACGGTTGCGTGGATGTTGTACCGTTGGCGACAAGCCCCAAGTCATTTTTGGTGGCTCATGGTAGGCATCATCACGTTTGTCTGTGCGGTGTTTGTCGAAAATGCTGCTATCTTGTCCTTGCCTGCGTTTATTGCCTTGTTAATCGGACGCTGGGAACCGACACATAAATACGGACGGATTTTAGATGGCTTGTTCATAGCAGGATTGCTCCTGTTGATTGCCATGAGCTTCAGCCAAGCTGTTGTTGACTTGGTACTTATACCGCTCAGTGGCATCATCTCAGGTAATATGGATTTCGTGCAAGTCGCCTTGCATAGCTATTTGTTCAGTATTGGCGGGAGCATTTGGGGGACATCACCTGTTCTAGTGTTGGGTATCGCAGGCGCAATCATGCTCATTCAACAGCGCCAACGCTCGCTCGTATGGATGGTCTGCTTGCTTGTTAGTGGCTATGCTGTCGGACATGCGCTCCTGACATTTCAGCATTGGTTTGGTGGTACATCGCATCCGCCACGCTTTTTGTTGCCAGCGGTGCCGTTTGCCATGTTATTGACCTTACCTGTGATAGATAAGCTCATCCAGCCGGATACCAATCGCTTACTCAAAATAATCATAGCTGGTATTGTCGGCTTTAGTGTAATCATCCAAGCTATCGTTAGTGTCTCGCTTACCAATGCTTATCCTGGCTTATTGCCACTAGAGGCTAATGGGTTGGTTGAGTGGCTACCTGGACTTAACGATGTGCGTTACTTACGTTGGGTACTGCTACCACAGTCATGGGCATCACTTGGCTATGATGTTGCATGGGCGCGTATCGACATCGCATGGTTGAGTATCGGCTTCTTATTAATATCAGCATTTGCAGGCATCATCGCACTAACATCAGTGCGCTTTAAATGGCTGATAAACAGCGTACTCGCCCTTGTGCTTGTTGCCATAACGGCATTCGGTTTAACCCAACTCCATCAGCGCGATAGACTTTATTGGGCAACCACCCCTGAACTGTTCGAGGTGCTATCTATACTCGAAGCAGAGGCAAGCCCTAACGAAACGCTCTTTCTCGCAGGTGCCGCCGATGTCACTTACGAGAAGTTCATCATGAATTACTACAGCTTGCAAAATCCACGTCCCGTCGTATTAGGCTTTCAACCTG
Organism: Chloroflexota bacterium; assembly: GCA_038522085.1. Lineage (GTDB taxonomy): Bacteria > Chloroflexota > Anaerolineae > Aggregatilineales > Phototrophicaceae > JAUZRW01. The sequence continues at coordinate 11,386 of JBCBKJ010000015.1, forward strand.
GCGAACGTGCCAGCGAGCGTGTAGAACCCCAAATTACCACACCATACAACATATTGCGTCTCAATCGTGATAGCCTGCGCGTCATTGACCATATCTCATTACAGCAAAATCAGATTTGGTGGCTGGCACATAATAGCCCGTTCGCAAGCTGGACAGTGCGTCCAGAAGAACGGTATCTCAGCGAAACGTATTATTTACTTGATGCGTATCCAACAACAAATCCCGATGTTCGTTTGTATACCTACAGCACTGTATCCGCACCTTCGCGCACGGAATTTCGTTTCCCCGAATACGGAAGCACATTACAATTTGGCGATCATATATCTCTATCTGGCTACACGCTCCCCCTAGCTACGCAATATGCGGCTGGTGATATTGTTCCGATAACATTTTTCTGGGAGAGCGATGCCGTTCTCACAACTGATTACACTGTCTCATGGTTTATTGTGAATCCCGAAGCAGGTGTGATAGAGCAGGGCGTGGATTCTGTGCCGGATGCTGGTTTTACACCGACAACAACATGGCAACCAGAGCGTTTTGTCTACGATAACCGTGCGATTAAATTACCAGCCGACGCGCCCGCAGGTGAGTATCAAATTTGGGTGCGCCTGTATGTCACAGGAAGCGGTGGCACAGACCAATTGCCCGTTAGTGGTGGCGAAACCTACGAAGACACGACGGCAATTCTACCTATCACCCTCACGATTACTGAGCCAGTAGACTGAGTATCACTGGCTCGTAATACCCGACCGTTAATAAAACCCTCATCGACAGTTGCTAGAATCATTATTCGCATTACCCGTTAACCATCATAAAATGGTCATAGAGTAATCCGTAATACCCGAGTACCATGAGTATTGTTCATCCAGACAAACCGCGCAGGATAATCTATGTCATCAGAGTTTCAAACAAAAAAAGTCTATAACACCGACCACAGCGGACCCGCCAGCTTTATTTGGTCGCATGTGCGTCGTCATTGGATATTCATCGTCACCCTTTTGATAGGTGCGTTTAGCAATGCGGCGCTTGCGTCTGCCGTGCCGATTTTTACTGGTAGGGCATTCGATGACCTCAATAGCTTTCAAGCAGGCGAAATCACAGGGGCAATCGCCCTAACAGGGGTTGCGTGGATGGTCGCCGCTATCATCGGCTCACAAGCCTTACGTGCCGTACTACAGTTCATGCGTAATTTCTCAGCTGAACTGTTCTCTCAGCGTGTCGAACGGGATGTACGCGACGAGCTATATAGCAGTTTACTCGGCAAGGGCATGGATTATCACGATTCAGCGCCTGTTGGGGATACCATGGCGCGAGTGACCAACGATGTGCGCGAGTTGAACTTCATGTTCAATCCAGGCTTTAACTTGGTAATTGGGTCGAGTTTCTTCCTGATTTTGCCGCTTATCGTTGCGCCTCTCATTCATCCGCAACTGATTATTGTGCCACTCTTATTTACGATTGCGCACATGATTGTGCAGTATCGCTTAGTGTCGGATGTTCATCCTATAGCCCAAGATGTACGCGAAAATTTCGGCAAGATGAACAGTCGTCTCGCAGAAGCCCTCGAAGGCTTACAAGTCGTAAAAGGGACAGCACAAGAAGCAAACGAAGCCGAATATTTCACGGGCTTGGTCAACGAAGTCCGTGACCGCTACATCGAACAAGGTGAAATTGAAGCCCGTTATCTATCGACGCTCTTGCTTGGCTTGGCATTCGCTTTCGCCTTGATTCACGCTGTTGTGCTATATAACGCGGGTGCAATCGGTATTGGAGATGTTGTCGCGTTCGTCGGGCAAATTTATATGTTCGGCTTTCCTGTGTTTACCTCGCTTTTCTCGCTCTCGCGCATCGCTTCTGGCTACGCTGGTGCAAAACGCATTCTGCAAGTAATCAATGCCGAAACGAGTCTCGGTCAAAATGTAGATGGGCATGAAGCAAAAGTTGAAGGTGCAATTGAATTTAAAGATGTGAGTTTTGGCTACAACGGCGGGTCGCCAGTTCTGCGCGATTTGTCCTTCACCGTCCAACCCGGACAAACGGTTGCTATTGTCGGGCAAACAGGCGCTGGCAAAAGTACGATTACCAAGCTCATCAACCGTACTTACGACGTAACATCTGGGCAAATTCTGGTTGATGGCGTGGATGTGCGTGATTGGAAACTCGCGTCCCTACGTTCGCAAATCGGTAATATCGAGCAAGATATTTTTCTTTTCAGCCGTTCGATTGCAGATAATATCTCGTTTGCGACAGATGATGCGCCCTTTGAAGATGTCGAATCCGCTGCCCGCAAAGCGCAAGCACACGATTTCATCATGAGCTTCCCCGAAGGCTACGAAACAGTCATCGGGCAACGGGGTGTCACACTTTCTGGTGGGCAACGTCAACGCCTAGCCCTTGCGCGTGCTTTTGAAAGTGACCCACCGATTCTAATTCTGGATGATAGCACCAGTGCGATTGATAGCGCCACTGAAGACAAAATTCAGAAAGCTATCTGGACAGCCGCCGAAGGACGCACAACCATTCTCATCACACACCGCCTGTCACAAATTCGTTGGGCAGACCATATTGTTGTTGTCAAAAATGGCACAATTGCCGCACAGGGTTCACATGATAACTTGCTAGAGACTTCGCAAGCATACCGTCGTATTTTTGCACGTTACGACGAACCTGAACAATCTGCTCAACCGACTGAAACTATCGAAACGGAGTAAGCACCTATGGGATTCTTTGGAAACCTTGAGGGAGATAAATATGATCGTCAGTATAGCGACGGTCAGTTATTCAAACGCATCTGGGATTATGCTGCCCGCTACCGGAATTATCTGTGGTGGATTGTCGCAGGGTTTACAACGCTTGCAATTGTGTCGGCTCTACGCCCTATTCTGATTGCAGAGGGCATTGATGCGCTCGAAAATTCGCAAAATTTCTTGATGCTTATTCTTGGTGGCTTGATTGCTTCTGCTGTCATCGAATACGCCGCGAATTGGGTGCGTCGTCGTTTGCTGACGCGGGTGATTGGGAACGTCGTCGCTAATATGCGCACAGATTCCTTCAATGCGGCTGTCGGGCGCGACCTCGCATTCTATGACCGCAACAAGACGGGTAAAATCGTCAGCCGTATCACCAGCGATACCCAAGAATTTGGCGATGTGTTGCTGTTCACCAGTGATGTACTCTCGCAGTTGATTTCAGTCACGTTTTTGCTGGTGATTCTGATTAATCGTTCAGTTTTCTTGACCTTTCTCTTGTTGGTGACGATTCCGGTATATTATCTAGCCGCACTTGGCTTTCGTAATCTCGCCCGCCGTGTGACGCGACAAGGCTCGCGGGCAATGGCTGTCGTCAATGACCAGATTCAAGAGAGCGTGACAGGTATCTCGGTAGCGAAAAATTTCCGTCGTGAGGCGATGATTTATAGCGAATTTGATGAGGTAAATCAGCTTTCGTACAACACAAATATCCGTAAGAGTGTGGTGATTGCGGCAATTTTCCCTGCGATGAACTTGTTGGCAGGCTTCTCTATCGGCATTGTGCTGTACTTTGGCGCAGATTCAGTGGTCGAGGGCATCATCACGGCTGGGACATGGTATCTGTTCATTCAGGGCGTAGACCGCTTCCTATTCCCAATTATCAATCTCGTTTCGTTCTGGAGTCAATTCCAGCAGGGACTTGCGTCCGCAGAACGTGTTTTCGCGCTCATTGATGCCGATAACACCGTCGTCCAAAATGATGACCGTAACGCTGACCACATCAAAGGCGAAATTGCGCTCAAAAGTATTGACTTTGCCTACAAACCAGGCGAATGGGTGCTACAAGATTTTGACCTGACGATTAAGCAGGGCGAGAGTGTTGCTTTTGTAGGGCATACCGGCGCAGGTAAAAGTACCGTTGCCAAATTGGTGACGCGCTTCTATGAATTCCAAGATGGTGTCATCGAAATTGATGGCGAGGATATACGGAGCTTCAATCTGCAATCCTTCCGCTCACGCTTAGGCATTGTGCCACAACAACCCTTCTTGTTCAGTAGCACTATCCGCGAGAATATCCGTTATGCTCGCCCTGATGCCACTGATGAAGAAATCATGGCACTTGCCAATAGTATCGGCGACGGTGAATGGCTCGAAACACTCCCTAATGGCTTGGATAGTGATGTGGGTGAACGGGGTAGTCGCCTTAGTATGGGGCAACGCCAACTCGTGAGCTTGCTCCGTGTGATGATTCAAAAACCCGTCATTTTCATTTTGGATGAAGCGACAGCCAGTATCGACCCCTTCACGGAGATGCAAATTCAACAAGCGATTGATCTCATTCTTGAGCAATCGACCTCGATTTTGATTGCACATCGCTTGAGTACTGTGCGCAGTGCAGACCGTATCATCGTTCTTAGTGACGGTGCTATCATTGAAGAAGGTAGTCACGAGAGCTTGCTCGAACAAGATGGTCATTATGCGGAACTCTACAATACCTATTTCCGCCACCAATCACTGAGCTATGTCGAAAATGCCCGTGATATTCTCACCAAAGATGATGAACCACAAGGCGTCGTTGGCGACTAAGCAAAATCAGGAATGTGATTAATGGACAGGATGCTCAAATGAGTGTCCTGTTTTTTGTTGCAACATTTGCGCGTATATACCGTATACACAAATGAGAGTGATTAGCAATTATATCTTAGAATTACCAAGCGTCTTTAACTAATAGCTGACCAGCTAATCAAATAGACCACTGCTTGGTCTACCTTGCCTATCAAAATACCAGCTATCCACTATACTAGGGAATGTGTGTTAGCTCGGCTTTACGGGCAACCCTTATGAACCGGCGTGCTTTGATAGAATGAGATTATGGCAGAAGAAAATCGCGGTTTTCAAGAACAACTTAATGGCTGGATATTAAAAGCTGGCGACTTTATCTCTTTGCAGATGGTGCGCCTACTACGTTTGCTACAAACAGTTTGGAAGTGGTATCAGAGTATCAATTGGCCCGACATTCCGCTCACACCGATGCAGTGGGTGTTGTCGTTTTACTTCTTCTTCGGTGTGATTTTCATGGTCGCATCACCCATTTTTGAGGTGAGCGATGAATTATGGCATTTTGGTATGGTCGATTATCTACGCCAAAATGACGGGACGCTCCCTGAATACGATGTCAGCGACCCTGATGCTATATATGAGAACAACCTCGATACGATTTATCGTCAAGAAGGTAGCCAGCCACCTCTGTATTATTACACGATGGCACTGGTCACATCGCCTATTAGCATTGCGGATGCGGACGAATACCGAGAAACGAACCCTCATGCGCGTGCGGGTAGACCCGCTAGCTGGGGTAATAAAAACTTGGTTTTACATAGTACCGATGGCGTGCCGTTGAGTGGGACACCCTTGGCTGTTTATCTCATGCGCTTGCTTGGTTTAGGCATGGGATGTGTCACGATTTTTGCTGTTTGGCGCATTGGCGAACTCATCGCTCCCCATCGTCCTGTTGTTGGCTTACTTGCCGCGACGCTCACGGCGTTTAATCCGATGTTTTTGTTCATCTCAGCATCTGTAAACAATGATGTGATGGTCATCATGCTCAATAGCGTGGTGATATTGCTTGGCTTACAGACTTTGCGCGAAGGCTTTGATACGAGACGTAGTATTTTGTTAGCTGTGTTGCTGGCGCTGGCGACCCTCACTAAATTGAGTGCCCTCGTTCTCGTGCCTGTATTGGCGATTGCTGGCTTGTGGGTAGCGCGACGGGATAAAGATTGGACGGGCGTACTCATTCTCGGTGGTGCGATGTTTATCGCATGGGCAACGGTCTCCGGCTGGTGGTACTGGCGCAATATCCAACTCTACGGCGAACTGTTTGGCACAGCGACAATGTCGGCTGTTGCGGGCGCACGTCCTGATAGCTTTACAATTGGCACATTCCTCGCTGAATTTGAGGGCTTCCGTCGTAGTTATTGGGGTGTTTTTGGCGCATTCAATATCGTGACTTCACCTTTGTTTTATGCCTTGATGGATTTCATCGTTTTTGTCGGCATTTTCGGTGTGATATTCTTGGTGGCGCAACTGAGTTCCATTCAAGATTTTAGCTTTGCACGGCGCGAAATCTCACTCATGCTATATTTGCTGGGTGTCGTGTTGATAGGCATCATCGCGTATCTGAATTGGACATCGCAGACCTTCGCTTCGCAAGGACGCTTGTTGTTTCCGTATTTTGGGGCAATCAGTCCCTTGCTGGCAGTTGGCTTGATAGAGGTGCTGTGGTGGTTGCTATTCTTGCTCAGTCCGCCGGATAGGTCGTATGTACGCGCAGGTGATGCCGTGCCAGAGCCTATCTTGCGCGAGAGCTTACAATGGCCTCTCCGTGTCTTTGGTTTGATTGTGTTCATCATTCCGTTGCTGACCATCATGCCTCAGTACAATGCACCGCGTCCTATCATGCAAGAAGATATTCCCACGACTGTGGATACGCTAGATGCAAATTTTGGCAATGTTCAGCTTATCGGCTATGAACACAATGACCGACGTTATTTCCCGAATGATTGGGTGCGTGTCACACTCTACTGGCGCGTTGTCGAGCAGACCGACATCGACCATACACTCACGCTGGCATTCATCAGCCCAGCAGGGGAAGACATCGGACGTCGCACGGTCAACACCTATCCTGGTGCGGGCGCACTCCGCACCTCCACATGGGAAGAAGGCGCAATTTATGCCGATACTTACGAGATTCAATTGAGTAACCAAATAAATAATCGTTTCCCATTTGCGCTGGAAGTGAATTGGTATACAGACGACCCTGATGAGCGTCTACAAGCGGTGCGTCGTGATGAAACGCCTACCGATGTCATTCTCGATATTGGGGCAGTCGTACAGCCGAACCTCATCCCTAGTCGTGATGGTATTCAGTTATCAATCGGTCAGAACCAGCCACGCCTATTTAACACCCAAATCCTGATGGACGGCTACGGTTATGCACCGGCGAATAACGGCGAACTGACCTTTAATCTTGATGTTCTGTGGGAAGCCCAACGCGCTATCCAAGAAGATTATGTCACGTTCATGCATATTTACGATGCAGATGGGGTGCTTATCACACAAGATGATTTCCGACCAACCCTGCCGACGCGCTATTGGAATTATAAAGATGCGTTCCGATTGACATATCAGGTTGACCCACCTGAAAATGGCTTCTTGCCTGGTGAATATACTGTCAATGTTGGTTGGTACTTTTTATCGGATTCATCACAACGCTTGCTGATTGAAGCTGACACTGATAATCAAGCAGATACCTATCAGTTATTCACTTTTACGGTGACAGAGAATGAATCGCTCCTTATGCCTGTTCTCGATACAGGACAGGATATTCAAGATATTCCGGGTGTGCCTGTCCCGCCGGATGATTCCGAAGAACTTGACCCCGATGCGACAGCCGTGCCGTATGTCGAAATCACGGCTGAAGTACTCTTGCCAGAGTTACAAGGCACAGACGGATTCATGGTGACACCAGAAGCAACATCTGAAGGTGAAGAAGATACATCAGCGCCAGAAGATGAGGCAACAGAAGAACCCCAGCCGGAAGCAACCGATGAGGCTGACGAGGAAGAATAATGTAACCGACGAGGGCGACTAACTATCGCCCTCATTTTTATTCTAAGGTGATGAGGGCATGGTCGCTGACAGGGTTGCCTGCACTATCCAATATAGGAGCGTTGATATACTGCGCGGTGGTCGCTGTGCCTAGCTGATATAAAAATACTTGTATGGTGGCCGTATTCTCTGGAATCTCGTACCACTGCCATGTCAGTAATCTATCGCCAGCGCACCAATGACGCCCATGCCAGAAAGTCGTATCCGACTGACCAAGTTTTTGACCATTGGCGTCGAATGGTTGTACACTCCATTGGTAATCTAAACCTGTGTTTGCTTCTGGCAATGCCCATTCCAGCATAATCGCGCCACTACCGATGCCATAACCCGTCAGATAGACATCGCCTGTAAAGCGTGTTGGCTCTAGTGATGTGATGGGGATACCTTGCCATTCTGGCGCACTATCCCAACGATGCAGATAATAGCCATTCCCGCCAGTACGCTCCGGTACAAATTCAGCATCTTCACGCAAGTACAAGCCATCAACAGCATTTTCTGGCATGTTGGGGGCTTGTAAAGCAACAAATTCGCCATCAGGGAAGACAGCATAGCCATCGCCAACTAACGTCCGCACACACTCAGCCGTATCGTCTAGCATTACATCCCAAACAACAGATTCATGGTGCAAATCCCAAGACATGCCATCACTCAGCACGACAACATCATCTGCATCACCAATCGCGTCTTCTACATCGTGTAGATACGATAACGGGGTCGTGAAGCTCGGATAAATCATGTCCACGCTATCGACATAGCGCAATGCCCCGCGCCAATATAAACCTTGTGTCAGTAATATAAACGTGAACGCACCTAAGATAATCGTACTACCAAAGGATTTCAGTGGCACCCAATCTGCGACCTGCGACACCCCAATCCCTGCCAGCAACATGAGGGCGGGAATACTGGCAATGAAATAATGCGGGTACACACCTGCCCATTGTGGAATCAGCGCCAATGCTGGCAAATATGCCCACACCAAGACCAGCAGGGCATAGGGACGCCAATGCTTGCGCGCCAATAGACCTGTACCTATCAATATCAAGCCACCGATAATCGGCCAGATGCCTACTGGTGTGACGGTGCGATTCATATCCGCTTGCTGTTCCGGCGTCTGCGCCAACCATGTTTCCAGCCCGAAACCTGTGCCTAAAAAGCCGAGATAGCGCAAAGACAGCGTTGAAAAAGCAGTTTCTTCGTTCGCTAATGTACTGACAGCTGTCGGGTCTGCTTGTGAAGGGTTGGCAAGCGCAGTCTCATAAAAGCCAATCGCATAGGGTGTCATCACCAGCACACACAAAATGGCACTCACTGCCATCCCACGCCAAGAAATACGTTTCCAATTACCCAGTACTAGCACAGCATAAATTGGCATCAATGCCCATGCCGCAAAGTGAATCTGAAACGCGAATAGCAAAATCGGCAAAGTCAGCAATTGCGCAATCGTATGCCTATTCCAGCGATTTTCAGGATTTTGCGCACGTTCGCCAAAACCGTATAACCCTAACAAAATGCCCAGTAACACAAACGGCGTATGAAAATCTTGCGCCCAAATCTTACGGCTATAGAGCGTCGCCCAAGGACTAAGTGCATACGCAAACCCAGCCGCTAACGCCACTAAGCGCCCGAAATAGCGATGTGCAATCAGCCAGAGTAACCCGACGCCGACCACGTTCAAACCCATGATGAAATAAATGGCGGTCATCGGGTTGCTATCAATCGCAAAGGGAATCGCCATCACGTATACACTCGTTGGCGGATTCGGGATGCCCACCGATGAATTGATGCCTGTTACCGGAAAGGCTTCACCCGCGACCATTTCCTGTGCCAGCGTCGCCAGCATCCCGTCATCATGGAAAAATTCAACTATCTCCGGCATCCCAAAGCGCATGACAGCCGCCGCCAGCAAAATACATGCCAGCACTAACCAATCACTGCGTAAAATTGGTGTTATCTCGCGCATGTTTGTGTACCCAGCCCTACCACGTACTGATTATTTGCTAAAGGTGTATCTGCGTATCTTGTGTGTAGCCGTTCTAAGGTGTCGCGTGTGTAAAGTGTTATCGCAATTGTTTCAATCGGCGCGTCTATTGAAAGTGTCCGCTGTTCGAGCAAGCGTTGTCCGCGTTGCCAAAATTGAGATGGATAATTTCCTCCAAATGGCGCACCGTCCCCATTCGCAAGCACGTTGCCTTCATATAAACCATGTACCATCACGACAAGTTCGCTGTCTGTTGTACCTACGATGTCCCAGCCAAGCGTCAGGTTAAAGCCTCCATCAATCGGTTCTACACTCACACAAGCGAGTTCGGCGACATCCCCGAATACAGCTATGTTATCTGTTGTTGGGAACGTGTCATCAGATGTATTTACCTGTATGATGTCCGGCAAAATCAGACGGTCACTTCCATCTGCTAATGGCAACGCACCATCTTCACTGCTTATCATCTGCACAGAAATTTGCCCGACATAAGCGGGTATATCGTTACTGAACAAGCGCAAGCTATACGGGTCACGCGCAAAGCGTTCTGGTGAAAATGTAGAAGTTTCGCCTGCCGCTGGTTGTAAACGACTACTGGTTGCCCATGCTTCACTCTGCGTCAAATTGACGAGTTGCACCACCGGACGATAATTCCCTGTGATGCTTTCTGGTACATGCCAGTAGAGGTCAATATCGAGCGTGCCATTGGCATCAATGGCTGTGTCGTGCAAGGTATAGCCAAGCAAGCGAATTTGTTCATCATTACCAAACGTCGCGTCAATAGGCGTGCTCATATAAAACGGCTCTGTTGGGGGAGACGCAAACTTGAACCAGTTGTTGGCTTGCATAACGCGCACGTTGAAGACTGCGATAGCGACAATGCCTATTATGCACAGTAAACCCGTCATTGTGCTGATAGGCGAGGTGGTTTCTGCTAAACGCGCTTTGCTAGGGTCAGGTTCACCCAGCCGATACATACCCAGCGCAATTACTGCACATACAAGACTCAATACACTCGACCAAAATTGGGTTGTCGTACCCACATAATTGAGTTCAACTGTGCTTTCGCCTGCTGGCAAATCGACACTGATTAAGCCCAAGAAATCATCAGGGTAAGCATCGACTGTTTCGCCATCGACCCGTACTTCCCAGCCCGGGAAATAATACTGTCGAAAACGCACCGTGCGCGAATCCTCTGTTTCAATTTGTGCGATATTACTATCGAGATAAACTACCTCTAGCCCTTCAGTATCCCGCGCAAAAACACGTATCTGAAAGGGATTGTCGATATAAGTCTCGGGATTGCTCGGCATATCGAAATAAATAGTTTCGCCCCAGATGGGGTTAAATTCATCGTAGGATACTGTTCCCCAAGTGCGGTCTTCGTATTCATGTAATAGCTCATCAAAAGCTGAAATATCATCCCACGTCAGCCACACATCATAAGGCTTATTGATTGGCACAACCTGCGCGAACACAACCAGCACCCCTGCAACCATGCCAGCGATGCGATAGCGTTCTGGTAATAAGAGCAAACTCGCGCCCCCCAACATCGCAATTAGCACCGCACCAATCCGCAATAACCGCGCTGGAAAGCGTAAATTAGCAAATGCCGGAATTGTCATCCATGTATCGAACGACCCTGCCATCAGCATATAAATCGTGAACCCTAGCCCAGCCGTCAACAGCGCCAGCACCCCAAATCGCTTGTCTCGCACGAGTGCAACGATACCCAACGCGCTCAACAGCCCACCAACAAGCCCGAGCGTGCGCGGAAAATCGAGATACAAATCAGTTTGGTCAATTAGGCGCGGTAAAGCAAAAATCTCGGTTGGGGGCAAAAACTGCTCTTGTAAATAATTGACAGTCTCATCAATGCCATTAGAAATATCGACATACTGTAATTCTAAGAGGGTTGGGAATAAGAATATCGCCGATAGTCCGATACCCAGCGCAAAACCACCGAATATCATAATCCAACGATAGAAAATCCCTTGCCATTTTTGCTGTGAGTAACGCTCACCTTTTGCGTAAAACATCGGCGCGAAGAATGCTAGTGGTGCGGCATATAGCGTGCTGATATACATCATTGGCGTATGTGTCATAATCAGCGCGGCATAGGGAATCCCAATAGCGAGTATCGTTCGGCGCGTAGGGGAGATGCTATTTTTGACCACTCCGAGCAACAAATAAGGAATGAACGACGCCGCCAATATTTGCGCGATGCTTCCTTGCCACCACACTTCATATAAGCGCGAGGGTGCGAATGTCCACGATGCGGCTGCTAATACGGCTACAGGCGCAGGGAAAAACCGTCGTGTCAGCAAATACATCCCGACACTGCCAAATGACCATGCTAAGGTCTGTACAAGGTTATAGGCAACAGTGATGTGCAAGCCTGTTAATTCAAATAGGGCTGTCACATATGCTGAGAGAGGCGCATAAAAATTGAAGATGGGATAACCATAGCCCATGTGCAAATAAGTGATCCAACGCGGATACAGCGTGCCTTCCTGCAAGGCAAGCGACATCGCGTGTATGCGATGCACATGTACTTCAACATCTGCCCCTGCTGCGATGCCTTCGCCCCAAGTTGGCAAAACAACCATCAAGGGCAAAAATGCTGCAATCAGCAGACCCCAATCCAATTTTTTCAGTCGTCTCAGCACGTTTTTCATCCTCGCTAGATTCAGCAGGTTAATATAGCAACCGTGTCATACAGTCGCAATCCTCGATTGTGAGGCGTTACGTGATAGTTAGATAACATGCAAAAATAAAAAGCCCCCTGCATCTTAGCTGATGCAGGGGGCTTTGCTAGAGCGTCAGTTTTTGTGACTATTGATTGCGCGTTACGAAATCAGCACTCACGTAACCTTCTTGACCATTGTAATCCACGACTATCCAACCCTCTTCTTCGCGGATAATGCGATGCCAATTACCAGGTATGAGTGTGCCAATGATTCTGTTATTCGTACTCGGACCTACCCGAACATTCAAGCGTACTGTAGATTGCACTGCTGGATAGTCCGGTGCTTCGGTCACGGCTGTGCTAGTGGTAGTCGCTGTGCTTGCTGTACCTGTGCCAGCGTTGCCCGCTTTCCAATTGGCAATCAGCGGACGTAAGGTATCGAGTGATTGTGTACCGTACTGTTGGCTGGGTTCAATGTGCGAATTTTCCATGAACTCGTTCCATGTACCAACCATAATTACGTTTGCGCCCGAGTTAATCGCTCCATTGAAGCTGGTAGCTAAAAATTGTCCGTCATTGCGTGCGCGGGGTGATGTCGGGTTGCCACGCCCATCGCGTGCGGCAATTAAGGTTTCGTCCCAACCAGGATGCACCATTGGAATGTACAACGAACCGCCAGCATTCAAGGTTCTTGCCCGTTGCGTACTGTATGTACTACGACTCCCATTTGCCCACGCTAAGTTGAAGGCGTACATGCCATCCATTGCGCCACTGTACAAACAACAACCATTTAAACCTTCTGCAATCCAAATCGTATTACGGTCAGGGTCAACTGTGTTACGAACATTCTGCCATTCAGCGATAGACAAGCCTAAGTTGCCTTGGAAGACGAAGAAGATGACAGGCTTGCCTTGATAGCGCAAATAGGCAGGGTGATTTGCACGGTCATTCACCAAATAATTGAGCGAATTGGTGAGTGATTCAATCGAGAACGATTGGTCGAAGGCATCAAATGCCGCCCCCACCTGAAAGCCACGTTCTGCTGCACGGTCAAGCATATTGTTGAGGACAGGGGTGGTGGTAGTTTGGTCATCTACGCCATACCAACTGACGACGAAACCATCAATACCAGCACTCTGCGCTTGGTCGATATGTGTTGCCGCCACGCCTGGGTCACGCGAATCGTATGCACCCATAGCTGGGTAATCAGTGAGTACATCCGCTTGCCAATCCCAACTCTGTTGCCCTGCCCAAAAGCCCATATAAAATGCCCATGCACGGCGTTCTTCGCCTTGTGCGTCCACTGTACTGGAGACTTGCAACCATCCCAATGTTGCAATGCTCAATAGCACAACAGGAATAATACGTCGTAAAACCATGTGATTTCTTTCCTTAAACTGTGTGTGTTGTTCACAAGGTTTCCCTACCTTGCGAACATAATGCGAATCGTAACATGTGTAACAGAAACGTTTGCATAGGAGAAAAGTACAACAAGACGATAGTCCCATACTGTATGAAAAATCATATAAATAACTAAAAATCCTCTGGTGCGAACATCAGAGGATTCATAGTGTGTATTAAAGGATTATTTGTTTAGGCGAAAAGTGTTAACTTTCTAGCTCAACAGCCATCGCAACCGCTTCACCACCGCCCAAGCACAAGGCGGCAACACCTTTGCGCAAACCTCTATCTTTTAGGGCGTGAATCAGCGTCACCAGCACTCGTGCGCCACTTGCGCCCAAGGGATGACCGAGTGCAATCGCGCCACCATGCACGTTGATTTTCTCTAGCGGAATCGGATAGCCATCGCGCTCCAACCCACGCATATCAGCGAGAACCTGCGCCGCAAATGCCTCATTGAACTCGTACAAATCGACTTCATCGTGTGTCCAGCCAGCACGTTCTAGTGCAACCGGAACAGCTTTCACAGGCGCATAAAAAATCCATTGTGGGTCGAGTGCCGCTTGCCCATAGCCAACAATCCGCGCCACAACATCATGCCCTTTTTGTTCCGCATAATCACGGCTGGCAACGACAACAGCCGCCGCCCCGTCATTCAGTCCTGGTGCATTACCTGCAGTCACCTGACCATCTGCCTCAAATGCCGGACGCAAGCCAGCCAGTGCTTCCATCGAGGTCGTCGAGCGAATGGGTTCATCAGTATCAACGACAATTTCACCTTTGCGTGTCTTTATCGTGACAGGCACAATCTCTTCGCTAAATTTACCAGCTTCGGTTGCCTCATGTGCCAGCTTATGACTGCGATACGCAAATTCGTCCATTTCTTCGCGGGTGACTTCCAGTTGCTTACCGATAAATTCTGCCGCATTGCCCATCAACCAATCATTGAATGTATCGCGCAAACCATCAATCTCAATCGCATCTTCAAATTCAACTGCGCCGTATTTCGTCCCATTACGCAAACGCGAAAAATGTGGAACATTGCTCATACTCTCGACACCACCTGCGAGATACAAATCACCATCCTCTGCTTTGATAGCCGACGATGCCAGCATGATACTCTTTAGTCCACTGCCACACACTTTATTCACAGACACACCACCGACATGCTCTGGTACACCCGCATTAATGCTAATCTGACGCGGTAACGCCTGCCCAACACCTGCACTGATGACATTGCCAACGATAACCTCATTGACATCGCCAGCGTCTATGCCACTACGCTCTACTGCCGCCCCAAACGCAACCTGTCCTAATTCTGCCGCACTCATCGGGGACAGTGCGCCCATTAACTTGCCCTGTGGTGTCCGCGCACTCGCCAAAATAACGGGGTCACGTTTACTCTTGCCAGCCATATAATTGTCCTCATCTTTGAAAGAATCTAATCTGTATTTAGTTATGTGCGTTGATTATAAGTCTCAGATTAACCTGCTTCAAGGTAGCCTATCTGTGCAGGTACACCGTGTACAATAGAAGTACACAGCTTTTCAGGAGACACTTTGATTATGAAACGCATGATGGTCATCTGGATACTATGTATTCTAGTGGTAATCGGAGCAGGCATCGTCAATCCGGCGTGGTCTGCGTTACACAATGTCTGGACAATCAACGCGCTTATCCTCCTCGTATTCCTCTTGCTGAATGAAATTGGCTTGCATGTTTATCGGCGTCGGATGCGCGATATTTCAACGTGGATGCAACATAAACGCCCTGAGTTGCGTAGAAGAAAGTAGGATGGTCAATCATGACTGTCTAAAACACATATATTCGTTAGGAGATACTATCATATTTAAACGCATACTCTTTATGGTCACGTTGTTCAGTCTTGTGGCAACGTCCGCATTCACTGTCATCGCACAAGATAACGATGACACAGGCGAAACAGACCCATTGAGCTTAACAGCGACGCAACTTATTGCCGAGGCAACAGGCACGGCTGAAGCGGGTCAATCGCAAGCGCAAATCATGGCAACCCAAACCACAAATATGCAAGATTCTTTTGAGTTGACCGCAACGCAACTGGTTGTAAACGCAACGGCTGCCGCGCAAAACAACTTTGAAAGCGGTGTTTCTATCATAGAGGTTGAGGACTCTGATTCGGCTATCGAGCAGACAATGGTTATCTTTGGCTTGCTCATTTTCGTACTTGTCGGTTTAGGTGGTGGCTATGTACTATTCGCATCACGTAATCAGGACAACAAACGAAAGCTAGGCTAATTTGCTATCAGATAGCATTCTTCAGCAACATCTCTCCCAACCGTTTCGCTATTTGCCATCGGTTGATAGCACTAATGATGTTGCCCAACAATGGTTACGCGATGGTGCGTTAGCTGGCAACGCCATCATCGCCGATGAACAACGCGCAGGACGGGGCAGACGTGGACGTACATGGTATACACCACCCGCTGTTGCCCTTGCCGTCAGTATCATCCTCAAAACGCAAACACAATTTGCCTCTCGCGCCAGTATGGTTGGCGCGTTGGCTGTCTATGACCTCTGCATACACCTCGATATTCCCGCCAATGATGTCGTCATAAAATGGCCCAACGATGTGCTTATTTCTGGCAAAAAAGTGAGTGGTATCCTGCCGGAAGCCGTCTGGCAACGTGACACACTCTTGGGCATCGTTCTTGGTATCGGTGTCAACGTGCGTAATCAATTTACAGACGACCTTGCAGAGACAGCTACCACCCTTGAAAACGCCACAGAAAAATCTCTTGACCGCGCAATTTTACTGGCGTATCTCATAGACCGCGTGAATCACTGGTCAAAATATATGGCAACCAAAACCGTCCCTAACACATGGCGCGAACGACTTGTCACCATCGGGCAAGATGTCACGGTGACAGGTAGTCAACTGACTATCGTAGGGAAAGCAGTGGATGTCGAACAGGATGGTACGTTGCTCATCCAAAAATCGGATGGTAGCATTCAGCGCGTGATGGCAGGGGATGTTAGCTTGCGCCCCCGCAATTAATTAGCACAAACGCGCATTGAGGATACGATCATGGTCAAATTAGATTGGGATATTGAGGCAGAACAGGGCAAACAAAAACAGTATGCCGAAGACCCCCTAGAACGACGGGCGCGGTATCAAGGCGTGTTACGCTTGTTACTTGCTGTCGGTGTATTAGCGGGTATCATCGCTGGTGTCGCTTATCTCATAGAACAACGTTGGGAACAGGTCAACCAGCGCGTCGAACAAATCCTCATTGATACGGTACAAGCCGAAGTTGCCACCTTGCGCGTCGGAGACCGTGAAGGCTTCCTAGACCTTCAGCGCAGCGCCACAGAAGAGTGGGGCAATCAACAACTCGAAACCTTCAATGCCTATCAGACACTCAAAACCACATCTGATGTCGTGCTGTCAGGGCGTGTCATTGATACCACAATAGATGGGCAACGAGGGCGCGTCAGTGTAGAAGAAATCATTGATGGCGTACCCTATGTCCAAACATGGTTCTACTGGCGCTACGACGAAGGTTGGGCGCACGTTCCACCTGATTATGAATTTTGGGGAACAGAGGCAAGCATAGAAACTGATCGTGTGACAGTACGCTACAAAACAGTCGATGAAGCCGTTGCAAATGATATTTCGGTTGCTGTCGAAACGTGGCTCAGTGATACGTGTAGTTACCTTGATTGCAGTACACTGCCACCTATTACTGTAGACATCATTACTGCACCGAATAGCCCTGTTCGCTGGGCAGATAACGAGCAGAACGCATGGCAATTGGTTGTTCCTTCGCCTTATACTGGACGCGCCCGTGCAGATATGCCTTTTGACCAAACTCTCCAAACGACGACAGCCACCTTACTTGCCAATCGCATCGTCGCGTGGCAAACCGACAACATTGCACAGACACTCGGTGGCGATGCGTCGTATCTCCTACAAACAACCACCCAATGGATGATTGCGCGTTTCTTACAGGTAAATGCCCAAACGCATCTGATAGATAGCCTAGTCGCTAATTATGGTATCGAAGTCATACCCTCTCTGTTACGCAATATCCAATCTACTTCATCCCTGAGCATTTTACCAACGGTGGCTGGTGCAACAAGCCTCCCAGAAATGCCCCTCGACTGGCGCGATTTTGCCCTCTGGCGCTTAGAGCTAGAAGACGACCTCATAGAACAGGGTGACGAAACAACATGGACAACGCTCTATGATTTCAGTGATGAATCGGTGCGTAACGCTGCCTATCAACGTTATGTAAATGCCTTTATAGGTAGTAATCGCACTGTCCTACAGGCAAATGTGAGCTTAGACAGTAGCACACCGCAACTCATTGCGCGTGTAAATGTCACAAGAGGGTTTGATACAGGTGAAGAAATCGTCGTATTTAATCTCATTAATGGCTCATGGCGTCGTGCTAACTAGCTTGTTAGCCAGTCCGTGCTACAATAGGGGCATTCATATATAGGTATTCACAATGCAGATAGGTGCATAATTCCATGAGCCAATACGACGAATTTGATGATATACGCGGTTTAACGAGTGATGGCGATGATGACGAGTTTTCGTTTGACGATATTGTCGATGATGACGCTGCTTTTGGGTACGGACAAGAGATTCTCACTGAAGAAGAAATTGCAGCCGCTAATGCACCCGGACCTGTCGAAGAATTTGTGAGTAGCATGTCTGCCCAAGAGCGAATGTTCCTTTCCCTGATGCTCTTTGCCAATATTGCTGTGCTAGGGCTTGCACTCCTTCTTGCTACCAACCGCATCAGCTTCTAACCCACAAAATGAAAAGGACACCATACCCATATGGTGTCCTTGAACTGTATTTTGCTTAGTTGAGCAATATGTCAAGCATAATCTGAATCTCAGTATGATACAAAAGTCCCTCGCCCTTTATGGGAGAAGGATTTAGGGTGAGGGTGAAAATATCAATTCTCTGGCACGAGTGTCAGTGTTGATACAGCATTTTCTGCCACATCCTCATCAAACCACAGCATGCGGTTGTACTGAATGAGGCGCCAATCATCGACCATATCATTGTAATTTGGACTCATGGGATGCCCACTTTGTCCCGTCGTCTGGATGCTCAAGTTATTGCCGAAATCGCCTATATCAACAATCATACGCATTGAGGGGAGCGAACGGACTGTCATTAAGTCATCTTCATCGTAGCGCCAGCGTGTCGCATTGACAGTTGCCGCGCCACCTCCGGTTGCTACCGGACCAATATTGACTGTATTTTCGACGAGTCCAATACCACTTGCACCTAAGGGATTACTCTCAAAAGTTGAGGTGTGCAAATCACCATATTGCCATTCCGCACGGTCATCCCCAAGACGACCTCGCGCCAAGGCTACAGCTTCCACAAATGATAGTTGCACAATCTCATCGCGTGTTTCTACACTGCCGAACGTGTTGATGTCATCCCACCATGCGTTATTTGGCTCATCCATCAAGTAGACCACACTCAGCATTTCGCGGCTGGTGCCTTCTGGGTCGCGGATTTCTCCAAATTGGTCTTCATACAAGTTATTGGTCAAGCGATACCAGAACAAACTGAACAACGCGCCCTGACCGCTGTCTATATCAAGTTGATAATCCCAGTCCAGCATCCAGTCGCGCATCTCGTTCAAATCATCTGCGCCCATTTCAATCTCAGATAGAGTAGGGGCGATGAGTTCAGCAAACAGCAACTTATTATCGCCATGAATTGCTTGGAATGTTTCTGGTGTGTGCGCATCGACTGCTTCAATCATTTCGACAATGCGCTGACCACGCCAGCCTCGCGCCCAATCATAATGGAAAACATAATTCGCGTTCTCGCCAAATTCATCAGCGAGTTCAGTTTGCAAGTAGCTATAGTATTCCAGTGGCACAAGTGCCTGATTCGCACTCGCTATGTACCCACGTTCAGGATTCAACACACTCGGCAAATATTCATACGGAATAAAGCCCAACCATTCATATTCATCAGTCGTGCCATCGACAGGGAAACGCCCACTATGACCTTCCGTACGGACAGGCACACGTCCCGGAATTTGAATGCCGATATTGCCATCCGTATCTGCATAGACGATATTTTGCGCAGGAATATCCCAAAAACTCAAAGCATGTCGAAATTCATCCCAGTTGGTTGCCTCACTGATGAGCATCAATGCCTCAACAATTGTGCCTTGTTCATGCGCTGTCCAACGTAATGCCAGCGGATTTTCGTTGTTGTAGCCGAGTACCTCGTTCGTTTCTTCATCAATCTGATAATCATTGATAATAGGACCCAAGTGCGTTTCGCGTACCTCAAGCACGAGTGGTTCTGTGCCATCTCCAAAGCGAATGGTTTCTTCACGGACAGTCATATCCCGCCATTCACCATTCCACATATATTGCAAATCGTTCTCTGGATTAATTTCCATCTGGTACAAGTCAAGCACATCCCAGCCGACATTGGTCACGCCCCATGCAATATGGTCGTTATGCCCAATTACAACGCCAGGCGAGGACGCAAATGTGAATCCACGCACGTTCAATGGACAGGCATCCGTGACAGGGCGACAATGTAAGCCGACCTCATACCAGATAGACGGTGCTTGAATACCTAAGTGTGGGTCATCAGCCAGTAAGGGCATACCCGATGCAGTCAAATCACCGGAAACGACCCAGTTATTACTGCCAATGCCATCACCCATGCCAAACAACACACCACCATCGAAATTGCCTGCAAATTGTGACGACACACCTGGAATACCAGCCGTATCCTGCATTTCTGGAACAGGGTCAAACGCGCCTGCTTCCGGCAAATCTTCGAGTTGAATAATCGTCGGGTGCATACCATAAGGGAAAGGTACATGATAATCATCGAACAAGGCTTGGTCATATGCCGCTAGTAACTCAGAATTGCGTAATTCACGATTGCGATGCGACCCACTTAAATCCCATGCCATCGCCTTTGTCCATACTATCGTATCGAGGGGAGTCCATTCTTCGATTTCAAATTCAACCCCCGTCAGACCCAAAATATTGTACTCAAATGCTAATTCACTTACGGGACGGCTGCTGATATACGCATTCACACCCGCACTGAAATCCTCTAGTAATTGCAGGGCTTCCGGCGATAGAGCTTCCAAATCACGACGCGATGCCGCTTCCCACCCCGCTACCCGAATGAAAATATCGGTAGACATCACCGAATCTGCTTGTCCGGTCAATTCTTGAATGCGTCCTGCTCCCGTATGACGCCAAAATTCCATTTGCCACCAACGGTCTTGGGCTTGCACGTAGCCCTGCGCAAAACGCAAATCAGCCATATTGGAAGCGTAAATATGAGGTACACCCTGCGCATCACGCATAATCGTGACCTCATCATTTAAGCCAGCCAGCGTGACTGTACCATCATGCTCAGGGAGAGGACCCTGTGTCCATTGGAAAACAAAATAGCCCCCAACAGCAACCATGATTATCGCCACGATGCTGAAACCGAGGGCTGTTGCATATATTGCTCTTTTCATAAAAAAATCTTTCTAGTAAACAGTCTGTCTAAAATTCTTGACAGAGTTATACAATATTTCGTGACGACTTGCGAGTTAGAGTCTACGTTTCACGCTCAATTACCAAGCGCCTCTAACTCAATTTCGATGCTCTCAATGTAACTTGTCGCTTGTTCTGCATAGATACCATCTGGCGCGAGTTCGAGGTAGGTTTCAAAATCTGCTTGGGCATCTTCACGTCGCGCCACTGTGTAAAACAAAATCCCGCGCTGAAAATACGCAGGGGCATACGCAGGCGCAAGCTCAATCGCCGTGTTGAAATTATCTTCAACCCTATCCCACTCATAAATCAGAAAGACAATCTCTCCTCGCGTGGTATATAGCTCTGCTAAGGTCGTGTCTCTAGAATCGCTAGCTTCTGCAATTTCTATTGCTGTGTCTATATCTGTAATTGCGTTGCTATAGTCAAATGTTAGGGCGTATAGTCGCGCTCTTGCTACTAACGCAATAAGGTATTCACCTGCATCGGTTTCTAAATTTATTTCCTCTTCTTCTAACCATCTATTTACGCGCGCAAATGCTTCTTCTTCATTGCCAAGCTGAAGTTCTAGCCAAGCCAAGTTGATGTTCCCATACCCATAATCTAGCTCGTCAGTGAAAATACGGAAATAGTCCGACGCTGTTTGATAGTCATTTTGTAAAATGTTGATATTACCTAAAATCAAATAGACATCATGTACCGAACGCTCATAGGATGTCTCACGCTCTAAGAGAGGTTCTAGAATTATTTCGGCAGCATCATATTCACCTGCTACGTAAAGAAAATAACCCGTTAATGCTTGGGTGATAAAATCAAAGTCATCAGCGCAAGTTGGACAGGGATAATAGAAAGCTGTAACGGCAAAACTATCGCGCAACATGGGGTCTGAAAGCGTAATGGCGAGTTGATCAATAAAAAAGGTGAACATGGAATCACTTGGAAACCATAAGCCTATTGTATCTTCGGCTACAACCCTAAACAGCGGTTCAGTTGCATCATATCGTACTTCAATGCCCATTTCGGCAACGCGCTGTGCCGCTGCACTCAACAAACGGTCAGCCTCAAAGGGTATTTCGGTTGTTCCAGTGAATGGAATTACCAATATTTCGTTTTCTTCTTCCTGTGCATGAGCCACGCTAATCAGCATCATAACAACACCAATCAGCAAAAATCGCATAATCCACCGACTATGATTTTGTAGCATATTTTCACACACCTCACACTAGAATTGCATCTGTCCCGCAAAATTAGCCCATTTTGGCGCATTAAGCCCAAAACCGTTGTCGCAATCTTTCTTAAATCTGGTATAATATTAGCAGTAATTTAACCAATCTAACCGACGTTCTCTCTGCGCTCCATGACGCATGTCAGCATAACATCCGCACCCAGCAGTATGTTAGTGCCATTCAGTGTTTATGCGGCGCATTTTGTTTGCTAACGAAAGGAGCCATACAGCACATTCTGTAGCTGTATCAACCTATGAGCGATAACGATAATTATAATAATATCGGTACAATTCGTACCATCAACATCAACGAAGAAATGCGCGGGTCGTATCTCGATTACGCCATGAGCGTCATTGTCAGCCGTGCTTTGCCGGATGCCCGTGATGGACTCAAACCTGTGCATCGTCGTATTCTCTATGCGATGTACGATATGGGCTTACGCGCCAACACATCGCACAAGAAAAGTGCGCGTATTGTTGGTGAGGTACTCGGTAAATACCATCCGCACGGTGATAGCTCTGTCTATGACGCAATGGTGCGTATGGCACAGACCTTTAGCTTGCGCTATCCGCTAGTTGATGGACAAGGTAACTTTGGCAGTGTCGATGGCGATAGTGCGGCTGCTATGCGTTATACCGAAGCGCGTATGGCAAGCATTAGCGAAGAACTCCTCGCTGACATCAACATGAATACGGTCGATTTTGTCGATAACTACGATAGTTCCACTCTCGAACCCGCCGTTTTGCCAGCACGCTTGCCCAATCTTCTGCTGAACGGGGCAAATGGTATCGCCGTTGGTATGGCAACCAACATCCCCCCACACAACCTGCGCGAACTCATCCACGCGACGACCTTCCTCATTGACAACTACGAACGCATAGACGAAATCACAGTCGATGATATGATGCAATTTGTCAAAGGACCCGATTTCCCGACAGGCGCAACCATCATCGTTGGGGATGACCTCAAAGAAGCCTATGCAACCGGTAAAGGGCGTGTAGCAATTCGCTCGGTTGCCGAAATCGAAGAGGGCAATAACGACACGTTCCGCATCGTCGTCAGCGAAATTCCATATCAGGTCAGCAAAACCAGCATCGTAGAGCGCATTGTGTCGCTTGTACGTGATGGTCGCCTTGATACCATCCGCGACTTACGTGATGAAAGCGACCGCGATGGCTTACGACTGGTCATCGAACTGAAAAAATTTGCACAGCCGGGTAAAGTCCTCAACCAACTCTACAAATACACCCAACTCCAATCCTATTACAGCATGAATATGTTGGCGTTGGTTGATAACGAACCACGTAACCTGAGCCTCAAACGCTCACTGCAAATCTACATCGAGCATCGCTACGATGTGATTGTGCGCCGTAGTAACTACGAGCTCGATAAATTGCGGGCGCGGGCGCATATCCTCGCTGGCTTGATTAAAGCCGTCAGCAATATCGACCTCGTTATCTCAACCATTCGCTCTGCCCCCGATGTCGAAACCGCACGCGCTAATTTACAAGTGCGCTTTGAACTATCGGAAGCGCAAGCAAGCGCCATTCTAGATATGCAATTGCGCCGTCTTGCCGCCCTCGAACGTCAGAAACTTCAAAATGAGTTTGATGAAGTCCAATCACGGATCGACTATCTGGAAGATTTACTCTCTAGCCCACAAAAGATTCTGGCGCTCATCCGCGAAGACTTGACTGAAATTGATGAGAAATTTGGTGATGACCGTCGCACAAAAGTCGAATTTGGGGACGCTAATTTCAATGAAGCTGATTTAGTGCGCGAAGAGCAAGTTGTTATCACGATGACCCAGCGTGGCTACATCAAGCGTGTGCCGGCTCGTCTTTATAAAGCACAACGACGGGGTGGCAAGGGTGTTATCGGTATGCAAACCAAAGAAGAAGACGCGTTACTCGATGTGTTTGCGTGCAGTAGCTTAGATACTTTGCTCTTTTTCAGTGACAAAGGCAAAGTCTATTCTGAGAAAGCCTACGCTATCCCAGAAACAGGACGTGCCAATCGTGGGACGCTCATTCACTCGGTACTGAATCTCGAACATGACGAATACATCACCACGATTCAGCCTGTTTCTAGCTTCGACCTTGCCGACCATTACTTCGTGATGGCAACCCGTCATGGTCGCATCAAACGGGTTGACCTTGAGCAATTTGAGGCAGTGCGCCCCAGTGGCTTGATTGCCATGTCGCTCAGTGACGGTGATTCTGTAGGGTGGGTGAAATATACCGATGGTAATCAAGATGTCATTCTCGTTACCCGACGTGGACAAAGTATCCGCTTTCCAGAAGACGAGGTACGTGTAATGGGGCGTCCGGCTGGGGGCGTTAATGGCATCAAACTGGTAGATGACGACATCGTAACAGGTATGGATGTTCTCCGCCCTGATGACCATACACATATTCTTGTCGTATCCGCGAATGGTTATGGCAAACGCACACCCATCGAACAATATAGCCGACAAGGACGTTATGGCTTAGGCTCACAAACGCTCAAACGTACCGAAAAAACGGGCGATTTGATTGCTATGCGTGCTATTAAAGCGAGTGATGGCATCATGATTCTTTCGCGCAATGGCATTGTGATTCGCACCGACCTCGAATCTATCCGCGAGAGCAGTCGGGGTACGCAAGGTGTCATTGTCATGAATTTGGGTAAGGGTGATGAAGTGGTAGGCATCGCTATCATTGATGAAACAGACGACGATGAAGAAGAAAACGGGACATACACAGACGATAATGCCAATGCTGACGAAAACGAAACATCCGCAAACGGCAACAGCTAACATCGCATAAAAATATGTGCAACAAAAAAGAGCCAATCACACTGATTGGCTCTTTCAGTCATCTTGTGAAAAAAGGTAGGGCAGGCTTACTCTTCGCCACCTGCGTCTTCACCACCTTCGCCTTCTTCACCTTCACCTTCGCCAGCTTGGGCTTCAAGCATGGCGGTCATTTCAGCTGCACGCGCAGCAGATGGCTGTACGATTTTCGCAATCATTTCTTCTGGGTCATTGATAATCGTAATACCGTCGCGGATTGGCAAATCTTTGACGCTGATGGTATCGCCAATTGTGTCTAAGTCTGTTACATCAACCTGAATTTTGTTCATCAAGTTGGATGGCAACATTTCTAGTGTAATTGAGTTTGGACCCGTGAGCATGATACCCTTACGAGATGCGACCAGCGGACTTTGACCTGTAATTTCAATCCGAATTTCTGCGCGAATCTTGCGGTTCATGTCTGGTGCGAGGAAATCAACGTGCAAAATATCGCCCTTGATGACACGACGCTGTACGTCACGCGCCAATACAGGGACAAGATTACCGTCAATATCGAGGTCAATCACGTTTGTACCACCTGCATTGCGCAACGTGGTTTCCAATTCGCGGTAATCAAATGTTAATTTCTGCGCTTCAATATTCGGACCATACAATGCGCCCGGAACTTTGCCTTCGTTGCGCAATTGGCTTACTTTCTTGCCTTTAATATCGCGCACTTCTGCCTTCAAGGTAAAATCTGCCATCGTCAACACTCCTTTTGCGTATCCCTAATGCGTGGCGTGGGGGTTTGCTTCATAACCCAATTATTTTAATGAGAGTGGTAGCGAGCGTCAATAGCTCACCAACCAACAAAAATGCTCACTCATCATCAGGAGTGAGCAATAAAACAAAGCGAGTGACGGGACTCGAACCCGTGACATTTAGCTTGGGAAGCTAACGTTCTACCACTGAACTACACTCGCAATGTAGCAAAAAGTATAGTCCGATAGCCTGCTTACGTCAAGGTGACACACGCTGATACACTTCGTCACAATTGCCTACTCAAAACTGAGTAAATTCATGTATATCCGTGTATAAATGCGTTGTAACCAACGTTCAAACGACGCAATATAAATGGTACACCATAAGGTAAATCTCGTGCTATAATACGCCACCTTGTAAAGAAATGCAGTGTATACCCACACAATCCGTAGATGAAACAAGATGTAGGAAAGCGCCGTTGAAAATATCCAATCGGCTCAAAGCAGGGCTACTAGGCATTATCGTTAGTGCGCTCGCGCTTGGTTTTATCATTACCCAACTCAATTTAGATACCTTCATTCAAGCATGGCAACAAGCTGATTATAGCTATGTTGTACCCTGTTTGTTGTTATTGCTACTTGGCTTGTTCACCCGTGCGGCACGCTGGCGTGTCCTCCTGCGCGACCAATTGCCATATAAGCGCACGTTCAGCATCATGAATGTCGCCTATCTTGTGAATGGTGTGTTGCCGTTTCGTATTGGGGAGGTAGCGCGTGTCTATTTGGTATCCCGCACAAAAAATGCCATTCCCGTCTTTGAAACCACCAGTACGATTATTGTGGAACGTCTACTCGATTTGTTAGCAATTGCGGTGATGGTCTTACTTGCGCTTGCACTCGGTCCCGTGCCGCCAGAAATCCAAACAGCGAGTATCGCCGCGACTGTCGCCGCGCTGGTGGGTTTTGCGGTGCTGATTGCTTTGGCGAATTGGCGTGACCATAGTGCAAAACTCGTTCAACGTATTTTAACGGTGATGCCATTTATCAGTGAAAAATTAGCAGAGCGCCTTCACGCATGGTTCATGCAATTTCTGGATGGCTTGCTCCCCCTGACCAAACCAAGCATGCTCTTGTTAGCTGTTGGCTGGACAGCGATTAGTTGGGCAGTGTCTATCGCGGCTGGCTATGTGCTGATGTTCGCGTTTTTTGAGCAGGGTAGTCTTGCGGCGACTATGCTTTACATTGCTGCCGCCGCCTTCGCTATTGCGCTACCAGCTGTGCCAGGTAATCTCGGCACTTACGAAGGCTCAATTCTGCTGGCGCTTGTCTTCATGGGCTACGACCAGACCAGTACCGCCGTTGCGTTTGCCGTGATGGTGCATGCGGTCAATGTCTTTGTACATGCGTCAACAGGTGTGCTGGGCTTCATCCAAGAAGGCATCTCGTGGCAACAACTCTCGCAGGGCGTGCGTAATATGCAACACACGAACACAGAAGCAGGAATGACATCGCAATGACGCAATCCGCAGGGCGTAAACTACGCATTCTTATATTTTTGCACTATTACTTTCCGCATCGCACAGGCTTGACGATTCATGTTCAGCAAGTTGCAGAAGAATTGGTGCGACGCGGACACGATGTTACAGTTATAACGACGCGCTACAACCAAGATTTGCCCCGTGACGAAGATATGCACAATGGTGTGCGTGTGATTCGCTTATGGGCGCCGATTCGTGTATCACGCGGGATGATTACGCCTGCGTTGCCTTGGGCAGCATATTTTGCGATGCGCCAAGCGGATGTGGTCAGCGTGCATACGCCCACGCCAGAGATGGGTTTAGTCGGCTTGATTGCTAAACTCGCGGGCGTCAATGTCATTGGCACACATCATGGCGACCTTGTCTTACCCGATGGCGCACTCAATCGCTTGATACAGGGTGGTATGTTCTTAATGTACCGTGCAATGGCAGAAAATGCCGCGCAACTCATTGGCTACAGCCAAGATTACGCCGAGCATTCCTACTATCTGCAACCCTATCTCGACAAAACAACTGTCAATTATCCGCCTATCACCATGCCTGACCCTGACCCTGTAGCAGTCGCTAAATTACGGGCAAGCTGGCAAGCTGACTCCGAACGCAACACGCCAGTTATTGGCTACAGTGGGCGTTTTGTGCAGGAAAAACGCCCTGAACTCGCTATCAAAGCACTGGAAATCATCAACAAGTCTTATCCCGATGCACGCCTGATTTTCGCTGGCGAATATGATGTTCCCTACGAAGACACATGGCAAAAACAGCAAGCTGTCGTGCAACAATACAAAGACCAACTCACATTTTTAGGCTTGCTCACAGACCGTCAAGCACTATCAAACTTTTATGCCGCCTGCGATGTGCTGATTCTGCCGTCAGATACGGAGTGTTTTGCACTGGTGCAAGTAGAGGCAATGCTTAGTGGCACACCCGTTGTCATGACCAATATTCCAGGCGGACGTGTACCTGTCCAAGTGACAGGCATGGGCAAACTCGCCACACAAGGCGATGCCCACTCAATCGGGCATGCCGTCGTTGATATTCTAAATGATCCTGATACCTACCATAAATCACGCGAACACATCATGACCTGCTTCTCATTTGAGGAGACGGTCAATCGTTATGAAGAATTGTTCTTGCAATATGCGAGGTCGAAATAATATGGGTGTGCCTCAAGAGACAATCGCATTCATGACGCGCAACGAAGCTGATATGGCGTTCAAAAAGCGTGTGCAAACAATCTTTGACTGGACAGAGCCAACAGCCGATAAACTCATCCTCGATATGCCTTGTGGACGGGGTTTTTATCTCAATATGTTTCGCTATGCCACCGACGCAACAATCATTGGCGCAGAACTCGATTGGGATGTGCTACTCAAAGCAAAAGCCAACATGGATGCGAATGAGTACGACGTGCCACTCCAAAACGCGAATCTCTATCAACTGCCCTACGCTGATAACACTTTCGACGCTGTCATCTTGTCCGAAGTGCTAGAACACGTTGATGACGATGTAGCAGGCTTGCGCGAGGCATACCGTGTCCTCAAGCCGGGTGGGGTTGTCGCTATAACCGTGCCACACGCTAATTACCCATTTTGGTGGGACCCGATTAACAAAACACTCGAAACACTATTTGATACACATATCCAACATGGCACATTTGCTGGACTATGGGCGAACCATGTGCGTCTCTATACGCGCCAACAATTGCGTGAAGGTGTCATCACAGCTGGGTTCATGGTTGAAGAAGAACGCTCATTCACACACTACTGTTTCCCGTTTATCCATAACCTTGTGTATGGCATCGGCAAACCCCTCTTAGAAGCAGGGGTATTGCCAGGTGATATGGAAAAGGCTGCCAACCGCATCACCTTTGAAGATAACGACGGGAGCTTGCTCAACCCTATCAATCTTGGTTTGAAAGTCTTCAATTTCTTTGACCGTCCCAATAAAATAAACGAGCCAGCCCATCGCTCCACTGTCAATCTTGCAATAAAAGGGCGCAAGCCACATGACTGAGCAGACAAACATCCCGCCATCACAGCCAGACATTGACCCTGTGGATGTTTCAGGTGATACAGACACAGTTTCTGAATCATCGCCATCATCAGTGGATGACCTTTCGCTGGCAGAAGTCATCAGCGCATTTTTCAGGAATCCTCGCGCAACCGTTTCTGCTGTCTCGGAAGCCCTGCATGCGGAAGATGACGATGATGTGTGCGATGAAGAACGGTCACAATGGCTGGCTTCACTGCAAGCAGAAGATGACCCTGAGAAAGCAAAGACAGGTGACATCCGTGCGCGGATTGTATGGTTCATCACACGCCCGCTAACGTGGTATGCCATCGCATTCTTCATCATTCTGCAAGGTAATATCATATTGGCAGGCGGTAGTGATGACCTTGCCCGTCGCAGTGAAGATGTCCAACTCGCACAAGGCACACCCTATATTCTGCTCGGTGTGTTCCTGTGGATTTGCACGGAAATTTATGCACATTGGGAACCGCTCCGCGTATGGTGGAAACGGCTTATCAATCGCACAGGCAAGTGCAAATCTAATGATGAAACAGCCTCAGACGAATCACCAGCTATTGTTGATGCATATACGCCACTATCATCATGGTCGTGGGAAGTACCACTGTCACGCTATATCACAGCTTCAGTTGCCCTCCTACTGAGTGTCATTACGTGGTTCGGCACGAGCAACAACTCCTTCAACACACCGATTTTCTATATTTGGCTCCTCAGCATCGCACTGTGGACATACAGTTTCACACCAAAAACGTTTGATATTTTCGATTGGCTTTCGCGCCTCATTGACCGTATGCGGGGTATCCGTCTGCGTGACTATGTGCCAATAATCGTTGTACTTGCGCTCATCATGGGCATGGCGTTCCATTTTCGCTTTCATCGTCTAGCAGAGCATCCCCGCGAAATGACCGATGACCACGTTGAGAAAATCCTCGATGCAGGTTTAGTTCGTGATGGTGCGCGTGCGATTTTCTTTGCCAATAATGGCGGACGCGAACCCGCACAAATGTACTTCATTGCGCTTGCATCGTACTTACCCGGACTTGGTATCAATCACGATACGATTAAATGGGTGTCCTCTGTCGAGAGCTTGCTGACGATTCCCGCACTTTTCTGGATGGGTTACGCGCTCTTAGAAGGTGAATCTACTCGTAGACGCCTACTCGTTGGCTTGCTCTGTGCGGCGTTCGCGGCGGCGAGTTACTGGCATGTCGCCATCACAAGGCAGGGTTTGCGCATCCCATTGACGGCACTCGTAGTTTCATTGCATCTCATATATCTGCTACGGGGTATCCGCTTCAACAAGCGAAAAGACTTTATCATAGCAGGTCTTATTCTCGGCTTTGGATTGTATACCTACCAAGCTGTGCGGATGTTACCTGTCGTCGTTTTGCTATCTGTCCTTACAGCAATAGTCTTCATCGCAAAATCTTGGCGTGATAGATTCATATATGTCGTCAACCTGACAGTGTTGGTCGCTGTCTCGTTTGTGATTTTCCTGCCTATGTTCCATTACTCCCTCCAAGACCCTGATTCTTTCTGGAAACGAACATCGGGACGTTTGCTCGGGGATGACACCATTACGGAAACCCTTGCAGATGGCACAATCATTGAGCGTGATGTCACTTTGCAAGAACGTTTTGAGGCATTCCAATCGAACTTACCGACCATCGCCAACAATATTCGCAACGTCCTCTTGATGTTCAACTGGGAAGGGGATGTAGCGACGATTAGTGGCGTCTCTACGAAACCTGCTATGGACACTGTTAGCGCCACCTTGCTCATCGTGGGGCTGGTCACTTGGCTGTCATTCAGTATCCAGCGACGCGAAACAGCCTATTTTCTTGTGCCAATTATTGCGTTTACGCTCTTGCTACCGTCTGCACTGTCGATAGCTTTTCCGGGCGAAAATCCTAGCCATACCCGCACCAGTGGCGCACTCCCACTCATCTACTTGATGACAGCATTTCCATTGGCACTCGTGGTCGAACGATTGCTTGATGCCTCGAATAAACGCGCCGGACAACTGATAGCAGGCGCATTATGTGTCACACTCGTTGGCTCGTCTTTCCAAGCAAATACACACCTGTACTTTGATGTGTATCCCGAAACCTACGAAGCATCATTTGACCCCTATTCTGATGCAGGTGATTATCTCTACGGCTATATCCTACGCGGTGGCACATACGGCAATGCTTTCTTGGTTGGTTACGAACACTGGTGGAGTCATCGTGCTGTTGGTTTAGAAGGCGGCTTAGAACAACGGTGGGAGAATGGTATTTACCCTTATACTGCTGGGCAATATAATCCTGACCTTATTGTGACAGCCGTTCATGATGCGCTGGCGATGGAGGGTATTTTTCAATTCCAAGCGGATTCTGATTTGCTATTTTTCTACTCACCCAATGATACCGATACCAGTGACGCCCTTACCCTGCTCTTTCCGGCTGGGCGCGAAATTGAACGCCAAACCTACAAACCTAACGAGACATTCATGGTCTACGAAGTACCCGCACTCGGCACTGATGGCTTGCAAATTTGGCTTGCTGAATATCCACGTCCCTAGTAGTCGTAGGTAATTCGTCTGAGGAATTTCTCGGCTATCTGTGTAAAATACAGCGCATGGCAAGCATGCAAAAGCACGTAAATGTGAATTATTGAGGATGCCGCATGAGCGACACAACAGCGAAATCATCACAAACACAATCATCTGCCCCTAAAGGCTTATCGCCCTTGCTGACGGCAGTCATGCTGGTTGCGATTGTCTTACTCGGTGGCTATTTCCGCTTCATGAGCCTCAATTGGGATGATTTTACAGCCTTACATCCTGATGAACGCTATCTCACGCTGAACCTGTTGCCTCAAATTGGGGATGCGCTTCAATTCACACCCGATAATGAGCATTTCCCGCCTCATACGGCACTCACCCGTGCATCTGAAACGATTCTCCTTACAACCACGGATGTACTGATAAACGACGCAACCAGCGTCGGTACAGTGCGCAACGACATCAGTACGGATGTCGCTAGTTGGTGGCTTAATGATACAGACCGCATCGTACGCTACAACACGCCCGAAGAGGCAAATCAAGGGCTTATCAATGGCACAGTTGACGTCATTTTATTACCAGAACTCACAGCGAATCGTTTCATCAACGCCAATGTACGCCAAATAGGTACGTTTGATTCTATCCGCGTCCAAGAATTACGCTGTACCTCCCTACATCCTGATACCAATGGGGTCGGTGGCTATTTCGATACCTATTGCTCATCGCTCAATCCGCATAATGCGTTTTCTGGCTCGTATGCGTATGGTACGTTGCCACTCTTCATGGCGCATTTCACAGGCGAACTGATGGCATCGCTGGATGAAAATGTCCAACGTGTGAGCTATCAGCAAGGCGTTCTTATCTGGCGTTTTTTCTCCGCACTTTTTGATGCCGCCGCGATTGTTCTGATTTTCTTCATCGGCTCACGGATGCGTAATCGCACTGTCGGTCTGATAGCGGCTCTGCTTTATGCCTGCGCACCACTCGCAATTCAAAAAGCACATTTTGGTACTGTCAATGCTATCACTGCTTTTTTCGTCACGCTCGCACTGTGGTCTGCCTTGAATGTGCAGGATAAAGGCAAATTTATTTATTATGCCATTTTTGGCTTTGCACTAGGTTCGGCGCTTGCCGGACGCATCAACGTGATTCCGTTGGCTGGGGTCGTTGTTTTAGCTGGAATGGTCAATGCCGCGCCTATTCTGGATAGCCGTATCCCATGGTCAGAAAGAGAACGCTTGCTCTGGCGCAATGTTATCGGCGTGTTTATCGCAGGCGCGACAACTGTTCTGACCTTCCGATTGTTCAACCCCTATGCTTTCACAGGACCGTCATTCTTCCACATCATCCCCAATATGCGCTGGATAGCCGATGCACAGGGTAGTAGTTTCGCTGTCAGTGGTGCAAGCGATGCTCCACCTAACTTCCAATGGTTAGCACGTTTGCCATTCCTTTATCCGCTCAGTGATATGTTGCTATGGGGCATGGGTATCACAATGGGCGTGATGGCGTGGCTCGGGTTTGCATGGTCAGGGGTGCGCCTCGCTCTTGGACGCTCCCGCAGTATGCGTAATATTCTGCTCTTTGCGTGGGTACTGGTCTACTTCGGCTGGATTGGCGACCTCTGGGTGATGACCATGCGCTATTATCTGCCTTTGTATAGTTCGCTTGCCTTGTTTGCGGCATGGGCAATTTATGAACTCATCGACCAAGCCCGCGAACGCGATGCTGACCTACCTCTAACGCGCATATTGCTCGTTTTATTCAGTGTGTTCTTTGGCTTAGTTGCTATCGTACAAGCCTCAACAACAGCACTCACAGCAACAGGTTTTGCTTCTGGCTTGATTTCAGTTAGCTTGCTTGTTGTCGCATTTGTGCCAGCTTTCAAATATCGGGCGGTTACGCTGGGTGCATTTGTGGTAGCGTTTACGGTAATCTGGGGAACGATGTTCACCAATATTTACCAGCACCAACTGACCCGCGTCCAAGCGGCACGTTGGGCAAGCGAAAATATCTCTGGCGATTTCTCCATGCAGATACAAGGTGCGCCAGAAGGCACGCCTATCATCAATATTGGTATTTTCAACCGTTCTGGCAATAGCGCAACCTCACCAGCCGAGCTACCACAAAACGCCAGCCGTCTTGAAGTCGGCGCACCCTATTTACATGATTTCACTGCGCCTGCATCTGGCACAATCACCGAAGTCTATGCGCCCCATCTTGCAGATGCTTTCGAGACACCTGACCCCGATACACTCTATATCTCGGTTGCGCGTGCCGATACACTCGAACTCCTAGCAGAGGTCAATTTCACAGCAGAATTTACCCGTGATTCGCATCCATTGGGCGAGAGCTATACCATTCCCTTTGATGAACCTATCACACTCGAAGAAGGGGTTGATTACATTTTCAAGGTCGAGGCAATGTCTGGCGCAATCACAACGGCTGGCGAAGTTATCCTCACCGAAGGTACATGGGATGACCGCATTACAACCGTCAGCCTCTGCGAATTACCGGATGGCATGACCTATACCGATGACCCACCATCAGGCTTGGTCTCTGCGACAGAGTGTAATGGGAT
This sequence comes from Chloroflexota bacterium, assembly GCA_038522085.1. Taxonomy (GTDB): domain Bacteria; phylum Chloroflexota; class Anaerolineae; order Aggregatilineales; family Phototrophicaceae; genus JAUZRW01. Next base: position 46,091 of record JBCBKJ010000015.1, read on the forward strand.
GACGCTCAATCGTTCTTTACTTCAATCTTACGATTTAGCGATGTCCTACCCTGTGGATGAGCAACTTAAATACGATAGCCTCAATGATGGCTTGCGTGTCGGTGATTACATCGCTATCACGAGCAACCGTTTCTACGATACCGAAACACGGAATCCGATGCGTTTCCCGATGACCACTGCTTACTACGAAACACTATTCAACGGCGAACTTGGCTTTGAACTCGTAGCGACGTTTAGTGAAGGTTACGAACTAGGTCCTTTCAGTGTTGATGACCAACACTTGCCTATCTATGAATCGCCTCAGATTCTCAATGAATTTGAAGCGGACGAAGCCTTTCATGTTTATGACCATCCAGCAGTGTTCATTTTCCGCAAAACAGCCGATTATGACCACGCCAACACAGAACTCATTCTTAGCACGCCACTCCAGCGCATAGAGCAACTCGGCTTTGGCTCAACACCGATGAATGCACAAATCCCAGGTGTTATCTATACGCCGACGCTTGAATCAGACGAAGCGCCGACAGCCTTGCATCAGCCGGATGAAGTACAAGAAATTAATCGTTCCGGTGGCACATGGTCAGACCGTTTTGCCCGCAATAGCATTCTCAATCAATCGCAACCAATCGGCGTTGTTGTCTGGTGGCTGACGATTATCGCTATCGGTTGGCTGACCTTCCCGATTCTGTTCACTGCGTTCCCAAATTTAGGTGATGGAGGCTATGGATTCTCTAAAATCGTCGGTATGTTGCTCATCGGTTGGATAGCGTGGTTTGGAGCGAATTTCCGCTTGCCTCTGTGGTCACAAGGGGGGCTAATCGGTGTTAGCTTAGTGCTACTCTGTATAAGCGCCTATCTAGTTTACTCCCGACGAGAGGCATTCCTGAGCTTTTTATCGCAAAATTTCCGACGTTTACTTGCTATCGAGGTGATTACACTGGTGCTGTTTGTCGCGCTGATTGGCGTGCGCCTCACCAACCCTGATCTCTGGCATCATCCGATGGGTGGCGAGAAACCGATGGACTTTGCGTATTTCAACGCGGTCTTACGGACAACTGTTTTCCCCGCTTATGACCCTTGGTACGCAGGGGGTAATCTCAATTACTATTACTTCGGCTATGTGATAGTCGGTGTGCCGGTCTTGCTACTCAAAATCGTACCTGCATTTGCTTATAATCTCCTTGTGCCGACAGTGTTTGCTACCACGGGCATTGGTGCATTCTCAGCGGCATTCAATATCGTGGATAGCTGGAAAACCCGTCGCATCGAAACCCACGACAGCGAAAAAGTGGCTGTCCAAAGACGACTTGGCAATCCGTGGGTTGCAGGTATCACCGCACTTTTGCTCTGTGTTGTGCTGGGTAATCTCGATACCCCGCGTATCCTCATAGAAGAGGGCATAGCGCGGCTGGGTGGTTATGAACGCCCAACCGGACTAGAAAATTTCCTCCGTGACCAGTACATCGAAGAAAATGGTATCTTGCCTGCTGGTGATGACCTAACGGTTATTCAACAACGGGCGGAAGCAAACAATCTCGCAGACCGCATCGTATACGAAACCAGCATCCGCATTGACCTGTTCAATTCATTTGGGGCAGGCTTACAACGGGCTATCGCAGGCGACCCCCTCCCAATTGGCTCAAACCGATGGTACTGGGGACCCACCCGTATCATCAGTGAAACACCAGGCGTAGGCGGAAACGCCATCACTGAAATGCCGTATTTCACCTTCGTTTATGGGGATTTACACGCCCACATGATTAGTATGCCGCTGATGCTCTTTGCGCTGGCGTTTGTGTTCTACGAAGTGCGCAATGCCAACCGTGATGACCGTACTATCTTTGCACAGGGTCTTGCACTTTTCTTGGGCGCACTCACTATCGGCATGATGAAAGCGACCAATACATGGGATTGGCCTTCCTTCATGTTACTAGCAACAATTGGCTTAGGCTACGCATGGTGGCGACGTTGGGAACGCACCTTTGACACGCGCAATATCCCGCAACGCTTGCTATTCATTGCCATAGAAGCAGCAATTTTGGGTGTGTTGGTATGGCGCTTCATTGAAGTCTCTGAAACATCCACTTCTTTCTTACGTGTGATACATCTCTACGCGCTGATTTTAGTCGCAATCGTAGCGTTGTTATGGCATGGTTCTCAACTTATCAATGAGGGTTTCAACCGTCTGTCGTTGATGCACATGTTGGTCTACGTTGGTGGATTCTTGGGCTTGGCGGCATTCGTCGTTGCCCCTTACGATTACTGGTTCGCTTCAAACTATAGTAGCATTCGCCTCTGGGAGGGCGCACAAACACCCCTCTGGGCGTACTGGAACATTCACGGCTTATTCTTGTTCCTGATAACCAGTTTGTTGCTCTGGGAAACAGGGCGCTGGTTGCGCGAAACCCGTGTCCGTGATTTACGTGGTAACACAGTCATCGTACAAATTCTCGGTGGCATCCTCATCCTGACGATTGTTGCCGCGCTTGCCGCGATGCTACTCGGCTACACTGTCGGGCTGATTGTGATTCCGCTCATCGTGTGGATTGGTATTCTGTTCTTCCGTCCAGGACAATCGCTTGCCCTACAATACATTCTGGTACTGGCTGGCTTTGCGCTTGCTATCACACTCGGTACAGAAATTGTCGTGCTAGATGGTGATATTGGACGTCAGAACACAGTGTTTAAGTTCTACATCCAAGTGTGGCTCATATTCAGCGTCGTAGGTGGGGCAGCCTTTGCGTGGCTCTTGCAACATGCCGATAGATGGCGTCTCAGCACGCAACTTGTATGGTTTATCCCGCTCATGTTCATGGTCGCGGCTGCGGCAATGTTCCCCTTCTCATCGACCCGCGCCCGCATGGTAGACCGTTTCGTGCCGGACTTACCACCTACGCTTAACGGACTTGATTACATGTCCGAAACAAATCACTATCTGATTGATTTCGGTGTGGTCATACCATTGGACAATGACTATCAAATCATCACATGGCTACAAGATAATGTCGAAGGTACACCTGTCATCATGGAAGGGCGTAGCCTCGCCAGTGAATATCGCTATAACGGGCGCATTTCTATTAATACAGGCTTGCCAACCGTTCTCGGCTGGCGCTGGCATCAGATTCAACAACGGACTATCGAACCGCTTAATCGCTTTATCCCACAACGGGAATCCAATATTCAGTATTTCTATGGTGAAGATGACATCATCTCTGCGCTGGAGATGATACGTTACTACGACATCGAATACATCATCGTCAGCGATATGGAACGCGCTATGTATCCTGATGGCATAGATAAATTCAATCGCATGGTCGAGATGGGCATTCTTTCGGTTGCTTTCCAACATGGTGAAGGGGTCGTCTATCAAGTTGACCATCCAGCCGTGAACGCCCAACTTATTGCGCAAAGTGTATTTAACGATGCGGTTGAACTCGATTTCACGCTCTTACCTGCCTTCGTGCCAGGGAGTGCCGTCGTCGGACGCGCTCCCGATACAGGCGTTGATATTTCACTCGCCTTAGACGCGCTATTAGAAAACAATATCGAACATCTAGTGATGACGAATCCGCCACGTCTGATACAATTCCAGCCCGTTGCCTATGACCGTTTCATACGCTTAGAGACACTCGGTATATTAGTGCGTGTTTCCGATAACGAGCAACAGAGGCTCTATCGTGTGGATACCGAAACACTCAATAACCTAGCAATACCCGAATCACACGACAATTCGAACGTTGAAAGCAGGACGCCCTGATGTTTTTCGATTGGTTATTAGCAGAAGGCTGGATGTTACCGGCATGGTGGGTACTCGTTAGCCTTGCTGGACTCGCTGCTTTCCCACTCTGTACGCGCCTTCTCGGTGGCTTGCCGGATAAAGGCTATACACTCGCCCGCACAACGGGGATGTTGCTGGTTGCCTTCGTGTATTGGATACTTGCCAGTTATGGTTTCGTCGCCAATTCACCAGAAGGCATGATAATCGCATGGGTGCTGGTGCTAATTGTGGGCTTAATTGCCTACTTCTCGCAGGGCGAACGTATCGACTGGCGAGCTTACTGGCGCGAAAATCGCACCGTTATCATTGTGGCAGAAGTGCTATTCATCGTCCTGTTTGCGACGATGTTTATCTATCGCGCGTACCAGAACGATACATTCACCACCGAAAAACCAATGGAGATGGCATTCATCAGCAGTGTCATCCGTAGCGAAACCTTCCCGCCTAATGACCCTTGGATGGCGGGCTACGCGATTAGTTATTACTACTTCGGCTATGTCATGGCAGGCATGCTGAGTGTACTCAGTGGCTTGCATAGTGGCTACGGCTTTAGCATGATGGTCGCGCTCATTTTCTCGCTCTCTGGTCTGACGCTTTTTGGCGTCGGTTACAATTTTGCGCGTTCCCGTGCGATGGATACCTTACTTGGTGAACGCCCATCTAAAAGCCCTGCGATTGTCACAGGCTTACTGGCGACTGTCTTTGTCCTCATGATGAGCAATTTTCAATTTCCGCTTATCGAGATGCCTTTCCGCGCCCAATCTGCCCCTGCGGAGTATTTCGAGTGGTGGGGTATGCGCGGATTCACCGACATGGAAGCAGAGGCTTACACACAAAATAATTCAGGCTTAGCGCTCACTGACCCCTTCAGCGACCCTGATACATGGAATCGTGGGTGGTGGTGGTGGCATACCAGCCGCATCCTCGAAGATTACGACATCAACGGCAACGCCCAAGAAATCATAGACGAAGTCCCTGCCTTCAGTTTCGTGCTGATGGATGTGCATCCACATGTGCTTTCATTGCCCTTTGTTGTCTTGGCAATTGGCATGGCGCTCAATATCGTTTTGCTCCGCCGTGACCCTAATCGCTATGAAATTTTGCTCTACGGCATCACTATTGGTGGCTTACTGTTTCTGAATACATGGGATGCGCCTATGTATCTTGTTGTGATTGTCGGTGCGGATGCCTTGCGTCGTCTCATGCGCAGTGGGTTTATCTCTGTGGATGATTGGCTCGGTGTATTTAGCCTATTCGGTATTTTGACAGCGATTGCGCTCATTGCCTATTTGCCATTCTTGATTAGCTTTCGGTCACAAGCAGGTGGCTTCATACCGAACTTGCTTGCCCCGACGCCGTTCCGACTCTACTTCCTGATGTTTGGTCCCATGTTGTTGCTCACAGGTGGTTTTCTCATTCGAGAAGCTATTGTCGGCACACAAAACAAGCGTATGAACTGGCGACTGGGCATCATGGTTGTTGCAGGTATTTTCGTTGGCTTGCTTCTGCTGGCATCCCTGTTCATTGTCGTTGCTTGGGCATTGCCAGAAGTCCGCACATGGGTTGGCAACCTCGTCACCAACAGCGGGGGCTGGGATGTTGTATTATCGGAATTTACGAGCCGTCGCCTCATAAATTTGATTCTGCTGATTGTGCTGTTCTTGGGACTAACCACCATCATTGCCCGTCTCTTTCCATCTACACGCGGTAAAACAGACGACGCTAGCGACCCAATTACCTATTCACCAGCGACAGGGATGGGGCTTTTGCTCATCGCCGCCGCCTTTGGTATTACGCTTGTGCCAGAATTTGTCTATTTACGCGATAACTTCGGTACACGCATCAACACGATTTTTAAATTTTATTACCAAGCGTGGATTATGTTTGGTATTGCTAGTGCCTACGCGGTCTATGTAATGGTACTTGCACCCCGCGAACAAGAATCAACATCACCTGCGCTTCGTGTGAGCTATGGCACGCTGACTGTAGTTATTCTGGTGATGTGTTTGCCATACTTCGTGTTTGGCTTGTATAGTCGCGCCGTACTCGAACAGGGCAGACATTTTCTTGAGCCAGAAAGACAAGCCGCCCTCACTTTGGATGGTCGCGCTGATGGACTATCGCCGGATTATTTCGCGGCTGTGCAATGTCTGGGTGAACTCGTCTCAGGCGATGATGCTGTCGTTGCAGAAGCGCCCATTTTCACAGGCTATAATAGCGCGTTTGGGCGGGTTGGGGCGTTCTATGGCATTCCAACCGTCATCAATTGGGAAGGGCATGAAGGACAATGGCGTGGAGCAACCTACGCCGAAACCGCAGGCACACGTCGCCCTGATATAGACACGCTCTACAACACAGCAGATTGGTTCACTGCCCAACAAATCATTGACCGCTACGACATAGACTATATTATGTACGGGGCGAACGAGAGTCAGCAGTACGGTGCAACAGGCGAGGGCAAGTTTATCGACAACTTGACTGTCGTTTGTGAACACGGCACGGCTGTCGTCTATTCAACGGGCAATAACATCACATTAGGCACAGTCAGACCCTAACTATTTGGGCTGATGAGGATTCTGTGTGCGCGATGTGTACAAATAGTGTAACTACCGATTTCTCAAAAGCCTAGAAGAAGCCCTTCTCCCCGCGAGGAACGAGCATGTGGGAGAGGGGTTGGGGTGAGGGCAGAGGGCAAGCGAACCTATAAAATCACCCCTTACTACCCAACATTTGTCGAATCTCATTTGATACGTACATACTCTGGAAAACATGCGATGCAGGCTGTGAACGACCAACAACCGACCCAAACACCCACTGACGAGAACACAACATCGTCAGCATTTGTCTTACCATTAGAAGTAGTGGCATATGCCATACTCGTCGCGCTGGTTATCATCTTGCGCACAGCGAGTTTAGGAACTGTCCCAATGACAGACACTGAAGCCGTGCGTGCGCTCCCTGCGTATCATGCTGTTTTTGCGAATGCGGCTGGCACACCCCAAGAAGCACAGAGCGTTGTCGTTTTCTGGTTGCAAGCCATGAGCTTTGTCATCTTTGGTAGCACAGAATTTGCGGCACGCTTTCCAGGTGTCATCGGCGCCGTTCTGCTGACCCTGATGCCGCTCTTTTTCTATAACCGTTTTGGGCGCGAACGCACCTTTTTATTGAGTGTTGTGCTGGCGTTTTCACCAATTGCATTCACAGCCGCCCGCCTTGCCGACCCGACTATCTTTGCCATGATTGGTGTCTTAGGCGTACTGTGGGCTGTCTGGAACGCATGGGATAACCGCACCCAATCTTCTGCCCTCATCTTAGCGGCATGGGTAGGCTTCACGGCATTGCTTACGGGTGCGAGTGGCTTTTTAGTCAGCCTTCTGTTGTTGCTAGCAGGTGTACTCACTGTTGTGTCTCTTGTCTACACAGCACCAGAAGACCGTGATTCTCCAGGTGACGATATTCTGCTTGCTATCAACGACTGGCTTGGACAATTGCCTTGGATACAAATGGCACTCGTCATCGTCGGTCTTGGTATCGCTATCGCAACAGGCTTTTTCTTCCGTCCGGCTGGCTTAAACATCATCGCAGAAGCCATCGCAACGGGTTTACAGGGCTTCGTTGTGCCAGCCAGTCCCAACTTACCACCCAGCGTCGCCATTTTGGCAATTGGCACATACGAATTACCTTTGTTGATTCTCGGCGTCATCGCCATGATAGTCGTCGCGTATACCAACACCGATACACCCATTGACCGCTTCGTACTCATCACAGCTATGATTAGCTTCGTGGTGCTGATACTGTATCGCGGGGCAGAGCCTTCTTATGCACTATGGCTCATTTTACCGCTTGCCTATTTTGTCTCGCGCCTCATGAGTGGTTTGTTTGATAATCAATTGCCGGTCTTCTTATCGCTCCAGAGTTACTATTCCGATGACCCCAACGATTACGGCTGGGTCAAAGGACTAGCTGGCATCATCATGTTCACTGGACTTATCATGATGAGCCTGTATCTGGCGTCACTTGGACGCGCTATGCTGACCTTTCCAGCAGATGCCGCTCTATTCGATGAGACATCTGTCTTGCTCTATGTGCGTGCCGGTTGGTTTGTCATCATGGGGGCATTGTTGGTCGTGCTGTATTTCTTGCTTTCCAGCATTTACGGACACACCAGCATTCTACAAGGCTACGGCTTAGGTGGCTTCGCCTTCATGATTGTCATGGGTATCGGCACAGGTTGGAATACATCCGTCGTACATGTCTCTAATCCGGCTGAACTGTGGCATACCTCCGCCGTAACCGAAGATGCTTATCAACTGCGCGAGACTTTATTTGATGTCGCCCGTCGAGATTCACGGGGTTTCCCACAAATTGAACTCACAATTTTGCGTGCGCCCGAACAAGGCATCACCGATGATGGTTTGGTCGCATGGCTTGTGCGCGATTTCGAGAATGCCGAATTTGTCGATACGATGGGTGATGTGCGTCAAGATGAAGTTGCCTTGCTCCCACTTACAGAAGATGACCCCGATTTAGGCGGTAGCTACGTCGGACAGAGCTTTACTCTGCGCGAATATTGGGTCAGTGGCACAATGCGCCCACTGGAGTGGGTAAGTTGGTATGCGCAACGTCGCACCAACCCTCGTACTGTTCCTAGCGATGTATCTGTGCTGTGGTTACGTATTGATATTTACGATGGCGCACCCGCTTTCCAAAATCCGTAAGTTTCCAGTGAGGAATCTGTCATCTTTGTGTGTAATTATCATAGACACACGCACGGCAGAGGGTGCTTATGACACAATCCCAAGACGATACACTCATATGGATACAAAGGGCGCAAAATGGCGACCAAACCGCTTATGCGCAACTCTATAATCACTACGCGGCTGGCATCTATCGCCTCTGCTATGGCATTGTGCTGAATAAGCAAGATGCTGAAGATGTTGTACAAGAATCTTTCGTGTATGCGTTTAAAAATCTGCATAAATACGACCCGACTAAATCTGCATTCAAGACATGGCTCTATACCATCGCCGTGAGTCGCTGTCGCAATACCTATCGGCGTAAACGCTTACCAACCGTCGATTTGTCGCAGATACTACAGCTACAAATTCCGGGCACACCTGAACAAACACCCGAAGCTGCGATGGCACGTAGCGAATCTATTGATGCTATCCAACGCGCCCTCGTGCAACTATCACCCAAATTGCGGGAAGCAATCGTTTTGCGCTATGGACACGGGCTGACGTTTCGGGAAATCGCAGACATCATGGAATGTCCAGCCAAAACAGCCGAAAGTCGCGTTCGTCTCGCGCACAATAAACTAAAGGAACTGCTTCGGCAAACTGGACGCGGACTCTTAGATGACTTATTGCGCATTGGCTAGATACTATTGTATTTGAAGCAAAGCAAGACAACACACAGGTTGAAAGAACAAATTATGCTACTCACATTTTTGCGCTACCGATACACAAAAGCACGCATGAGTGCCTACGTAAATGGCGAATGCACACCCGAAACACGCCGTTTCATCGCTCGCCAAATTGATAGCGACCCACGTTGTTATCAGGAATACATGCGTGTGCGTGAAATCAAAGCCCAACTCGAAGCAGAGATGCCACGTCTAGGCAAACCCGAAGACGCTCAACTCAGCGCGATATGGGCAAATATTCAGTCAGAAATGGCGCAACCAGCACCAGAACCCGTGCCACAGGCGCGAATACGCCTGCGTCCGCGTTATTCCCTAGGGTACAGTGTTGCAATGTTGCTATTAGCGATTATCATGTTGACGCCATTTGCCTATGATGGACAAAAATCTGCACCGTCGGGTATTGTGCAACATCCATTACCAGAAGTGACAGCTGCCGTGATGACACCATCGGCAGATAGCACAAATGAGGCATCTGCAATCGTGGTCGCCGCACAGACCGACCCCAGCGAAACGCGGACACGTCCGCCACAATTCAACACCCCAGCACCACGCACCCCACCGCAATCGTAAGTGTGTACTGCTGATTAGTAAACAAACATCATGTAGGGACGTAAAAATGCTGTTTAAAACAAGTATGGACAAGAAAATTCTCAAATGAACATCACCGAGTATTTGAAGTCCCCTCTCCGCAAGCGAAGCGCGAGGGGAGGGGATTTAGGGGAGGGGTAAAGTGCAAAATGTATTTACCGTTCCAATGTCTATATTGAAGTGTCGCATAATCGCGCCCGAACCAAGACTGCAATTTTATAAATCGAACACTGGTTTTGAGCTTTTTATAGTGAAGAGGCATCATGATAACCAACACCCCATCTGAATCGAATAACAGCCTGTCACGCTTATTTTCGCGTGGACTGGTCATCAATTGGGAAGTCGTCATTCTCGTCGTGATTTTACTTGCGGCGACCTTCACCCGTTTCCATGATTTGGGAGCGCGTGCGATGAGCCACGACGAGAGCTTGCATACACGCTTCTCGTATAACCTCAGCGAAGATGGCAATTTCCAACATACGCCCCTCATGCACGGACCTATTTTGTTCCATGCAACGGCGCTGTCGTATACGCTTTTTGGTGATAACGATTTCACCTCACGTATTTACACATCAATTCTCGGCATTCTGTTGGTGATGTCGCCAATTCTATTCCGACGATGGCTCGGCAAGTGGGGAACGATACTCGCCTGTCTGATGTTACTCATATCGCCCGTCACGATGTACTACGGGCGCTACATACGGCACGATATGCCCTCGATTTTATCGGCTCTGCTGATGATATGGGCGATGCTCATGTATATCGGCGGGGGCGAAAACCAAGAACGAAGACCCCACTGGCTCTATATCATTGCCGTCGCTATGATTTGGAATCTCGGCAGTAAAGAAACGGCGTTTATCTATATTGCGATCGTCGGCATTTTCTTGGTGCTATTCTGGCTCGCCCGTCTCTGGCAATATTACGAAGGCAGAGAGACAGGCAATAACGCTGGCTGGCAAACAGGTATGCTCGGCGTATTCGTCGGGGGTGTCATGTCGATGGGCATGTATATTCTGCTTGACATCATCAAATTCGATATGTTCAGTGGCAATCCAGAAACAAGTTTTGCCTCGCTGAATGTCGCTGACCAAAACCTGTTCATCACATGGACATTCATCATTCTCCTAGGCGTGATTGGCTCTGTGCTTGTTACGATGCTCTGGGCATTCCGTGACCGTCTATCGCGCATACCTTGGCAACGCTTCTTCGGGGTGGTAGTCGTTGCGCTGGTTGTGTGTATGGTGCTGGTCTTCATTGAAGAAATCTCGCATGTTGATGTCCCAGCAGTTGATACGGCTGCTGTCCTTGACCCCGCAGACCCCAATGCCGCTACAGCAGAGGGTACAACCGAAACGCTCAGTTGGGCGCCCATGATTCTCGTATGGGGTGCGACACTCGCAGGCTTCGCATTCTTAGCCTTCAATCGTCGTAAACCAAGCGAAGGCGACGATAAGGATAAACATGGTCAGGGCTTCTGGGGAACGATGGACTTATTCCCTGAATTTGACCTCATAATTGTTATCGGTACGCTCATTTTGCCTTGGGCAACCGCATTCGTGCCATATCTCATGGGCGGGACACCTGCCGATTACGCGAGTATCGGTGGTTTAATGCCCCAACCTGTGACAGATAGTCTCATTCGTCTTGTGCCATACGTCACAGGACCGCAACAAGTCGGTGAAGTCATGCTCGGCTTGATGGCGTTTATACCGCTTGTTGCTCTTTCATGGACACTCGGTCTGATGTGGAATTGGAAACGCTGGCTGATTACCTCTGCCATTTTCCATGTGCTATTCGCTTTCTTCTTCACGACCATCTTCACCAATATGTTCGGTTTAGTGACGGGCATGTACTACAGTCTCGGTTACTGGCTCGAACAACAGGGCGTGCGTCGTGGTAGCCAACCACAGTATTACTACCTACTCATCATCATGCCTTTCTACGAATTTCTACCTGTTATCGGTGGTGGTTTGTCGATGTTCGTAGGCATGGTCATGTTCTGGCGCACCCGCAAACACGAAGAAGATGCCATACGCGAAATCAATCGCCGTGAAGAAATTCATGCTGAAATCGAATCTGCAACCGAAGATGTCGAATCCGAAGATGTCGAATCCGAAGAACAAGTAGACATCATCACACGTATTGAAGCAGAAGCCGATGAGGCAAATTCTGAAGAGATGCTCAAGCTGTTTAAAGGGCGTCGCTTTGCAAAATTGCTCGATACCAGTCTCGTTTTCTGGGGTTTAGTCACGTTCTCAGTGTTATTGCTCTTGTTGTATGTCTTCACAGATTTCAAATTCTATTTCTTGCGCTTACTCAGTATCGAACCGAACTCGAATAGCTTCCTGTTCATCCTAGAATTGCTACCCGCGTTCATCGTCTCCTTGCCACCATTCATCTATGCCGTCTATCTGCGTAGCATTGCATCGCAAGATGTTGAACAAGCACTCGCAGAAGGCATGCCACTCGATGACTTTGCGCCACCTATTCACGAAAATGATGTAGACGAAAATACATCGCTTGATATGCTCTATGCTATCCGTGATAGCGCCTCGCGTCTCGTTGGCGCACCATTCTTGAGTTTCTTCGTGTGGCTCGCTGTACTGAACCTCGTTGGCTATAGCCTCGCAGGGGAGAAAATGCCTTGGTTGGCAACGCATCTGACTATGCCACTCATCTTCATGACAGCGTGGTTCTTCGGCAACATCGTCAAACGTATGACTTGGGAAGATTTTAAATCGCAAGGTTGGATAGTCGCTATCGTGACGTTGTTCTTCTTTGCAGGTGTCTTCCAGACCATTCGCCCACTTGTAGCAGGGGTACGTCCCTTCGCCGGACTCACCCAGCCGGAACTCAACGCGACCTATAGCTGGATTGCCGCTGTCATTGTATCCGGTGGCGCACTCGCCGCACTCATCTACTTCATGGAGCGTGTTGGCTGGAAATACATCGTCCAAATTTTAACGATTGGCTTCTTTAGCATCCTCTCTGTCCTGACATTCCGTTCAGCCTTGCTGGCATCTTTCACCAATGCTGATTACGCGACTGAATTTTTGGTCTATGCCCATGCCGCGCCAGGTGTAAATTGGGTACTCGATGATATTGAAGAAATCAGCTTGGCAACCACCGATGGCTACGATGTCGCACTCATTTACGATAACGAAGTGTCATGGCCCTACAGTTGGTATTTCCGTGATTACCCGAATGCGCGTTATGTTGGCGATAATCCAACGCGACGTGATGTTGACGATGCCGTGATTGTGTTAGTCGGCGCGGCAAACCGTAGCAAAGTCGAACCCCTTGTCGATGACCGCTTCGTGCGCTTCGACCATATTCGCCTGTGGTGGCCCATGCAAAATTATTTCGACTTGAACCCGAATCGCTTGGCGAATCTCTTCGATTTCACCAATCCAACATCTGCACAAACACGACAAGGTATCTTTGAAATCTGGTGGAATCGTGATTACAGCACCTATGGCATAGCAACGGGTGGCGACTTTACAGTGACGAATTGGCCCGTCTCTGACCGTATGCACTTATACGTGCGTCGGGATGTTGCCGCACAAATTTGGTCATTTGGTGTGGGCGAGGGTGGTGTTCTGAACCCACTTGAGACCGGCGAAGTCAATCAGTGTTCTGCGAATTGGTTGCCACTGCAAGCCAGTTCGATACTCGAATCGCCAATGGGCATGCTTAACCCAACTGGTATCGACATCGCACCCAATGGCACGATTTACGTTGCGGAACAAGGTCTGTTCGACCCAGTCGCTTTTGGTGGACACACCGTAAGCGTGTTCAATGCCGATGGCACATTCAACGGTAATATCGGGCAACGCGGTAGTCTCCTCAGTGACGAGACGGGCATCTTTTTAGAGCGTCCAAACAGTGTAGAAGTGCTACCCGATGGCGACCTACTCGTTGTCGATACATGGAATTTCCGTTTGCAATATCTTGATGGCGAAACCCTCGCGCCGGAAGTCATCTGGGGTGCGCGTGGTGAATATGGTGAAGCTGCGCAAGTCGAACCAACCGATGGTGTATGGGGACCACGTGATGTAGAAGTCGATGCACAAGGACGCATCTACATCTCAGATACGGGTAATAAACGTATCCGCGTCTATCGCATCGAAAATAATATGCCTGTGCATCTTTATGACATTGGTTCTGCGGGTAGCGCACCTGGCGAGCTTGACGAACCATCGGGTGTTGCTGTACATCCGAATGGCAATATCTACGTTGCAGATACATGGAATCGCCGCATCTCAGTATTCACAGGTGAGGGTGTCTTCTTAGATACCTTCAATGTGCGCGGTTGGTACGATGATTTGGGCAACCGTCCATACTTGTCAATAGATACAGACCGCGAACTGCTCTATGTTACTGACCCCGATGCTGGACGGGTTCTTGTCTATACAACGGCTGGTGAGTGTGTTGGCTCATTTGGTGAAGCAGCTGGCGAAGTCGCCTCTGGTTCACAAATTGGTGTCGCCGCAGGTATTGCCGTAGGTTCAGAAGGGCAGGTTTATGTAGTAGATAACCAATTCGGACGTGTGCTCGTTTTCCCACCCTTCCCATACACGCCAGCACAAACCGACGCTGTGCCACAGGGCGAAGGGGAGGTCATCGCAGATGAAAGCAATGTCATCCAGCCCGAAACTACTGCCGAAGTAATCGAACCGGAAGCCAGCGCAGAGGTCACTGCCGAAGTACAATCCTCAGACGAATAAGGCTTACCAGATAGCCATAACTACTTCACTGCCCTGATACCAGCTATCGGGGCAGTGTTTTTGCCTCTATTTCTGAATGATGTTAAGACTTTGCTTACGTTCGGTGTGCTTGACATACCGTAATTCAACATGTTAAAATTCTATATAGATAGAACGGCACGCGAAGTGGGCATACCCCACTTTTTGTTTTATATAGTGCCAACATACCGACTAGAAACACATAACATCCCCTGACGTATTTGGGAGAATATCTCGCATGTTAAACGAACTCCAATCGGCATTCAACGAAATTGCCGATACCCGTGCCTTGCCGCCGGATGTTGTGCTGGAAGCATTGCAAAGTGCGCTCGTCTCAGCCTATCGGCGTGATTCCAATGCCAGTTCCGCACAAAATATTGAGGCACGCATTGACCCAGCTACCGGACGCGCTCGCATCTTTGTCGAACGCGAAGTAACCGAAGACATCATGAGTCCTGATACCGAAGTTACGCTTGAAAAAGCGCGTTTCTACGACCCAGAAGCACAAATTGGCGATACGGTCATGGTGCAAGTCGAAAACACTACGAAGAGCTTCGGGCGCATCGCCGCACAAACGGCGAAGCAGGTTATTCTGCAAAAAATCCGTGAAGCAGAGCGTAACGCGCTTTATAGTGAATACATTCAGCGCGAAGGCGACCTCATTTTCGGTACGGTACAAAGCATCAATTCACAAGTCGTCACGCTTCGTTTAGGCGAACGCGCAGAAGCTATTCTGCCTCGCTCCCAGCAAATCCCGCGTGAACGTTATCGCACGCACGAAAAAGTCCGCGTTTACATCATGGAAGTCAAGATGTCGAACAAAGGACCGCAAATCGTGACCAGCCGGAGTCATCGCAACATGCTCCAGCGCCTACTGGAATACGAAGTACCAGAAATTAACAACGGGCAAGTCGAAATTAAAAGCATCGCTCGTGAAGCTGGCTATCGTTCCAAAGTAGCCGTTGCCGCTCTGCAAGAAGGCGTTGACCCTGTCGGCGCATGTGTGGGTATGCGCGGTATCCGCATTCAGAATATCGTCAAAGAACTGCACGACGAAAAAATTGACGTTATCGAGTGGTCATCCGACGCAGAGAATTTCATCAGCAAAGCCCTTAGCCCAGCACGGGTGAATGGTGTGTACCTCGATGATGACCTGCACACTGGACGTACAGCTATCGTTGTTGTGCCAGATGACCAACTCTCGTTAGCGATTGGGCGCGAAGGGCAGAATGCACGTCTGGCGGCTAAACTCACTGGTTGGCGCATCGACATCAAGAGCGTTACTGAAACCGTCAGTGGCGCACTCGAGAATCTCGATATGCCACCCTTGGATGTTCTCACTAGCAGTCACGCACAACTCATTGAAGATGTGCGCGGTATCATGCAAAAACGTGAAGACAAAAAAGCAATCATGCCAGAAGAGTTCAAATTACTTGGCAAATTTGCGAATCTTGTTGAACGTCGCTTGCAGAAAATGCGCGATGAAATTCGCCGTGAGGCACTCGAACAAATCAACGCTGTGCGCGAAACCTTGCCACCAACATTGTTCGAGATTCCAATCGATGCACTCGAATTACACGAGAGCGTCAACGAAGCACTCTTTGAACTTGGCTCTGTGGGCGAAGTGATGCTGGCAACCCTCGCTGACGAACGCACACTCGAACGCTTATTGCGTAAGGTCGATGGTGAACCATTAGCCGAAGTCCAAGAAGCACTCGACGAGTTCATGTCTGCTGACCTTGACTTTGAAGAAGTTGCCTCAGCATATACTGTCGAAGAAGCGACCTACGACGAAGCAGACGAGACAGCAGAGCCTGTCGCAGCAGTGACAGCCGAAGCACCATCTGACATCGCACAAGAAGCGGTTGCAGAAATTGAAGAAGCTGTTGAAGATGCGATAGATGACATCACAGTGGATACAGTCGAAGCACCAACTGCTGAAGAAGAAGAGGTCGTGCTAGATGCGTTCGGTGGTATCGTCACTACGGAAGAAGAGCAAGACGATACACAGGAAGACGCGCTTCCAGAAGAACCGGAAGCCGAAGAGGTCGAAGAACCATCCTACGACGATATTGCCGCTTTCTACGTGGATGATGAACTTTACGATGAGCAAGAAATGCCGAAACAAGGTAAGAAGAAAGATCGTCGCAAACGTCGTCGTCTGGTTTATGATGAAGATAAGGGCGAAGTCGTCGCAAAACGCCGTCGGAAGCAAAATCGTCGCCGCGATGCTTGGCAAGATGACATCGACTACTAGGGTTTAAAGAGACATGGCAACTCATAATAAACGCGAACACACATTCGATACCGATTTCGCTGTTGTACAACAGCCAATGGCTTACCAACCACACGCATCTTACGATGGCTTTGGCGACGATGACGATGCTCAACGTCGCCGTCGAGAAGAACGTCGTAAGCGCAAAAAGCAAAATAAGCGTGGGAAAGCTACTTCGTTCGAGGAAGGCGACCCCGATGCACTCATGAGTGAAAATGGCACGCGCAAACAACGCAAGAAGAAACGCACACGCCAATCATCGTGGGTAGAAGAAGTGGATGAATTCATAGATACAGGCAAAGCCCGTGGTAATCGTGGTGTTGCCTCTAATGACGAATGGTTCGATGATGTGGATGCTTAATTGCCATGACGCATAAACACAAACACGTTCCACAACGGATGTGCGCTGTTTGTCGGCAAGCATTCGAGAAACGGGCGCTTACGCGCATCGTGCGTACTGCCGAAGGGGTCTTTGTTGACCTCTCCGGCAAACGAAATGGTCGCGGAGCTTATCTCTGCGATAATCCTGCATGCCGCGAGCGTGCAATACAAACGAATGTACTTAACAATGCCCTGCGGACAATCCTCACAGTGGATGACCGCGAGCGATTGCGTGAAGTCGCACCATGAGTGCGCTCAACCGCAAAGATGATGAGGTGATATGATGCTCTAATTAGCCATCTGTCAGCTTCTATCATCGACAAAAACTGTAAATCTGTCTAAGAAGGTGACTATATGGCACAAGAGCAACAAGTTATACTCGTTCCCGATTTCCTCTCAGTACGCGACCTCGCAGACTTAATGGAAAAAAGCCCTATCGACGTGATGAAAAAACTCATCGCTAACGGGGTGATGGCGTCTATCAATCAAGAGATTGACTTTGAAACAGCCGCACTCATCATTCAAGAGTTCGGTCTAGAAGCACGCTCAGAAACAGCCGTCGAAATTGAACAAGAAGAAGAACGTCGCGCCGAAGAAATCGAAGCAAAATGGGAAGCGATGTACGCGGGCGAAGACGAAGCCGACCTCAAGCCACGCGCTCCCGTCATTACTATTCTTGGTCATGTCGATCATGGGAAGACGACCCTACTCGATACCATTCGTTCTGCTAACGTTGCAGATGGCGAAGCAGGCGGTATCACCCAGCACATCGGTGCGTATCAGGTACAACACGATGATAAAGTCATCACATTCCTCGATACACCAGGTCACGAAGCCTTCACGGCTATGCGTGCGCGTGGGGCGCAAGGTGCCGATATTGCAATTCTCGTTGTCGCAGCCGACGATGGCGTGATGCCAACCACCCGCGAAGCCCTTAATCATGCGCGTGCCGCAAACGTGCCACTCGTTGTAGCCATTACCAAAGTGGATAAAAACAACGCCAACCCAGAGCGCGTTAAACAGCAACTCGCAGAACTCGAACTTATGCCTGATGAATGGGGTGGGGATACCATGATGGTGCCTGTTGCTGCTCTACAAGGTGAAGGTATTGACGACCTGCTCGAAGCCCTCACACTCATCTCTGATGTGAATGAATTTGTTGGCAACCCAGACGGTACAACACGCGGTATCGTCATCGAAGCTGAAGTCGATAAATTCAGAGGGACACTCGCAACACTACTCGTCATGAACGGTACATTGCGTGTTGGTGATAGCATCGTGGCGGGTACAAGCTACGGGCGCATCAAAGCGATGTACAACGAACGGGGTGAACAAATCAAAGAAGCAGCGCCATCAACCCCTGTTGTCATTCTCGGTCTGAATGAGCCACCTGCACCAGGCGAACGCTTTGAATGGCAAGAGAGCGACAAAGTGGCGCGTGGTATCGCAGAAGACCGCATTGAAGAACAAAACCAGAAAGATCGTAAACCACGCGAAGCTCTCTCACTAGAAGACATCTTCGCGCAATTCCAAGCTGGGCAAGCAAAACGCCTCAACCTCATCATCAAAACCGATGTACAGGGGTCGCTTGAACCAATTGTCGATGGCTTGGAGAATATGTCTGGTAACAACCGCGAAGGCATCAAGATTCGTATCCTAGCATCGGATGTTGGTGCAGTCAACGAGAGCGATGTCATGCTCGCCAGCGCAGGTGATGAAGAATCTGACAAAGCGATTATCATTGCCTTCAATGTCAAAGCAGAGAATGCCGCTAAATCACAAGCACAGATAAACGGCATCGAAATCCGTAACTACAGCGTGATTTACAAGCTCTTTGAAGATGTTGATAAAGCGGTACAAGGTATGCTCGAACCAACATACGAAGCACGCCGTATCGGTGAAGCAGAAGTACGCCAGATTTTCAATATCTCGCGTGTGGGTAAAGTCGCGGGTAGCTACATGCGTAACGGCGAAGCACGCCGTAAAGCAAAAGCCCGTGTCCTACGCAACGAGAACATCATCGCGGATGAACTCTCTATTGATGCGCTCAAACGCTTCAATGAAGATGTTTCCGAAGTGCGCTCCGGCTATGAATTTGGTGTCAGCTTCGTAGGCTTCGATGACCTGCAAGAAGGCGATGTAGTAGAATTTATCGTCATGGAACGTGTTAACTGATTCAATAGAAATGCAATGTAGGGGACGACCTGTGTGTCGTCCCACATACAAAAATGTAACTCACGACCCCACTCTCTGACCACACATTACAAGGAAAACAATGTCCATCAAAAAAAACCGCATGAATGAGCGTATCCGCGCCATCCTCAGCGAATTACTTCTCCGAGAAGTCTCTGACCCGCGTCTGCAAGGCGTAACCGTGACTGAAGTCGCCCTCGATGGTGAACTCATGTACGCTAACGTCTACGTGAACGCACTTGGCGATGAAAGCCGTGAAGATGAAGTGATGACGGCGCTCAAGAGTGCCAATGGCTATTTGCGTCGTGAAGTCGGCAAACGTATCAGCACACGCAACACACCGGAATTGCACTTTCACTGGGATACCACGCTCGAATACGGCGAACGTATCAATCAGTTGCTTGATAATCTCGATATTCCAGATGACGACGAGATGCAAGAAAAGTACGGGGATGAGCCAAGCGATGCATAAACCACCTGAATACCAAGCAGCCAGTGATGCTGTTGCCTCTGCGAAAAGCATTCTCGTAGTCACGCATACCAGCCCTGATGGGGATGCTATCGGCTCATCACTGGGTTTAGCCAATGCACTCCGCGCAATGGGCAAGGATGTTACAGTTGCTGTAGATGAAGGACTGCCCGACTTTTTCGCATGGCTACCTAAAGCACAAACTATCGTTGGCGAGTTACCAGCCGATGCAAGCTGGGACGTGATGATTTCTACTGATGCCAGCGACGAAGTGCGTAGTGGGGCAGTTGGGAAAATCGGCTTTGCCAACAGCAAAACTGTCATTAATATTGACCATCACATCACCAACACCTATTTTGGTGATATTCATCTTGTGATGCCCGACGCCGCCAGCGCGACACAGGTTGTCTTCAATTGGTGGGAACATATGTCCATTGATTGGACATACGACATCGCCCAACCCTTATTAACGGGACTTGTCACTGATACAGGTGGTTTTCGCACGAATAGCACCACGCCAGACGTTCTCACAGTCGCACAAAAACTCATGCGTCATGGGGCATCACTCATCGAAGCGACCCAACGAAGCCTTAACGTGCGTTCCCCCCAAGAACTCGCTGTTTGGCAACGTATTCTACCTAAAGTCACTATCGACAACGGCATAGCGATACTCGTTGTTACACAAGAAGATATGCACTCTGCCAACCTCGATTACTTCGATATGGGCGGAATAGCAAATTTCTTGCTTGGCACGACCAATGTACAGATTGCGGCAACCTTCCGCCAAGATGAACCAGAACTTTATAAACTCAGTATGCGCTCAAAACCTGGCTTTGATGTGTCGCAGGTCGCTTTCCAACTCGGGGGTGGTGGACATAAACAAGCGTCCGGCGCAAGCATTGACGGTGATGAAGATAGCATCCTGAACAAAGTAATGCCCCTCCTTGCAGAAGCTATCGAGAAAGGCACACCAGAAATTGCCTGATACGCTCTTCGGCTTTCTCAACATTGATAAACCCCTTGGCTTGACGAGTCATGATGTTGTTGCGCGGGTACGGCGTGTCGCACGGCAAACGGTTGGCAAAACCAAAGTCGGGCATGCTGGCACGCTTGACCCTCTCGCAACAGGGGTGCTGATTGTCTGTCTCGGACACGCAACGCGCCTCAGCGAGTATGCGATGGTATCCACCAAGCAATACCGCGCCGAAATCACGCTTGGCATCGAAACTGATACCTATGATGCCGAAGGGGAAATCATCGCACAAGCCGACGCATCGTATGTTACCCAAGACGCGATTATAGATGCCTACCAACCTTATCTTGGCGCATTCGACCAGATGCCACCCATCTATAGTGCTATCAAAAAAGATGGCAAAAAACTTTATGAAATTGCGCGTTCTGACCAAGATATTGACTTGCGAGAACTCGGTATTGAAGCGCGTCCTGTGACGATTCACGCGATTGAATTGCTCGCTTATGACGCGCCTAAAATTACGCTGGATGTGACCTGTAGCGCAGGCACATATATTCGTAGTCTCGCGCACGACATCG
Organism: Chloroflexota bacterium; assembly: GCA_038522085.1. Classification (GTDB taxonomy): domain Bacteria; phylum Chloroflexota; class Anaerolineae; order Aggregatilineales; family Phototrophicaceae; genus JAUZRW01. The sequence goes on from JBCBKJ010000015.1 coordinate 67,496, forward strand.
GCGCACAACTGGGCGTCGGGGCGCATCTATCTGGCTTAGTTCGTACCCGCAGTGGAAATTTTCATGTCGATAAAGCAACAAATCTCGATGATTTGCTAGAAAACACAGCTTGGGATACCCACCTCATTGACCCAGCCGACGCGCTCTCAGACTGGCAAACTATCGTCCTAACTGATGAGCAAGCATCTGATATTCAACTCGGGCGCTTCATCAACAAAGATGACATACTCCAAGATGATTATGTGATGGCAACCATGCCCGATGGACACCTACTCGCTGTCCTAGAAAATCGAGATAATCATTGGAAACCGCATAAGGTATTTTTGCCTCAAGCCTGATAAAATACCCGCGAAACAGTCCACAATCAGCAGGATACGCCCGTTCGATGATTCACGCACAACAACTCACTGACCTACAGCTAGAGCAACCATCGCTTGTCACGATTGGCGTGTTTGATGGCGTGCATCGCGGACACCAACTGCTCATTAAAAAATTGGTCGCAGAAGCACATGCTGATGGTCGTTTAGCTGTCGTGCTGACTTTCTATCCGCACCCTGACACCGTGCTAGATACCATCCCTGAACGTTATTACCTCACCACTCCTGACCAACGCGCACAGCTACTTGGCGAGATGGGCGTTGATGTTGTCATCACGCATCCCTTTGATGATAAAGTGCGTAATGTGCGTGCGAAAACCTTTGTGACCCAATTGGTTGAGCACCTCAATATGAAATGTTTGCGTGTAGGTAAAGATTTCGCGTTGGGCTATCAACGCGAGGGCGATATTGACCTGCTGACTTCACTTGGCACACAGCATGATTACGAAGTGCGCCCGATAGAATTGCTCAAAGCCGAAGCATCAGCCGAGCGCGTTTCTAGTTCAGCTATACGCGGATTTCTACAAGCAGGGGAAATAGAAAAAGCAACCTCGCTACTGGGACGCTACTATAGCGTATCAGGGGAAGTCATCGAAGGCGACCAGCGTGGACGCACCATTGGCTTTCCAACTGCGAATATGGCTGTCTGGGAAAAACAGGTGCTGCCGCCCAACGGTGTCTATGCTTGCTTGGTCAATATCGGGGATGATTCCGAAACTCGTTTCATGTCGGCAACCAATATCGGGGTGCGCCCCACATTCGACGGACAAACGCTCTCTGTCGAACCCCACATACTCAACTTTGACCGTACTATCTATGGCGAGACACTCACACTCTCATTTGTACAACGGCTCCGGGACGAGCAAAAATTTGATGGCTTACCCGCACTCAAAGCACAACTCGCCACCGACATTGCCCGCACCCGCGAAATACTTACTGATTCATAGAAAATAAGTTGTGGATGTATCTGTTCATGCACTACTTGGTATTTTCTTGGTGCAATGCTCAATAAACCAACATTCTGTAGGGACTGCGGCTTGCCCTGTCCGTCATTCATCTTGTGAATCTAGAAAAACGTCATCACCTGATAACCCTTGTACTAGGTGTAGTTACCACAGTTTGTAAGAGTAGGTCATGTATTTTTGTCTACGATGATGTGAGATAAATCATGAAGCTCCCCTCTCCATCAGTGAGGAACGAACGTCTTGGAGAGGGGTTGGGGGAGAGGTTAATACGTCCAATATCGCTGTGGAAAGTACGTAAATAACTATCAATCCTCATCCTTCGGAATCGTATACCCTACACGCCGCATGAATTGCTCATTACTGCGCCAATTCTTCAGCACCTTCACATGCAAGTCTAAAAATACTTGCTGACCGAGCATCTCTTCGAGGTCTTTACGGGCTTCTGTGCCGACTTGCTTAATCATTGTGCCACCCTTGCCAATCACAATCCCTTTCTGTGACTGACGTTCCACGTAAATGGTCGCGTAAATATCTGTGCGCTCTTCCTCATCACGATTTTTATAATCCGTGATTTCTACAGCAACCGCATGTGGAATTTCATGGTCAGTATTCAGCATCACTTTCTCGCGCACAATCTCGGCTGCAATGAATCGCATATTCAAATCACTTAGCTGATCCAAGGGATAATAACGCGGACCTTCTGGCACAGACGCTATCAGCGTGGAGAGTAACTGCGGCACGCCTTCACCTGTTGCTGCACTCACTTTAAGCACATGGTCATGCGGAATCAGCGCCTCAAACTTGCTGAAATCGGTGCGCTCATTGGTCAAATCAAACTTATTCAACGCCAGAATGAGGGTCGCATCCCCGCGTTTTTGTGCAATCGTCTCAGCAATGTACGCATCCGGCTTTTGCGGAGGCTCACTCGTATCCAGAATCCACAAAATAACATCCGTATGCCGAAGTGCATTCTCTGCCACGGTCATCATATACTCGCCAAGTGTATTGCGGGGCGCGTGCAAGCCAGGCGTATCCGTGAAAAGCAATTGCACTTGCTCAGTCGAATAAATGCCAAGTTGTGTCCGACGAGTTGTTTGAGGCTTGGGCGTCGCAATCGCAATTTTTGTACCCAAAATCGCATTAATCAGCGTGGATTTACCCACATTGGGGCGTCCAACAACGGCAATCACGCCGGATTTATGGTCTTCTGGGATGTTCTCATCTAATATGCTGTCAAACGTCATCGTTATTGATTGCCTCGCGCCATTTTTCGACTGTTTCAAATACTCGTATATTCTGCTTCAGGCGGTCTTCTAAAATATCATCTACGCCAATAAACGCATCGACTTCGCAAAGTGCGGTTGTCTCATCTTCTGAGCCATACACCAGTACATCAAATGGATACAGCAAATCAAGTTCCTTCACAAAAACTTGCTGTTTTTCGCCTTGCGCATCGTACCCCAGCACATCCGCACGGGGATATAAATTGCTTTTATTCAGCAAAAAATCCCACGCTTCCTCGCCTGTCTTGAATGCGCCATAATCCAACGCCATCAACCCAGGAACAAGGCTCTTGTGTGGCTTACCCAGATACGTAATGCCATAACGCACTGTAAACGTACCATGATGCACGCTATCATGCCCGTCGATTGCCTCTGTTGTAAGCAAAAAATGGTCATCAACTGCGATGACCACCCCTGCAAATGTATCGCCAATGAGGGCTAAATCAGGAATACGTGGTGCAGACATTAAGTGCGAATCTCGTGGTCAACGTTCGTTTCGCCAGGTCCATCAATGATTTCTTCAGGAATATCATGGTCGTCATCATGATGATGCCCATGATAATTCGCAACCGTAATATCATCAAAATTTTCATAAGGACGTGTCACGATGACCCAGCCACCAACTGACACAGCCAACAACGCCGCGCCAATCATGACAAATAAGCCAATCAGTCCGCTATCAGCATCTGCCCATACCACACCAACCCCCAGCGCAATCACCATCGCAAAAATGCCAACGCCCCCTAGCATTGACAACAGCATTAGTGTTGTCTCGTTTGCTGTTTCTTCTACGCTTGTTTGTGCTTCATGTTCACTCGCCACTTTAATAACCCTTCCTGAGGTCTAATCTCATGCTCATTTTATGACCTTATTGTGCCTGTATCATACCCGAACGTCAAGCATAGGCTAGGCAGAAAACATGGTATCTCAACGTATTTTACTCGTCAGGCATGGCGAAACAGATTACAACGTCATGCGCCGTTGGCAAGGGCATCTCGATATTGAACTCAATGCCAATGGCAAACAACAAGCACAAAAAATCGCACAGCGTCTTGCTACAGAATCTATTCAGCAAATCTACTCCAGCGACCTCAAACGCTGTTCAGAAACCGCTCATGCGATTGCTGAATATCATACCCTCACCCCACACTTGGATAAACGCTTGCGCGAAATCAATGTCGGTATTTTTGAAGGGCAAAGCCGTCAGCAAATGAAAGCGAAATACAGCGCCGAATACGAACGTTGGGACACAGAATTTGCCTATGCGCCTCCCAATGGAGAATCCCGTGAGCAAACGCAAGCCCGCGCTTACAAAGCATGGCAAGAGATAACAGCCCAACACCCAACCGGAACGCTCATACTAGTTTCTCATGGCGGAACGTTACGCTTGTTGTTGACAAAGTTATTCCCTACATACGCTGATACTTTTCGCTTTGGCAACACGTCACTTTCAATACTTACCCGCGATACTAACAATAAGTGGGCAATCGAAACACTCAACGACACCCAGCACCTCGAAACGCCTTAACACCCACAAATCAAATAGACATGGCTTTAAAATTCGCAGGGATGGAGTATGATAGCTCCATCTCTGCATTCTTAATGTGCAGTTCCTATAAATTGTTTAACCCAGAAGGGAAGGTAATATATGACCGAACCAATTCGCGTAGCCATCACCGGTGGCGCTGGACAAATTGCATACAGCCTCTTGTTCCGTATCGGTAACGGCGAAGTTTTTGGTCCAGATCAACCCGTCATTCTCCAAATTCTTGAAATCACGCCTGCGATGGGGGCATTGGAAGGCGTCGTAATGGAATTGGACGATGCAGCACAGCCACTCGTCCACGATATTATCGCTACAGATGATGCCAACGTTGCCTTTGATGGCGCTAATTGGTGTATTCTCGTGGGCGGTAAACCGCGTGGCGCAGGCATGCTCCGTAAAGACCTCATCGCCGCCAATGGTCCGATTTTCGTTGGGACAGGCGAGGCAATCAACAATAATGCCGCAGACGATGTGCGTATCGTCACGGTAGCGAATCCTTGTAACTCCAACACACTCGTTGCTAAAGCCAACGCACCCGATGTTCCTGCTGACCGCTGGTTTGCGATGACCCGCCTTGACGAAAACCGTGCTAAGGCACAAATAGCGAAAAAGGCGGGTGTCAAAGTCAAAGATGTGACCCGCGTCGGCGTATGGGGCAATCACAGCGCAACGCAGTTCCCGAACTTTGAAGATACGCTCATCGAAGGCACTCCCGCACTTGACGTCATCACAGACCGCGAATGGTTTGAAAATGACTTCCTGACCACCAATCAGCAACGTGGTAAAGCTATCATCGAAGCGCGGGGTAAAAGCTCGGCAGCATCGGCGGCAAATGCCGCCCTCGATACCGTTCGTTCTATCATTACCCCCACCGCAGAAGGTGATTTCTTCAGCGCGGCAATCTATACGGCGGGTAATCCATACGGCATTGATGAAAATCTCATGTACAGTTTCCCACTCACCAGCGATGGCGAGACCGTGAGTATCGTCGAAGGACTTGACCTCAGCGAATACGCGCTTGGCAAAGCAAAAGCCAGTGAAGAAGAACTTATCGGCGAACGTGAAGCAGTGGCAGACCTGCTTTAATTTCACCCGCTAATGTGTCCCCTAAGCAGATGTTACCTTGTGTGATGTCTGCTTTTTCGTTTACTATGCAATCACGTTGTAAATTTGTTCTATTTTTCTGGTATAGCTGAAAGCAACCCTATGGATTTTGCACTCGTACCGACACTCAAAAACCTGACAGCACTCGCCTCTGTTATATTCGGCATCGTCGCCCTATTTCGACCACAAGCCACAGCGTCTGCCGCTTCGCTCAAAGCGGATACCGCCAAAGGTATGGCAGAAATTCGTGCCTCGTGGGGTGGTTTGTTCATTGGTTTAGGCATCGCCGTTATCATCATCGGCACGCAAGATGCTTACTATGTTTTTGCCTCTGCCTACGCGCTGACAGCCATCGTGCGCCTGATAACATGGCTGCTTGATACCAGCATCATCTCCCGCACAGGTATTATCATCCTCACTTTTGAAGTGGTTTCCGCTATTATTTTTGCTTTGCCAGAGGGAGCATTCTAAATGACTTTCCCACGCCTAAAACACATCCCTGATGGGTTAGCGATGGTCGTCACCGATTTACACGGCACAGGTGATGTTTTTGATACCGTGATAGATACCTTTCACGACCTTCACGCGGCAGGGCAGGTCGATAGATTAGTGATGTGTGGCGATTTGATTCATGGCTATGGCTCCGCAAAAGACGATGCTAGCCTACGCATGATAAACGAGGTCATTGATTTACAAGATGAATTGGGTGCTGATACCGTCATCATGCTGATGGGCAATCATGAGATGCCCCACGTATACAGCATCACGCTCTCTAAAGGCACGCTCGAATTTACTGGACGTTTTGAACATGCCCTCAGTAAATCCGGTCATCGTGACCGTGTGATGCGCTTCCTAACAGATCTGCCTATTTATGCCAGCACAAACGCAGGCGTTCTCATCACGCATGCAGGCGCGACACCAGCCGTCACCACACCCGACGAAGCCGAAAATATCCTCACTTTCGATCATGATGCCTTACTCCAACTCGCTGATGACAAAATCCGTAATGCGTCTGACCTAGATGCCCTCAAAGCAGACAAAAATTATCTGCGCCAAGCAAAACACTATCTTGCTATCTCAGGCATAGACGACCCGCGCTATACGCATCTCTTACGCGGGCAGATTTTATCGCACGGGGAAGATCAATTTGAGTTTTTGTGGGATGTGCTATTCTCGTACAACGAACGCGGATACACCCTGAGCGCCTATGAAATCATTCTCCAGCATTTCCTTGAATCCATAAGCGTACATGCACCCACTGAACAACGGGTAGTCGTGGCAGGTCATATCAGTGTACAGGGCGGACATAACGTTGTCACGAAGCAACAACTACGGCTTGCGTCCTATGCCCATGCTACCCCTAAATCTGCCGGACAAATCCTCCTGCTAGATTGTGCAAAGCCAGTCGAAACCGCATCCGACCTCGTGCCAATGCTACGCCCTACACTATGATGCGCTCGTGAGGGGCATTAAGCTATGTAGTCATCATTTTTGCGTTTCATTTTGCCGTTGTCGCCAAAATCGACATTCTGTTCCTCTGGCATCACCATCCATAAGATGACATATAGCAAAACACCGTTGCCACCAAAGATGCCCAGCAACACAAAGATGATACGAATTAATGTCACATCGACGTTGAAAAATTCGGCTAAACCCGAACACACGCCACCGACTTCACCAGTGCGTTCAATGCGATACAGTTTTTTGTTATTGATATTCATTGATGTTACCTATCTCGTATAATGTTATTTTACAAATTGTACCGCATGAACATATGAAATAAATCAATTTGTCCATGCGATACCTCTGTCTTGATGTTACATATAGTCGTTTTTGACTTTGCTGTAACGTGCTGTTGGGTCACCTGGCAATACCAGCGCGAGAATGATGTATACCAGCAAGCCAGGACCACCAATGAGTGTTGCGACTACGAAAGCAAGGCGTACCAGCGTTACATCGACATCAAAGTAATTTGCCAATCCTGAGCATACACCAGCTAACTTGCCATCCGCATCTGATTTTGTGAGTTGTTTGGTATTCATGTTAGTGTCTCCTATTGTGTTTGACTGTTCTACTCTCTATTACGCACAGTCTCACAACAAGTTTTACAAAAAGGGAGCAAATTTATACTCTTTTACAAGTTTTATTCAGTAGTACCTTCTCCACTAAGGGAAACAAAATGCTCCCCTCTCCTCAGTGAGCCTGCGAGCGCAAGGAGAGGGGCTGGGGGAGAGGTTAATACCCCCTGAAACGGATGCTAAATGTCTATTTGGAGATAGGCAGAGCAATCTAGGGAAGTTATTTTTCACCACGCTGTAAATTATCAACCTCATCGACCATTGCAACTAGTACATGATAAATAATAGGGCATAGATGAGCGCCATTTATCATCCACGAGAGCATCCAGCGAAAATCCGGTGTGAATTGGGGGTAATCACGGCAACTTGTCGGACGATGGGCATACACACTGCACAGCTTACCGTCTAAAAACGCACACGGTTTCTCTGCAAAGGTACCGATAATATCGGGGTCATCATTGTCTTGCACGGCAACATGCGTTTTTATTTTATCTAGTGGCACATCAATCCCGTTTGCCAACCGTGCCAAATCATCATCTCCCAGTTGCACATCCAAAGACCGACAGCAATTCGCGCAGGTCGTGCAATCAATCGCGTTGATAATTGGCGTTGCGATTTTGTCCGCGAGTGTATCAATTTTTTCGTCTGATAAATCGTCATCATCTTGTAACTGATACATCATCACCTCAAAGGCATCACGTTTACTATCCGCGCGTTGCTTGAGGGCATCGAGGTCAGTGGTAAATGATTTCTCTGTCATGAGGTCACATAAGGGGTGATTAGCTCACGGCGTGAGGCTGTCCAGAAAGGATGATTTTCAGCATAAGTCACAGTAGCATCTAATCGCTTGATAATCTCACTGGTCTTGCTGACTGCCAGCACCATATCATGAGTTGTATCTGCTAACCAGCGCACGATGGCTGTCACGAGCATATCAAATGCTGTTTCTACGGCGCTTACACCATCAGGAAAATAACGGATGCTTATGCTAGGCGAAAAGCCAAATTGTCCGTGCAAACGCTCTTGCATTTTTTCCGGTAAGGGCTGACCATGCGCCAGATATACCAATCCGCGTGCATACAACAGATTCGTGCCTTCTAAGGGTGCAATCGATTTTGGCTCAAAAAGCATCTCTAACACGGCTTCTACTGGCAAGGATGTTGCTAGGTATAGCGTGTAACTCTCGGTCATAACTCATCCTAGCTCGGTAGTGAACTGCCGACAAAGTCTTGATAGCCATTCACAAAATCGTCAATGCTGGTGCGTTTTTTCCCTGCTAACTGAACCTCTGTCGGCAAGAAAATACCGTCACCTGTGCCAATTGCTACCTGTTCATCAATCAGCGCGACTGCACCAGCCTCAAGTGAGCCATCGCCCACTGTTCCAGCGTGAATCTTCAACTGCGTGTCATTCCATTGTGTGAATGTGCCGGGCCATGGCGTGAAAGCACGTACTAATCGTTCAATGCTCGCCACGTCCTGTGTCCAATCAATGTCGCCTTCTTGCTTGTCAATTTGCCCTGCATAGGTCACGCCCGCTTCGGGTTGTTCCTGTGGTGTAATCGACCCCTCAAGATAGCCGGGTAGGGTATTCACAAGTAAATCTGCGCCTAATTGTGCCAATCTATCATGCAGAGATTGTCCTGTTTCATCAGATGCAATCGGCGTTACTACTGTAGAGAGCATCGGACCTGTATCTAACCCGACATCCATCACCATAGTGGTCACACCTGTATGGGTATCCCCCGCACGAATCGCCGCATGGATGGGTGCCGCTCCGCGCCATCGGGGTAACAAACTGGCATGCACATTAATTGACCCGTGTTTTGGCATCTCCAGCACGGCTTCTGGCAAAATTTGCCCAAATGCTGCTACGACAAATACATCGGCATGTTTCCACCGTGCCAGTTCATCTATTGCTTCTTGCTTCCGCAGGCGCTTTGGCTGGAAAACGGGAATATCATGCTTGAGTGCGAGTTCTTTAATCGGAGACTGCCGTACTTTGCCCCCGCGCCCCGCTGGACGGTCAGGTTGTGTCACTACTCCGATGACATCATGATGGTCAATCAGAGCTTGCAAAGTCGGAACAGCAAAATCGGGTGTACCCATGAAGACGACGCTTGTCATAGTGTGAGTTGCTCGTTTCGTTCGTGGCGTGGTAAGATGTTGGCGTTAACGAGTTTCTAACTCGTAACATTATCTATAATTTTAACAGCTAGTTTTTGAATGTCTATGATTACCAAAAAATGGGAACTTGCGCCACCAGCGCCATCATTGCTCTTACGGCAATATCAACAAGTTAGCCCCATCATTGCCCAATTGCTCTACAATCGCGGTATGGAAACCCCACAAGAGGCGTATCATTTTCTCTATGACCGTGATGTAGCAAGCACGGCTGGCGACCCGCGCCACATGAAAGATATGCCCAAAGCTATCTCGCGCCTCACAGATGCCATCAAGCGCAATGAATCGATTGTCATCTATGGCGATTTTGATGCCGATGGCGTGACCTCGACCACGCTCATGATGGATGTTCTCACACGCTTAGGGGCAAATGTGCAAGCATACATCCCACACCGTGTAGATGAAGGCTATGGACTCAATACACCTGCACTCCAAGAGATTGCAGAGCAAGGCGCAAAATTGGTCGTCACGGTTGATTGTGGTATTCGCTCCGTGCAAGAGGTCGAAGATGCCCATGCCGCCGGACTCGATATGATTATCACTGACCATCATTCTGTCGGTCCCGAAATCCCGCCTGCACTAGCTGTCGTGAATCCTCAACAAGCAGATTGTCGCGGTGATACTGCGATTGCAGGGGTGGGCGTCGCTTTCATGACCATGCGTGCTATGTTGTTAGATGCCCTTGACCGCAATGGCAAACAGAAAAAACACGCGCAAAAATATAAAAAACTACTCGATAGTCTGTTAGACTTAGTGGCTATCGGTACAGTCGCCGATGTGATGCCGCTCAACACCCCGACGAATCGCGCACTTGTACGTAAAGGCTTGGAAGTCATTAACACGGCACAACGTCCTGGTATTCGTGCGCTCATGGATGTTGCCGGACTCAAACGTGGACAAGTCACAGCGATGGGCATTGGCTTCGGCTTAGGACCCCGCATCAACGCCGCTGGACGCCTCGATAGTGCTTTAGAGGCGTATCACTTGCTATCATCTACATCTGACGACGAAGCGAAAAAATACGCTGACCGCCTGCAACATCTCAACCAACGTCGTCAACAACTCACCCGCGAATCCCAACAGCGCATTCGTGACCGCCTAGAAGAAGAGGGTGTGCTAGATGATTCACAACTGCTTTTTGCGGTTGATGACCATGTTTCACCAGGTATCGTCGGCTTAGTCGCCGGACGCCTGACAGAAGAATTTTATCGTCCGACTATCGTTGTCGAGCGTGGCGAAGATGAATGTCATGCGTCTTGTCGAAGTATTCCACACTTTCACATCACACAAGCCCTCGATGAATGTGCAGATTTGCTCGTGCGTCATGGCGGGCATGCAATGGCGGCTGGTCTAACTGTCTTGCCAGAGAATTTGCCCCAGCTCCAAGAACGTCTCCAAGAAAAAGCGCATGCCGTTCTCGATGGCTTGAGCCTGCGTCCCATCATCGAAATTGATATGGAACTCCCCATGCGCGACGTGAACATGGATTTGGCAAACGAACTGACTGTCCTTGAGCCTACCGGACATGCCAACGAAGCCGCTGTTTTCTTGTCGCGTAATCTGGAAGTCATCGAAGCACGCACGGTTGGCTCAGATGGCGCACATCTCAAAGTGAAACTTGCTGGCGATGGTGAACCTGCAATAGATGGCATCGGTTTTCGCTTAGGGCATTGGCTAAATGACTTACCTTCACATATTGATGTTGTTTATAACTTAGAAGTTAACGAATGGCTTGGACGGCGCAACTTACAACTCAACTTGCGTGATGTACGTCCGGCTGGAGAAACCACCCTATGATGAAAAATTGGATAATTGTCCTGTGCCTATGCACAGGTTTACTCACTGTCTCCGCACAAGATAACCAGAGTCAGGCGAATCCCTTTGGTATTGTAGAGGGTTTCTGGTTTCCAGAAACGACCTGCGAACTTGGCGTCGGCTGGGAGCGCATTATCTTCAACTGGGAGCAGCATCAACCCGAATCGCCTGATGATTGGTTCACACTCAATGTGGATGACCGCTGGTTACGCGCTGCCGATGCGTGTGACCGCGAGATAGTTGCTTTGCTAAAGCACACGCCCGCATGGGCAACAGATGGTACGCCCGGCATCGGTGTCCCACGTGGTTTGACGCTCCCCGTAGATGACCCCGATAACTTGTGGGCAAATTTTGTGCGCCGTTCTGTTGATTATTATGCCAGCAGAGGGGTCAACCATTTCATTATCTGGAATGAACCCGACATCGATAGCGATACTTACGGCTATGAATTTGAAGGCACACTAGAAGATTATTACCAGATGCTTCGTGTTGCTTATATTGTCGCTAAAGATACTAATCCAGCATCTGTCATTCACCTCGCGGGGACAACTTATTGGCACGATGTCAACGAAGGACGCGCTCCCTACATGACACGCCTCGTAGACCGCATCTTAGAAGACCCCGAAGCATCCGCAAATGACTATTATTTCGATGTTCTGAGCTTACATATCTACTTCCGTACCGAAACAGTGTACGACATCGTAAACGAAATGCGCGAAATGCTTGATAGTAACGGCTTAGTCTATAAGCAAATTTGGATTAATGAAACCAACGCCGCACCCACTATTGACCCCGCATGGACAGTTCAGCGTCCGGTTTTCAATCTTGATTTACAGAACCAAGCGGATTTTTTGGTGCAATCGGCAGTCCTCGCTCTTGCCGCCGGTGCAGACCGCATTGCCGCCTACAAACTCTATGACCAAGAACTCGCGCCTGGTGCAGAATCTTTTGGTATTCTCAGCCCACCGGATGCCTCACCCCGTCCAGCATATTATGCGTGGCAGACAGTCACCCAGCATTTTGACAACATCACCTCAGCGACCTTCCAGCAAACAGACAATATCGATGTTGTGTATGTTCAGCATAGCAACGGTCAGCAGAGCATCGTCGTCTGGAATCGTACCGATACATCCACCACAGCGACTATCAGCGCCACCGATGACAAAGCCTATTTGCTCAACGCACAGGAGCATGAACAACTCATTCGTCCCGAAAATGATACCTACACGCTCTCATTAGCGCCTGCCCGTTGCGAACAAGGTGAAGGTTGCTTCTTAGGGGGCGCAGTGGCAATATTGGTGCAACCTGATTCACAATTTACTGTGCGTGACCTCACGCCGGATAATCCAATAGACCTCAATTTTGATTAGGAGCAATATCTTGTCAGAGAATAAACCCAAACGCGCTCCCGGCGAATTACAATTTTCCTATGGGGGGCAGGCAGTCATTGAAGGCGTGCTGATGCGTGGCGCAAATGACTTCGCCGTTGCTGTGCGCGACCCAGAAGGACAAATCCAAGTCCACACAGAACCACTCAATAAATATCTCTATCGTGGGTTTGTCTCACGGACACCTTTCTTGCGTGGAATCGTCGGCTTGTGGGATGCGATGGGACTCGGTACAAAAGCCCTCATGTGGGCAGCAGATGTCGCACTCGGTGAGGAAGAAGGCGAAGAAGGCAATACGACATTTGGCGGGGCGGTTGGCTTTGCTACTGTCGCTGTCTCTTTACTGCTAGGGGTTGGCTTATTCTTCTTGCTCCCGACCACCGCCGCAACAGGCATCGGTAATTGGCTCGGCATCACATCCGTTGAAAGCACAGCAGAAACCACCCGCTCGTTTATCGCCTATGAAGCACTGCCCATCGGCTGGGGCGCAACGCTCATCAATCTCATCGAAAATCTGATTCAGCTTGCGATGCTGGTTGGCTATATTTGGCTCATCTCGCAAATGGAAGATGTGAAGCGTCTCTTCGGCTATCATGGCGCAGAACACAAAACCATCAACGCTTATGAAGCAGGAGATGAACTCACCCCCGAAATTGTGCAGACCTATCCAATTGAACATCCACGTTGTGGGACAGCCTTTTTGCTGACGGTGGTGTTCATCAGTGTGATTGTCTTCTCGTTGCTCGGTAGACCGCCGTTTTTCTGGCTGATTGTCTCGCGTATTGTGTTAATTCCTGTGATTGCAGGCATCAGCTATGAAGTACTGCGCTGGACAGCCGCCAATATCGACAAACCCTGGGTGCGCGTCATCGTCACCCCTAATTTGATGCTTCAGCACCTCACCACCCGCGAACCTGACCTCGACATGATTGAAGTTGCTATCGTATCTTTTCAGCATGTCCTTGCTTCCGAAGGTATTCTCTCAGAAGAAGAGGTGGTTATCCCTGACCCCAAACCAGAAGCGGCATACGCGCCAGGTGGTGATTAAGTTACTCTGATTTTTTCTTCGCACTCACAATAAACATCGGGTCATGTTGGCTCGATGTTTTTGCTTCGGCACGAATATCAATAAACCCGCCTGCTAACTCAAAATAACGGCTTACCAGTGCTAAATGCTGTTTATCTGTCATAGATAGCCACACTGCAACCGCTTTGGTCGGAAAACACCGATTGCTGAATGACATCACACAAATACCATCGGGCTTCAAAATGCGACTGATGTCCGCAAATACCTTAATGGGTTGTGTTAAATATTGCACGGATACAGCACATAGCACTGCATCAAAGCTGTTATCGTCATAAGGCATGCGTGGATTATCATTCAGGCTATGCACCACATGCGCGTCTAACTGTGGATTATCTGCCATTTCTTCGCCATTCATCCCTAAGCCAATCACACGCTCAGTCTGCAAATCCTCTGGTAGATGACTGCGCCAGCTACTCATCATATCCAAGATAACGGCATTCGCTGGCAAAACCTCTTGATAGTAGGCGGTTAGTGCAGCAATCGCCCCCTCATCAATATGCACGACCTTACGCGGAAACGAGTAAAAATTATGGTCACTGCTCTCATCGTGTCGTTGAAAATACGTCTCAGGAAAATGTTGGCTCACAATACATCACTTTCATCTGATAGCTAATAGTCTGACTATGGTAAAAGGTAAGTAACATAGGGTGCGGATTGACATCTGACTAACTGACTAACAAGAGACTAAATTACTGCAATATAGTTGTTGAAATGCAATACATATATAGAATCGCCTCTGATAATATGACCTCTTTCTGTCAGAGGTGTCCAATAGCCTTTTTTCGTAATCGTGTCATTTAGCGTAAATTCAAATTCTATAGATTTGCCTTTGATTTTTGTGACTTTTGCAGGTAAAAGTTGTCCATCCCGTATTAATTGGTCATACACTTCTTCAGTAGAACCCGAGTCCCTAGCTCGTATTAGCGTAGAAATGGTGTTATTCAGGTTTCGAACTAAAATTAGAGTTGTTATCAGCGTTCCACCTATGAGGGTGGTAAATACAAAAAAACTATCCGTGCTTTCATAATCTATTATTAAATCAACGATCACAATTCCTAAGAAAATGATTGCACAAAATAATAAAACAGCCTGCAAAGGAAGATTGCCTGTTCGAACTAACTTTCCGTTTTCTGTTAGATTATTTAGAATTTCTTCTCTGTTAAATAGAGTGCTGTCAATTTTTCGGACAAATCTATCATTCTCTGCATATAGTAATTTATTGCTCATGGCAACTTCCTCACAACCAGAAATAAAAAATCCGACACATTCATTGTGCCGGATGTCGTTTAGTATTAGCTTAAATTATTCTGTCGTTGCGTCACTGTCATCATCGGCTGGTGACTCAGTGGGTGCCATCTGCGCTTGAATCTGCTGTTGCATCGCTACCGCATCGTCATAATCAGGATGCTCAGGATGCCCCAGCACAGGTTTAATCAATTGCATCACCTGTTCATGCGCACCAGTTTGATAAGCCTGTTGTGCTGACAAAAATGCCAAGTGGTATTTCAGCCAACTTTCCAGCGACCCAAATCGCCCATCAGACGAAAATTCGCTGACCGCAGTATTCGTTTCTTCTAGCGCAGTCTGCACTTCTACCATTGCCTCATTGAACAACGCCCTATACAGTCGATTATACGTTTGGTCAGCATTTAGTCGTTGATTAACCCGACTGCGCAAATCATACAACTCGCCAAACGCTTCCAGTACAAATTCAGGGTAAGATTCAACCTGTGTCAGCAAATCATTTGCCGCAACAGCATCTTCATTCAACACATCTTTGACCTGTGTCAAAATTTCGTTGCCCGTGTTGATGTAATTCTCGTAACTGCGCGTCATTTCTTCAAAATTATCAAATTCGGCAAGCAATTCATCCAGCGAACTGTCTTTCTCGCTGTATTGCGCCCGCGCCCGTGATGCGATTTCCCGCACGCGCTCCATATCGCGCATCTGATGGAATGCTGTATCTGCATCGCGTAACATGCCTTTCAATCGAGAGCGCATCCCCTTGAGTACCGCCTTATATGCCTCGTCTAGTCCATCTGCCCACTGATACAGTGCCACTGCCGTTGCGTATTCATCCCACGCCGCTAAGGGGTCTTCACTCACCAGCGCCAATGCTTTTTCTGCACGTTCTTCTGCTTTTTCACGATTTCGCAATTGTGTCTTGGCGTTTGTCTGTGCGGATGTTAACTCAGCTTTTGTTTCGGCTGTCAAATACTTTTCTACATTTTCGCCCAAGTCCAGTTTATCCACCGCTTCTTGAGGCTCGTGAGCATCCATAAATTGTTGCGCATCCGTGATAGCGTTGTTCGCCATTTTCGCCGCCCACGTCCGCGCAAAGCCTAATAATTCTTCGCGCGCCGCGCTCCGTGTAATCATACCTTGATATTGCAAGCGTACCGACTTGTCATCCAGTTCTGTACTTGTGAAGCGCGGAATCAAGAAACCATCCGGCAATTGATCCAGATTATGAAGGGCATTGCTATACTTTTGATTTTCCAGCGCCATCGCATATACCATAGACGCCGTTTCTTTGTTATTGTGCAAACGTTCCACACGCTGTACCAACTGCTCTAACTCAGGATTGTTTTCACGGTCAGCGCGTGCGGATAACGCAATCATCTTTGCTTTCGTGAAATACTGTTTCAGCATGAATGATGGCGCAGGGGGTTCAGTCCCTGTTTCTAAAGTGCTTGCGTGTGCTAATATCTCATCACAATGCGCAATCACACCCCGCACCATCAGCGCCGTTGCTTTCTCATCTGCACGTTTTTCGACTCGTGCTTCATAATCCGCTAACTCAAGATTTTCTTCTGTCGTGCTTGCGTCTGCCCATTTACGGATGTAATGTCGCGCCGCATTAACATCAAATGCTAGCAAATCATCATGTAGGGCTGTTTCTAGCCAAGTCCGTGCATTCTGTAACGTCTCGCTACGTTGCCATTCAGCTAATTGCTCCGAAAGGGATGCCACATGCGCAATAGCATCATCCAGCGCATCTGCTTCTAACGAGGCACGAATCTCGCCTAATAGAGCATAGGCTTTGTCATGTTGACTATCAGGTGGGTTTGAAGTTGTCATAGATTCAGTTTCTATCGCGTTTGTACTCAGTAATAATCACATTGTAACGCGCTTTGTCAGATACGCACATTACAGTTTGGCATGTCAGCAGACCTTAACATGCTATTCACTCTCTGCCAGTTTTTTCAATTCGTAGAGCTTCGTCAATGCTTCCAGCGGACTCAGATTATCGACTTCAATGCGCTTTAAGACATCAATGGCTGGATTTTCTTTCGGTGGCTCAAAGAAACTCAACTGTGCAGGTTGTTCTGTCTGTGGCTTACTATCGCTTGCACTCAGCTTAAAATCACTGCCGTCTGCTTCGAGTTGTGCTAGCAATTTTCGCGCTCGCTCCACAACCGGACGGGGCATCCCTGCGAGTTGCGCCACATGCACACCATAGCTACGGTCAGCACCCCCAGAGACAACTTTGTGCAAAAATACAATATCGTCCCCGCGCTCTGCGACACTTACACTGTAATTGACACTACGGGGCAAAATATTTGGTAACTCTGTCAGTTCATGGTAATGCGTCGCAAATAACGTCCGGCAATTCAAACGTGGATTATTGTGAATGTACTCAATCACCGAACGCGCTATCGCTAGCCCATCATAGGTGGAAGTCCCGCGCCCAATCTCATCGAGAATCAGCAACGAACGCGGACTGCTTCCACTCAGCAAACGCGCCGTCTCGACCATTTCCACCATGAACGTACTCTGTCCAGCGTGAATTTCATCTTGTGCGCCAATCCGCGCAAAAATGCGGTCTACCAGCCCGATATAGGCTTCATCCGCAGGTACGAAACTCCCAATCTGCGCCATTAACGTGATAATCGCTACCTGCCGGATATAGGTCGATTTACCAGACATATTCGGACCCGTGATGATATGGATGCGTTCGTCATCTGTCATCGACGTGTCATTCGGGACATAGCGTGTGCTATCCTCCAGCAATTTCTCTACCACCGGATGACGCCCACTCTTGATGTCCATACTCGTATCATCGCTCAGATTGGGTCGGGTGTAGCCTTCCATCACCGCAACCGTCGCCAGTGACAAAAATACATCCAGATGTGCAATCGCCTGTGCGGTTTTTAGCAGACGCGCCCCATAGTCACCAAGTTCGGCACACACCTCATGAAACAGACGCCGTTCTGTATCCAGAATTTCTTCTTCGGCATTAAGTACCAGCGTTTCATACTCTTTCAACTCCGGCGTGATATACCGCTCTGCATTTACCAGTGTTTGTTTACGGATATAATCATCAGGCACTTTCTCGGTGTGCGTTTTCGTGACCTCAATGTAATAACCAAACACTTTATTAAAACCAACTTTAATCGTCGGAATGCCTGTTCTACGACGCTCAGTTGGCTCTAAATTCTTGATCCACTCCCGCGCTGATGCCGAAGAGTCCAGTATTTTCTGCAAATCGTCGCTATAACTCGGCTTGATGATGCCCATATCATTGAGTGTGGCAGGCGGTTCATCCGTGATAGCATCCGATACCAGCGTATGAACTTCCTCACAGGGGTCAAGGCGCTCTGTCAGTGCGTTTAATGCGGGAATCTCTGCGATGATGTTCACTAAATCTGGCAACACGCCCAAGCTATCACGTAAGCCTGTCAAATCGCGGGGCATTGCCTTGCCAATTAGCAAGCGATTCACCAATCGTTCAATATCGGATACCTGTCGCAAACCATCACGGATTTCTTGCCGGAGTGCCTCGTCTTTGGTCAATGCCTCAACCGCATCTAAACGGGCATTCAAGCGTTTCAAATCCAATAAAGGCTGAATCATCCATGTGCGTAATAAACGCGCCCCCATCGCCGTCACACATTTATCCAGCACATCCAACACACTCCCGCGTGTTTTGCCACTGCGTATCGTCTGTGTCAATTCGAGATTGCGTCGCGTAAAGGGGTCTAGCACCATAAAATTATCCGTAGAGTAGGGACGGATACTTGTCAATTGTGCGAGTGAATTTTTTTGTGTGCTACGTAGATACTGCAATGCCGCCCCAGCCGCGCTGATAGCCATCGGCATTCTGCCCAAACCATAGCCATCCAACGTACTCACGCTAAAATGGTCACGTAATAATTGCTCTGCGCCCCTATATTCGGCTGTCCAATCTTGAATGGATGTTAAGTGCATGCCATCGGGCAAAGTTGCCCCACGTTCGACCCATGTTTCAGGCATGATAACTTCACGCGGAGATAAACGTGCGAGTTCTTCTAGCACCAGCATCCCTGCATTGTCACCTTCAAACTCAGTTGCCTCAAATTGCCCCGTAGACACATCCACATAAGCAATCCCCGCCCGTGACCATGCGCCTGTCTCTGCATTGCCATACGGCACCACACACATTAGATAATTCGGTTTCGCGCCATCCAATAATTCTGGCTCAGTCAACGTACCAGGTGTGACGACCCGCACAACTTCACGGTCTACAATACCTTTACCAGTGGGTTCGCTCACTTGGTCACAAACCGCAACGTGATACCCGCGTTCGATGAGTGTGTGAATATAGCCATCTATTGCATGATATGGCACACCCGCCATCGGGATTTGCTTGCTATCTTTTTTGCGGCTGAATGAACGACTTGTGAGTGTGATGTCTAACTCACGCGCTGCTGTTTCCGCATCCTTATCAAACATTTCATAAAAATCGCCCATGCGAAATAGCAAAATACAATCGGGGTATTCAGCTTTAATATCAAGGTACTGTCGCCGTGCGGGAGTCACCTTCGCCATAAAAATATTGTCCTGTAGAAGAAATCATGAGTGGCTCGTATTCTAGCACGCACCTACAGTCATCTTCAACATTTGTTCTGTTTTATGCGTCGGCGTGATTTGCTATTTTGTTTTTTCTTTGTGTTCCTTGTATCTCTGTGATTCAAAATTTCAGTACCAAAATTTTCATTTAACGTGATTGTCGCATCCATGATTAATTTAACGACACATCTGCGGTATAGTCATGGGTACAATGCTCAGATACACCACACATTCTATAGAAAGGATAACCTGTGACAGATTATCTCATCGGAATTGATCTTGGTGGAACCCGCCTCCGTGCCGCCTGCCTTGATGACCAGCTCAATATTCTGCATCGTATCGAAAAACTCACACTTGCAGAAGAAGGACGCGAAGCAACCATCCAACGTATCAAAGATGCCATTGCCGAAGTGTTACCAGAAGACAAAAGTACCGTTAGAGGCATAGGTGTCTCTGTTCCAGGACCCTCTAATCCTGAAACAGGGGTGGTCGTTGCCCCACCAAACCTTCCTGGTTGGCGCGATGTTCCCCTCGTAGACATCCTCAATAAAGAATTTGATTTACCTGTTTATCTCGGCAATGATGCCAATGTTGCCGCTCTTGCAGAAGTTGCACTTGGCTCGGCACAAGATTACAAACATGCAATTTATCTCACAGTTAGCACAGGCATTGGTGGTGGCGTTATAAACGATGAGCGCCTCATTCTTGGGCAAACAGGCATCGGCAACGAAGTCGGACACATGGTTATGCTGGTAGATGATGGTAACAAATCCCGCGTCTCCACCCTTGAAAAAGAAGCAGCCGGACCCGCCCTTGTCCGCCAAGCCCGCGAACGTATCGAAGCAGGGGCAGAGAGCAAACTCGTAGAAATGGCAAATGGTGACCTAGATGCGATGGATGGCAAAATGATAGGTGATGCTGCAAACGCAGGCGACCCCCTCGCCATCGACATCGTCAAACGTGGAGGGAGCATCGTTGGCATGGGAATTGTCAACCTTCTTCATATCTTCAATCCAGAAGCCGTGATTATTGGAGGCGGTGTCAGCTACATTGGCGATATTTGGTTCGATGAAGTCATGGCATCCATCAAGGCATATACAATTGACGATGATTATTGGCAAAACACACCTATCATCCAGAGCAAAATCAGTGAAGATGTCAGCATTTTGGGATCAGCTTTGCTCGTTCTCACCAAAGGGAGCAAACGCAAACTTAGTAAAGCACTCAAGAATATGGCAAATACAGAATCAGGTGAAAAATAATCTGTCGCACATATCTAAATCTAATAATCATTATGCTACACTACAGCTATGTTAAGTTTACCTGATTACCCTGTACGACAACGAGATTTCCTGCTGGAAATCTCGCGTGCTATTACGGCACGTTTAGACCTCACCGAAGTATTGAAACGTGTGTTACACGCCTCTGTGGTGATGACCGCCGCCCGTGTTGGGCTTGTTGCGTTGCACGACAATGAGCAGGGCATGTTTAGCATCCGTGCTTATACAGGCATCCAAGGCGAACGTGTACCAGCCGTTAATGCACGCTTGCGCGAAATCATGGAAGCTGTTTATGAGCGTGGCATGGATTTTGAGTACCTCAATACCGAGTTAGCAAATATGGCAGAATCGCTCCAAGAGGGCTTGCGCCAAGCTGTTGCTATGCCCCTCGTATTTGATAAAAAACCACTCGGCTTGCTGATTGTCTTTCGCTCATATCAAGCAGATGTAACCCGTGATGACATGCAAATTCTGCATAGTTTCGCAGACCAAGCGGCAATCGCTGTTCATAATGCCCAGCTATACCACAGCATCCAACAAGAACGCCAACGCCTCTCCGCAATTTTAGATAGTAGTGGTGATGGTGTCATGATTCTGGATGCCGAACTCGATATTTTGCAGGTCAATCCATCGTTTGAATACATGACAGGCTGGCGAGCAGAAGATGCTGTTGGGAAAAATGTAGATGATGTCATTCGCTGGAAGACCATCGAACAAGACGACATCCGCGACGCACTTGATGCCGGCTGGTTGCAAGAAACCGATGATACAGCCAACCAAGAAGCCTCCAACTCATTCTATGTCGAAGGCGACCTCGAACGTCGGGATGGCATGCGGATTAGTATCGGTATCACCTACGCGCCTTTGATAGGAACAGATGGCAAGCTCGTGAACTTTGTCGCCAATGTTCGTGATATTACCAATTTCCGTCGCGCACAAGAGATGCAGAATGTCTTTATCTCAACGGTATCGCACGAATTACGGACACCTGTCGCGCTCATCAAAGGCTATGCCAGCACCCTCACACGCGAGGATGCGTCATGGGATACGCAAACGCTAAAAGGTAGTCTAGAAGTCATCGAAGACGAAGCAGACCGCCTCACAGAACTCATTGAAGACTTGCTCACGGCGAGCAAAATCCAAGCTGAACGCGATGTATCCATTGTCTTTGCGGATGTCAATATTGAGACGATTGCGCAATCAGCCCTCGAACGCATGCGCACGCAAACAGCAAATCATACCTTTGCACTCAGCTTTCCAGATGATTTCCCTGTTATTTCTGGCGATGCGCGTCTTTTGCGCCAAGTACTCGACAATCTCATCACAAACGCCATCAAATATTCGCCGAATGGTGGTACAGTAACCATCGGTGGGCGTTTCAATGAACAGAACACCACAGTTTTTGTCCGTGACGAAGGCGCAGGCATCAGCGAAGCAGACCAGAACCGTATTTTCGAGCGATTTTTCCGTGTAGAAAGCTCGCTGACCACCAAGACAGCCGGCACAGGACTTGGTTTATACCTCGTCAATGCAATTATCGAGGCGCACGGTGGCACAATTAACGTGAAAAGCCATCTTGGTCATGGCTCAACGTTCTATTTCACGCTCCCCAGAGACGAATCATAAAAAATAACATCGGAGACATAATGAAACAACTGACCCCTTCAACACTCCAGTGTTCTAATTGCGGAACACCTAATCAAGTGACGCTACGAAGCATCATTGATGTTCAAAATGACCCTCAAGGCAAAGTGGCGCTCCTAAATGGACAAATTAACCAATTCCAGTGCCAGCAATGTGGCACTGTCAACTCTGTATCAACACCCTTGCTCTACCATGACGCCAGCAAAGAGATGCTCATCGCTTTTGTCCCAATGGATGTAGCGATGCGGCAAGGCACAAACCGTGATAGCGAAGAAAAAATTGTCGGACAAATGATGAACGAACTCACGTCATCTATGCCGAAAGAAGAATTTCGTTCGTATATGTTCAACCCCAGCCGTGCGCTTACAATGAAAGGCTTAATCGAACAGGTACTCGAAGCTGATGGGGTCACACCCGATATGATGGAAGCACAGCAAGCGCGTGTTGACCTCGTACAGAAATTCCTAGAAGCACAAACAGAAGAAGACCTCATTGCACTCGTCAAAGAAAACGACGATGCTATTGATATTCAACTGTTCCAGACGCTATCTATCATGGCACAACGCCTAATGCAATCCGGTCAACAACAAGCGGTAGGGCATCTTGCGGCAATTCAACAAGTACTCATTGAAGAATCGAGTGTTGGTCAACAACTAGACGCCGAGCAAGCCGCCCGCGATGACATCATTGAAGATG
The DNA here is from genome assembly GCA_038522085.1 of Chloroflexota bacterium. Classification (GTDB taxonomy): domain Bacteria; phylum Chloroflexota; class Anaerolineae; order Aggregatilineales; family Phototrophicaceae; genus JAUZRW01. Next base: position 90,774 of record JBCBKJ010000015.1, read on the forward strand.
TTGCTGCTGAAATTGAAGCACTTGGACAAGGTGCAACCCGTACTGATTTCCTTGACTTAGCCATAAAATATGCTGATAATGACGACAAAATCCAAGCACTCGTCGGGATGGCACGTCCTGCTTTCGATGAACAACTCCTCAGTGAATTTGGCGAGCGCATCAGCAAAGCACCAGCCGACGAACGCGAAAAACTCGAAGCTGTACGTGATAGTATCATCGAACTCAGCGCCCAAATTGACCAGCAATCCCAGATGCTCGTCCAGCAAAAAGCACAATTCTTACAAGTGTTGCTCAATAGTCCCGATTACGAAAGCATCTTGCGCGACAATATCGCAGCCGTAGACGATACCTTCATGGCAGTGCTGTCTGCGAATATTCAGCAAGCCGAGCAACGTGCGGATGTACAAGTCGCCGCCCGCCTGAAAGCTATCTACAACACGGCTGTGTCGCTTCTGCAATCACAAATGTCACCGGAGCTACGCTTCGTAAACGAATTACTCACAGCAGAAACAGACGAAGCAATGCAAACCATCATCGACGAAAAAGCAGACCAGTTTGATGCCTCTATGATGGAAGTCCTTGATGCCGTCGAAAACATGCTTGCACAACAGGGACAAGGAGGGGCGATTCAGCGTCTTGGTAAGGTACGTACAGCCCTTGAAGGCGCTCTCAACTGACGATTTCCCTACGAAAGAAATCATGCCAGACGAAAAGGTCTGGTATTTTTTCTAAATTTAGATAATCTAACGCCTGTAAAATCAGAATCGTAAGAAAAAGAGGAATAATACACATGCCACAAAAGAAATTGCGCTTACAAAGCACAATTGTAACGATAACACTCATTGCGCTTGCGCTCGTCATGAGCATGGCAATTGCACCAGCCCCGATTGCGGATGCACAAATCCAAGAGCCAACCAATACGCCAACCGACCCAATCTGGAATGGTTTCAGCTTGGCGCGTGATGCTATTGAAGAACAAGAAGAGATTAATCTCGATTTTGTTCGTCGTTGGGATTTCTTCCAAGACGATTGGTCTATTCCTAACGCTGCCCATCCAGAAAATGCGGCAGGTATTGATAGTTGCTTGAGTACTGTTGGCATCGCGCAAGCACGCGAAAGCTACTTCGGTATCACATATGTTATTACCGCACTCAATGGAAATGTCTACGAAGCTCGTGTTAGCTTCGACCTTGAAGACGTTGTTGTCTGCGACATCATGTCTGTAGCAGCAACCCCATCCGTAGCTGATCCCGAAAGTACCGCAGAAGCAGGTGACTTGCCACCCGCACTCGCAGGGGCAGGCGCAGGTGGCGCATTTGAACTCGGTGGTCACGTAGTCACACTTGATGGTTTCGCTATTGATTCCATGAATACGGCTGGTATGCGCTGGGTGAAATACCAACTGCCCGTGTCGGCTGGTGTACAACAGGGTATTTCCCGCATCGAAAATGTACAAGCCAATGGCTTCAAAATCTTGCTCGGTGTCGTCGGTGATAAAAATCAGATTGCCGCTGATTTCGACGGTTATGCTGCAACTTACGCAGCTTTTGTTGCAGAACTCGCAGCAGCAGGTGCAGATGCGATTGAAATCTGGAATGAACCAAACATTGACCGTGAGTGGCCCACAGGTCAGGTCAGTGGTGCAAATTACACCCAGTTGCTTGCTGTCGCTTCTAACGCGATTCGTGGCGCAAATCCGAATACTATCATCATCAGTGGCGCACCTGCACCAACAGGTTTCTTCGGCGCGGCAGGCTGTGGCGAAACAGGCTGTAACGATGATGTCTTCATGCAACAGATGGCATCCGCTGGCGCAGGACAGTACATCGACTGTGTAGGCTTGCACTACAATGAAGGTGTCCTTCCACCAAGCGCATTCAGTGGCGACCCGCGTGGTGAATTTCCAACCTACTACTTCAGTTCGATGACCAATCGTGGCACGAGTGCTTTCCCAGGCTTGCCAGTCTGTTATACAGAGCTTGGTTATCTCTCTGGTGAAGGCATGGGCGCACCGATTCCGTCCAACTTCAACTGGTCACCAAATGACCCCGTTACCGTTGCTGAACAAGCGGCTTGGTTGGCAGAAGCGGCTGCCCTCGCTGCCCAACGCGGTGATGTGCGCATCATGATTGTCTGGAACGTAAACTATACACGCTGGGATACTGATCCCATGGGTGGGTATGCAATTATCCGTCCAGACGGTAGCTGTCCAGCATGTAGCACACTTGGCACGGTCATGAACGGTGGCTAGTTGCCAAACCAATAACACTATCTAATACAAAAATAGCCATGACTGTGTAGCGGTCATGGCTATTTTGTATGGTAGTGCTATTATGCTAATTAATCCCCCGCACGCGCAGATGATTGACCAAACGGACGAAGACCATACTGTGTCAACCGTTCCCGATAGGCAACCATCACTGGTTGACCATGATCTTCAAAATGACCTTTAACTGTATGCACATCAATCTCTGCACTAGATTGTGGTGTATGCATCTGTGTACTGAACTTTTTCGTTTTGCGCTCGTACTCCCATTGCTCCAACCAATCACCCAGCCGTCCACCGAGTATCCACTCAAACAATCTTTGAATAATGTGACGTTTATCTTTTGGACTATCTAGCACCAGTGCATTCGGCAAATACGCTTGTGACCACTGATTAATCGTTAGCATCTCTGCATATAGGCTTGCACCCTGTATTAAGCGCATTTGCGTGACCTCGTGCGCCATATATAAATCCTGTTGTTGTTGTAACAGGGCATCTTCTGCCAGCACATAATTCGGACATAATTCACGCCCAAACAAACGTACAAAACGTACCAATAGCACAGCAAAACCCCGCGCCATCCACACCCGCCCCGGCGTCGTGACGAGCATATAATCAAAATCATCGTCAGCAGATGCCGGATTACGCATCGCCAGCGCACCCGTAAGTGCAACCATTCGCACAAACGGCACTATGCTCAACCAGCGCCCGTATTTCATTGCATCATCCCACATAGCGACACTCAACCGCTCACGCGCTTGCCGTCGCGCAATTAGCTCAATTCTTGTTTGCAAACACATATAATCACCTGCTCGATGCAAATGGCGTTTCAGGTAACTTGATTTTTGTAAAGTCTCGGATAGTGTTTGTTTCGAGCTTGGGTAATCACTGATGAGATAGCGATGTAATTCATCCAACGTCAAAGGAAATGAAAAGACATCAGCATAAAGAATCGTGCGCATTATGGCTACTTCTGTGCTATTCATAACATTCCCCCGATGGACAACCATCTATCTACGTTATGATTATATGCGCTTACATCTATTTGTGCGACCTATTCCCACTGCCAAATCCATGTATCGGTGAACTGACATGAGGCTGACGAGCCATCAAAACTGATACTCGCTTCCGCAATATTGCCTTGTCGGATAGCCATCTCCAGTGTGCCATGCAGTTGCCCATTCAAGAAATAATAAACCGCTTCATCACGCACAATCACCACTAAATCATGGGGTGGGGCGACGACATCGCCAGCTTCAAAGACATTTTGTGCAAATTCATCCCCCATACGCTCACTTAGCCCACTGCCACCTGCACTATCGACAAAAGCCAGCACATAATTATTGTTCTCGTCATCACGCACCACTAGCCCACAGCCATTAACAGCCGTCTCGTCAGCAGCCCACCAGACCCGCGTGCCAACAGCAAAATTTGTTGCTGGTTCGCCAACAGCAAATCGGCTCACCCCAACTTGTGTGTTTGTTACAAAACTTTCACTCAATACCAAACGCATATCACCCCCTGTAGGGACGAGTAAACGTTGTTCAAGTTCGCGTACAGTCGCATTTGTACCGTTGCCAACAATACTGGTAGGGATAATGGGTTGGTCATTTACGAGTGTAGGACGGGTGATGACAAAATTATCAAACGATACAACGGCATTGCCCTGTATCACATCAATAGTTTCAGCAACCAATCCCGCTTCACCAGTGATGAACGTGTCACTTTCCGAACGTCCTATAAATTGCCCGTTATAGAAAACATCAAAGGTCGTCCTGTTTACGAGTATCCCCAGCGAGAAGGCGGTATTATTGGGTGGAATCTGTGGATGAATGCTCCAATCGCGCACAACAATCGCCTCGCCAGCCAGCACCCGCGTAATCTGCCATGCCCCACGATAATTCACGAGCAAGCGATAATAATCTGATACATCTTGATACCCAAAAATGATACCAGCACGCCAACCTTGATTACTATCAATATTCGTTATAGTTGTATGGAGATAGTACGTCGCACCCTCTGGCATCACACCAATTGCTAAGCCCGAACGATTGAAACCATCCTGTGATAAGATACCTTGTTCTTCAACTGAGAAGAAGGTTGCCTCATCAACAGGGTCAGTGCTAATTGCTATCCAATTACTATCATCTGCGAAGGTTTCTTCTGTAATAAGGTCGCTATAACCAGGCAAGATTGTCAGCGTATAATCCCCATCTGAGCCATTGTAGCCACGAACACGTATCTCATAGCGCCCTGATGCAGGTGCAACAAAGCCCTCAATCAGTGCATCACGGCTATTAGGGAACATATAATCATCATTGCTGACGATGACTCTACCCCCTGCATCTACAATTTCAACAATCGGGTCGAAGTTATCCGTACCTCTGACAATCACAGATAAAAACTCGCCTGTTTGTGCGCGATAAAAATAACTATCCGTTGCGCCACTTGTCAGCGTAGCATCTGTTGAGCTTGTTAGCACAAGCGTCGTCTCCTGTGCGCTTGTCGTCAGTGCCAAAAGCACAAACAATATACCGAACACACAGGTACTAAATCGTGGGAAAAATCGCATAAGTCAGTCTGAGGGCATCCACTTGGGATAATTGGCTTGCAAAAATTCAATAGTGGTCACGAAATCATCGTACAGCATATCGCCACCTAACATCTGACGAACCACTTCGCCTTCGTGTAAGCGACGTTGTTCGCCGGCGCGTTTCATATTACTTGACGAAGTGATGGCACTATTTTTCTGCTTGTCGCGCTTACGTTTTTCCAGCTTTGTAAATTGATTTGATAGTGGCATCTCGGCAAAGGTATCAGGGTCAACCGTTGTGTAAATCGGAATATATGTATCCGCTTGCTCCAGTCCGAGAGCCACCAAATACCACCCCTTTTTCGCACGCGGACTATCCTTGCGTACTTTGAAGTACCACATCAGTACATTGACTTGTTGCATAGGGTCAACGACCAACTCGATTTTCTCGTGCTTTGTCAGCGCAATTCGCTCGGCATTCGCAACGAACTCGCGCCCGCTAGGCCACTTATTCTTTAAATAGCGTTCAAGACCAAGCGATGCCCCAGCTGCCGATGCACCACCAGCCGCCAGTGATAGAAAAAATAAGTCTGGAAACACAAAAGCTGAAATACCAAAACCACCAATTGCCGCCGCTACAAAAGAGCCAAATACTGCCGCCCGCAAACCACCATGAATCGGGTCAAGCTGAACCCGCAAATCACTGCCCTCAGCTACTGGTTCTTCAACTGAGGTATTTTCTAATGTTACCATAACTGCATCAATCCTCTAAAACATTATCTATTCACTGTGCAAATCTATCTGCACATCATATCCACAAAGTATGATGCAAACCTGTGAAAAGCCTATCAAGAAACTAAGCAGGTATATAGAGGGTAGGGGATTTCGTTTAGATACCGTAGCGTAGCCTATGGCTTACGTGCAACAACAATGACCCGCTGTGCAGACTCGTTCATATCATATGTGCGCATATCTTCTCGCAAAACCGAATGCACCTCAAACCCGCACCGTTTGACAAGTGCCGTCACGCCCTGCACAGGATACGCCCGTAAGCGCCGTTCAGCTTCTTGTCGTTCCCAACCAGCACCTTGCTCACGGAAAATAATATACTTGCGATACTGAATCGAGCGTTCATAATCAATATCATTGCCAGCAAAAATAGTCAGCCCATCTGCATCATGCTCCAGAGCATACCCATCCTGATTGCGCTTCACCAAGCCCTCAATAGTATACATATCGAAGATGAATAAGCCTTGCGCTTTGACCAAGCCGTGAATGTGCTTCAATACACGCTCTAAATCACGAATATTGCTCAACTCACTCAACGTATCCAGCGATAGCACCATATCGTGCGGCAGAAATGTCACCGCACGAAAATCCGCTAAAATTAATTGGGCGCTCACCCCAGCAGTATCTAATGCTGATTGTGTCAACTCCAACATCCGTTGTGATTGCTCAACACCCGTCACTACGTAACTATGCTGTGCCAACCAACGGATACTCTCGCTTGAGCCACTCCCTAAAACCGCAATCTGTCGTCCCATCCAATCATTCCGTTGCGCATAATCTAACAGGCGACTTGTCATGCGCTCCGCAAAATCTCCGATGCCAATCTCATCATGAATTTCAGCTAAAATGTCATAATTACTGGGCATAGAACATCCTCTTTTAGCGCACTTAGTTAGTTGGGGATAAATTACTTAGACCTTACGTACCTGAGATATAAAGTGTAGAGGAGTGCCTGTGTGCGCTCCCGAAAAGTAGTTCAATAGCGTAATGTCTACATCTTGTATGTACAAACAACAATAAGATAGATGATGAACCATCTACCTTTTCTTGTTTATAACGTAGTGTATCACTGTTCAGGATAGTTGACCACTTAGCGCGATGTCGGCATCCAATATCCCTGACTAGGTGCAGTCACGATGTAACTTGGGCGACGTGGATTCTCTTCTAACTTCTGGCGCAAACGTGAGATATTGACGCGCAAAACAGAAAAGTCACCCCGATAATTATCACCCCATACCGAGCGCAACAAGTCATCATGTGGCACAACCTGACCCGCATTGCGCATTAACAATACCAGAATCCCGTATTCAATCGGTGTCAAATGCAATTTCTGACCGTGCATCATAGCCTGTCGGCGGGGCATATCCAGTTCGAGGTCACGCACACGCAAATGTGTTTCTGGCTTTGGCGTCCATTCAACACGGCGCAATAGGGCTTTTACCCGTGCAATCAACTCTTCTGGCGAAAACGGCTTAGACATATAATCGTCCGCGCCTGCTTCGAGCGCCACCACACGGTCACGGTCTTTGCCAAATCCACTCAGCACAATCATTGGTAAAAATGAATGTGAGCGCACATTCCGCAACACATCTAATCCGTTGATGTCTGGTAAATGCAAATCTAGCAATACCAAATCCGGCATCTGTGCCGTAATCTCGGATATAGCTCGGTTTCCATTCTCAACCGCCGTCGTGTTGAAGCCAGCATCCTCAAGCAGTGTACACACTACCTCAGCCGTATCCTCATCATCTTCGACAATCAAGATATTTAAATCTTGTTCTTGAAACGACGTTACCATAATCAAACGTCCATATAACTAAAGTGTAATATCTCAATACACTTATGTATACCACACTTTCGCCGGATTAGCATGTAGATTCCCAAAAAATATGTACGAAAATGCAAATTTGTTTTTCTAGTACGGCATAGACAACAAAAAAACCACCGCAACCTGTGCGATGGTTCTATAGTGTGGGAGATGAAAGACTCGAACTTACAACCCCTTCGGTGTAAACGAAGTGCTCTGCCAATTGAGCTAATCTCCCTTACAATGTTGTGTAGTATACGCATCTACACATTGCTTGTCAAGGTCAGACAAAGTGATTTTAGTAAAATAGATATGCCAAAATGCACATCACGAA
>JBCBKJ010000016.1:0-91601 GCA_038522085.1 Chloroflexota bacterium
GTAGTGTAAACGACTCAGTTCCTATCAGAATACGATGTGAGGCAGTACGAGGCGACCAAGTGTCGAATGTACGTGGTTCAGTAGCATAGCGATTTGTAATTGATGATTCATAGGTATACTCAGATTCAGCTTCGCTATTGATGTCTCCCACATTTACGAGGTCATACACAGGTTGTCGAGATGGAAACCCATTATAAAGGCTAGCACTGCATAGAAAATCTGCTGAGGCATAGGGTGATGTCATCTGCCAATCCCAATCTACATCATAAATCGCCTGCCGATTCGCCGCCAACGCCACATTTGCCTCTGGTCGCCAATCCACAATCTCAAATGATGCTACCTCGTTCCTGTACAGGTCTGTATCTTCCAGCAGACCCAGCCCATAACCATGTCCGCGCCCGTAACTCGCAATATAATCAGGACGCACATTCAGCAACCACTCCGCGACACTGCCCGGACCATTGCGCCAATATGCCGCCGCGCCTGGTGTCGTCAACCCGACCATATCCAACGTCTCGCGCTCACCGACATAGCGCATCAAACCCACGTCATGTACCGCTACTCGTGCGTCTTCCGGCGTGTTATCCCGCAACCACAAGCCCATCTGATACGGTTGCTGATACACATACGACACATTCAGCGCATGATAGCCCTGAAATTGCACTAGCAAGCCGATAGCAAACAGGCTCATGACGCCAAGCACGCCATAAGCAGCATATTTCGCTTTTGGTATGCGTCTTATCGCAAAAATTAGTACCCACATAGCCATCGGATAGAGCAAGGCATGTAGGGGCATTTGATAGCGTTTGAAATGCCAGAACGCATTATCCAGCGTACTCACTGCCCCAATCACCGCGACGAACCAGCCTAATAGCATCAGCCCAACCAAGCGATAATCCCGTTTGAATAGCAATAGTGGTATCGCCAACAAACCAATAACACCTACGCCCAACGGCAAATACCACCCGCGCCCCTCTCGTGCATCGTAGCCCGTCGCCAATTCCACCCACATCCGACTGAAATTGTCCCAGATACGCCCAGCAATCACTATCGGGTCATACGGCACAGTCGCCAAAATAGACTTGGCTTGATTACCTGTCGCAACCGTTGTGCCTGTAATCAGTAAATTCAGGAGTGGTTGCGCCCCAATTGCCAGCACAGGCAACGCCAACAATAGCAACTGCCATCGTCTCCCTGCTTCTTTTTCTCTCCCGCCGTATTCACTCCACAAGCGCAAAAAGAGCGTGCCAACCGCGAGTGCCGCTAACACTCCGCCCTCTGGGCGCATCAGCGTTAGCACTGTCCCGATAATCACAAACAGACGCAGGCGCTTCTCAATGACGGCAACTAGCGTCCAGAGCGTCAACGCGATGACGATGCCTGTTTCCATGCCGGACATAAAATGCCACGCCAGCGACCCTGTAACGCCAAATAGCACACTGGTCGCTAAACTCAACTCGGTTGGTGCATTCATAGCCACACACAAGTGATAGACAGCCCATAGTGACACCACCAGAGCAAGGCTACCTAAAATCATTGCCCATGCGCCCAGCCACAAGCCTTGAAAACCCAGTACATAGCCAACAGCCAACAGATATGGATACAACAAACTAGTCGCGCCGGATGTTGGTGGGTCACTTAAATTGTATTGATAAGGATGTCCTTCAGCGAATTGCCGTGCATACTGAAAATGGATGTACACATCATCCAACGGCATTAGCCAGTTACCCTCACCAGCGATGTATCCAGTCAGCCCAAAAATAGCAAATTGCATCACCGCAATGCTGATGAAGATAACCCACAAAACACGCTTATCGCCTAGAAATGTCGCCATAACTCGTCTTACAAACTTGTGGTCTTGTCAGAAGAAAAACAAATGCAGGGGTCTAGTACACTGCACCTGAAATAGCTACATTAGCCACGTACTTCAGTGCGTGGCGAACAAATCTACAATAACAACCCCTACGCCGAATAACCAGACGCAAAAGCATCAATCAAATCGCGCACTTTACCATTCAACGGATACAACACAGGCGAACTTGCCCCCGCCCGCACATACTCGCGCACCTTCGCCCGTACCTCACTCGGCGTCCCACTTGCTGTCACCAATTGAACGACATCATCAGGAATCATCCGCGCTACCTGCGCCAATTCTTCTGCTTGTCGCGGTTGCAATTGACCCACATCTTCAATCAACTGTCCCGGCACGCCATTCGCCCGCATCAACTGTGGCTGATGCAAAATATACTGCAACACGACTGTCCGCGCCGCTTGCAACGCCACTTCACGGTTGCTATCCACACTGCACATAATCAGTTGCGGACGGTCAATATCATAGAGGGTACGTCCGGCCTGCTGTAAACCTGTTTCTAGTTGTTGCAATGCCATATCGTTATAACGTGGCGATACCATATAGTTCAGCAACACACCGTCTGCAATATCACCCGCCAATGCCAACATTTTGGGACCCGTTGCCCCTACATAAATCGGGATTCTACGTGGGTCTGTACGTCCATTTCGCACATCAATTTGAAGATTGTTCAGCGTGATAAACTCGCCTCTGAATGTCACCGGCTCTAACCGTAACAATGCCCGTACCGCGTTCACAACTTCGCGCATAGCCAGCATGTGCTTCCCGCGATTGATACCCGCCATCTGTGCATGATAATCATCCCAAGCACCTAATCCGCACAAAATACGGTCAGGCGCAACATCATCCATCGTCACCAACGACGACGCAAGTGCAGTCGCATGGCGCGTGAAAATATTCGCTACACCCATCCCAATCTTAATACGCGATGTCACCGTTGTATATGCTGCCACCGCAACCATGCTATCCCGCACAAAGCGCGTTTCCCCCTGCCATACGGCATCGAAGCCCCGCGCTTCCGCATAGCGCACATGCCCGATAGCTTCCTGCATCGTAAAATCATCCTGCAAATAAAGCGCAACACTATCCATCCTGCATCCATTCCACCAGTACATCCACGCTTTCTATCACACGAATGTAGGGGAGACAGGTTGTCTGCCTCCCGCACTTTCAAACACCTAAATTATCAAAAACAAAAAGAGCGCAGGCAATCCCACACTCTGAAAAGTTCACCTATCTCAGCACTCAGGACTGTGATTTTATGCCGTCATATCAGGCAAAAACGGTGTTAGCAAATCAATATGTGTCTCTTGTAACCGTGCATTATATATAGCCAAATCTGCAGGCACATCAATATCCAACTCAATCGTTTCCGAAGCATAGGTCTCTACATCCGCTCCCGCTAACTTCGCCGCAACCACATGGCGCTCATAACTCTGCTCGCCAAACATCACAGGCATCAATCCAGCCGGACGCATTAGCAACGCATTTGTTCCCTCTGCGTCTTTGTCTGATGCAATAATTACTTTTGGTCCAAAATGGCATAAATCAGCCATCTTCTGAATATCAATTTCAGTAATAAACGGCAAATCAGCAGGTAATATTAACACCGCATCACCCCCCCACGCCCGCACAACTTCTGTAGCGCGTGTTAAGGCAGGGTTCAAATCCGATGGCGCACGCTCTTGAACGGTCTTTGCGCCTAAATCGCGTGCTATCGACAATGCCCTCGTATCACGGCTGATGACAAGCGTACCTGTAATCGATGGTGCGTTTTTCAGTACGCTCAACATGCGCCTCAGCATCATCTCTGCCAGTTGTTCGCGCTGTGCCTGCGATAACACATCTGCGAGACGGCTCTTTGCACGTTTCAGTGGTTTAACTGGAATAATTGCCCATAAACTCATAGCGTCTTTTCCTTACGTTTTGTAACCCATCGCAGTATCTCCCCCGCCAAGCGTGATTTATCTGCGTCACTTTTCATAATTGTATCAAAAGAAACCACGTCGTACCCATGAGGTTTGAGCGCCGTATCCCGAACGTCAGACACAAAACCTGTAATTACATCACCATAGAAATCAGCAACGGCTTGTGGCGATACCTCATAACCCAACTCCCGCATCAACTTTGCCGCTGGACCTTTCAGTGCATCCCCTTCAACAATTGGCGTGACTGCAACACGCGGTATATCGCGTGCCATCAATGCCTCGCGCATCCCCGGCACAGCCAATATCGGCGCAATAGATAACAACGGATTTGATGGACCAATTAGCACCATATCAGCATTCGATAGGGCAGTCGCAACAGCCTCCGTCATCTCTGCATTTTCCATATTCTGATAAGTCAGTTCAGTGACCGTTGGTTGCCAGCGATGCTTCACAAAATATTCCTGAAATTCTAGCGTACCATGTTCTTCAGTCGTGACCATCGTCGGCACTTCTGCATCAGTCATTGGCAAAATCGTCGCCTCAATGCCCATCGCTTGCGCCAAACGCCGTACAATTCCTGTTAGCGATTCACCTGCCCGCAAACGCGATGTGCGTACCAAATGCGTCGCTATGTCTTTGTCGCCTAGCAAAAACCAAGGGTTCTCATCGAGTGTTTTAAGCGCATCCAGTGTAACCGTGCTATCGTCAGCAACCCCCCAGCCAAACTCTCTATTCACACGTCCCGATAACGTATACAACACGGTGTCAATATCAGGGCAAATGCGCAAGCCATAATGCCAAAAATCATCCCCTGTATTCACGACCACAGTCAAGTTTTCTGGTGGAACGACAGCCTGCAAACCGAGTGCCAATTTCGCACCCCCCACACCACCAACGAATACCACCACGTTTAAATTGTCATTCATCGCCATACAATCTTTGTCTCCAATGGGTCGCGTGTTTTCGTGCGTTCCTGTGCCGGATACCCTAGTCCAATAATACCCTGTGCTTGCCAATCATAGTCTAATGCAAGGGTTTCGCGCACGACATCTTGGCAAAATAAAGGCGCACATTGCCAGCAAGCCGCCAAACCTAAACTATGCGCCGCCAATAAAATATTTTGTCCCGCCATCGCCGTACTCTGAATTGCCATAATCCACTCATTGCGGTTGCGGACATCGTCGCTATACACATCCATATCAGCCATCGACAAACACACCACAATCAGCACAGGGGCAGCGGTTAAACGCTCGTACGAACGGCTTACTTCTTTTTCGATGATAGCGTCCGGTACATAATCTGCTGATAAATCCGCACGCAACCGCGCACCCATCGCTAATGCCAGCCGTTCCTTACTCTCGAAAGCCTGTAACACAGCAAAACGCCAAGGTTGCCGATTATGGGCAGATGGCGCCCATGTGCCAGCCTCTAATACTTGCTCAATCAAAGCCTCATCAACAGGTCGCTGTTCGTACCGCCGTAATGACCGCCGTTCATGAATAGCACGTAGTACATCAGAAGTGCGTGAAGGGGATGAATAATCAGTCATGGTATCTCAACTATATTGCTTTTCTGCACACGAGCATACCACGCACATCTATGTAATTCATTAATTGCACATGGCAATACACAATATCGAGGCTTTTGAATGAGGAAGCCTTCTATATTTTATGTGGATTAAAATAATAGCTAACCTCAATTTCGGATAAGAGAATGTTTCAATTATGAGCCATTCTGAACCATAGAACGCCTGTAGGGACAACATCTATGTTGTCCGCTGAGTAGAAATTGTGCTTCTTGATACCAATCACACAAGATTCCATGCGTAAACGAAACTCAGGTTAGCTACGCGTTGAAAACCCGAAGCGGTCTACTTACCTATACATATCCATCTCTGGAGGACGATTCAAATCAGATGCCTTGCCATCACCTTTCGGGAATACCAAACCGCGAATCAGTACCAATGGTAATCCTTCCGCACCTTCGCCCATCACCAGATGCGCCGCCGATGCGACCATATCACCGTAGCCCATCACCGTAGCAATCATCTCGCGCCCGAATAAATCCGTCTCGCCACGCTTATCCCACAACGCCTCCATACCAGCGACACCCAAAGCCACGCCGATATTACCCAGCCGGAAAGGGCGTCCATGCGTATCCGTGATGACAATCGCCACATCAGCACCTGTGAGATGCTTCAAACGAATACGAATCCTGTGTGCAACTTCATCAGGCTTTTTTGGCAATAGCAAAACGCTATCTTTCTCACCAACGTTCGAGGCATCCACACCACTGTTCGCAGAGACAAATCCCTGCACATGCTCCGTGATGAGTACCCCGCGCCGCATCCGCGAGATACCCCGACTTTCTGACAAGATGAGTTCGACTACACGCGGGTCTTTGCCAACTTCTTCCGCAACTTGTACGGCTTCTTCACCCGCCACCACATCCTCTAAGGCGACCAACCGTCCCTGTGCTTTCGAGACAATCTTGCTTGCCATCACGATAATGTCACCGTCCACCAGCTCAAAGCCAGAAGCAGTCAGGGCATCTCGAATGATAGCTACAAGGTCATCATCTTCCTGCACCATCGGCACGCCCTGTAAAGCATAGATTTGGAAGGAAGGCGCATTAGCCATTACTTATCCACCCCCGTAATCCGCACACCAGCGCCTTTTGCTCCATACTTTTTGTTGATATACAGCAAAACAGGCGTCAGGGCTTCTGCGACCACGGCATTCGCCAATGGACCGACATCAATCCCGCGCATACCAGCCGCTTCCACCAGCAGAATAACTTCGTCCTTAGCATCGTCATCATCACCAGCTACCAGTACATCACAATCCACATAGGTATCAGGATTCTTGATTTTGACATAACTCACGTTCTGGAAAGCAGAGACGACCCGCACACCATCACCCAACAAGGCTTGCGCTTCTTCTGCCGCAGAATTGCCTTCAGGGATAGTCGCCGTACTGACATCGGGCGGTACAATCGGTACGGTCACATCAACCAGAATTTTGCCATCCAACTTATCTTTGACACTCTCTAGCGTTGCCTTATGCGCACCATACGGCACACTCAAAACGACCAGACCGGCTTGTTCCGCCGCATCTTCATTCGCCATCCCTGTGACATAATCACCTTCCATCGCTTCGTTCATCTCCGCAGCCGTGGCTTCTGCCTTTTCTGTAGTGCGCGAACCAATGATGACCTTGTAGCCATTAAGCGCCCAACGTCTCGCCAGCGCAGACCCCTCTTTACCTGTTCCACCAAGTACCGCAATCGCCTTAATCAAACGCGAATCTTGTTCTGTCACTATTGCCTCTTTCTATCAAAAATGGATTAAATACATACATACCACTATACCACGCACAGCCTCAAAATTAGCTAATTCCGAATTAACGTTAATCACCTGTTGTTGCGATAAGACGCAATCGCTAAAAAGTCGTACTCAAGGGCAATATTACAGGACCCCCTCGTGCCGCCATCTGCGTTCTTATCTCCATGAAAATACGGTCATCAGCTACTAAGGGGTCAAGAAAAAAACCATCTGCATCAGCTTTTGCCTTGTTTGCATCTGTGTAACCCGTCAACATCCCATTCTCACAGATAATCCGCACAGCCGCGCCGTGTCCTGTCTGCTTCCGTTGACCATCCCAATAGCGATTGACCCGTATCTTTTTATCACGCAAAGCATGATAAATACGGTCAACATAATAATCGCCTTTGCTATACAAATCAGCAATCTCAGTCGCATTCACAAAACGATCCCACGTCGTAAAAATAAACGCGAATCGTCGCTTTGTAGGATTCGTAATTGGGGGAACTTTACCGTCTATTGAGGCAAACTTCACTTGATAGTACACATCATCAGCACGGCGCATCGCTTTTTTACTTGTTTCGTTTGGGAGCAAATCTTTACGATAGGCGAGTTCTAACCCGACCTGACGCGCAAAGTAATGAACGCCACTCTTACCGAAGCGTGTTGACGCACTCCCACTCAGGAAAAACCCAATGTATTCTGTATAAATACCATCTGGCATCTGCGCCTGTGGAATCCGATACCAGTGCTGTTTGAGTAAAATGCTCAAGTCTTTTTTACGATTGATAACACCAACTAATACACGATCATCAGGATACATATTTTATGCTTACGCTTGTAGGTCAATTCTGAATGACCGCATCATAGCATGATGACACTCTGAACTCAATCAATCTGTGAATAATATCTGCTCTAGTGTCCGCATCTGATTAAATATCGTGTCGCGTTCGCGTGCCAGTTCACGATACTTTGCCATTGACGCATCCGACATATTGTCACTATGCCCTTCATGTGCCTCTAACAAGGTATCAATTTTTTCATCGAGTGCATGATATGTCTGTACCAACGCATCATACTGTGTAATTTGTTCGCGTAGTGTTTCGTTCATGGCTTATCCCCTCGCCTGTGCCTACGCCGTCAATGACTATGGTTTCTCAAAACCACCGTGGCTTGCCACATAATAAGATCGTCTCGGCATGCCATGTTTCTGTGTTGCAACCTCATCCGTAAAGCCCTCAGTATCTGCCACCACATACAAGGGACGGTCTCGCGTCTCGTCGTATATGCGTGCAATATACTGACCCATCAAAAATAAGAAAAATAGCTGAAACGCACTCAGCATCAGCACCAACACAATCGTCGTCGCTTGCCCACCAAAAAACTCTGCCCCAAATGACAGTCGCAATGCCGATATAATAATCGCTACCACAACGGCTAATACCGCTAGAACGACGCTCGCATATGCCATAATCTGCATCGGAAAAAATGAAAAGCCAGTGATAGCGTCCAGTGCAAAAGCAATCATCTTACTCAATGGATACTTGGTCTCACCATGCACCCGCGCATCCCGCACATAATTCACGCCCGTCTGTTTGAAACCCGCCCAACTCGTCATCCCGCGAATAAAACGATTATGTTCGCGCATCTGACGTAGCACATTCGCAACCTTCGCGTCCATCAGCCGAAAATCACCTGTATCCAATGGAATATCCACATCCGTAATGGCATATAACACCCGATAGAACAGATTCGCCGTCGCCAGTTTGAACCAGCTTTCGCCTTTGCGCTCTTCTCGCACGGCATACACGACTTCAAACCCAGCTTTCCATTCGGCAATCAAATCAGGAATCACTTCCGGCGGGTCTTGCAAATCGGAATCAATCAAAATGACTGCATCACCCGTGGCATAATCGACACCAGCCGTCACGGCTGTCTGATGCCCAAAATTACGTGCAAAATTGACATACTTCACATGTATATCTTCTGACGCCAGCGCACGCATCACGTCCAGAGAATCATCGCTACTGCCATCATTGACCAGTATCAATTCCCATGGCTCGCCTAATTGCGCCATCGTGGCTTCTACACGGTCATAAAATAATCTGAGATTGTCCTGCTCGTTATAAACAGGCGCAACAATCGAATAGGTCGGTTTCATCAAAGTAGATACTTACTTTCAATTCAGAACATATAACCCATAATATGGGATACAGATACGTTTTTCATTCTACACGAGGCACAAAATTTGCGATAGCTTAACCACCTACAAACCTACGCCTTGCTATGCTTTGTACACGCATCACTTCTCTTTTCCTGAGTATTTCTGCTCAAAATAAGTACGCATCTTATTGGTATACGGTTCACGTTCCTTTACAGATGTCATCCGCCCATGACGCACATACGAATACAAACGGTCTTCTTTGTAACGTGGGAAAACTTCCATATGGTAGTGAAAAATATGTTGAAACCCATCCGGCTCATTATGTTGCCGTAAGGAAGTCCCCGTTGCCTCATAAATTTCTCTGAATGCAATCGAAATATACTTTGCCGCTTCCAACATATGCCCGCCAAGTTCACGCGGTAGCGTATAAATATTCTCAATATGTTTTGTTGGTATGATAATCACATGCCCATTGTTGTTTGGATACCATAGGGGGCTAACAAAGGCGGCAATATGCTCGGTACGCAAGAAAATTTCGCTCTGTTTTGTCCAATCACCATCGTCATCTTCTCCGCGTACTAACTTACAAAAAGGGCAATCATAATCGTCACCTGCGTGATTGTGCATCATTCACGGTCCTTGTGTCGTATAGATACAGAATTTTGCCACTAAATGTAACACTTTTTGCCTTAACTGAGTACATGTACATATAATTTTATATCATCATATTAGGAGCTAAATGTCATGACCCAACCATCAACGCAGGAAATGTTCACATCAGCATTGCTACAATCCCTTGAAGAAACTTTCGAGAATGTCAAAGGTATCTACCTTGATAAAGAAACATCCATTTTTGAGACACTCGCTACCGTCAGCGCCAGCGAAGCATCGCAACCTGTTTCTAGTGATTGCGCGACCATCGCTGCTCATGTCGCACATATGACATACTACATCGAAATTTTGCTAAAACTCATCGACGGTGAGCAACCTAAAGCCGATTGGCAAGCTATCTGGAACACGGTTGGCGCAGTCACAGATGATGAATGGCAAGCATCACAAGACGCTCTCAAAAGTGCCTACCAACAGATTCGTTCAGTAGCATCTGAAACTGAGTGGCAAAATGACCGTCAGATGGCTGGGGCAATGGGGATTCTCATGCATAACGCTTATCATCTTGGCGAAATTCGTCATGCCCTCTGTACTATCCGCAAAAACTAACGCGCTTATTTGTAGGGGGACGCTATGCTTGGCGTCCGCTGTTCTAAGTTTACGACCCAACACAGCCGTCAAAACTCAATCCTAATAAATCCTTGCAAACGCTCCTGACCCCTTGTATACTCCTAAATCCTCTCTTAATCACATCTGACAAGTGAAAGGGCAATTCGATGATTATCGGCATGGATTTTGGGACGACCAATTCCGGCATGTCGGTTTACGATGGAGACACGCTCCAACTCATCCCGCTCGACCCCAGTAATCGCAATAACACCGTTGTCCCGACAGCACTCTATATCACCAATGACCGCGCCGTGCATATCGGCAAAGACGCTACCAACACCTACTATGAGCAAAACCTCAACCGCCCTTCTAAACTCGAAAAAGTGTGGGTAGGCGAGGTCAAAATGACCTTTGCCGAAGTCGGTACATTCTACCGAGATGTCTACATCGACAAAGATATTTACGCGCCAGGCAGATTATTTCTCTCGTTCAAAATGGGCTTATCATCACCAACCTATCTCGGCACAATCGTTGGCAACCAATATTTCCTCCTCGAAGACATCATTGCTACTTATCTCTATGCGACGAAACACCGTGCCGAACAACATCTCGGATGCGAAATAGACAGCATCGTTTTCGGGCGACCCGTCCGCTATAGCGACGAACCCCAACACAACGACATCGCCCGTGACCGTATGATTCAAGCCGCATTCAAAGCTGGTTACAAAATAGTCTATCTACAGTATGAACCTATCGCGGCAGCCTTCTACTACGAGATGGGCATCCAAGATGAGCAAAATGTCCTCATCTTTGATTTCGGCGGGGGGACACTCGACCTGAGTATCGTCAATGTCGGTAATCCCAAGACCCGTCGCGTGATTGCCAATGGTGGTATCCCGATAGCAGGGGATGTCTTCGACCAGCGCATCGTTCGCGCCAAATACCCGCGCCACTTCGGAGAAGGCTCACAATACCAATCAGCCAGCACAACGCTCACCGTGCCATCCAGCTTCTATAATGCCTTTTCGGATTGGCAATCGCTGCTCACGCTACAATCGCTCGATACAATGGAACGTCTGAAGCAAATCGAAAACACATCACAGCAACCGCACAAAATCGCCGCCCTACGTCATCTCATCACGGGGCATTATGGCTTACAGATGTACGATGTAGCCGAAAATGCCAAACGTGACCTATCATCGCGTCCCACAGCCCGCCTTGATATGCAAGGTGAAGGCTTCAAAGTCTTTGATACAGTCACACGCCGCGAATTTGAACGCCTCATTCGGGGGGATGTTCGCGCTATCGAAGAACGCTTAGATGATGTCCTCAATATGGCGGGGCTTTCGGTTGGTGATATAGACGCGGTTATTCGCACCGGCGGTTCGTCACAAATTCCCGTTTTCGTAGACATGCTAGAGCAACGCTTCGGCGCAAACAAAGTCCGTGATATTGATACCTTCGGCAGTGTCACCAGTGGACTTGGTGTGATTGGGCATCAGATAGAGCAGGGCAATCTTGAACTCACGGCTTATCATGCAGATGATTATGCAAGTTCACTCGCTGATGATGACACACGCGATACACAAGTGCCTCTTGTAGATTTAGATGTGGTTAAACGTGTAATTGATGTACAAGAAACGGATACAGCAACAGGCGAGACACAGCAGGTCATTATCACCCGCAGCAACGACCACAAATTACACATGCTCGACAGCTTGCCCGAAGATGCCGACAAAATAGCAGATAATCTTGACCAATCCGCCTTTGTACATGTCGCGCAGGGTAATCAGAAAATTGTCCTCATGACCACCGACTACGCTTGCTATGTAAAAACTGCCAGCGACATCGCTGCCTTACGTGCCAATAATCTCCACATAGAAAATCTAGAAGGTTTTCGTAGTGATAAATTTAGCACTGAGATGGTTAATGCCATCGCTGATTGGCATGCGGTTACGGGCAAAGATTTTGTCATCGTCATGAGTACACTTGGCTACACACAGAAATTCTTCGCAGATAAATTGCTTCCCAAACTTGACCGCGCCGTCATGTACCAGATAGAGCGTAAACGAGGCTATCCAGCATTTCTCATCGGTGCAAATAAAAACGACGACCTCATCGCCATCAGCCACGCTGGCAGGGCAGTCCGTATGTCAGCCGACGCACTCCCACTACGCGATAACCGTTTGCTCAACCTGCCATTGTCCGGCAATATCATTGGCATGTTCTCTACAAGTGATGTTACTACTGAACAGATATTCCTTGTCACTGCCAGCGGATACGCCAAAAGAGTATCCTTAGATTATATCCCCCGCACAACTGAGATGAACACCACAGGCACAAAAATCATGACTCGCACCAATCCCATCCGTGCGATTCGTTATCAAAGCAATCAACGCCTATGGGTACGCACAGAAAAGCGCATCGTCGCCATCGACCATACCGCTATCCCACTTGATAATCTCGACAAAACAGCGTACAAAGTCCTCAAACTCTCTCGCGGCGAATCCATCACTGCCCTTATCACAACACCTGTTTAACTAGCCATCAGGCTTGTTTGCTTGTATTTTGTATCTGAACACTAGAATGTGGCAGATAATTTTGTTATTGCTATGTATCTGTAGGGGCGGCAGGTCTGTCGCCCGTCGATACACGGTAGTTTGTAAAATGCCTTCTATCCCGGCAAAATCCGCGTTCCCGTTATGCCTTGTAACGCACGGGTCAAATTCGCCGGATTTGTGATAATCGCTTGTGGACCCCCATTCTGCACAAACTGACGCGCCGCTTCAATTTTGGGTAGCATACTCCCCACTGCAAAATGACCTGCCTCAATATATTGGGCTGTTTCTTGCAAGGTCATGGTACCCAAATCCTGCTGATTTTCTGTGCCAAAATGCAAAGCAACTTTCTCAACGCCTGTAGAAATCATGAACAAATCAGCGCGTAATTGTTGTGCCAGCAGACTACTTGCAAAATCCTTGTCTATCACCGCTTCCACGCCTCGCAGACTACCCGTTTCCGTGCGAATAACAGGCACTCCGCCACCACCGCCTGCTATCACCACATACCCACTCAACATCAACGCCTGAATCGCATTAATCTCTTGTATGGCGCGTGGCATAGGCGATGGCACGACCCGTCGCCACCCGCGTCCGGCATCTTCAATGACCCGCCAACCATGTGTTGCTTGCTGATACCGCGCTTCGTCCTCAGACATAAATTGTCCCACAGGCTTACTCGGCTTCTCGAATGCAGGGTCATCAGCATCCACCCGAATCTGTGTGATAACCGTCGCGCACGTCCGATTAATGCCCAGCCGACGCAGACTGTTATCCATTGCCTGCTGAATCATATAGCCGATACTGCCTTGCGTATCTGCTACCAATGAATCAAGCGGTGCGCCATGTATGCCTTCTCGCGCCGCAATCTCCATCCGATGCAATGCATAGCCCACCTGCGGACCATTCCCATGCGTGATAACGACATGCCAGCCATCCCGTACCATCAGCGCTATATGCCGACATGTCTCCCGCACCGCATCCCACTGATTTGCCACAGCTGGCTGGTCAGCATCCGCAATCAGCGAATTTCCTCCAATCGCCACAATCGCTAAATTCGTAATCATCATATCCCCTAAGAAAAATATTTAGTGCAAATAAGAGAATGTAATTTTACGATTCACGTTAAACGACTAAAATTGTGAAAACTAGAGAGCTTACGCCTTAACCACATCTGCCAACTCCTGCCACACCGAAATATCCCAATAACGCCGCGCTGCACCACTCGGAGACGGCAATACCCATAGGGTCGTTGTGCCTACACCCTCAGATTGCTTGCCATAACTGAGCTTGCCCGTTGTCGTTCCCAAAAATACAGACGCCCCTTTTTTACTCGTGAAAGCTAAAATTGTTGGGTGATACTGCACAATCTTCTCGCGCAAACTGCCCGCGTCAAAATCACCAACCGATAAATCACTATCATTGCCTGTCGCCTGTTTTGCAATATCTGTCAGCCCGATACCATACGCTGTCACCGTGCGAAATTCGCTTGGTGCAAGTAAACGTGGCGTCAATCCTACTGTATGCAACGTGCGCCAAAATGCATTCGTCGGATTCGCATAATACGCACCCTCCCGCGCCGAAATCACACTCGCCGCCGTTCCACAAAACACCACATCCAAATTTGTTTGCAAAACATCTGGTAAAATCGCCATACAATATCCTAGCTTATTGATTGCGTGTCTCGCAGCTATCACAAATTGGAGATAATATCCCATGCCGCCCTTCGACTTCACAAGCGTACCCACACTCAAAACAGAACGCCTCGTCTTACGGCGCATCGTAGCTACCGACGAACCCATATGGAGTGATATTCTCGCTAATCCTGATGTGCGACGCTATCTGTCCGACTTCAATCCCAATACACCCGAAGAACACGCCGCCGAAATGCGCGAAATTATGACATGGTCAGATACACAAATCTTGGCAAAAACAGGTGTGCGTTGGGCAATCACACACTCGCCTGATGATACCATGATAGGCTCATGTGGCTTCCACGCTTATAACCCTGACAACAATCATGCTGAAATCGGCTACGAACTCCATCCAGACTATTGGCGTAAAGGTATCATGCGCGAAGCCGTAACAGCTGTCATTAATTTTTGCTTTGACGAACTGCAAGTGCATCGCATTGAAGCAGATGTCACCGTTGGTAATGTTGCCTCAAAAGGACTTCTCGAATCATTGGGGTTCATGCACGAAGGCACATGGCGCGAACGAGTAGCCACCTCAACAGGTGACTACGCCAGCCTGTGGTTCTTCGGTTTGCTCAAACGTGAATGGCAATCTGTTTAGCTAAGGCATATCATTATAAAATATTTTTAGAGCGAGCATCTCACTGTAGGAACGTTGCACACAGCACCGGAAACACCTACAAATTACTACTTGGCTTGTTCACCACAAGCACCCCAACAACATAGGCATAAAATCCTGAACGCGATACACTCTGCGTAAATGATTACCGGATGCACAACCAAAGGATAGCGCATGATTTTTGTTACAGGTGGGACAGGATTCTTAGGACGCCATCTCGTACCTGCCTTGTGCAGAGCAGGCTATCCGCTCCGCATCCTCACACGTTCTCCACACAAGCACGGCTGGCTTGCCCAATACCCTCAAGTTGAAGTCGTGCAAGGAGACATCCGCACAGGCGAAGGCTTAGATGCTATCGCAGGCTGTACCCATATCGTACACGCGGCTGGCTTATTCAGCATGTGGCAACTAGCAGGTGATTTCGAGGCAACCAACGTCACAGGTACAAAAAACCTGCTCCAAGCCGCCGTTGATAACAATATCCAACGTTTCATTCATGTATCGACTATTGCAGTCATCGGCACACCTCAAGTCGGGCGCATCATTGACGAGCAACACCCCCCGCGTCCATCTGATAAATATCAGCTAACTAAATTACAAGCCGAATATCTTGTCAGCCAATATGAACGCACAACCGACTTGCAAACTGTCATTCTGCGCCCAGGTGCTTTCTACGGACCATTAGGTGACTATGCTTTCAACCGCCTATTTTTCCGTGACCCTATGCGAGGCTTAATTGTCGAACCCGATGGTGGGCATTATCTGACCTTTCCGGCATATATTGGTGATGTTGCAGGTAGCGTCGTGAGCGCATTAAAACAAGGGCGTAGTGGCGAAACATATAATATCTGTGGTACATCTATCACCCACAAAGAAGTCTATGACATCGTCTGCGAACTAGCAGATTTGTCGTTCCCGCGTGTTTATCTGCCCAATATTCTCGGTATCACAGGCGCAGCACTGCTCACCATGCTTTCTCGCCTAACCCGCACCGAACCCTTCTATCCGCTAGGCTTGCGCTCCTACGTTTTCAACAATTGGTGGGTGACAAGCGAAAAAGCACAATCTGAGCTAGGCTTCGTACCAACAGATTTTCACACAGGCGCAGAACGCACTATTGCGTGGTATCGCGCCGGACAACTAACAACCTTGCCGGAATTACAATGCTAATCTCAATATCAGGT
This sequence comes from Chloroflexota bacterium, assembly GCA_038522085.1. Taxonomy (GTDB): domain Bacteria; phylum Chloroflexota; class Anaerolineae; order Aggregatilineales; family Phototrophicaceae; genus JAUZRW01. Next base: position 16,558 of record JBCBKJ010000016.1, read on the forward strand.
AAGACGTAGTGCCGTGCTATATCTGCGCCCGAAATATACAAAAACATTGCTTGGTTATTTGCCGAAGGGATCATTGCTGTTCTTTTGTTCTACCCAAAAATTCACGTACAAATTAAACTCACGCAATACGAACGATAGGCAACGCTTTGCCTACGGACGTGTTGTGCCTACACTTTCCTCGTAGGGACGATTATCATAGGTTGTCCAAGTGTCATTATAGATAGCGAGACAAAACGACGTATGTTAGTCGATGATGTAAAAATTTACGTGCGCAGTGGCGATGGAGGGGCAGGGGTTGTCTCCTTCAGACGTGAGAAATACGTGCCACATGGCGGTCCTAACGGTGGCGATGGGGGTAGAGGTGGCGATGTCATCTTTAAAGTGAACCCCAATATCAATACGCTACAATATTTCAAATACAACAATCACCATAAAGCGGATAGTGGCAATCGCGGTGGGTCATCCAACAAAACAGGCGCAGATGCCGATGACCTCATTATAGAAGTGCCACCCGGTACACTCGTCAAAGATGCTGATACAGGAGTTGTCATAGCAGATTTAGTCGAGCCTGACCGTGAATACGTGCTTCTAAAAGGTGGACGCGGTGGCAAAGGCAACGCACGCTACGTATCCGCATCCAACCGTGCGCCCCGCATGGCAGAAAAAGGGGCGCCCGGAGAAGAACGCTGGCTACGCCTTGAACTCAAGTTGATTGCAGATATTGGGCTGGTTGGCGTACCCAATGCCGGTAAATCGACACTGCTATCTGTGGTCAGCAACGCCAAGCCAAAAATTGCCGATTATCCTTTCACGACCCTCTCACCAAATCTGGGCGTCGTCTTATATGACCACCGTGATTTGGTCTTTGCTGATATTCCAGGTCTAATTGAAGGCGCACATCAAGGTATCGGGCTTGGGCATTCTTTCTTGCGGCATGTCAGTCGCTGCCGTGTGCTGATTCATGTGCTAGATGGTATGAGCGACGACCCCGTAGCAGATTTCAATCAGATCAATACCGAGTTGGCGCTCTACGATGCTGACCTTGCTGAAAAGCCACAGATTGTCGTTTGCAATAAAATGGACTTGCTAGAGCCACAAGAATACTTCCCGTTGGTCAAAGAAGAACTCGAAAAACGGGGTATCCAAGTGATGCCCATCTCAGCCGTCGCACAACAAAATGTACGTCAGTTGATACAACGGGCATTCTACGAAATTGACCAACTACCAGAAGAAGAACCCGAAGAAGTCGAAGTCGGTATACCCGTCTACGAACTCGAAGACGACACACCCATATTCACGCTTAACAAAACCGAAGAGGGTATATACATCGTAGAAGGTGAACGCATCGAACGTGCCGCCGCCATGACCTATTGGGATTATGATGAAGCTGTCTTGCGCTTCCAGAAAATTCTGAAAGTGCTAGGCGTCAGCGAGGCATTGCGCGAAGCAGGTGTCGAACCCGGCGATACCGTCTATATTGGGCGCTACGAATTAGAGTGGGCAGACTAAGTGAAACGCATTGGTGTACTAGGTGGGACATTCGATCCCCCGCATATCGGGCATCTGCTTCTAGCAGAATACACGGCAGAAGTACTCGCACTCGATACGGTGTTATTCGTGCCGGCTGGGGTACAACCCTTAAAAGACGATATTCGCACACCAGTTGACCATCGTGTAGAAATGGTTAAACGGGCGATTGATGGCAACCCGCATTTTCAACTATCGCGTGTCGATATTGACCGTGAAGGTCCACATTTTACTGCCGATACACTCACGCTATTGAGCGAAGAGTATCCCGATAGCATGCTATATTTTCTGATGGGTGGTGACAATTTGCGTAATTTCCCAGACTGGAAACGCCATAAGGAAATTATTACGCAAGCACGCCTCGCAGTCATGCGTCGTTCTGATGAAGATGTACAACCTGATATGCACGCCGATATTTTGCCTAATTTAGCCGAACGTGTCGATATGGTCGATACACCGTTACTGAGCATCTGGCTCTCTAGCACGCATGTCGTAGAACGCATCCAACAAGGATTGAGTGTCCGCTATCTCGTACCTGATACCGTGCTGGCATATATCACAGAAAATGCACTCTATCGTTAGCATACGCACTGTAGGGGCGTTGTACACAGCGCCCGTAACACGTACATCGTAAGCCAATCTTGCAACAATCTATGCTCAAATGAAATTCAGTTTAGGTCATGCAACTTTGGTTAAAATATAAGCTAGAAAACGTAATACTCCCCTCTCCGAAGTGAGCCTGCAAACGCGGGAGAGGGGTTGGGGTGAGGGCAAATGTCCGACTCAATACCAACCACAGCCAAATCGGAGCTATTATGCGTCAAAACATTCGCTATGCGTTGATACTCATTTGCTTAACGGTTCTGCTCATGATGGGCATAGCCAGCACCGCACAAAACGATGCTGTACCGACCCTCGTACCACCAACGCCCGTGCCGTATCAACCAACATCCGAAGCCGATAGTATCCTCAGCGAATCTCGCATCGCACGCCTACAGAGTGATGGTGTTGTGCGTGTCGGCGTTCTATATAACGAAATCCCTTTTGGTGAATATACCATCCAAGGCGAAGTCCGTGGCTTCGATGCCGACCTCGCACGCCTCTTAGCCGAAACATGGGGCATTGAAGTCGAGTTCATCCAAGTCACCCGCGAAAATCGTTTTGAGCTACTTTCTGATGGCACTGTTGATATGCTCATGGCGGCTGTTGTTCATACCCGCGCCCTTGATGCCCAATTCGATTTCAGCCAGATATACCGACTAGGCGCACAATCTATTATGGTTAAAGCTGAACCCGATACAGAATCAGGCGAGGTGCAAATTAGTACCGTGTTTAATCTAGGTGGGCAACGTGTCGGCTATGTCATCGGTACAGAAGGCGAAATTGCCCTCAGTAATTGGATTGCAGAAACACAAGTACAAATCCAACCTCAGCCGTATCTCACTTATGACGAGATGCTTTCGGCATTATTCGGTAACGAAGTCGTAGCAATCGCCGGACGTGATACGCGCCTTTTACGCACTGCCGCGCCTGTCCTAGAAGCGGTTGAATTGCTCAATACACCTCTGCAAGAAGAACCGTTTGCCATAGCTATTCCGCGTCAAGATACCCATTTCCGCAACTTACTAAATCGTACTTTACAGTATCTCGCATCAGATGCCGAGGTTGGTCAACAAAGCTCGCTAGAAGTGTTACATAGCGAATATTTCCCGAATGATGATTTCCCATTTAACGCGCTACCTGTTTATGCGAATGTCGGTGATGAAGCACCTGCGCTTGCCGCTTTCCCAACCGATGTACCGATTCCGAGTGTCTATGCCGCACCAAATATCTTGGCGAATGGCGTTTTGCGCGTGGTAGGTAACGCATCTACAGAAGGATTGTTACCCAGCCAAGCCTTCGTCCCCACAGCGAACCAAAATCTTGTGCGCGAGATAGCATCCCGTTGGGGCGTCGAAGTTCAATTTGTAGCTGGCGACCCCTTACAAGCCGTGCGCGATGGCACAGCAGACATCGCGGTAGGCATTGAACCTACATGGGATGTTCCCGGCGTCGATTTCAGCCAACCCTACGCCCAGCATGGACGACGCTTGCTCTATCCCTCTGACCGTGACTATGCCCAATTGAGTAGCCTCATGGCGACCTCTCGCGTCGTTGCTACACTTGATACCGAAGATGATGCAGAAGAACTCGTAGAAGCATGGGGCAACCGTGTGGGTATCTTCAACTTCCGCTTCTTCACAACCAGTTGGGATACGGCTGCCGAAAATCTACTAGAAAATAACAACGCACTCGTCCTAATAGGGGATAGCCTCAGCCTACTCCCGATTGTGCAACAAAATCCTGACACACTCTCTATTGGTCCAACATGGTACGATAGGCAATATTTAACATTCGCTCTGCCACAAAATGACGTAGACTTCCGCCGGTTGGTGAATTACACCCTACAAGAAATGCTCGAAGACGGAAGCCTCAATGGCATCACACAACCCATTCTCGTTGATGGTGATACACCACCACAAATCGGCATTTATCCTGGCTCAAGCGAATTTCTAGGTATAAATCTAGCCCGTTAACATATTGAACATATGTGAGTATGTACTGTATGCTCGAAATTATGAGCATAAATGTCAGATGAACTAACAAATGAGACGTGGGCTCGCGCCGTTCAATATCACTTCTCAAGAGTAGGTTTTTCGTTTTTGTTGCATGCCAAAAGACACTGTAGGGGCGTTGTATACAGCGCCCGAAACATCCACAAAAAACTACCTAAATTGTACGGTTGCAAATGCCAGATTAAATACCAACCCCTGAAAAGGAGTTGGAGGAGAGGTTAAATTTGCACGCCTATTCACTATCAAAATACAACCACCATACAAAGGAACACCATGTCACAAAACACAGAAAAGATACGCGAACTCGTAGAAACTTACCGTGCCGACATGCTCGATTTTTTCCGTGAAATCGTCGCCATCCCCAGCACAGATAGCGACATTGGCGCAGTCGGTCAGCGTGTCGAAGCCGAACTACATAAGCTCAACTACGATGCCGTATGGTGGGATAAAATGGGTTGCATCGTCGGGCGCATCGGAGATGAAAATGCCGATATTCACCTACTATACGATAGCCACCTCGATACCGTTGGCGTAGGCGACCCAGACGAATGGGATTGGCATCCCTTTGAAGGTAAAGAAGAAGACGGTATTCTCTATGCACGCGGCGCATGCGATGAAAAAGCCAGTACACCTGGCATGCTCTATGGGCTGGCAATTGCCCGTGACTTAGGTCTAATTCCTGATAACATGGCAGTCTACTACTTTGGCAATATCGAAGAAGTCAACGAAGGCGGTGCGGCAAATGCCTTTGTGATGACAGAAGGGATTTGCCCTGATTACGTTGTCGTCGGCGAACCCACCAACATGCGCCTAGCACGCGGGCAAAAAGGGCGGGTGGAGTATCAAATCAAGGCGACAGGCAAAAGCGCACACGCCGCCAGCAATCATCTCGGAGATAATGCCCTCTATAAAGTGCTACCTATTATCGAACAAATCAAAACGATGGCAGAAGATTTACCAACTGATGACTTTCTCGGTGATGCCAAAATGACTGTCACCTCAGTTGAGGTACACGCAGGCAGTCGCAATGTCGTTCCAGGTGCAGTCACGGTCTATGTCGATAGACGTTTGACGGCTGGTGAAGATGCCTACGAAGAACTCGCCAAATTACAGGCATTGGTCGCTGATAACCCTGACATTAGCATTACTATCCCTGAATTTGATGAACCCAGTTATACGGGCTTCATTTTCCCTCTGGAGATGGTCTATCCGACATGGGTCTACGCAGACGACCATCCGTTTGTAGAGGCATGTAAGCAAATCTCCGAAATGCTCAGTTTGCCCACAGAAACAACAAAATGGGATTTCTCCACCAATGGCATTTACTGGGCAGGCAAAGCAAAAATCCCAACCATCGGCTTTGGTCCCGGCGAAGAACAATATGCACATACCGTTCTTGACCAAGTGAAATTAGAAGATGTCATCCAAGCAACCATCTGGTACGCCTTACTACCGTCTACGCTTGATTAGTCTCGCGGTAAATAATTATCGTAGGGGTGTTGTACACAGCGCCCGAAATACTACATGAGATGGCATACGAGGATGAAAATTACAAAAAGGAGACAACACTTGGCACGCAAAACACGCTTTGTAGGCACAAAACTCATGCGCAACGCACCCCCAGCCGGATTTGGCATCGACTTTCTCGTAAATGATGATATGGAAATCGTCGCCGACGTTACATTCGATGAGAGTAAAGAAGGTGATAAAGGCATTTTACACGGTGGCGCAATCGCTACAGTCCTTGATGAAGCAATGGGCGCAGTCGCCTATGAAAATGGAAAACCGGGTTACACAGTCACCATGACCTACAACTACAGGTCACATATTCCTCTCTACGAGACAGTCGCCATTCGTGCATGGATAGAGAAAATCGACGGTAAAAAAGTGTTCGCGGCATGCACAGCAACCCTTACGGATGGTACATTGGCAGTTGATGGCACAGGCTTATTCATCGCCAGCGAAAAGCTAAAACAGCACCTCGATGCCAAAGCGAATGAACACAAAGATGAGTGAAAAATTAAAAACGGACTGCAGTCCGTTTGTTTGGTAAGGTAGCGTGCTATCGGGTCGTCCTATACCTGTAGGGATTACAGAAACTGAAAAGGATAGCCAACAGTGAACATTCAAGGATTGCATCACATCACACTCGTGTCATCAGACGCCCAGCAAACAGTCAATTTTTGGGCAGGCGTACTCGGATTGCGTTTCGTGAAACAAACCGTCAACTTCGATGACCCCTCTGCCTATCATCTCTATTTTGGGGATGCTACAGGGTCGCATGGCAGTGCCATCACCTTCTTTGAATGGAAACATGCGCCAAAAGGGCATCCCGGCATCGGTGGTACACATCACGTAGCTCTGTCTGTAAAAGACTATGATGGCTTGCTCAAATGGAAACGTCGCCTAACCAATTTAGATGTGCAAGTGCAAGGTCCTTATGACCGTCACTACTTCAAAAGCATCTACTTCCGCGACCCCGATGGCGTGATTGTGGAAATTGCAACCATGGGTCCCGGCTTTGCACGCGACGAAGATATAGCGACACTCGGCACGACCCATATGCCACCACCAGAGGCAATGATGATCGCCAACCGTGATGAAGAGCGCATTCAAGCACTCACATGGGAAAAACCAGTACCTGTCATCACAGCAGACATGGCACTGATGCACGGCATGCACCACATTACAGCCATCGGTACGAACATTGAAGCGACACATGCTTTCTTTGCTGATGTGTTGGGAATGCAACGGGTGAAAATGACAGACAATTTCGATGACCCCACAAGCGCACACTGGTACTGGGGTGTCGATAATGGCAAACCCGGCACGCTCATTACCTACTTTGAACGTAAACCTGGCACAGCCCGCCGTTTCCGTATGGGCTATGGACAAACACATCACTATGCGTTCGCAGTAGAAAACGAAGATGAGCAAACCGAATGGCGTCAACGCTTGATGAGCGCAGGTTATCGCGTCTCACAAATCTTAGACCGCGATTATTTCCGCAGTATCTACACCAATGACCCCGACGGGCATATTGTAGAACTCGCAACGGTTGGTCCTGGCTTCGACGTAGACGAACCAATGGAATCGCTTGGTCAGACATTGCAATTACCCGATTGGCTAGAACCACGCCGTTCCCAGATTGAAAGCGTGCTGACCCCACTCGAAATCCCAGAATGGATAAATCCACTGGAAAACACAGACGAAACGCCAGAAAGTGAGGAAGCATAAACATGGCAGAATTAATTCACGAAACGCAACCTGTCGCTGTGGCAGGTGCAAAATTAGAAGATGCCGACGTAGCCGTGATTCTCGTTCATGGACGCGGCGGTGGCGTACAGAGCATTCTATCGCTGATAAATCATATCAAAGGCGAAAAGATAGCTTATCTCGCACCAGCCGCCGAAGGCAATACATGGTATCCAAACCGTTTCATTGCGCCTCGTGCATCGAACCAGCCGAAGCTCGACTCAGCACTGGCAACGGTCAAAGGCTTGCTCAATAAAATCAAAGAAGCGGGTATCCCGCCAGAAAAAACAGTCATCATGGGTTTTTCGCAGGGCGCATGTCTAGCTGTCGAATCCGCCGCACGCTACCCACAGACCTACGGAGGCGTCGTTGCGCTCAGTGGTGGCTTGATTGGCGCAGAAGGTGAACTCACTGGCTACGAAGGCTCGCTAGAAGGCACACCTGTATTCTTAGGATGCAGTGACATCGACTTCCATATTCCTGTCGAACGTGTCCACGAAACCCGTGACATCATGAGTGGGCTGGGCGCAACTGTCGATGAACGCATCTATCCAGGTATGGGGCATACCATCAATCAAGATGAAATGGATGCAGTCAATGCCATTATCAGCAACCTGCTCAAAAGCTGAGAAAATATCTGAGCCAGGGGTCAATGGATGTTGAGATGCATAATATCTGAATACACATAGTAGGTAGGGGAGGCAGGTCTGCCTCCCATTATCGCAAATCTGGCTATCTAATGAGATGGGTATGGGAGGGAAGTCACAGCGTAGGGGGTGTGAACAGCGTCCCAATAATGTGCTTTAACTTTGCCACAGCCACCGGACGCACCACCGGCGTGACATTTGGCAATGGCACAACCGTCGGCTCATCCATAATGACCACAGTCGGCAAACTGCTCAAGTCAACACTCTCTTTTAGCGTGTTCAACATCTTCCATGCATGCATATCGCTTAACTGAATATCCATCAGCAAGAAATCGCAAGCATGATCTTCCAATATATATATGGCGTCACGCCCCGTTTTAGCTTGACGTACCGTCATCTGCAAATCTTCTTCTAACATGCGTGTTACTTCACGGCGTTCATCCTCATGACGCACCGCAAGAACCGCTTCTTTACCTTCAGTCTTCAATGGTTTCCTTGCTTATTGCATGTTCACTCATTAGATAATAATACAGAGAACACAACCATATCAGCCATGCTCTCTGCATCAAGTCATTTATAGCTCGACGAAATACGAATCAGCCGCACGGTCAATCAACTCACGATTACTCATCGTATTCTCAACACCCATGTAATTTGCAATATCATTCATCTGATTCAGCAAATCGCGGGGATGCACAAAACGAGGGTCACGGTTGAATTTCACATACCACTCTTTAATCAAGTAATTGTACCCGCGTTCATCAAATGGCACATCCTTGATTCTACACATCAACTCGAACAAATCGCGGAATTGCTTCGGTGTCGGATTACCAACCTCAATTTTATACTTGATACGACGCAAGAACGCATCATCAACCAAGTCGGCTGGGTCAAGGTTCGTCGAGAAGATAATCATCACGTTAAACGGCATCTGAATTTTTTGACCATTTGCCATTGTCAAGAAGTCATATTTCTTTTCCAAAGGCACAATCCAGCGATTCAGCAACGCTACCGGACTCACTTGCTGGCGACCAAAATCGTCAATCAGGAACATGCCACCATTGGCTTTAACCTGATAGGGTGCTTCGTAAAACTTCGATACATCATTGTAAACCAAATCGAGGCTTTCCATCGTCAACTCACCACCCACGATGATAATCGGGCGACGAATACGCACCCAGCGCGGGTCAGCGACTTCACCCACACCATAACGCACAGGTGATTGGTCAGGTGATAACTTGTGGTTCACAAAATCGAAGATCTGAATGACTTGCCCATCAACATCAATTGCATACGGGATGTACATATCCTCACCGAGAATCACATCACCGATAGCTTCACTCAATGTCGTTTTACCATTCCCTGGCGGACCATACAAGAAGATAGATGTACCCGAGTTCGCAGCCGGACCAATCTTATCCAGCATATCTTTCGATACAATCAGGTTCTCCATCACCTTGCGCATATCAGCTTCCATCACAGAGGCTTCAGAGCGTTTCTGTGCATTGATAGCTGCAATATATTTATCCAACGGAACAGGTGCAGCACCAGCATATTGCGTGCGTTCAACAGCTTCCAGCGCACGTTTGATGCCCTCACCTTTAATTTCATATTTGTAAGATGCCTCACCGAAACCCTGCGTACCAGTAATTTCGACCATTTTCTCACGTTTCAAAAACTCAAGCACTTGGTCAATAATACCGTTGAAAGGTAACTTAATAACGTCTGCAATATCATGCCCCTGCAAATCGCCTCGGAAATACAAGACTTTTAACACGAGGTCTGCCAGTGCCAACCGTGTTAGCCCCGTATCTTCAATACTTGATAGTGGCGGCGGATTCCAAGCACCGATAATACCTGTTGTCGGTCTTTTCTTACCTGTGTTCAGATTGTCCGTCTGCCGCCGACGGCTACGCAACTGACCCGTATCCTGTGAAGGCGGGGTAGGCGTGTTGCCAGAGGGCTTAGGATTCAACGGGCGCAATGGTTTTAAACTATTTGACATAATGTTGACCTTGGATGATTTTGAAACGTACACATGGTCGTGACTGGTTGTTCTTCACATACTGAATATGTTTATAAGCACACAAATGAGCCAAATGACTTCATAGCACATTAATCACTATCGACACATAATAAATAATACCAGCAAATGATAGTAATGTGAGGTTAGTCTTAGTAACTGTTCCTCTTGTTATTATAGGGCTACCCACATAATAAGACAAATAAGGCTTGTTACAATGATTGAACATATCAAATGGCTTGGGCATGCGAGTTTCTACATTCAAACACAACCTGCAATTTATATTGACCCATGGCGTGTTGTACGTACAACCAAACCCGCCGATATTATCCTCATCACGCACGACCACTACGACCATTGTTCAATAACTGACATTGAAAAACTATGTGACGATAAAACCATCATCCTTGCCAATGAAAAAGTCAAGCAACGCATTCCCCGTGCAACCCTCATCCGACCATGGCAAAGTATGTCTTTCGATAAATTAAGTATTAAGGCGCTACCAGCCTACGCACCAAACGGTTTGCAACACAAAAAGTCAGAAGGAGGTTTAGGATTTGTTATATCTATAAACTATTATGATATTTATGTAACAGGCGACACAGGTTTAATTCCTGAAATGTTGCGCATAAGTCCTGATATTGTCATTCTTCCTATTGATAACAATGATACGCTAAATGTAGAAGAGTCCATAATAGTTCTAGAAAGACTAAAAGTGCGCTGGGCAATTCCATCTAAGTGGGGCGGTGGCAATGAAGGCGCAACTAAACTCGATGCCGAAGCCTTTCGTAAACAAGCTGGTGGACGTGTAAATGTGGTGCTTCCAGAACGATTTGTACCTGACGCCTAAACTAAAGGTTTCATTGAGGTTTGTTTTTAGTATGGAAATCTCAAACTTCCACCGTTAGAATATTGCTATATCGTTAGATATGGTAATAAAGGGTATGTTTGGGATGAGACAGTATGGCTGGGGCGTCATCATCATTTTATTGGTTTTGCTCTCACCAACGGTTGCAAATGCACAACGTAGCGATGTTCCTGAATACGGACAACGTGGCGCATATGCAGTCGGAACATTTGAATTTACAATTGATGATGACACAAATAATCGTCCACTAAATGGCACAATCTGGTATCCAGCCGACGCAATTGCAGGTGCAGAACCAGAAGTCAGCTATAACATAGCACTCATCTTCGGAGTACAAGGGTTTGCCTACCGAGACGCGCAACCCAACTTAGCCGATGGACCCTATCCCCTCATTGTTTATACACATGGTAGCTTTGGTTCGCGTGTTTATAGCCTGTGGCTAACAGAACACCTTGCCTCACAAGGTTTCATTGTCATGGCAGTTGATCATCCAGATAATTCACTTGCTACTAACCTGACACGCCCACAAAACCAAGCGCGTAGTTTCGCCTTACGTACTAATGAAATCAGTCGCCAACTCGATTATGCAGAGCTACTGAACGCATCTGGTACGATGGCAGGCATGTTTGACCTTGAAAACATCGGTGTAACCGGATACTCACTTGGCGCAGTCAACACATTAGAAATCGCAGGCGCACGGCTGAACTTTGACCGACTCGAAACATTTTGTGACGAGCAAACAACGCCTAGCGAAGAAAATGTCTGCCAAACACGTAGCTATGCTAGCCAAATTGCGTCGATGCGCGGACTACAACATATGCCTTCTGGCAATTGGGCAAGCCAAGCCGACCCCCGTGTCGATGCAATTGCTATCTATGCGCCTTGGAATGGGGTAGGGATTGATGTTAGTACCGTAAACGTTCCAACGTTCATTGCAGTTGGCACAAACGATGATGTCGCCATACCCGAACGTGATGCCTACAATATCTTCGACAACCTCACAACGACACGTTACATGACAAGCCTTGAATTAGGCGGGCATGTCCTCTTTGTAGATGAATGCGCACCTGTCCATGACGTATACGAAATTTGGGATGCATGCACCGACCCTGTGTGGGATTTAGAACGCGCCCATGATATTCTCAATCATGCAACAACAGCATTCTTCCTCACACACCTTACGGGACAAACAGAAGCAGAAGATATACTCATCAACTATGATGCAGTCGGTGTGGAAGTCGCTTATCAAAGCGAACGCTCACCTCTATCAACCATTTTACGTGCCTCGAAATCTGCTATCAGAGAGAGTACGATAGAATAGACTTGATGCTTAACATGTAGCGGGTTTGTATAATAATTAGGCTTGGTCAAGTTATAAATCAATCCCCTACATCAAGCCTATTTACACCTAAATAATCCCCAACCTCACCTGTCTGCACTAAACCTTCTAAACGCACACCATCTTCCCACCGATAGACCACAACACGTACCTCATAGTCACCGTTTGGTAACAAAACGTCTTCAAAGGTGTGTGTCACAGCGAAGAAATCTGCAATCGGGAAACCATCATCTGCTTGAAGAACAATCTCCTCAGTCGTCGCATTTACCACATATACCCCCAATGAGTAATCTTGTGGATTTGCATTCGGTGCTATTTGCCATCCCTGCCTAATCTCGATAGTGCTTGCACTCTGCTCTACAACCGAACCCGCGAGCGTAAATCTACTTTCATAGTGAATGATTGCTTCCTCTTGCAGACAAAATACAACATCACGTACCCATAGAGTCACCGCAATATTATCCTCATCAACAACCGTGCGACACAAGACAAAATCAGCATCCAGCAAAGCGACAAAATCTGTGTGAATCTCATTTCTTGGAATCGTTCGATTCACGACATACCAAACACGGTCAGTATCTGCCACAATCTCCAACGCCCAATCGCGTGTCTCATCAGCAAATACATTTGACGTAATTAAATACGGCAACGATAACTCATATGTCGCCAATTCAAATGTATTCCGTATGTAAAACGCATCACCACCATCGCCATTATAAAGCGCCAACAAATCCGATGCGCCTACTTGTCCCTCAATAGCTGTTACTATCTCACGAAAAGGAGGAATTGGTTCAGCTTCTAAACTATCCGTAAATGTCGTATCCACATTGGCACGTAAGCCATTCGCCAGCCATAAACACGGTACAATCAATAAGACGATACGCGCTAGATTATTGCGTATAGGCAATCGCTCCAACCAACTATCAAGCGCAACCATCCCGCCAGCAATCCATACACAACAAAGAGGCAAGATAAACACTGCATAACGCATCCGACGCGGTTCTAAAATCTCAAGTGCCACATTCGCAATCACCAGTACGGCAATCGTCAGCACAGACAACGCGATAATGACTCTGAGAGCTAATTGTTTCTGTGCAAATGCGTACCACATTCCCATACTCAATAAGATGATAGCAAATAGCCCCCAGCCGTTACCCGCATAATAAATCAGGCTTTGTAATACCTCTACTGATGTAAGTGGCACAGCCCCTAGATCACTCGGTTCATATGTTTGAAAACCTTGCAAAAACCCTGGTACTTGTGGCAGAAAGCTAATCCCAACTAGCATCGCTAAACCAATTACTTGCCACCACCGACGGTTTTTCTCCGCAAACACTACATGATAAATACCCAGCCCAATCAGCAAAATCGCACTGTAATAATGCGCCCACAGTAAGCCTGCGCCACTCACTACAAAAATAGCCTGTATCCATCCTGTTTGTGCCTTATGCTCCTGTAATAGGCGAATATACGCCCAAACTAGCGCACAACAAAAAAATGCCATTAGCATATAGGCACGTAACTCATGGCTGAAATACACAAAAAATGCACCCAACGCAAGAAGCAGAGCTGTGTAAACGCCGCCACGCTTGCCCAGCACCAAATGTCCTAGCCTATAGCCCATCGCAACTGTCAAGACACCCACAAGCCAAGACGAGACACGCCCTGCAAAGGCTGTCCATCCAGCAAACCAACCCCAAGCACCCAGCATCAATGGATACCCCAATGCTTGTGTCGAATCTGTCTCGACAACCCGTTGCACGATACCCCAAACACCCAATGGACCATACAACGCCCCCCCTGAATTGCGTACAGAGTACCACTCATCTAACCATAGCCCATCATAGCCCAGTCTTGGTACAACTAGCGCGCTCATAATCAGCATCAACGGTACAACCCACAGCCAATATCTATCTCGTCTCATCAAATATCTCATTTATTTTATCAATAGAAAGCTACATATCTTCTACTAGCCGATGACTTCAATCATTGGCGCAGACTGAAAAACAACTCTCTAATTACATTTAACCTCAATTTCGGATAAGAGAATGTTCAAATTTTGAGCCATTCTGAACCGTAGAACCCTTGTAAGGACAACATCTATGTTGTCCGATGAGTAGAAATTATGCTTTTCGATACCAATCACATAAGATTCTATGCTTAAACGAAACTCAGGTTACATTTAATTTCCAGACACTGCATACATCGAATAGCTATACCTATCATTAAACAAAAAACCCCTCAGTAATAGAGGGGTTTAAACATCGTAGCTTTTACTTATGCCGCTGGCTGGGCAGGATCATCATCTTTGATAGACCCACCATCATCCCAACTTAATTCGTTCTCATCAGCATCGAAAATCGGTGGGCGACGCTCACCATTGATAACGTCATCATCAACAACTACACGATGAATATGGTCACGTCCCGGCACTTCGTACATCACATCAAGCAAGCACTTCTCAATGATAGAACGTAAGCCACGCGCACCCGTACCACGCGCCATCGCAAGGTCAGCCGCCGCACCCAACGCACTCTCATCGAATTCAAGCTCAACGTTATCCAGTGCCAACAAATGCTGATACTGACGGGTCAGCGAATTACGTGGTTCGGTCAAAATACGCATCAGCGCATCGCGGTCAAGTGGCTCAACACCGACCACAACTGGCAGACGACCCACCAACTCAGGAATCAACCCGTGCGAAATCAAATCTTCTGGGCTAACCTGACGTAGCAATGCGCCTTTTTCGGCTTTTTCACGTTTATCTGCTTTGAAACCGAGTGTGCCTTTTGCACCAACACGTTTAGCAATCACTTCATCAATACCATCGAATGTCCCACCGCAGATGAACAAGATATTACTGGTATCAATCTGCAAGAACTCTTGGTGTGGATGCTTACGCCCGCCTTGCGGAGGCACATTTGCAACCGTACCTTCAATGATTTTTAGCAAGGCTTGTTGCACACCTTCACCAGATACATCGCGTGTAATCGACGGATTATCATTCGACTTGCGCGATACTTTATCCATCTCATCAATGTAGATGATACCTTTTTCCGCACGCGCAATATCACCATCTGCCGCTTGTATCAGACGCAGAAGAATATTCTCTACATCTTCACCGACATAGCCAGCTTCTGTTAGGGCAGTCGCATCTGCAATGCAAAATGGTACATCCAAAACACGCGCCAGCGTTTGTGCTAATAGTGTTTTACCACTACCAGTTGGACCAATCACCAGAATGTTGCTTTTCTCCAGTTCAACATCCGGCGCGGCAACATCTGCCTGCACACGCTTATAATGATTGTAAACTGCAACACTCAACACGCGCTTCGCATACTCTTGTCCCACCACATACTCATTAAGATGGTTGAGGATATCGCGTGGTGCCAGCAAATTATCTAGCTGGAAATCAGGACCCGATGCTTCAATGTATTCCTCATCAGCGAGCAAATTGTGGCACAACTCGACACAATAATTGCAAATGAATACATTATCAGGTCCAGCGATGAGGCGGTCTACCTCATCATGGGTGCGTCCACAAAATGAACACCGATGTCCTCCGGGGGGATAACTCACAATACTTATTCCTTGTCTTCTTCTTCGTCCGCATAAAGCACTTGGTCAATCAGACCATATTCAACCGCTTCTTCTGAACTCTTGTAGATGTCGCGATCAGTATCTGTTTCAATCGTGTCGTAATCTTGTCCTGTGTGTTTCACGAAGATATTGTTTAAACGCTCTTTCAAACGCACAATCTCGTTCGCCTGAATCACAATATCCGATGCCTGACCCTGTGCGCCACCCAATGGCTGGTGCATATGAATCGTCGCATTTGGCAATGCCATACGCATCTCAGGTTCGCCACCCGTCAACAGCACCGTGCCGAAGCTCGCCGCCAAACCAACCGCTACCGTGCTAACAGGCGCGTTGATAAGTTGCATCGCATCATACATCGCCATACCCGCATATACCGCGCCACCTGGCGAGTTAATATACATCTGTACACGACGGTCAGGGTCTTCACGGTCAAGGAACAACAATTGTGCCACCGTCAGGTTAGCAACTTGGTCGTTGATGCCCGTTCCCACGAACACAATACGTTCTTTCAGCAAGAGGGAATAAATGTCGTAAGCGCGTTCCCCACGACTACCTTGCTCAATCACCATCGGAACTACATTTTGAGGCATAAATCCGTTCATAATGTCTCGGTCACCAGCATCTGCCAACAACCTGACTCCTTTCCTGTGTTGATTAATCGTCCGTCTTTGTCGTGTCGTCTGCCTCTGCATCAGCACTCTCTTCAACAGCGTCTTCATCGTCGCCGTCTTCAGAATCGGTGTCCTCTGCATCAGCCTCATCCTCAGAAGATGCCGCTTCAACAACATCCTCTGTTTCGTCCGTAGCATCATCCGCTACAGATGCAACTGGCTCGTCCGTTTCCTCGTCAGTGTCATCGCTGGTGTCCTCTTCGGCATCTAAATCAGGTGCTTCACCTTTGCCGATTGCCACCAAACGGTCACTCACACGCTCAAACAAAATGCTATTGGCAATTTGAGTACGTTGCTGTTCAGTGTCAAAAAATTGGCGGAACATATCCGCTTGCTCACCAAACTGCGCCAACATCTCATCAACCTTGCCAGCAACATCCTCGCGTGTCACCTGAATATTCTCTGCGACCAAAACTTCGCCCAAAACCAGCGAACGCTCTAAAGAACCAACAGCCTGTTCTTCATATTGGTCGTGCAAATCATCGTGTGTCACACCCATGACTTTTTGGTATGTCTCTAAGTCCATACCTTGCTGACGCAATTCCTGCTCGAAATTGTCAATCAAATCATGAATACGTTCAACCACCATAACTTCTGGATAGTGAAGCGTCGCGCCTTCCAAAATCGCATCCAATACTTCGTCAGAATAGGCTTGGTTCGCACGATTCGTAGCTTCAGTTTCAAGCTCTTCGCGTGTGCGCATCCGCAATTCAAGCAATGTCAGCGGTTCGTCTTCATCTTCGGTGATGCGTGCCGCAAGGTCGTCGTTCAACTCCGGTAATGTGACATTCTGAATCTCATTGACTGTCACAGCGAAATTAACTTTACGCCCGCGCACCGTCTCACGAAAATCCTCGTTGTCATCTGGTACATCGAGGTCAAATTCTACCGTTTCTTCTGCTTTAGCACCGACCAGTGCGTCAATGAAACCTGGTACTAGAGGTTCATTTTCAGGGTCGAGATTCAGCGTCGCACCAACTTGGTCAACAAATGTATCACCTTTGTATGGCGCAACCTCTTCATCGAAATCTGACGGGTCTTCTGGCGCATCTTCACCATCCGCAAATTGCGCATGAATATCAATCGTCACGCGATCACCCGATTGCACCGGATTCACGCTATCTTCAACAACAGCTTCCCGTTGCTGATACTGACGCATTGCCTTATCGACTTCCTCATCTTCAACCACAGGCGCTTCGTAATCGACGCGCACCTCACGGTAATCACCGAGTTCAATTTCAGGTTGCATCGGTACAGTGAAAACATAGGTAGGTTGAGGCTCTAACTTGAAGTCTTCCAAATTACCAGCCGCGTATGGCTCAACCTCAGCATTGTTGATAACCTCACGGTATACATCATTGCCAAGTTGTTCCATCGCTTCTTCGATGATAACGCCCTCACCAACACGTCGTACAACGACGCTGTAAGGAGCTTTGCCTTTACGGAAACCTTTTACATTGATTTGCTTAGATATTTCACGCGCCGCCGCTTTCTTGGCATCATCCCATTGCTTGGGTTCGATTTCTACCGTGAAGCGAGCCGTGTGATTGTCGAGGCGTTCTGTTTGAATGTTCAAATTACACATCCTTGTGACGAGCTTTGATTATTATAGCAGTAGATTAAGAGGGCGGGTATAAAGTTTTCATCAGAAATACACATACCCTAGTAACAACAAAGGCGCATATCTGCGCCTTAGTTATCTGATGAGGAAGGTGGGACTCGAACCCACACCTCGTGAGAGACATGATCCTAAGTCATGCGCGTCTGCCAATTCCGCCACTCCCCCAATAAGGTTGAATTCAAATTATAGACAATCTAGCTTAACTAAACAAGGGCAGGTGCGCCCACTTATTCAATCTCAATATTGGAAATATTCGAGAAATCTGGCGTATCATCAAACTGCGATAAAATCGTCTGCATCACCACCTGCGCAAACTGAAACAACGCCTGCAACTGTGCCATACGCTCAATGTACAACCGCGCCAATTCGCGCTCCTCGTCGGTCATGTCTTCCATGCCCTTCGTCAATTGCTCACTACTATCATCAATTGTCGAAATCGCACGCTCCACATCACGCATCTCGCGCCCATTCAACAAATTCGTGATAATCTGCCAGAAATCCGTCTCGACTTCATAATATTTGCGCCGACCACTGCCCCCACGCACCCAAACCTGCCGCACCATCCCCATATGCTCCAGCGTCCGCATATTCATGCTCACACTCGCCTTAGAGATACTCAGCCGTTCCATCATATCATCCAGCGACAACGCACCAGGACTCAACAACAAAGTCCCAAACAACTGACCCATCACTTTGCTAAAACCAAAATAATCTGCAAGCTGGCTCAGTCCATCTAACATCGTATCATGCACCTCGCGCAGGTCATCGTTTGTCTCGATGCCCGGCTTTACAGTGCCATTCTTTGGTTGTTTCTCGTCTGTCATACCACACTCGCTAACAATACATCGCTTACTTTTACTTACAACCTATCCGAAAAACAGTTTTTGTAGGGGCGTGCTGTATTGCGCCCGAACCAAGAGAATTCAATTTACGGATAGATTCTTACGTAATAAAATCATCTACTGAAAACTGATTACTGACTACTGAAAACTACCTAAGGCGTCGGATTCACTTCCACAAACGCCACCACAGTATCCTCAAAAACATCCGGTACTAACTCAAGCAAATTCTCCCGCGCACGCTCGGCTGCGTCAAAATCACGGAAAGCCGTGCCATTCGGACCCCGAATAATTACAAAAATAGATTGCACACGCACCGAATAAGTCTTGTCTAATTCAGCATCTTTCAAGGCTTGCGAAACAGTGGCTTCTAGTGAACGTGGTAAGGTCGTATTCAGATAATATGTCCGCCCCGATACCGTGTTAGAGGCGCTCATGTCCGGCGCTAAATACACCAAATGCGCATCGTAACTATCTACCACGTTCGACTGTACCAATTGATTCAACTCATAATCCGTAATCGCCGCCCCAAATTGCGCCTCATTGAACGGCGTGTAGCGCCCATTCAACAAGTCCTGCACGCGATTTTCTTCCCATTGAATCACAAAACGCCCATCTGCCAACACAAACACACGCTTGCGTGGCACAGGAATCTTGTCATCTTGTTTATACTCTGTCATCGTCACCTTCTCCGAAAAATTAGCTCACAATGCTACCCAAATGTAATAGCTTGATAGAGCTTTTGAAGTCCCCTCTCCGCAAGCGAAGCGCGAGGGGAGGGGATTTAGGGGAGGGGTAAAATACAGTATGTCCGTACTTCCCTAAGTTCCATGTCTCACTCATAGCGCAACGCATCAATCGGATTCAACTGCGCTGCACGGTTCGCCGGATACCCACCCGATAACAAACCGACTGCCACCGAAACCGCCGTCGCTAACAACACACTGCTTCCCTGTACCTGTACATCAAGCTCAGGAACAACAGCCGTCACAAGTAAAGTCACACCAAATGCCAGCACAACCCCAATCATCCCACCAATCAATGACAAGATGACCGCCTCTGTTAAGAATTGTAGCAGAATATCAGAATTTTGCGCACCAACGGCTTTCCGCAAGCCAATCTCCCGTGTGCGCTCTGTAACTGTCACCAACATAATATTCATGATGCCAATCCCGCCGACAATCAATGAAATACTTGCTAGAATCACAAGAAACACGGTCAACAAACCCGTGACTTCATCCAGCAAATCCAACACTTCATTCTGACTGATAATCGCAAAATTGTCCTCATCACGGAAACTCACCCCGCGTACATCCCGCAAGGTTAATTGAATCTGTGCGTTCACATCTGCCGAAACATCGGGCGAACGCGCCTGAACCAGAATAATATCCACAGCTTGTTCGCCACTCAAAACCCGATTGTTGTTCAAGCGTGTTTGAGCTGTCGTTATCGGGATATAAATCCCATCATCAGAAGCAAATGAAAGCCCACTGCCTACACTCATCACACCAATAACCGTGAATTGCACATCCCGTATCCGTACTGCTTGCCCCAATGCCAGCGAATCAGGAAATAATTGTAGTGCAATGCCTTGTTCCAACACGGCAACCCGTGCATTCGTCTCCAACTCGCTCTCATCGAAAAAGCGCCCCGCCCCAAGCTCCCGCCCAAATAGAGCAGGGTAGGCAGGTGTAACAGCGGTCACTGATGCCCGTGCCTCGTTTGCTCCGGCGCGTACATTCTCATTAAAACTATCCTGTGGCATGATCAACGTTGCATCCGGCACATTCGATGGATTCGCCAGCGCGTCGGCATCTGCAAAGGTCAATGGCTGAAAATCATCCGCCTCAAAGTTGGGTATCACAAATACCAGATTGACACCCAAACCCTCGAATTGTTGGCGCACAAATGTCTCAAATGATTGCCCAACCGAGAGCAGAATAATCACCGCCGCCACACCAATCGTCACCCCCAGCATGGTGAGTGCCGTGCGCAAAAGATTACTTCGTAAGTTGTCGAGCGCCATCAAAATATTATCTAGCATCGTCTCTCACTCGAATCGCAAGGCATCAATAGGTTTCATTCGTGCTGCTCGCCGTGCCGGATAATAC
The DNA here is from genome assembly GCA_038522085.1 of Chloroflexota bacterium. Classification (GTDB taxonomy): domain Bacteria; phylum Chloroflexota; class Anaerolineae; order Aggregatilineales; family Phototrophicaceae; genus JAUZRW01. The sequence continues at coordinate 37,674 of JBCBKJ010000016.1, forward strand.
CCAAAAAAGACACCCACCAGTGTACTCACGCCTGTTGCCAATAAAATCGAATCTAATTCAATCGTCATTGTCAATTGCTCGTAGAGCGCCGTGCCGACCTGCGCCGCAATATACGCCACACCAATCCCCAGCACGCCCCCAATCAGCGATAACACCACGCTTTCCAGCAAAAATTGCAACAAAATATCCCCACTCTGAGCGCCCACTGCTTTCCGTAAACCAATTTCCCGCGTGCGTTCCGTGACCGATACCAGCATGATATTCATGATGCCAATCCCACCCACGAGCAAAGAAATCGCTGCAATCATGCCCAAGAAAATGGTCAGCACGCCCGTTATCGTGTTGATAGTCGCCACCAAACCAGCATCACTGCTGATGGCGTAATCGCGCTCATCAGCAAACACAATATCATGTGCTTCATCCAGATACGCCGTAATCTCTTGCCGTGCCATGTCGAGGTCTTCTTGCGTTTCGACCTCGACAAAAATTGTGCTTACCTGAAAGCCACCATCTCGTGTCCGCACACTCGCCAACCGTGATTGCGCCGTGGTAATCGGGATGAACACCACATTATCTTCACTGATAAATGTACCACCACGCTGACTCATCACACCTGTAACGGTAAACGTCACCTGATTGATACGTATATCCTGTCCAACGGGGTTAAACGCTCTGTCACCATATAAGGCTTCCACAATATCCAGCCCCAACACCGCAACCCGTGCATTCTCGCTGACATCTGCTTCCGTGATGAACGAGCCAAAGCGTACATCCCAACTCACGACATCCGCATAATTTGATGACGCGCCCGTAATCGAAAGTGATGTACTCGCACCATCTCCTGTAACCGACCCAAATAGCCTATATGTCGTCGCCACATTCAAAATACTCGGTGCGTTACTACGCAATGCCAACGCCTCAGCTTCCAATGTCGTCAACGGCTCAACCCGTGTGCGTTCCAAGCTCTCCGGCTGTGTAGAACTCACCTCAAGTATTGTCGCACCTAGCGATTCAAACTCCCCGTCAATATAACTTTCAACCGCCCGTCCCAAACTCACCAGCGCAATCACTGCCCCCACGCCAATGATAATCCCCAACGTCGTCAACGCAGACCGCAAGCGATTAATCAGTAAGCTCTCAATCGCAATCCGAAAAACCTCGCCAAAACTCATCACACCACCAATGAAAAGCTAGAATGCGATTGACAACAACAGTTGCTTCTTACTATCTGTTTGTAAGTAGGATGAAAAGCTCCCTTTCTCCATAGAGAGCTTGCGAACGATATGGGGAAAGGGCAGGAGGATAGGGGTTCTCTCACCTCAATTGTACTCACTCTCATCGCCACCATAATATGTCTCATCGAAAATATCTTGCAATTCTTCTGCCTCTGACGGACGCTCCACCTCGCCCGCAACCAACGGATTCTTCACCCGCTCATCAGCAATCACAATCCCATCCCGCAACATAATCACCCGTTTCGTATGACGCGCAATCCAAGGGTCATGCGTTACAAACACCGTCGTGATATTCTGCTCACGGTTCAATCGCTGGAAAATTTGCATGACTTCTGTCCCACTGCGCGAATCCAAATTCCCTGTTGGCTCATCAGCCAAAATCACAGCCGGCTCATTGACCAACGCTCGTGCAATCGCCACCCGCTGTTGCTGACCACCAGATAATTCACTTGGTAGATGATCCAGCCGTTGCCCCAAACCAACTGCCTCTAACGCTGCTTTTGCCCGCTTTGCCCCATTCCGTCTCGAACTATAGACCATCGGTAACTCGACTTGCCGTTGCGCAGTCGTGCGCTTCAATAGATTAAAACTCTGAAACACAAAGCCAATTTTTTTGTTGCGGATAATCGCTAGCTTGTTGTCGTTTAGCGTACTGACATCCGTGCCATCCAAGAAATACTCGCCCGATGACGGTTGGTCGAGTGCGCCCAAGATATTCATCAATGTCGATTTCCCCGACCCCGAAGGACCCATGATCGACACAAACTCACCCCGTTCAATCTTGAGTGAAATGCCCTTCAGCACCTTGAGCTTAATCTCACCCATCTGATAGGTCTTCGTAATTTTACGAATATCAATCACAGGGGTGTTGTTGCTACGCTGTCTGCGACGTGCCATAAGTTAGCCTCCGAAGCCTTCATCTTCGCCTGCCTGTGGCAATAACACGACCTCATCGCCTGCTTCCAAGCCCATCAATACCTCGCTGAAAACATCATTCCGTGCGCCCAGCGTGATTTGCCGTTCCTCAAAGGCGTCTGCCTCCGTGAGCACCGTCACAAATACATCGCCTGTTAGCCTATCTATGCGCAAAAACTGATTCGGCACTCTCAAAATATCAATGCGCTCATCGGTCACAATCTCGCCTGTAACCGTCATACCAGCGCGTATATTTTCTGCTGTATCCGTATCAATCCCTACTCGCACATTATAAGCTACCAAGCCAAGTTGCTCTGCATCCAATGGCGCATAAGCGATACTCTCGACTGTGCCAGTGACTATCGCATCCGGTAACGCATCTACATCGAAAGTTACCGTTTGCCCAATCGCCACCGAGGTTATATCCGTCTCATCAATCGGCAAATTGACAAAATAGCCACTGTCATCAATCAAGATGAACGCCGCACCTTGCGGAGGTAACTCATTGAGTGTCAAATTACTCTGCGCAATCACGCCATCAAACGGTGCGACCAACTCAGTCTGTGCCAGATTGACCTCTGCTAATTCTAAGCTCAAGGTCGCTAACGATAACTGTGTTTCAGCTTGTGCCAATTGCAACTCACTTGGACCATTGATAAGTTGGTCATATGCGATTTCTGCCTGTATAACGCCCGCATTCGCTACTGCCACTGAGCCAGGGTCAGCCCCCCGTTGCAATGTGCCCTCATAACTCGCATCAGCAATCTCTACGCCGAATTCACCCGCAATTACGGTATTTTCTGCTTGTCGTGCCTGCGCTGCATTCGCCGCCCGAATCTGCCGATTGAGTTCCTGAATCGCGGCATCCACATCTGCTTGGAATTGGTCAGGTACGGGGTCAGTATCAATTTCAATCGGAGTTGGGTCGGCTAAGATGTCACGTTGTAACTGCAACTGCCACAATTGATTCCGTGCCAACTCTGTGTTGTAAAACGCAATTTGTGTGTCCTGCGCGGTTGTTCCCGTAGAGAACGCCGCCAGTAATTGGGCATCTGCCGCTTCTAACTGCGCTTGTGCGACAGCAATATCTTCGGCACTCGCCGGTTGGGTCAGCACATCGTAACTGATTTGCTGTAAAGTGAGCGCCACCGTCGCTTCATCAACAGCTTGGTCAAAATCGGTACTGACCACCGTCGCCAAAACATCCCCAGCCGACACCCGCGCACCCTGTATCACATTGATAGCATCAACCGTTGCATTCGTGACCGAAAATACTAACGGGGCTTGTTGTTGTGGCGTAATCGAACCCGTTGCACTTACACTCAGCACAATATCTCCTCGGCTGATAGTAGCGCGTTCGACAATCCTATCGAGCGCGGCTTGCTGTGCAAAAACCTCCGACCGCGCTTGCTCTTGCGCAAGTAAAAACATTGTTCCCAAAATAGTGACTGTGAGCAGTGGCACTTGTATCAACACCCGCGCTATCCGATAGGGCAGGCGCTTGATCAATGCCCACTGTATGCCAGCAATGATGACAAATCCGAGTAAAATCCATAAAATCATTGTCATTGCCCCCCAAACAAATCAAGCGTGTTGCCACTCAAATCGAGTGCCACCAAATCGCCATCATCCAAGCCCGATAACACCTCGCTTGTATCCCGACCCTGTATCCCAATTGTGATAGCAACTTCCTCAAGGGTGTTATCGTCACGCAACACATTTACAAATGTCTCGCCTGTATTCCTATCACGCCGGACATAAATATTCGGCACAGCCAAAACATTCTCAATCTCGTTGATTATCACCGTCGCTTCAGCCGTCATACCAACACGCACACGCGGGTCACTACCATCTAGCGCAATATCCACATCGTAGCTCACGATACCCCCTGAAGGCGTACCTAACGGCGCAATTGCCGTCACTGTCGCCGGAATGGCTACATCTGGCAAAGCATCTAAAGTCACCCGAACAGCTTGCCCGACCTCAACTAGCCCAATATCAATTTCATCGACTTGCACTGTCAAACCTAGTGAACTCACATCCATCAACTCAATGACTGCAATGCCAGGCGCAACCAGACTTCCCACACTAGTATTCAATTGCGTAATCACACCCGAAAATGGGGCAGTCAATATCGTGCGAGCAAAAGCCGTTTCCGCTTGTGTGAGGATATTTTCTGCCGCCTCAATATTCGTAGATGCCGTATCCAATTGCGCTTGTGTCGGACCTGCTACCACACGATTTAGTTCGGCTTCCGCTACATCAATATTCAAGCTCGCCGCAAATGCCTGCAAACCTGCGCCATTCCGCAATTGTTCCGCACGCAAACGGGCAATCTCTGCCTCAAATGTCGATTGACCATAAGCCGCATCTGCTTGGTCATATTGAATACTCTCAAAGCCAAATTCACTACCTGCAATACTACGCTCGACCCGTAGTTGCTCAGATAATGTCAACGCCTGCTCATACTGCAAATCTGCCGCTTCAAGGTCGCCTTGTGTCGCAACCGATACCGTACTCAGAAATTGCCCCCGCGACGCATCAACATTCGCCTGCGCCAGCGCAATCTGTGTCTCATCTGTGGTGATTAAATCTTCATACGCAAGTTCAGCCTGTGTCACGCCAATGGATGCCTGCTCATAAGCAATACGCTGAACATCATTTTCCAGTGTCAACAAGTCATCGCCCATCAACACATACGCATCCGACACAACGAACACATCCTGTACGCGCCCACCCGTTAATAAGCTCAAATCAACCGACTGCGCTGGTTCAATCGCCCCAATCGCATTTACGGTCAACGCAACCGTATCAGGTCGTACTTCATATAATTGTAAATCGGATACGTCAATAGTATCACCGCCACCACCCTGATTCATCTGTCCATAAGCCACCAGTGGCAACGCAATCAAGAGGATGAGCAACAAAAACAAGGAACGCCCAACAGCCATAATCTTGTCCATGTTCTAGCAAACAATGTGCCTATTACTATATCACTGAACATCAACCTATACGATAGGTGCTTGCGCTATAAATACTATATTCATCTGCGTATATGTGTTCCGCTGTGCAATGACTGGTAATATATTAAAACTAATGCTATACTCATTTTGTTGTGCAAACTTTCACATGTCATTCCCTGATGCAGACCAAATCTTATTAAGGAATACCTATGTCATTAAAATTGTCTAATCAAATCCCTGATATTGTGATTGGACGGTTGCCATTATATCTTCGTGCGCTGGCACGGCTGACGCAAGAAGGGCGTGATGTAACCTCATCTCATGAGCTCGGACGCCGACTAGGCATTAGTTCGGCGCAAATTCGCAAAGACCTCTCCCATTTTGGTGGCTTTGGCAAGCAGGGGACAGGTTATCAAATTGAATTTTTGACAGATAAGCTCAAACAAGTTTTGCAAGTGAACCGCGAATGGAAAGTTGCTGTTATCGGAGCGGGGAATCTAGGGAGTGCTATCTCACATTATGGTGGGTTTACCGAGCGCGGATTCCGTATTTCGTGGCTATTCGATACTGACGAAAGCAAAGTCGGCACGCAAATCGGTGAATTTCAAGTTTTCTCAATGCATGACTTAGAAGAAATCATCACCGAAAATAAATGCCAAATAGCCATGATTGCTATCCCAGCCGAATACGCACAAGATGTAACAAATCGTCTCATCGAAGTTGGTGTGCGCTCCATACTAAATTACGCACCCATCAATCTTGATGTCCCTGAAGATGTCATGGTGCAATACATTGACCCCGTCGTACATCTCCAACACATGACCTACTATCTGCGCGACGACGAATAAATACTTCGTCATTGCACCCAAAGCTATCTAAATAACAGACAACAGCAAGGAAGCCGCACATGGCTTCCTTCTTTTAATTGTGCATTTCTAATACACTTGAATACATAATAAGAAGATGCCAATACGCTACATTTACTAGTGTCATTTTGGTACAAAATACGCTCAAAAAACGTATGTTGAGATTGCATTTGTTTCTATTCGTGAAAATGTGGACAATCAAGGTTTTGACTGCTACAATGCACTCGCATAAGAAAAGCTCAATGTTTCATTCAAATGTGCGCCACGTATAACAAGCGCGTGAGCGTGCGTTTTATTGTGTGATTGCCAATCAGGTCAAATGCTGATTGACCTGTAAAAAAATTTGCAGCGAACGATTGAGTTTAGACAGGTACTGAAGGAGCTAAGAATGGCAGAAAACATTTACGATTCTATTTTAAAGCAGATTGAAGGCTACGAGCGCAAAGTTGAAGCGGTTGAAGTCGGTTATGTGACGGTTGTGGGTGATGGTATTGCCCGTGTATCCGGTCTCGATAACGTGCGCTACAACGAATTGGTACGCTTTGAAAACGGCGTAGCTGGTATTGCGTTCAACCTCGAAAAAGATAACGTCGGTATCATCATCATGGGTGATTACGACAACATCCAAGAAGGTGATGCAGTTAGCCCACTCGGACGTATCGCATCTGTGCCAGTTGGTAAAGGCTTGCTGGGTCGTGTAGTGAACGCGCTCGGTGAACCCGTAGACGGTAAAGGTCCGATTGAATTTGATGAATATTATGACATCGAACGTATGGCACCAGGCGTTATGGAACGTAAAGGTGTAGATCGTCCGGTACAAACAGGTATCGTTGCGATTGACTCCATGATTCCAATTGGTCGTGGTCAACGTGAGTTGATTATTGGCGACCGCCAAACAGGTAAAACAGCCGTCGCTCTCGATACCATTATTAACCAACGTGGTGAAGACATGTTCTGTGTTTACGTAGCGGTTGGTAAACGTCGTGGTGAGATTGCACGTCTCCAAGCAACACTCGAAGAAGCTGGCGCGATGGAATATACCATCATCGTAACAGCAACCGCAAGTGAATCGGCTGCACTCCAATACATCGCACCATACGCGGGTTGCGCAATGGGTGAGTGGTTCATGGAAAACGGCATGGATTCGCTGGTTGTATACGACGATTTGACCCGTCACGCGAACGCATACCGTCAGGTATCGCTCTTGCTTCGTCGCCCACCAGGACGCGAGGCTTTCCCAGGTGATGTTTTCTATCTGCACAGTCGCTTGCTGGAACGTGCGGCACAGCTCAGTGAAGAACGTGGTGGCGGTAGCTTGACAGCTCTACCAGTTATTGAAACGCAACTGGGCGATGTATCTGCATTCGTGCCAACAAACGTGATTTCGATTACGGATGGTCAGGTGTACCTCGAAAGTGAATTGTTCAACTCTGGTCAGCGTCCAGCATTGAACACCGGTATCAGCGTGAGCCGTGTGGGTAGTTCTGCGCAAACCAAAGGTATGAAGAAAGTTGCGGGTGGTCTTAAATTGCAGATGGCGCAATTCCGTGATTTGGAATCTTTCGCACAGTTCGGTAGTAACCTCGATAAAGACACCCAAGAACAGCTTGACCGTGGTCTGCGTTTGAACGAATTGTTCAAGCAACCACAATACCAACCACTGCCATTGGAAGACCAAATTGCGGTCATCTATGCAGGTACAGAAGGTCTGATTGATAGCGTAGGTGTTGACCGTGTGAACGAGTGGGAAGAAGACTTCTTGCGTGCGTTCCACACCCAATACTCGGAAGTCGCTAACAAAGTGAAATCCGAAGCTAAGGGCGGACTTTCTGATGAAACCAAAGCGGCATTGGCAGATGCTATCTCGACTTTCACGGAAACTTGGAGCTAAGCATATCCGCTAAGGTCTGAGACAGGAAAGGAGCTTTTTAGATGGCGAATGCCAGAGAAGTAAAGGGGCGGATTAAGTCCGTCAAGAATATTTCGCAAATTACCCGTGCGCTGGAGGCAGTCTCTGCTTCCCGCGTGCGTCGCGCACAAGACCGGGTACAAGCAAGTCGCCAATATGCGGAAAAAGCATGGGAAATTCTGCTCAACGTAAATGCCGCATCAAAAGGGCAGGCACTGCACCCGATGTTGACCGAGCGCGAATCTGTAGACAATGTGCTGCTTGTACTCATCACCTCAGACAGAGGCTTGGCTGGGTCTTACAACACCAATGTAATTCGTGCCGCAACAACGTTTGAGCGCAATTCGAGTGTGCCAGTTAAGTATGTGACCGTTGGGCGCAAAGGACGCGATTCACTGATTCGTCAGGGCAAAAATGTCATCGCCGAATTTAGTGATTTGCCTGCGACACCAACCGTTGCTGACATCTCTCCTATTGCCAAATTGTGTATGGAAGAATTTCTCAGTGGTAATGTCGATGAGGTGCTAATTGCATACACCGACTTCATCAATATATTGACGCAAAGCCCAGTTGTATTGGGTTGGTTGCCACTAACGCCAAATACAGTTGCTGATCAAGTGGCAGCAGAATACGTCAAAGAAGTACCACAGGTGAGCGAAGGCGCGACAGATTACGAATATGAACCAAGTCCGGTAGCAGTAGTGGATGAAATTGTGCCACGCTTCACGGAATTGCAACTATACCAAGCCTTGCTGGAATCACAAGCAAGCGAACACGCGGCACGCATGACAGCGATGAAGAACGCGACAGATAACGCTTCGCAGTTGGTAGATGATTTGACGCTCGAATACAATAAAGCGCGTCAGGCAGCTATCACCAGCGAAATCCTCGATATTGTCGGTGGCGCGGCTGCACTCGAAGATGCAGATAAAAAAGCAGATGCCCCAGCGCAACAACCGCGTCGTCGCCGTGCGCAATCCAATGGCACAGCAAATGTGCAAACAGCACCCGCACCACCTACACCAAAAGAAGAGAGTGTTGCAGTAGCGGCAGTTGCTACCGCAGTGGCAGAAGAAGTTGCGGAAAGCACTGACCCAGACGACCTCACCAAAATTGAAGGTATCGGTCCGAAAATGTCAGGTGCATTGATTGCATTCGGAATTGATACGTTTGCAAAGTTAGCCGATGCAACAGAAGACGACCTGCGCCAAGCAATTGATGAAGCAGGGATGCGTTTTGCGCCTAGTTTAGTCACTTGGGCAGAACAAGCAAGTTTTGCTGCTAAAGGCGACTGGGATGGGCTAGATGCGCTACAAGACGAGTTAGATGGTGGTCGTCGCGTAGACTGATTTAAGTGAAAAATTCGTGTGTGGGCAGGTATTGTCCACACGCGCTGTAATTGATAGAACCGTTGAGGAGAAAACAAGAACTTATGACTGATGTAAAAGGAACTGTCACTCAGATTCTGGGTAATGTTATTGATGTGCAATTCCCAGAGGGTGCATTACCAGATATTTTCGATGCGATTCGTATCCCATTGGCGCCCGATGATGAAGGCAACGAACGCCAAGATTTGATTCTCGAAGTGGAATTGATGCTTGGTCAAGGTGCTGTTCGTTGTGTTGCTATGGATACCACCGATGGTCTGTATCGTGGTATGGAAGCGATTGCTACCGGCAACCCAATCAGTGTCCCTGTTGGTGAAGCGACACTTGGGCGTGTATTTAACGTTTTGGGTCGTCCGATTGACAACAAGCCTGCTGTAGACGAAAGTCTGCCTCGTCGTCCGATTCACGCTGATGCACCTGCTTTCGATGATCAATCAACCAAAGTTGAATTGTTCGAGACAGGCATGAAGGTTATCGACCTCGTTGCACCGATGACCAAAGGTGGTAAAACAGGTATCTTCGGTGGTGCGGGTGTAGGTAAAACGGTAACTATTCAGGAATTGATTAACTCGATTGCTACCGAACATGATGGTCTCTCTGTATTCGCGGGTGTGGGTGAACGTACCCGTGAAGGTACAGATTTGTACTACGAAATGGAAGAAGCGAACGTCCTCGATAAATTGGCGATGGTCTTCGGTCAGATGAATGAACCGCCTGGTGTGCGTTTGCGCGTGGCACTCTCTGGTTTGACGATGGCAGAAACCTTCCGCGACGAAGGTAAAGACGTTCTCATCTTCATTGACAACATTTTCCGTTATTCGCTGGCTGGTGCTGAAGTATCCGCGCTGTTAGGTCGTATGCCTTCCGCAGTGGGTTATCAGCCAACGCTCGATGAAGAAATGGGTATGTTGCAAGAACGTATTACCTCGACCAAACGTGGCTCGATTACATCTGTGCAGGCTGTTTATGTGCCAGCAGATGATTATTCTGACCCTGCGCCAGTAGCGGTATTCACGCACTTGGATAGCACAATTGCACTCGAACGTTCGATTGCGGCGCGTGCGCTTTTCCCTGCGGTAGACCCGCTTGGTAGTACATCCAAGATTCTTGACCCAAATATCGTGGGTGAAGACCACTACGAAACAGCGCGTGAAGTACAACAAGTACTCCAACGCTACAAAGATTTGCAGGACATCATCGCAATCCTCGGTGTAGAAGAACTCTCCGATGACGATAAATTGCTGGTGAGCCGTGCGCGTAAAATCGAGAACTTCCTCAGCCAACCGATGAAGGTTGCAGAGCAGTTCACGGGTATCGAAGGTAAATATGTGCCAATTCGTGAGACAGTCCGTGGCTTCCGCATGTTGCTTGAAGGTGAAGTGGATCACATCCCAGAGCGTGCCTTCTACATGAAGGGTGGCATTGACGATGTTATCCGTGATTACGAAGCCAGCCAAGCAAAAGACGACTAAGCAAACGGGAGGATACTATGCCCATTCACGTTGAACTCGTGACGCAGGAACGCAAGGTCTTTGAAGACGAGGAAATCGACAGCATTTCGATTCCTGCTTCAGAGGGCGAAATGGGCGTCCTGCCGGGACACGCGCCAGTGTTGACAACCATGACATTTGGTGAGCTAGTCATCCGCAAGGGTGACGCAGAAGAACGCTATGCGATTTACGGTGGTGTGGTGGATGTACGTCCTGATAAGGTCGTCGTTCTCGCAGACTTGGCAGATTCTTCATACGATATTGACGAAGAAAAAGCCCGCGCCGCCCGTGACCGTGCGCGTGAGATGATGGAAGACGGCGTGCCGGAAGACCAAAATCGCCGTGCATTGCTCGAATTGCGTCGTGCAGAGTTGCAGTTGAAGGTATCTAACAAGTTGCAAAGTCGTGGTACGGCACTGCGGATTGTTAGCCAAGAAGACCGCGACAAGTAAGCATCTGACAAACATAAAAAATTTAGGGCGATATTCATCAAGCTATGTGGATGTCGCCTTTTTGGTTATGAAGGATAGATTATGCGCAATTGGGTTGATTACGCATTGGCTGTAAGTGTGAGCATAATACCTTTTGTTATTTTAATCATCTTGCTTGCCCTCTATTACAATGCGACCATCTTTGATTACCATATGGGATTTACAGGTACAGAAGCTACTTTACCTAGCGATTTCTCTGATGAGGTTTTTTATTATGCGCAGGCAAAGGCATTCTCAGCCGTTGGTTTAGACAGTGGGTACTTTACTCGCAATGAATTAACGGCACAGGCGGACTATGCACATTATTATGCGTGGGGACTTTTCCCGCCAATGTTGTATGGGTTTTTGGGTCAGCTTTTTGGCATGCATATTTATAGTATCGTGCTATTTAACATGGGTCTTCTGACCTGTGCTATCTTGTTTGCGATAATAGTTGTACAACCTAATCGAACTGGCATGATGTGTTTTGGCGCTCTGATAGCAAGCTATCCAACGATAATCATCTTCGCACCAACCAGCTTTCTACAAATTCTCAATTTAGCATTTGCAATTGTGTTGGGTGTTCTTGTTTATCATTTTCTACGCGATGACAGAAAGCCACCGAGTTTCATAAATTTAATTTTGGTAAGTGTTATTGTCATATTATTTTCTTTGATACGTGTTTCGTGGTTATTCACTTTGTTTCCATTGTTTGCCTATTGGGGTTGGCAACGAAAGCGCATTTTTGGGGCTATATTGTTGTTGGCTGGTGCAAGTGTATTATTCATAATCGTGTATCTTTTCGTAGGGCAAACATCGTCGCCTTATCCAACATTTTTAGCAGATATGCTACGTCATTATCCAAATTTTTATCGTATTACGGTTGTTGGTTTACGCAATGTGTGGGCAAATATTTTGGCAATACATTCGCTTCCCCTAATACATGTAGTTGCACGGTATCAAGCCTTTGTAATATTCGGTGGATGTGTTTATTTGATGTGGCGTATGTGGCGTAATCCTAATAAGCCTGTAATTTCTGCTCCACAGCAGTTGCCTATCCATACATTTACCTTGGGAACGATACTCGTTCTCTTAATATCTATTCTTACTTTTGAAGGGTTGTCGTTTTATCGCGCCCTTTCTCCACAGATTTTATTTTCGCTGGTATTGCTATGGGGTTTTGGCATGTATCGTATTGTTGGTACCTTTGTTATTTGCCATTTGATCATATTCATACCAACCTTGACACAATTTCAGGTAATTGCTGAACCTCATTTTGTAGAACAAACGGAGGATATTCGTGCTTATATGCAGGCGTATGAGCAGATGGGTGTAACGTATCTGGCAGATGCAAATAGCGAGCGCATGGTGTAATACTGTATTGATACATCCAGCATTTTTGAGTAGTCCTGTCTATACTGTGTCACTTGATGCTGGCTTAGGGATTTCATGGTTTGACGATGTATCGCGCGTGACGCCCCTATCGAAGTATATTTTGCTACCTAGCTCTTTTAGTGTTCCACGCGATTGGACCATAGAAGAGCGAGTCATCTTTTCAGATACCATTTTATATATAAATTTAGATACTGACTGTCATAGAGAATGATGGTGATAATAGTATCAGTTTGATGACGCTAATGATGCCTGTGATGCAGATGCAGTTTTTTCTGGTACACTACATGCTGTTAAATATAGAAAGTGAAAGTGCAACCGATGGCGTTGTTTGCCAAAAAATTAGGAATTGATCTCGGCACGGTGAATGTGCTTATTTACGAGCGCGGTCAGATTGTGTTGCAAGAACCGTCTCTGGTTGCGCTGATGGTCGAAGAGCAGAAAATTGTCGAATTTGGGCAACCTGCACGCGAGATGATGGGACGTGTTGACGAAGAAGATATTCAGATTGTCAGCCCGTTACAGAATGGTGTCATTGCTGATTACGAAGTGACAGAAGCCATGCTAGAGTATTTCATGGGGCGCATAGCAGGGCGTATTCGGCTCTTTAGACCCACCGTGATAATCTCTGTGCCATATGGCGTTACATCAGTAGAGAAGCGTGCTGTACACGAAGCGGCGCTATCCGCAGGAGCGAAAGAAGTCTTCCTAATTTGGGAACCCTTAGCTGCGGCGATTGGCGCAGGCTTACCCGTCGCCACGCCGGCTGGCGATATGGTCATCAATATTGGTGGGGGTATCACAGAAGCTGCCGTCATCACCATGAACAACATCATTCGCGCCGAAAGTGGGCGCGTTGGTGGGATGCGCCTAGATGATGCGATTGCAAGTTATGTCCGTCGCAAATATAACCTGAGTATTGGACGCTCAACAGCAGAAGCAGCAAAGATTCAGATTGGTGCGGCTATAGAGCAACAAGACGAATTGACGATGGATGTTCAAGGACAAGATAATGTCAGTGGCTTGCCACGGACGATTACTTTGACAACGGGTGAGGTCGCAGAGGCATTGTCCGACCCACTCAATCAAATTGCGACAGTAGTGCGCAATGTGCTTGCGGAGACACCACCGGAGTTAGCTTCTGACATCATTGATAGAGGCATAGTGCTGACAGGTGGGGGTGCGCTATTACGCGGATTAGACACATATCTGACTAAGCAAACGGGCGTACCTGTCTACCGTGCAGACAATCCGCTCATTACTGTAGCAACAGGTGCAGGACGCGCACTCGATGACCCCGCGCTATTACGTCGGTTGATGAACCAACCAAATTACTGAAAGGTATCAGTGATATGAGAATCAGCGATGTGCAACTGTTGTATGATTACAATTGTTGGGCGAACAGGATTATCTTGGATAAAACACTCACAGTGCCTGTTGAGGATTTAGCGCAGGTTATCATCACCAGTCAGCCAACTATATTTGAGACGCTGACTCATACACTTGATTCAGAGTACGTGTGGCGGACAATTTGCCAGAACAATGCCTATTCAGGTCGTTTAACAGATAAAGAAACACTCTCTGATTTAGAGATGCTCAGAGCTTCTTGGGAGCGTGAAGAAGATGCGATGCGACAATACCTCAATACACTAAACGATGACAATATGGATGGTATCGTGAGGTACGAAGTTGAAGAAGGCATACGCGAACGTGTTTTGTGGCAATGCTTAGTGCATATGATTAATCATGGCACACAACATCGTAGTGAATGTGCCACAATGTTAACAGCTTTAGGTCATTCACCAGGCAGTCTCGATTTTTCATATTACATTAATATCCGAAATGGTATCGAATGAATAGTCAAATGGGCAACACAACCGTGTTGCCTATATATATTCTGACTACAAACTGATAACTGCCTTCTAAATCCTGCAAATGTACTCACTCATCCCATGTTGATTGCATCAAATCCGCAATCAGTGGCGACCCCGCAAACTGACATGTCGGTGCTTCAGGAATGAACCCCTCGCGTGGCACTTCCAACGTCGAGTCTGGGTTATAGAAGTTGTAAATTTGCAATGAAGTCGTCGCAAACACTGGCAAGGTATCAGGGAATGCAACATAGCGCGAACCCGTAACATCTACCCGATTGCTATGCAATGCCATCGAAACCGCATAGTTACCGCCTTCTGTGAAGAAAACACCTGCATTCATATGGGTATCGTTAATCCAGCCGTGTTTGTGTGCAACCCGTGTCGTTTCCGGTACACCCGCACGCAACAACCCATCTACTGTATTGCTAGACATCACATGCAACATTTGCCGACACTCGCGTGGCTCAAAAATGTTTGCGCCAAATGTATCAATCAGTGGACCACCGTCTTCATAGCCACACTGATAAATCGCACCCATCAACCCACCTAAATCTTGCACTGTCGCCTGATTGTAGGGGTCAGGGAATGCAATACTTTGGTTTGCCTCTGTTACTGGCGCAGGAATTGGCGCAGGCGGAATCGGTGGATTAGCAGGGTCAACGACATACGGAGATAGTAAAAATGTATTCTCAATACCGAGTGCTTCCAGCAAACTCGTTGCCTGTCGTGCGCCCGCCCAAGCATCACCATTACCAACGGCTTCCAATACCCGATTCGTACTTGCGTTTTCACTACAAATCATCGTATTCGCAATATCTGTCGCTAATTGCTCACGGGGAGGGGCATTCAACACAGCATACAACGCCACTAAAATAACAACCTTGTTGACACTCGTCCCGCTATAAGCAATATCCGCACCGTACCCAATCGCCTGGCTTGTTTCTAAATCCTGCAAATACAACGAGCCAAATTGATTCGTCTCAGGGTCAAAGCCTCGGCTCAATGCCAGCGAAAACAACTGATTGCCCAAGCCAATCAACTCAGGGCTAACCTCCTCACTTGCCGCGCTCAATCCACCCGCAGATTGCACTACAGCCGGCGTTGGCGTTAGTGTCGGTAAATTGAAAACTGTCGTAGTAACGGGCGTCGTAGTAAAAATATCGCCTTCGATAGTCAGCAAATCAATTTGTATCCAAGCAGTACCTGTAGGCGACGCATCATAACGAATCTGCACCCAAGGAAATTGTGTATGATAGCCGACAATCTGGAAACGTTCGCCACCTTCTGCTACGCCAACCCGCGCATAATCCACACCCGGACCATAGCGAATATTAATCTGGTTGAACGTTGTCCCTGCTACGTTGAACGGTGGGGTAGGTGTCAACGTCACAGAATCTGAATCCGTTGCATTGTTGCTACCCGTTGCCACAGGGGATTGTATCGGCATTGCCGTTGCCGGATTCGCACTCACGACAGTATCCACAAACGGCACACTGTTGATATTGCCCGTTATCGTAACGATGTCCTCGAATACCCACCCAATCGGGTGTAAATCAGCTACGTTGCCCAACAAAACCCAAGGGAACAACTCATGCTGACCCAGCACCGCATACGAAACCCCCACCTCTAACTGACCAAGTGTTTCGCTATCTGTCCCAGGAAATGCACGGTAATTGACTGTTGCCTGTGCTTCTGCTCGCACGCCTGTATCTTCAAATTGCGCTACACTGATTGATACCACCAGCAATGCACCAATCAGGCAAGCAACCAAGCTCATCCATCTCAATTTCACAAAAATACCCTGCTCACTATCTACAACAACATGTCGCGCATTATAGCATGTCACCCCCGCACGAAAACCTGCGCTTAACCAACGTCAGATTAACAACTCATCCTTGACTTATCTTACCCCTCTGCTATCATATCCGCCTGTCATAAAAACAAGCCGAAGTGGCGGAATTGGCAGACGCGCTACGTTCAGGGCGTAGTTCTCTTTACGGGAGTGTGGGTTCGACTCCCACCTTCGGCACTGAAAATAAACACCGACTTGTGATTCGCAAGTCGGTGTTTTTGTTTACCTATTTTTGAATGAAACAGCGAAATGTAAGAACGTGATTCTAACGCAGTTTATGATGTACTCTGATGACCCTATACAACCAACATCCGTGCCGCCTTCATCGTATTCTGAATCAGCGATGCAATCGTCAACGGACCCACACCACCCGGCACAATCGTAATTGCACTTGCAACCGCTTTCGCACCCTCAAAATCAACATCACCAACCCACTTATACCCGCGTTCGGTTTCCGGCGCATCAACTTTATTTGTGCCAACATCAATGACCACCGCACCCTCTTTTAGCCAATCTGCCTGTACATATTCAGGAATCCCAATCGCGGCAATCACAATATCTGCTTGCTTGACCAATTCTGGCGTATTTGGCGTGCGACTATGACAAATCGTAACTGTCGCATTCTCGTTGTTCAGCATCAACGCCATCGGCATCCCTACAATGTTACTGCGCCCCAATACCACGGCTTTCTTGCCGGATACATCAATGCCACTTTCTGCAATCAAGGTCATGCAACCCGTCGGTGTCGCAGGGGTGAAAGTCGGTGTGCGCCCTTTCATCGCCAACGCACCGATATTCACGGGATGAAAGCCATCGACATCCTTATCCCGCGAGACTTCTGTCAAAATCGCTTCTTCGTCAATATGGTCAGGCAACGGTAATTGCACCAGAATCCCATGCACGGCTGGGTCTTCGTTATAAGCCTGCACCTGTGCAATAACGTCTTCTTGCGTGCTATCCGCATCCATAATCTTGGTGAAAGAATGCATGCCGACACTATCACAACGTCGCGCCTTCATCCGTACATACATCGCAGAGGCAGGGTCATCGCCTACCAAAATCACAGCCAAGCCTGGCACAATACCGTGTTCTGCTTTGAATGCCGCTACCTCCTCACGAATACCATCCTGAATCCGTCCCGCTACTTCGCGCCCATCAATAATTTGTGCTGTCATCCACGTATCCACTTTCTACATCGTCATGAGAATAAACCGCTACAGTGTGCCAATTTGTTACCTATTTTCACAGTGCCAGATATATACTTTAACGTGGTACTGAGCCTCAGATACTGATAAACTGTCAACACAATTAGCAATGCAACCAACAAAAGGATAGCCGATGCCAGACCCTAGAGGCTTATTTTTTGTCTTCGTCGGTCCCGGTGGCACTGGGAAAAATACCCTGATGAGCATCATCATGGAACGCCATCCAGAAATCAAACAACTCGCTACTGCAACCACCCGTGCTAAACGTCCCAACGAAGTCAATGGACGCGAACGCATTTTTGTTTCGCTTGAACGCTTTCGAGAGATGATAGCCAACGACGAATTGCTCGAATACCAAGAAGTCACGCCCAATAAATTCTACGGCATCCCTCGCTCAGTCGTAGATAACGCCCTTGATAACGGCAACCATCTCATCGCCGATATTGAAGTGCGCGGCGCACAGGTCGTTATCAATTCCTACAAAGAAGATGTCGTCATCATCTATGTGACCGTGCCAGGTGAAACAGAAGAAGAGCAACTCGCCACCCTCAAAGAACGCATGCTCAAGCGCCTAGACCGCGAACCCACTGATGATGATTGGGCGCTCATCAACCAACGGCTGGCACGCGCACAGAACCTCGAATTTCCGTTTTCCAAAAAATGTGAACACATCGTCATCAATGACGATTTAGAGGTTGCTGCCGAGCAAGTCGATAATATCGTTATCACAGCGATAAAAAACCGCAATCAATCTGCAAATGGGTCAAAGGACACAGACTAATGGTGATGCAAGCCACACACGAGGCACATAACGCGACACTCGCCCCTGATGGCATTCCATTACACTATGGCGATTTAGCCACTGAGTACAACGCCGCCCTCAATAATGCTATTCTGCTTGATAGGTCACATGAAGGGCGCGTACAAATCTTCGGCGCAGACCGTTTCGAGTTACTCAATCGCATGTCCACCAACAAAATGATAGACATGCAAGCCGAAGAAGGGCGGGCAACACTCTTCCTCACTGCCAACGCCCGCATCATTGATCGCGTTGTAGCCTATAACCACGATGACCATCTACTTGTCATCACCGAACCAGGACGTGGCGAGTGGCTACGCGGTTTTCTACAGAAAAATATCTTCTTTGGGGATGATGTGCGCCTCGTGGACGTGACGCAAGCAACACGCATGTTTGGTTTACATGGCACACAGGCGGATAACATCCTCGCAAGCGCAGGCATCGCCGTTGATGATGTCAATGCGATGCGCGGGGTTACAGGTGCGTTTGGAAGTGCAACTTTTTACGCTGTTCGCCGTAAAGCAATTAGCGGACAACATTGGGCAATCGTAGCAGGCAACCAAAACGCCGTTGCCGTATACGAAGGCTTAATGCAAGCAGGGCAGGATGTTGGCATCAAGCCAGCCGGAGGTATCACGTACAATACCTTACGCATTCGTGCAGGGCATCCCGCTCGCCCAGAATTGAATACAGATTATATTCCGTTGGAAATTGGCTTATGGGACGAAGTGCATTTTGCAAAAGGGTGTTACACAGGGCAAGAAATTATCGCTCGCATGGAAAGCCGAGCGCGTCTCGCAAAAACCATTGTTCGCCTAGATGACCTATCGCCCTATGCCGAAGCTCCAGCCGATGTTACGCACGATGGCAAAAACATCGGACGCATGACAAGCAGTGTCACTGCACCAACTGGCGAAGTATTCGCGCTTGCGGTACTCAAAACCAGTGCCATCGAACAAGGCGTATCGGTAACAATTGGCGAAAGCACAGCGACCATCGGCGCATTCGTTGGGGAACAACCTGATTTCATCGAACAGGCGTAGACAATTTGTTTAACTTGTGTCGCAAATAAAGCAAACAGAATTGTAGGGACGCCATTCTTGGCATCCCATAGGTGTCAAGTTAATTAAAATGTCTTTTTGTAGGGGCGATCCCTGTGTGGTCGCCCGCTGTCAAAAAGTATAACGAATCAAGTATACAAATACCCCTTTAAGAGCTACAAAAGTTCCCTCTCCCCGCAAGGAACGGGCAGGTGGGAGAGGGTTAGGGTGAGGGGAAATATGCAAACAAGTGTATGAGATTTACAGGCACATAAACCAGCGATACCTTGCCCGAGCCTGATTTTCAGCAACGCAATAATTTTTATCCAGATAGGACTCGCACATGCGTCTAATTGGTAATATCATATC
Source organism: Chloroflexota bacterium (assembly GCA_038522085.1). GTDB lineage: Bacteria > Chloroflexota > Anaerolineae > Aggregatilineales > Phototrophicaceae > JAUZRW01. Next base: position 57,441 of record JBCBKJ010000016.1, read on the forward strand.
CGGTATCATCGTACTACTAGCCGTGCCACTCCTCGTCATGGCAGCATGCAACCTTGCGATTGTCGGCTCGTTGCTAACCCGCGAAACCTATCAGGATATGCTGGCAGACGAAGCAATCTTCGAGAACCTATCCGGCGCGGCATTGCCAGCTATCACGGCGGCATCGGCTGAAGAAATGGATTTTGGAGCAGGGGGTAATGCGCCTATCCAAATCACAGACATCGCCACCGCACTCGAAGACGACCCGCAAGCATGGGCAACCGTCACAGAAATGCTCGTACCCGCCACATGGCTACAAAGCACAGTCAATCAAGCTGCTGACGTACTATTCAGTATCTTTGAAGGCGATGTTAGCGTTGTAGAATCTGAATTTGACCTCAGCGAGGTGCGCGAACGCCTCCAAGGGGAATCTGCTGTAGAAGCCGCCACCATTATCATCGAGTCTGCGCCAGCATGTACACCCGAGCAAACACGGACGCTCATTGAGTTTTTGGATACCTTTGCTGGTACGATGCCTATCTGCCAAGCCGAAAATGATGCCCTTCGCGCACAGAGCATCAGCGCCCTCGAATTATGGTTTAGTTCGCTCGCACAGATATTAGTAGATGATACCCTCACAGTATCCGAGTTATTTGGACTCAATCGTGATCAAGCGCAACAAGTGCATCTCGCACTTTCACTTGCACAGCAAAGTTTCTTGCTATTGTTCCTTTGCCCGATGGCGTTTTTGTCGATTGTCGTTATCGTGAGCGTGCGTAATTTGTCTAGCTTTGGGCGTTGGATAGGCGGGACAACAATTGCAACAGGTCTGCTATTATTGCTCATTGTATTCCTGACACAGTTGGCTGTATTCGGCATTATCTCAGATGCCGTGGCAGCAAGTAACTCGTCCACAGCCGAAGGCATTTTCTTATCCCGCTTTGGCGCAGGTCTAGCGCGGGCTGTCTTTGGGCAATCAAGCCAAACACTATTTTTACAATCAGCAGGGTATATCGGAGCAGGCTTCGTGATTGTTGCGCTCGGCTGGTACTTCAGCCAGCAAGATAGCGGTGAAGATAGCCTTGTTCTAATTTCTGAAGAAGGTGAAATCATTTCCACCGTATCAAAACAAAAACTGAATAACACCGAAGAAACCGAGACGCTCCAGTACGATTTCGATGATGAAGGCTTTGATGATTTACCATGATAGAGCGTCGCTCGGTTTCAGATTGGTGTAGCAAGCAATCGTAGGGGGCTGCACACAGGATACGCATTATGTTAATCCCGAAAAACTATTTCAGACGCTGATAAAAATATCAGCATTCAAGCACATAACTAAGCAAGAAATAGCTACAGAAGTCCCTCCCTGACGCTTCGGGGAGGGATTTAGGGTGGGGGTCAGACAAGAAAATAAGAGATGTCGCCCCCATTTGCCGGAAAGTCCCTTGAGTTTATAGGAGTGGGACATACGCCTGCGTTGTCCGCTGTTTAACTATCACTCAACCGCAGAACCTGTGGCGATTGATTGGGAATCCGCTCAATCGTACCCCGTGCTTCTAAATCGAGCTTCACCGTCGTCACATACCACCCAACAGACCCATCGAAATCGTCACCAATCGCTTCGCCAACTTTATCTGTTAACGCGCTAAAAGTGACATCTCCCTCGCGCAAAATATCCGTAATCGTATTAGCTACCGTATCATATTTTGTTTTGTCGATATTAACCCCCTGTTTGCCAGATGGGTGCAACGTGCGTATACGTTCCATTTGTGTCCGCTCCTCCAAATTTGTCATTGATACCATTATCGTGTATTTCCTACCCGTTTTCTTGTACTAAGTGGACAAGATTGGGAGGTACTCGCGCCTGATTATCCTGTAAATATGTCCGATACGCTTGTGGGTTCATGCCTGTAAATGTCTGGCATTCACGTACAAAATGCGATTGGTCATAAAATCCAGCCGCCATCGCAACATCCACCAATGCGGTATCACTCATGAGCGCCACTTGCATCCCCTGAAAGCGCACCAACCGCGCATAATACTTAGCTGTAAACCCAAATTGCTTATTAAAATACCGATTGATATGGCGCAACGAGTACCCGAACTCATCCGCAAGTGATGACATATCTATCTGCCCACCACATGTACGTACCAACCGCGCCGCCGCATCTACAAATGTCTGCTCATGATGCCGTTCTAACTGATGTGTGAAAAACGCATTTAGTAGCTCAACTTGTTTCCCAATATGCGCGAAACTATCAAATAATTGTTCTTCTAGTTGTCGAACACAGTCGCGTGGAAACAGGTCATCCGGCTCAAGCACATGGTTACTGATGGCAAACAACGACGTTGAGGTGAACTGTGATAATGCCCCAGCAAAAAAACGTACACCCACAAGTTGAATCGCACCCGCTTGCCTGATAGCCACCGGATAATTTCGCTGGGCATCGAGATTCGTGCTGGCTTGCTGTAGCCGTGTCTCATCATGCATATGTTCACGAAAATAGGCATCACCATAATTGAATATCAAATCTGCCTTGCCATCGACAAAAATATGCTCGTTTAAAGGTTGGCTATCGGGCAACGTGATATTGACCGACCAGTAGCATTCAATATAGGGGCGTAAGTGTGGGGCAGGGGCTAACAGAGCATACACGGTTCATTTTCACTCCATGCCCCGTAGCTTGCTACGGGGTCGTTGACCACTATCTCATGTATACAGCACATCTCATTATGAGGCAAATCAGATGTAATTGAGTGTTGGTAAGTTATTTGACACATCTAGAACAAGCTCATTTTGGAGAATAGAAAAACCAAAATTTGAATTATTTTAAGCCATATAGCTTATGCGGTAGCACCACAGAAAAACGTGGACGATAGCTTTTATACATAGCGGATGCGATACCACCATGTCTCTAGCGAGTACAAAGGATCTGTAGGGACAATGCCTGCATTGTCCGCCACCTAAAATTTACGATTAAGCTATCTTGTGATTGTACCTACGATTTTGCACGTGGCAGGAAACTAACTACCAACAGTCGGTGGCGGACTATCAAAAAATAGCGCCCACCATAATTCCCAAGGTTCAGGCTCAGGCAACGTCGTCTCGACAACACTGCCGGCAGGGACACTCGTCACATCATCTATTGGGCGTGGAGCAAGGCTAGATGCGGGTACAGGAATCACCAACACCATATTGTCACGCACCATACGCTGTTCTTCCCGCGCCCACTCCTCAACATACGCATCACTCTGCACAAAATCTAGCTCATCAATGAGGTCGGTCTGCTCGGCACGGAGCAATGCAATTTCGTCTTCCACCGTATCTTGAATAGCGTTTAGTGTCCGTTCATCAGCAATCCGCGCACTAAACTGTACAGCGAGCATCATCGCAATCGCTAAAATGACAGCAAATACAACCTGTGTACTAGATAATTGCCTTCCAGTACGGTTTTTCCGTTGGATAGCCCGTTGTGGGCGTCGTTGTGTTTGTTGGTCTGTCATGTGGTTAGCTTAACAAAAATTGACGATTGATTCTTACAACTAATTATAGCGTACTTACCACACAATAACATGCACGGCTGGGTCGTCTTCACCAGAACCCTTCATGAACTTGTCGTGCTTCATCCTCAATCAACGGACCAACTACTGTAATCTCTCGTGTGCCTCGCGCAAAGACGTCCCGACACGATAATCGCAAACTATTTTCAGTGAAGGATGCCATCGTTTCGACACTACACGCAAATACCACTCGCCCAATGCCTGACCAGTAAATCGCTCCTGAACACATGGCACATGGTTCTGTACTGGTATACAGCGTACAGTCAGCCAAAAAATTGGCATCATATAATCCCGCCGCACTCCGCGCCAAAATACTTTCAGGATGATGCCCTAAATCGTTATATGTGACGACACTATTTTGTGCTTGCAACAAAATCTCACCATCATGCACTAACAGCGACCCAAACGGATGATTGCCCATCGCTTTCGCTTGCTCGGCTAACTGAATACACAGCCTCAGAAATTTAACATGCTCATCCATTATCACTGTCCTATTTCCCATACTGGGATGCTATTTTGTACTTGGTCAACGAGGACTTTCTCATGTGTAGTCAACGCCTTTTTATGTGCTGATTGTGAGCTATTTACACGTCTAGTAAAAACAAACTCGATTTTATCCAGAGACCTATCTTGCCACACGCCAACCCATTGCCACCTATCCACCTCTGCGCCGGATAGTAGCGTGTGTAGCGCCTTGTTGCCATCACTTGCTTTGCGCACAATATCTATTGGTATGCCAGTGTCGTCCAAAATAATGCCTACTGCTCGTATATCAAATTTGACAAACGACGGTTCCGGGCGTCCAGCGAGCAAATTCTGTATCCATCGCCAGCGCAATTGCATATCAATTTTAAACAGTTCCCAAGCGGGTGTTTCTAGCGTGTACAAGTGGGTTTCATTGTCAAAAGCATGTTGGATATAAAAATCCCCAAATCGCTCGTCTGGTAGGGCATTCTGTGCAAAATAACGATTGTCGAGTGTCTCGTCAGTACTGGTGAATAATTCACCTCCTATTGGACGGGCTTCATACAAAATATTGGTGCGTGAGCGCCCTTGCTGATAATACAAGCCAATCGTCCGCACAATCTCTACATCGAGCCCTGTTTCTTCCTTTACTTCCCGCAGAGCAGATTCCCGCAACCATTCTCCACTATCAACGCGCCCGCCCGGTAACGCCCACATACCAAAATCGCCACGTTTAGATAGCAATATCTCGCGTTTCTCGTTGATGACCGCAACCCGCGTTCCCAACCGCATAAATCCCATATAAACTACTTTCCAGTGAATGAATTACGCTGAATTGTAACATGGGTATACAAAAAATAGGGACGTGCTATTGCACGTCCGCGAATGGTGCAATGAGTTGATTGTTGAGTCAAAGTCCCCTACGAATCCCGCAATTCTTTCCGCGTCAAAATACTATCTATCAATCCGTATTCCAACGCTGCTTGTGGACGCATAAAATAGTCCCTATCCATATCCTGTTCGAGGCGTTTGCGGTCCTGTCCCGTGTGCGCCACAAAAATATCGAGCAAATCTTCTTTCAATTCTTGATAATGCTCAACGACAATCTTCATATCCGAGACTTGCCCCTGTGCGCCACCCAAAGGCTGGTGCATATGAATCGTGCTGTGGGGCAGGGCATGGCGCATTCCAGTTTCACCAGCCGTCAACACCACCGTACCAAAACTCGCCGTCTGACCCATCGCAACCGTACTGACAGGGGCTTGTATCTCCTGCATCGCATCGTAAATTGCCATGCCTGCATAAACTTCACCGCCTGGCGAGTTGATGTACATCTGTATGCGCTGGTCGCTATCTTCACGGTCAAGGAATAACAATTGCGCCACAACCAAATTTGCAGACTGTGAATTAACCTGCGTGCCTAGCATCACCACACGATTTTTTAGCAATAATGAAAAAATATCGTAGGCACGCTCACCGCGCTCGCCTGCATCAACAACCATTGGTACTGTTACCATCTTGGCTTCACCTTCAAAAATTAATGTACTTGTATGGGGGTGGGTCTGCCACCTGCATAATGTAAATATCTGCGTACCTTAAAACAATGATGTTTGAAATAAGACCAACCTCTAAAACACCTTAAAAGCACGCAGTTGAAAGTGCTTTTTAAGTCCCCTCTCCGCAAGCGAAGCGCGAGGGGAGGGGACTTAGGGGAGGGGTTAATCAAGCTACCAGTCGCATCGCTGGCATCGGCGTCTCACTGACCCGTACCACCGTATGTACGCGACTGACTGCTACGTATTCGATACCGTTCACACTACGACCATCCAACCGACGTACAAAATCACGCCAAAAGTCCTCATCTGCGTCTGGGGTAATGTCATGGGCGAGTAGCGCATCGTCATCCACAGCTAGAGCCAAATAACGGTCATGTCCACGCTCTTGAACGGCAATAACATCCAGCTTGACAGCGGGTGTCGCCAGCGATGTTGTTTTGGCATCAACGAAAACATCGTAGAGCGCCGCGCCTAAATCAGCGACCTGCGCCGTGCCTGCGTCGATGCGCAAGGTAGCGAGTAAATCGACAACCTGAGCGTCATCTACACCATACACATAGGCATGCCACAAAAATTGTTGAATCACCGTTTCTGTCTCAGCCTCATCAATGAATGTTGGATAGTATGACCCGCGCCGTAACTTTGGAATCCGCAAAATGATGTCATGTCCAGCACATGTCCATGCCCGCGCCCGATACCCATTCCGATAGGCGCGGCGTCCAGTAGCACGTTCATAGCGACTTGCTGCCAACACCTGACTAACCTCAATCTCCATCAAGTGGGTTAGTAGCGTATCCAATAAATTAGCTTGTAAATCGGCTGGTAATTGTAAATCATGCTGACGCATATAATGGCGCAACGCATCTACCGCCGGACGTTTCAATACGTGTAAGTGCATGCGTTCCTTCCTCACATTTCCGTACACTGATGCTTTCAGTAAAGCGTATTCATAGCGGGATAGCAACTTTTTACACCACGACACCAAAAAAAGAACCAATAACATGCGCCACACACCAAAATTCGCTATAGTCATGCTCAACTGAAAACTGATGACTAACAATTGAAAAACTATTTCACATGCCCAAATTCTTTGACCTTTACGACCTGCGCATCACTGTAACAGCCATCCATGGCGAGAGCGTCTGTGGCTTACAAGTTGGTGATTACATCGAAATCACAGAGAGTAGCCGACTGCGTATCCCGCCGGATAAGCACTTCTGTATTTACGCACTCAGTTCTGTGTTACCGCTCATCGCCGCCAAACAGCGCGTTCTTGATGAAAACGACTGGCTCACTAAAGATTCGCATGTCGCTTGCCCTGACCCTGACGAGCGCCTTATCATGAAAATCGAACGTATCAAAAAACGCCAACTAGATAGAGATTCCCTCACATGACACCCGAACTTGCTATCGCCTTCCAGACTGATAAATCCGCATCTGAGTATGTCTCACTTGCGCAATTCATAGACCCCTTCAATTTTGATGTGGTCAGCGTCTATCATGATTTACCATTCCATCCTGGCTATTCTGCGCTTTTGCTCATGGCACCTAACTTGCACAATTGCCGTGTGGGGATTGCCTCCGCGATTCCTTCCCGTATGCATCCCATAGACATCGCCGCGAATACAGCTTTACTCGCTGACCTCGTACCAGATAGTTCTTCGGTATACATCGGTTTGGCGCGTGGGGCATGGCTCTCTGCACATGGCATATCTGAACGCAAACCCGCCCTCACAGCCATCCGTGAATCGGTTGATATCATTCGCTATATGCTCTCAGGGCAAACAGGGGGCTACAACGGCAAAGTATTTCAATTGGCAGAACACGTCCGCACACCCTATCCGACGCCAGAAAAAATGCCGCGCTTGATGATTGGCACATGGGGCAAAAAATTATCCGCTATCGCTGGCGAAATCGCAGACGAAGTGAAAATTGGCGGTTCAGCAAACCCTGATGTCGTGCCAGCAATAAAAGATTACATTGCTGTCGGAGAAAATAACGCCAGCCGTCAGCAGGGCAGTGTTGGTGTGGTGATGGGAGCCGTCTGTGTTGTGGACGAAGACCGAGACGCTGCCCGTGCCAAAGCGCGCCGTGAGGTCGCACTCTATTTGCCTGTCGTCGCAGACCTAGACCCGACTATCCAACTTGACCCGCACTATGTCACACGTTTACAAGCCGAAGTAGAACGCAATGATTTTGATGCAGCCGCGAAACTCATTTCAGACGAGATGCTGGATAAATTCGCCTTTTCTGGCAACGCTGATGACCTTATCGCTCAAAGCCATGCCTTGCTCGAAGCAGGCACACACCGCATCGACTTTGGCACACCACACGGCTTAAATCCAGAAACAGGCATCCGTATACTTGGCGAAACCGTCCTTCCCGAACTCCGCAAACACTGGGTCTAAATTTTCAGGATGTGTGAAGGTGCGTCTTATACGTGCAAACCTTTGTAGGGGCGTCCTGTAGGGCGCCCGACCTAAGCACGATGATCTACCAACATAGTCCCTCATAACTAACTTTCTGTTGTAACCTTTTGGCTCCGCATTAACAACGCCATCACCACGCCCACTGCAATAATCAAACTCCCAACTACCTCAACCACACCAGGCACTTCGCCAAAGATGAAAAATGCTGCCGTCGCCGCTGTGACAGTCAACATCTGATTCGACAAACTCGTCAACGTTGCCGAAATATACCCCAGTACATAATTGAACCCACTATGCCCGATAAGCTGAGGAATCAGCGTCAGCATCAGCAACCAGAAATAACCTCCATTCGGATGCCCTGTAATTGGCGTGCCACTCACAAGTGAAATGATGATGCCGACGATGCCCCCGAATCCGAATACAATCCATATATACGGAAACAGGGAAATCTTCTGCCGAATATTCCGACCCAGCGTAATATACGACGCTCCACACATCGCCGCCGTGACAGACAAACCAGCCCCCAACAGCACATTATTCGCGCCCTCAATCGTCTCATTATCCGCAAAAAACGCTATGAAAGTGCTACCAATAATTGTGATGAATAAGCCTAGCCACACCCACTTATTGACGCGCTCCTTCAGAAAAACACGCTCTAACAGCGCAACCCACAAAGGACCTGTATTGAGAATCACAGTCACAATTAAAATGGATGTGTTCTCCAGCGCGAAAATCAGCAACATGAAGTGAACACATAGCAACACACCTCCAGCCATCGCCCACAAAATATCACTACCTGTCAGATTACGCAGGTCATCGCGGTATCGCCCCAGCACCAGAGGTGTCAAAATAATAGCCGCCAAAGACATTCGCCCAGCCGCCACCACCGGAGAAGGTAGTCCACCTTCCTGTGACAGCTTAATAAAAGGACCTGCAAAAGTCGCGGCGGCAAGTGCAATTGCTAATGCCAACCAAGGGTTAACCAGTGGGATTCTTTTGGAACTTGTTGATGCCGTCTCGTTAGCTTGAGTGTTCGTTATCGAAGTCAAGAAAGCTCACTTTTCTTTTTTGGACGTCGTGCAAAGTTCGCCAGCATCACACCAGCAATAATTACTACACTGCCGAGAATCTGTAACGGTAGGGGGAGTTCATCAAATAGAAAATATGCCAGAATCGCACTTCCAACAGGTTCGAGTTGTGTAACCATGCTGACAATCGTGGCTGGCAAATACCCGACAGCGTAGTTCAGTGATGTATGCCCAACCAATTGCGGGAAGATAGCCATTGCAAACACCCACAAATAGCCTTCTGTGCTATGCCCTGTAATCGGCACACCCGCTAGCAATGCCCACACCAGCAAAATGATTCCAGCCGTGCCATACACCAGCCAGATATACGGCACGATAGGCAACTTGCTCGTCGCATCATCTGCATCACGCGGTTGCTGTAATTTTCGCGCAATCAATAAATATGCCGCAATCGTCATCGCACCCGCCAACGATAGCGCCCCGCCTATAAACTCGCGCCCTGTATCAACATCGTTGGTTTGCGTTGCGCCCAAGCCACCATACCCAATCAGTAACCCACCACAAATCGCAATCACTAAGCCAACCAACACTAAGCGCGGCAAACGAACTTTCAAGAACACAAATTCAAGAATCGCCACCCACAATGGCGAACTTGTCACAAATACCACGCTGATGAGAACCGACGTGTATTCCAGTGATGTCACCCAGCTTGCAAAATGCAACGCTAAAAATGTCCCTGCACCAACCGCAAGCCCCATATCTCTCAGGGTCAATTTTTGGATGTCTAACCAATAAGAGCGTATGACAAACGGCGTCAGCAACCCAGCAGAAATGACTAACCGCAACGCCGAAATTGCCAGCGACGGCACGCCTGCTCCCTGAGCATACCGTACCAATATCCCCGAAACAGACATCGCAATCAGCCCCAGCCCCAGCATCACATATACACTGACGGGCACGCGATTATCTAATTTGTACGCAATATCTGACATAGGCACTCATTATACGTTTGCTAAATTCAAAATTTGTGTGGATATAGTGTTTACGTCCGCCAATTCACCTGAATAGTAGAATCTGATGTAGGGACGTTGTACACAGCGCCCGAAACACCTCCAGATAAATCTGCGATGCAGAATAACACCATATCCCATTCACACTCTATAACCAATCCTCACCAAAACCCAAACTATCGACTCTTTCATCTGTCTCTCATGTGGATAAAACACCTTTCTTATCGTCTACATACAGAGCGCGTGTTAATATACATACGCTTATATACACACGTACAACCATACAGGAGACAGAACATGGCTTTTGAAAAAGTCGCACTTCCATATGCAAAAGACGCACTCGCACCAAGCATCGGCGCAGACACGATGGAAGTTCACTACGAAAAACACCACACTGGCTACACCAACAAACTCAACGCCGCAGTCGAAGGCACAGACCTCGCCAACAAAACCATTGAAGAATTGCTCGGCGACCTCGATGCAATCCCAGAAGATAAACGTACAGCCGTGCGTAACAACGGCGGTGGTTTCTACAACCATAACCTGTTCTGGACAGTAATGTCACCAAACGGCGGCGGCGCACCATCCGGCGACCTAGCCAGCGCGATTGACTCCGCATTTGGTAGCTTCGATGCTTTCAAAGAAAAATTCGCAGCCGCAGCCGGCGGACAATTTGGTAGTGGTTGGGCATGGCTCGTAGTCGATGGTGACGGCAACCTCGCAGTGACCAGCACAGCAAACCAAGACAACCCACTCAGCGACGGCATGACCCCTATTCTCGGTCTGGATGTATGGGAACATGCTTACTACCTCAACTACCAGAACAAACGTGGCGATTATGTCGGCGCATTCTGGAACGTCGTAGATTGGGACGCAGTAGCATCAAATCTCGCTTCTGCTTCGTAAAATGAGCTAAATGTGAATGGCTTCACATTCACAAGCTAACCACAGGACGCTACAATACGTAGCGTCTTTTTAATTCATAAATAACACACACATGGAGAATACATTCATGACAGAATATCGCATTGAAAAAGATTCTATTGGCGAAGTTAAAGTCCCTAAAGATGCCCTCTACGCCGCCCAAACCCAGCGTGCCGTGCAAAATTTCCCCGTCAGCGGACTCAAACCCTATCCAGCATTCATCTGGTCAATGGCAAATATCAAACGTGCCGCCGCCGAAGTTCATAAAGACTTAGGCTTACTAGAAGCTGAACTCGCTGATGCCATCATAAAAGCCGCAGATGAAGTTATTTCCGGCAACCTCAATCATCATTTCGTCGTTGACCCCTTCCAAGCAGGCGCAGGCACCAGCCATCACATGAACGTCAACGAAGTGATTGCCAATCGCGCCAATCAAATTCTTGGCTTCGATATTGAAGACCCCAAAAAACCAGTTCATCCCAATGACCATGTAAATATGGCACAAAGCACCAACGACACCATCCCGACAGCGATTCGCTTGGGTGTGCTTTGGCGCTACGAAGAACTTCGTGATACCCTGCAAAATTTTGTAGACGTCACCAACAAAAAAGCACAAGATTGGGATGAAGTCGTCAAAACGGGACGCACTCATCTCCAAGATGCTGTGCCAGTGCGCGTCGGACAAGAAATTGGCGCATGGGCAAAAGCAATTGAACGCCAACTAGAAAAACTCGAATTTGCCGCCAAAGGGCTACGTCGTGTCGGTATCGGTGGTACAGCGGCAGGTACAGGCTTGAATGCCCATGAAGAGTATCATAGCCGCATGGTCGCCAAACTCAACCAACTCACAGGCTTTGACCTTACTGAAAGCGATGACCTGTTTGAATCCATGCAATCTATGCAAGACCCTGTATTTTTCAGTGCCGCACTCCGCAATATCGCTATGGATTTCACGCGCATTGCAAATGATGTACGCTTGCTCTCTGCGGGACCAACAACAGGCATCGCCGAATTGACCGTACCTGTTGTGCAACCAGGCTCATCCATCATGCCTGGTAAAGTGAATCCTGTACTAGCAGAAATGCTCAACCAAGCGATGTATCATGTGATGGGCAACGATACGACAGTCAATATGTGTGGGGCAGCCGGACAATTTGAACTCAATGTCATGATGCCTGTCATCAGCCATAACCTCAACGAGATGATGCAAGTCATGATTGGCTCAATCAGCGCCTTCACCGAAAAACTCATGGTCGATTTGACCCTTAACGAAGATAAGGCGGCAAGCTGGCTCAGTCGTAACCCGATTCTCGTGACCGCACTCAATCCGATTATCGGTTACAACAACGGCGCGAAAGTCGCCAAAACAGCCCTCGCTGAAGGCAAATCCGTGAAAGAAGTTGTCCTAGAAATGGGCTTGATGTCCGAAGAAGAAGTGGACGCCGCCCTTGATGCCCGTGCCATGACCGAAGGTGGCATCGCCAGTAAATAATCTACTAAACATGCAATATTGCCTAGTGGGAGGCAACCCTGCCTCCCATCACTTCGTCGCAGATTGTGTATATTCTCATACACCACTTTGAAATTAATACTCAATGTAGGGGTGTACGACAGTGCGCCCGAAAAATATGTGAAAACAACCTTGCTAATATCAAAAGTGAAATATTCGTAACAAAACTTAATATAATGTTGTCTTTTGTATCCATTTTGACACCATATCGCAATTTCTTGACGAAATATTTATTATTTACTACCATCCCAACGTAGTCTGAAAGTATATTTTCGGTTAGAATGACTTACCTGATATAGAAATAATGGGGATACACTGATGATTGTTCGCCTCATCCGAGAAGAAGATGCCGCCGCTTGCTGTGGTGTGATAAATTCCTGCCTAACTGCCAGTAAATCGCTGGATAAGAAAACACGTTTTTACTTGCTATCAGAAAATGTCGCGGCAGATTTCTACGCCGCCATCAAAGAAGATTACACCCTCGTCGCCGAACTCCATAACCAAATAGTTGGGGTGGGGGCAGTCCACGATGATGAAATTCACCATGTCTACGTCTCACCTGATTTCCAAGGCTATGGCATTGGCGAAACACTCATGCTCCAACTCGAAGCACAAGCGCGTGATTCCGGCATTCAAAAAATGACCGTTCACGTTGATGCAGATACTGTCGAATTTTTTGAAGCAATGGGCTACGAGGCAACAGGAAAATCTTTTCACAAAGTCGGCTTTGCCAGCTTAGAACGCATCAAAATGTTCAAACACTTCTCAGAAGCGGCGGCTGTCTAATATGCTAACCCGCGAAGAAGCATGGAACATCGTTACCGAATTTACTGAATCAGAAACTTTGCGCCGTCATATGCTGGCAGTCGAATCAGCGATGCGCCACTACGCATCCCAATACAACGGCGACCCTGAACTATGGGGTATCGTTGGCTTGCTTCATGACTTCGACTACGAAAAATATCCCGATGTTGCCGTAGAAGGGCATCCAGTTGTTGGCTCAAAAATATTAGAAGAACGTGGCGTCAGCGAAGAAATTCGACGTGCTATTCTCTCCCATGCACCCGAAATCACAGGCATCGAACCCCAATCCGACATGGAAAAAGTCCTCTACGCCGTTGATGAACTCACAGGCTTTCTCATCGCTGTAGCACTCGTACGTCCCTCTAAAAACATCCGCGAAGTTAAATGGAAATCCATCAAGAAAAAATGGAAGTCAGCCGCCTTCGCTGCAGGTGTTAGCCGTGAACACATCGAAAGTGCTGCGCAAGCACTCGGCATCGAACTCCAAGAACTTGCCATGACCACCCTCGAAGCCCTCCAAAAAGATGCAGAAGCACTCGGCGTCGCCTGAAACGACAGCTAATAAGCAACAAAAAACCGCGTACATCAGCACGCGGTTTCATTATTTAGCTCACAAGGCACATAACCCTAATATTGCACATAAACATTCGTGCCAATTGTCCCAAAATTGTATAGCCACTGGGCATCATCATTCGTCATATTCACACACCCATGACTCATCGGATTACCAAAGTTGTTGTGCCAATACGTCCCATGAAAACCATAACCCTGGTAGAAATACTGCACCCATTGTACATTTGGCAGATTATAACCAGGACCCGACATCGTTTGCGCCGGCGTACGATGCCAGATACTATATTCGCCTTGAACAGTGGGTGTTGCAGGTAAGCCAGTTGATACCAGCGCACTAAATACCAGCACGCCATCTTCATACGCATAGGTCATCTGCGTACTCAAATCAACCACAATTTCGCGCCCTACACCCCAATGCGCACCGGGGTCAGGCAAACTCTCAGCAATCGCCGCCACGCTCTCAATCGGTGCGCCACTCGTCGTACCAGGAATCACCAATTGCATCCCAACGTTGATACTATTGCTGTCTGTAATATTGTTTATTTCAGCTATCACTGTCCAAGGCACACCATACTGACGCGCAATCTGTGACAAATATTCGCCCGGCGCAACAGTGTGAACAACATCTTGTACCAATTCGGTATCATCAACCGATGCCTCTGCGGCAACTTCGACTTCTGTACTGTCATCCACAGCTTCAACAACAGGCGTAGCTTCCGGCGCAACAGAAATATCCGTTGTCCAAATCTGTAATTCTGTCCCCGCAAAAATGTTATCAGGGTCAGTGATACTATTTGCCGTCAAAATATCATCAATCGTCACGCCATAGAGCGCTGCAATTTGTCCTAAATACTCACCCCGTTGCACAACATGAATGACAGGCGTTGCCGCCACTAATGGGTTCGCAACATCTTCACTGGTATCCACTGCTTCCAAACCTGGAATAACCAGTGTCTGACCTGCATAAATCTGTGCCGTATTTGTGATGTCATTCGCTGCTGCCAGTTCATCTGTGGTCAGCCCATAACGTAACGCAATACGGAATAAATTCTCGCCTGATTGCACGACATGCGTACCACCTGTGTCATCATCCTGTGCCAACACAGCCGACGGCACAGCCAGTAACGACAAAATCAAAAACAATCCAAACAATCGTTTCATGTATCACCTCATCATATCAACATATAGTATCTATTGTACGCATTTCTAGCGATTTCGCCCATCCACACAAGAAACATCTGTAAATATTAACGCTTATTGCCTGTAAACCGTTCCCTTTTCAAACTTAGGACAAATGTCTTACGGTTGGATTGCCTAGCATGCAAATGTCCAGTACAATCGCGCTGAAACACAAATAGACGCTAACTACTGGACTTCGCAATGTTATTACGGTTTTATCGCCTAACCGATAAAGTAGGCATCATTATTCTAAAATTAGGCGCAGGCAGTGCAGAATGGTTGCTAGACGGTACAACAGCCATCACTAGCATCACATCACGTAGTACAGGCGGCATTCTTGGTGGACTGCTCGCGCTCATATTAGCAGTTCTGGGCGCGATATGGTCACTCCTGAAAGCCATAGCTAATTTACTGATGCGCTTACTGCAAGGTATCGCCTCGTTATTTGGTATAGTGGGTAAAGGTGTCCGACGCTTATTCGGTATAGTAGCTAAAGGTATCCGACGCTTATTCGGCACCGTTGCCACAAATACGCAACAAGCAGGGTCAGCTGTTGTCTCCGCAAGCTCAAATGCGATGGCACGTCGCGCTGCCCGTGATGAAATTGACGTCACGCTCACCGAAGACCCGCTTCGTGTACAAAACCGTCGTCTCAGTTTTCTTGTGCTGATTCTTGGCGTGGCGGTCTTGGGGGCAATCATTTGGGCAACCGACCCTGGACGCACACAACAACCCGTACCAGTAGTTGCCGCGCCTGTTCAAAACAATACCGTCGCGGATGCCGCACCACTTCCAACCGACGCATCAGATACTATCGGCAATGTCGCACCAACCGTTATTCCAACAGCGACGCCACTCCCACGAGCACTCTCGGCGCGTGGGGCAGTCGCCTATACCCTGCGCCAAAATGGACAAACAGACCTTTGGGCAGTGGACATCGGCGCAAGTGACCCCATCCGTATTACCAACAATATCGCTGACGAACGTGACCCTGAATGGAGTGCCGATGGGACGCGCCTCGCTTACGCCGCCCGCATTGATGGCAACTGGGATTTATACGTCTACGATATGCTTCAAGATGCAACCGGACGTGTCACTGTCGATATTTCTTTCCAAGCGAACCCAACATGGTCGCCGGATGGCATTTTCTTAGCATACGAAAATTACCAGAATGAAAATCTCGATATTTTCGCTGTGCCAATTGATGCCTCTCAACCCCCGACGCCTATCACCGAGCATCCTGCGCCCGACTTTTCGCCAGCATGGTCGCCAGACGGACGCCGCATAGCCTTTGTCTCTTGGCGTGATGGTAATCAGGAAATTTACGTTGTTAGCCTAGCAGACCCCACCGCCAGCCTGACCAACATCACCAATACACCTAACTTAAATGAAGGGCATCCTGTTTGGTCGCCAGATGGTCGCTCAATTGCCTTCAGCGCACGCGAACCAGGCGCCCTCACAGAAACTGTTTTCGTACAAGCCATTGAAGAGTTATCAACACCCCCGCGTGTCGTTGCCATCGGACGCACCCCAACATGGTCGCCAGATGGGAGCGCACTAGCCTATGCCGTTGATTCACTCGATGGTCGCCGTACAGATTTATTCTCTGTTTCTATCGGTGAATCCAGTGTGCCAATTCTGATTGCATCTGTCGCAGCCGGCGCAACCACACCAGCGTGGACATCCCAGCCGCTACCAGCGCCACTGGTCAATGCGGGTGGATTACCATCTGCGAGTGGCGAACCCCTCTACATCGAACAAACCGACACCTTTGACGGTACGACATTCCGCTTACAATCCTTAGCAGGCGTACAAACTGATGAAGCTCTACTCAGTGATGCCGTAGATGATTCCTTCGATGCACTGAAAGATGCCACCTTCGATACAGCAGGGGTCGATTTTCTGGGTGTGCTAGACGATGCCTTCTGGGGACTTGAACGCCCCGCTGCTTTCGGTGAACCTGGGCGTAATTGGCATCGCACCGGACGTGCTTTCGCCATTCCGCGCAATAGCTTACGAGGCTTCCCGCCACCTGTCGAAATCGTGCGCGAAAATATTGGCAATCAAGTCTATTGGCGTGTTTACGTCCGCGTCGAAGAAAATACCCAGCGTGGACAGTTAGGCGAACCCCTCCGCGAAATGCCTTGGGATTTCTTAGCAACCACACAAGGTGATGTCGATGCCTTCAATGAAGGTGGACGCCTGCGCCGTGAAGTGCCGACTGGCTACTACATAGATTTTACTCAACTCGCTGCCGACTATGACTGGAATCGCGTCCCAGCAGGTAGTGATTGGGTCGCCAATGCGCTCACCCGTAATTTCTGGCTCTTCATCAATGAGGACAATCTCGCTTGGTGCGATGCGATGCTACAACTCTACACCGAAGGCGAACTCGTCAATTACGAATGCACATCATAAGCAAACACGAAAAAGAGTATTGGCAGAGGCGTATAGTTGCTGTTTAAAAAAGTAAGACGAAAATAAAATCATCTCCCAAATCTACCCAAAAGAGCTTTTGAAGTCCCCTCTCCGCCAGCGAAGCGCAGTGGGAGGGGATTTAGGGGAGGGGTTAAGTGCAAAACGCCTGCATCTCCTTATTTTCGTATTTAATACTTTACTCGCATAAGTCTGGTGAAATGAATACTATCGGAGAAACAGAGCATGAAACGGTCTAGCGGTGGATTATCAGCCTTCATAATGTTGCTGATGGCAGTCGGTATTTTCGGCGCGGTTTTGTGGTTTAATGCCGATGATGCCACGCCTGTATCACCTGTCATCCCAACAGAACAACGCCCGACGTCTGCGGCATCTGTCGGACAACTGCTAGACGAAAATTTTGGCAATATCAACACGCCACTGCCGACCATCGCCTTTGCAGATAATCGCCCGACTGTTCCCGTCGTCGCACAACCAGCCGGACCCTCACCGACACCTATCAGTGCGTCCGATGCCAGTAGCCAAGATACCACTGTTGCCAGCGCCCCACTCGGCATCACACCAACTTTGCCTCCACCAACAGCCAATGCGCCCGTACAAGTTGGCACGACTAATCCCGAAGACTGGAATTTGCCTGCCCTTGTTCCACCACTCTCCCGCGATCCACAAGGACGTGATCATTACTGGTTCAGACGACCTATTGAATCTAGTGGTGACAACCGCGTGCTAATGAGCTACACCTATGGTGCAGGTGGTTTTTTCGGCTCACGCATTCATCATGGAATCGACATGCCCAATCGTGAAGGCGAAGTCATCTATGCCCCTGCTGCTGGTGAAGTCATCTTTGCGTCTGATGGACGTGGCGAAGGGGGGGTAGATGTTTTCCAAAATACTGTCGTTTATGGGAATGTTGTCTTTTTGCTTCATGACTTTGGTTATCAAGGACAACCCATCTACACACTCTATGCTCACCTGCTCACATCACTCGTCCAAGAGGGCGATTACGTAGAAGTTGGCGACCCCATCGGCTTAGTTGGCTCAACAGGGCAGGTGACAGGCTCACACGTTCATTTTGAAGTGCGTATCGGGGGCAATGGCGTAGACATCCATCCGCGCTATGGTGATACCTATAATCCTGCTCTTTGGATGGTTCCCTACGTTGGGCATGGTGTTGTTGCCGGACGTGTTCTCGATATAAACGGCGAATTTCTCGACGATGCAACTGTCACCGTCCGTAACCGCACAGGGGTAGTTGCCAGTGTGCCGACTTATCGGTTCCAAGATACCGTCAATGATGTGAATCCTGACCCCCTATGGCGTGAAAATTTTGCCGTTGGGGATATTCCAGTTGGCACATACGACGTTCTCGTGCGTATAAATGGGCAACTCGTCATTGAGCAAATCCAAGTCTTTGAAGGTATGACCGCTTTCATAGAACTGCGCCTAGATGAGAGTGTCGCGCCAACGCTACCACCAGCCGAACCAACGACAATCCCAGCAACACCTGTCACACCAGAGAGCGAAAGTGTCGATGCTGAAACCAACGATGGCTAAACGCTACATGTAATACATGGCGTCATATCCTAAAATCAGCTAGACTCAGAGCATGAAGCAGAATTACTAACCACTAACACGAGGAGATTTTGTCATGGGCATTACCCATGTCGTTCTGCGACGTTTCTTGACCCTATTCTGCCTGCTTGTGCTGGCAAGCGTCGTCTTTGCACAAGAAGCAGCCACATCACTCCAACTTGATACACCCGCTTCCGGTACACTCAGTTCAGATAATCCGGTTGATTTATATATTTTCTCAGCGCCCGATAGTGGGGTGATTTCACTCTCCGCATCCAGTGCCGCCGTTCCAGTCGGTATCCTACTTACCGATCCCTTCGGCACAACCGTTGGTGAGGTCGTTGCCAATAATTCGGGCGAGGCATCCTTAGTAGATGTCGATGTTGACCCTGGCGCATCTTACATCGTCACTGTGTTCTCCACTGATACTAATACTGGAGAATACACCCTGACGCTTTCGACAACCGACGGCGAAAACCCAGCCGATACTATCGTTGATGATACAAGCGACGATACATCAGATGACACCGGTACAGAAGAAGTAGCTACCGCACCTGTAGGCAATATCGTAACATCCCTTGAAGCACCCGAAACCATCCAAATTAATAATGGTATGGAAGTGCGCCTCGAATGGAATGCCGCCGTTGACCTCAATCTCGAAGTACGCGACCCGAATGGCAATACACTTTTCTTCAATAGTCGTTCTAGTGCCATCGGTGGTAGCTTTGGCTTCGATGCTAATGGCTTATGCGAAGTTATCTCAGATGCACCCGTCGAAACAGCATCATGGGCGCCCGGCTTCGTACCCACAGGTAGCTACGAAATTCTCGTATTCTATCGCCAAGATTGTGAAGCCCTTGCGCAAACTGTACCCTTCACACTCACTGTAACCGTGAATGGCTCAGTCTTACCTGCTATTGAAGGCACAATCGTTCCACCAACCCCAACCTCCAGCAGTGTCTATCTCTCTAACTTCATCGTAGAAGATGCGTCCACTGCGACCTTAAATCAGGGTGGGGCGTATCCCGATTCGTCAATCCAAATTCTCCCTGCAACCGCAGCCGAATTACAAACCGTCGCGCAACCCATTAACTTCAATACGCCTATTCAAGGCGCTCTCTTTGAGGAACAAGATTTCGTTGTTTACTCTTTTGAAGCCGATGCCAACGACTCCGTGACTATCAACATGACCGCGACTTCGCGTAATCTCGATACGCTTGTACAACTTGTCGGTCCCGGTGGTGGTATTGTCACAGTCAATGATGATTCAGGTGGCTCAACCAACTCGTCTATCACCAACCAACGCCTCAATGTCGCAGGTACATATCTCATTGTCGCTACGCGCTACGGCAAAGAACTCGGTGGCACAGAAGGCGAATACACGCTCAACGTCACCGAATCAACTGCCGCCCTCCCCGCAAATCTCGCTGGCTTAGACGTGCCACAAGGCGATATTCAAGTCTATCTGACATGGAACAACAATACCGACTTGCAATTGCTCGTGCGTGACCCATTGGCGCAAGCCGTGTACGACGACTTCCCACAAGTGAACAGTGGCGGTCTATTAGCCGCTAATGGTAACGTTGGCTGTACAGTTCCCGAAGAAGGCAACGCGCCACTCTCCTACATCTATTGGCCCTCCGGTCTTGGACGACCCGGTACATACGAAGTGGATGTCTGGTTCGAGAACACCTGTAACGTCACCCAAGCACCGACGTTCACTCTGACAGTTGTCGTACAAGGGCAGGTTGTACTCGTCGAAACGCAAACCCCAGCAATTGGCAATAATTTCGTCACCAACTTCACCATCAACCCTGATGGTACAGTGCAAGCAGGGCAGGCAGGCTTCGTTATTGATGCCATCACGCCTCCAGAAATCGAAGATGAAGAGCGCGTCAGCATTCAGCCCAACGTGCCACTCACAGGCTCAATCAATGGGCAAAATCCATTCGATGTCTACACCTTTGATGGCACAGCCGGACAAATCGTGACCATTGCAATGGAACGCGCACCAGGTAGCATCTTGGATACCAAAGTGTTCTTGCTCAGTGAAGCGGGAATCCAACTGAGCTTCAATGACGATGCCCCTCCCGGCGCCTTCATAGATGTTCAAGACCGCACCACAGACTCATTCATCGGTGGCTTCGTCTTACCAGCCGATGGCACATATACAATTGTTGCCTCGCGCTACGCAACCATCTTCGGTGGTACATCCGGTGCATACCAACTCAGCCTCACCGTCACAGGTGGTGATGGCTAACCCATTCAAATAATATAGCTTCGTGGACGCTCATCTGGGCGTCCACCAATTTACGCTCAAAACCCTACCTTGCCATTGTCATTTGTAGGAACAACATCAACGTTGTCCGCCATTTGACAGGTACTACCTAATAAGCATAAAATTTACATCCCTCACCCCTAAAATAGGCATGGTAACTTGACTATCCCTACGTTATACTAACGCCCGATAGCAATCAGATGATGTATCTGCACTATCAACGTATTGTGCAAACAAAATGTGACCTCATTACGATTGATCCAGATTAGCCGACTTACGACCACAGAGAGAAAATGCCCCATGAAACATCAAAGCATTGCGCTCCTGATGTTACTCTTGCTGTCTATAACAGCATGCACGCCAGCCCTTAGCTTGCGCGACGAGGCATTTTTACCAGATACCAGCCTCACAGCCGGAGAGCCTTGCGAAGCACCCTGCTGGCAAGACCTCATCCCCGGAGAAACCGTCTGGGGCGTCGCAGTCGCTACAGTAGAGGATTCCGAAGATTATCGGCAAACAGACAGCGAAGACAATCGGCGGACACCCGAAGATTGGATCGAGTTTGCCTACCGAGACGGACCAACGTGTTGCCGTATTTACTCAGCCGACGGAGAGACACTCTCAGCAATTCTCATATTAGTCGCTCCACAAATGACACTCGGCGAAGTCGTAACACGCTATGGTGAGCCAACCTACATGACGGCAGAAGCACAAACCTCCGATCAAGCACAAATTGCACTGGTATACCCCGACCTCGCAACCGTCGTGTATGCCTTCGCGCCCAATATCACCACGGCTGAAGTCACAGCAGAGAGTGAAATTATAGGGCATGTTTATATGGCACCTTCGGAGATGGAAACACTCTTAGCATCAGAAAATTTATACACATGGGATGGCTACGGTGCGCTCAGTACCGTCATTGATGGCGAGTTTGATTTAACACCACTCCCGATAGATGACGCCGAAAACCAAGATTTAGACACACCCTAATCCATTCCCAAAGCAGACGCATCAACATAATAATTCACAAGAAAGGAACACCCTGCATGACAGAAGAAGCAGTAGCAACCATTAAACCAGAAGAACTTGGCACAGGCACACCCGTGTCCGGCGAGGTGATTTATCTTGCACCCTATGGTGTCATGATTAACATCGCGCCAGAGGTCAACGCCTTCCTACATATCTCCAAGATGCAAACCAAAGATTTCCGTAATATCGAAGATGTCTACACTGTCGGCGATACCGTCGAAGCATACGTCCTCAAAGTAGATGGCGCAAACCGCATCGCGCTTGACATGGAAAAACCACCCGAACTCCCTTGGAGTAAAATTCGTCGTGGGGAAACCTACAATGGGAGTGTCATTCGCATCGAAAGCTATGGCGCATTCATAGACATTGGTGCAGAACGTCCTGGCATGGTACACGTCTCAGAACTAGCTGACGGCTACGTACAATCGCCAGAAGATATCGTCAAAGTGGGTGAAGAAGTTGAAGTGCGTGTTATCAAGCTGAACAAGAAAAATCGCCAAATTGACCTCAGCATGCGCACACCAGAAGAAGAAATCCAACAAGCACTTGAGCCAGATGAAGATGTACCAAGCGCAATGGAACTCGCTTTCCGTCGCGCCCAACGTCAAGCAGAAGCGACAGCCAAACCAGCCGGTGGCAACAAAAAGACCCGCAAACGTCGCAGTCGCTCCCAAGATGACATCATCTCCCGCACCCTGCGTAACCAAGAAGACTACTAAACACAGTCATTCTCAACACCAAAACGGACAGCCTACACAAGTTGTCCGTTTTAGTTTCTGCATAACCACTATGTTGCTAACAGCCTTCGTAGGGACACACGCCTGCGTTGTCCGATGCTTAATACGCACTAAAGCAGACATTTCTTAGAAAAACACCTTAGCTTAACAGCTATACACTTCTGTGCATCCGCCATTTTACGCCCAAAACCATCTGTTGCTAACAGCCTTCGTAGGGATGCCTGCGTTGTCCCATAGGTGTAAACTTTAGCAAAATACGCTCTAGGTGCTAACATTTTGTAGGGGAGGCAGGTCTGCCTCCCGCTGTTTATAAATTTGACCGCCTAAGTACGTCGATGAGCCTTTAAAAGCTACGAAAATTCCCTCTTAGCCTTCGTAGAGACACACGCCTGCGTTGTCCGCTAAAAACTGACGACTAAAAACTGAAAACGCCCTATCGCCAATCATGCCACAGCAAATACAAAATCGTCCCAAACAACAACGTAAAATTGAACTCGTGTGCCAAACACCACTGACACCATGCGTCCAAAATCGCGCCTTGCACATACACCAACCACATCGAAAACACCCAACCGACAATGCCCATCAGGAACAATAACAAGCGCCCATAGTCAACCAAAAAGCCAACACGATTTTCTAGTATGAGGGTCAGACCAATCAAGCAATATAGCCCAAAACCCAAGTAAGCAATCGGAATCCCATACAACTCCGAGTACAAGCTATTTTGTACCAAGCTACAACTGAACTGTTCCCCTTGTGTACAAACTGTCTGCACCGAAAATAACTTGGCATAGCTCAAATACCCACTGATGACTAACCCAGCGACCACGAATAGCAACGCCAAATTCTTCATCGTAAAAATACCTGATGATTCCTCAGGTACAATATCTATCGTCGTATCCATTATCTTATCTCTCTGATACTAATGTTTGTCGGGACGTTGTAATGTGATTCAAAAATTAGCACAGAAATAAAACTAGCTCCCAAACCTACCTGAAAAGAGCGTTTCAAGTCCCCTCTCCGCAAGCGAAGTGCAGGGGGAAGGGGTTGAGAGCCAAATGACAATATCGCTCTAATCTCTGTGTTTAATCTTTAACTTGCATTACAACGCCCGAAATATAGTTTTACAACACGATATTTATCCTATTGGACGCAACAATTTCACAGGCAAGCGCGTCCCCACAGGTATCTCCGCATTTCCTTCAGGAATGACCAGTAAGCCATCTGCCAATGCCATCGACAAATGCGCCCCTGAACTTTGCGTTCCAGTTGTCGTTGCTACCCAATCATCGCCGTCTTTCTTCAGCGTTACCCGCGCAAATGTCCGCCGCCCATCACTGTGCATTGGCTCGCCTACTTTTGCCATCACCTCTGAGCCTTCCGCAGAACGTCCCGCCAGCTTGAGTAGGGCAGGGCGCACCAGCACCATATATGTCACCATCGCCGAAACTGGATTGCCTGGCAACCCAAAAAACGGCACATCCTCTAATGACCCATACGCTAAGGGCTTGCCCGGACGCAAATTGATACGCCAGAAGCCAATATCACCAATCTCATCCAAAATATCGCGCACATAATCTGCCGCGCCAACAGAGACACCTGCCGAACTCACAATCAAATCCGGCGAAGCATCCAGCGCATCTTTGAACATCGCCCGTATCGCATCTGGCGTATCTTTCGCAATTGGCTGTCGTAACGGCACACCACCATCCTGTGCGACCAGCGCCGCCAACGCATAGCTGTTCGAGTCACGAATTGTACCCGGCGTGAGAGGCGCATCAATATCAACCAGTTCATCGCCACTGCCGACAATCGACACTCTCGGTTGACGTACTACCGGAACATCTACTTGTCCCAATGATGCCAACAAGCCAATCTGCGCCGCCCGAATGACTGTACCCGCTTTGAGAATCGTCTGCCCAGCATGAATATTCTCACCCAATTTCCGTACCGCCGCGCCCGTACCGACAGCTTTATATAACTGCACAACTTCCGGCACAGTGCTATTGTCCAAATCAGAGAAATCCGCATCTGTATCTTCTACCGGAATCACCGCATCTGCACCATCCGGCATCGGCGCACCCGTCATGATACGCGCCGCCTGACCAGCGCCTAATGTGCCTTCAGGTGTGTATCCAGCCGGAATATCCATCACCACATCCAAACGCACAGGTGATTCTGCCCCCGCACCGCTTAAATCGACTGCCCGTACCGCAAAACCATCCATCGCTGAATTATCAAACGGTGGCAAATCAATTTCTGACACAATATCTTCTGCCAACACGCGGTTCAGCGTATCCGTCAAATGCACTGTCTCCGTTTCAAGTTGCACTATATCGCCGACAATCCGCGCAATTGCCTCATCTACATTCAGTAAATCAGCCATACACTCCCCTAAATAGTCTCGTCACACAATTGCTCTCTATTATACACAAGGCAAGCAGTGTTAATGTTATATCAGCCTATTTCGTTAAAAGCCCTTAATGCAGTACAATAGGTCATAACATCATAAGCAGACACGCGGGGCGGTATATCATGGTAACATCACCAACCACCACCTATCCCAAAGACTTAGAATCACTTCTCGAAACACTTCCTGACCTCACGCCCAATGACCGAAATCTTATAGAACGCGCCTACAACCGTGCCGAACAAGCGCATGCCGGACAAATACGTAAATCTGGTGAACCCTTTTTCACGCATTGCGTCGCTGTAGCGTCTATCTTGGCAGACCTTAAACTAGATGCTGAAGCAATCGCGGCGGCACTTCTGCACGATACCATCGAAGACAACGACAACATCACTTACGATGATATTCGCTCTGAATTTGGCGAGACAATTGCACGACTGGTCAATGGCGTAACCAAACTTGCGAAGCTCCCTATTGAGCAAATCGGACTGGAATCGGACGAAAACCGGACAAATCGAAAAATCCAGCGTGAGATGGAATACTTCCGCAAAATGCTTCTCACGATGGACGATGATATTCGCGTTGTTTTGGTCAAATTAGCAGACCGCCTCCACAACATGCGCACACTCGGTTACATGCCCGAACACAAACAAGAACGCATCGCCAAAGAGACACTCGAAATCTTTGCCCCACTCGCCAACCGCCTCGGCATCTGGCAAATAAAATGGGAACTCGAAGACCTCAGTTTCCGTTATCTCGACAACACCGCCTACCGTGCTATCGCCAAAAGCCTAGATGAACGCCGTCAAGACCGTGAAGAATATGTCAGTAACATGGCGACCAAAATCCGCCAAGAACTCGATAATTATGGCATACGGGGCGCACTCATCACCGCACGTCCCAAGCACATCTACAGCATCTACAAAAAGATGTCACGCAAAAATTTACCCCTAGATCAAATCTACGATGTACGTGCAATCCGTGTCATCGTTGCAGAACAACACGAATGCTATCTTGTACTTGGCATCGTACATAAAATGTTCCGCCCCATACCTGGCGAATTTGATGATTACGTCGCCGCACCCAAAGACAACTTCTACCGTAGTCTACACACAGCCGTGTTAGATGATCGGGGTAAAACGCTCGAAGTCCAAATTCGCACATGGGAAATGCACGAAGATGCTGAGTTCGGTATCGCCGCGCACTGGCGCTACAAAGAAGATCGCTCCTCCAATGATAAAGCATTTGAAGACCGTATCGCCTACTTGCGCCGTCTCATGGATGTCAATGAAACCAAAGACCAAGATGCCGAAACATTCATGAGTCGCATCAAGTCCGAAGTCTTCCAAGATCGTGTGTATGCGTTCACCCCACAAGGTGACATCATAGATTTACCCGTCGGCGCAACACCTATCGACTTTGCCTACTCCATCCATACCGAAATTGGGCATCGCTGTCGGGGCGCAAAAATTCACGGCGCACTCAAATCGCTCAATTACAAGCTCAAAACAGGCGACCAAGTAGAAATCGTCACGGCAAAACGTGGTGGACCTAGTATGGATTGGCTCAATGAAGATTTGGGCTACGTCAAAACACATCGCGCCCGTAGCAAAATTCGCCTCTGGTATCGTAAGCAAAACCGCGAACAGCATATCACGACGGGACGCGCAACCCTCGAACGGGTACTCAAAAAACTCAGCCTCTATGATAAAGTGACATTTGGTTCTATAGCTGACCTCATAGGCTATAATAAGCTCGAAAATTTCCTCGCCGCCATTGGTTCGGGTGATATGAGCAGCTCGACCATCATTCAGCGCATCCTCGACGATGAGAAAAAGCGCCAGCAAGAAAACGAAAACCTGCTCAAAAAACATAGCCTCAAAACATCCAGTCATGTACATAATCCCGATGGGTCGCATGGCGTCAATATTATGGGGACAGGCGGCTTGCTCGTCAACTTGGCAAAATGTTGTAGTCCCGCACTCGGTGACGACATCATTGGCTACGTCACACGCGGACGTGGCGTGACTGTGCATCGCAAAGATTGCACCAATATGATGTCGCTCATGGATACCGAACGCCTTATAGATGTCAGTTGGGGGACAGTCTCCGAGGAGCAAACCTACATTGTACCTATCGAAATTATTGCCCAAGACCGCGAAGGGCTGCTCCGTGACGCCACAACTGTTATCGCTGACGAACGCATCAATATTGCAACTGTGAGCGTCAAGACACGCCAACACATCGCTACCATCTCAGTCAGCCTAGAAATCGTCAACAACAGCCAACTCACGCGCATCCTCACGCGCATCGAAACTATACCAGGCGTTTACGAAACCCGCCGCACCAAACAACGCGCCTAATCCCACGTAATCAACATAAATGCCTATCGCAGATAGCAACCAGCTATCTCCTTTTTCCACGCTACAATCTACTAAGCTCCTATAGGGGCGTTGTATACAGCGCCCGAGACACATATTCTACTGCCTCAAAATTGTATGTGTAGTCACCAAAAAATATGGAACAATCCCCTTTATAAAAATCGTAATGTTTATTCTGTGCTATGGTGTAATTTGCAAACATGACCGTAAGCAACCCCCAAATATGTCAGAGGATACACCCGTGAAAAACCCCAACGTAGACCTACCGACAAACGCACGCCTTATCGTCATCCACCCGCAAATACCCAATCCACGCGCCTATATCGCACAAGCCATCACAAAACCTTACACACATTACCATCGCTTCACAGGTACTGACCTCGCCTTATCAGAAGTCACAGCCCAACTCGCAAATACCTACATAAGTGGCGAAACATCAAATTGCCTTATCCTTGACGAATGTGACCGTCTCCAACCGACAGCCCTTAATGCGCTTGTTACGACCCTTCATGCTGATTTTTTCATCACCCAAATCATGATACTGTCGCGCCAATTGCCAACCATCCTATTTGAGAACGACACGCTTCAGCCTACCATGCATGTCATCCAGCCGGATTCATTTACAATACCTGTAATCGCACAACCACAGATAGAAGCCTACGCTTTTGGCATCGGCACGCTCTGGCTCAATGGGAAGCAACGCACATTTTCAAGCGATGCACAGCACGAATTTGTGTTCTACGTCCTAGAGCAAGATACCTTCTCGCGCGAGGATGCGCTGACTAATTTGTCTAGCCTTCAATCGCTTCCGTATTCAGAAGCCAGCAGTCAATTCAATAGCCTGCGTGCCAGCACCCGCGAACTACTTGGTATTGATTGGCTGGTGCAAACAGGCACACTCTACCGTCGCAATCCAGCTATTTCAGTGTATTACGATGTTCAACGCTACCGTGAGCTAGTGTCCGCAGAAAATTTACCAATAAATTCAGATTTTTCTAAAAATTATCAACAAGCATTCCGTTTGTTCAGAAACCCATTTCTATCTTCTTTCGATGCCCCATGGGTATTGTCTTCGCGCTCCATGCTTCATTTTGAACACGCCAGCATCTGCACCTATCTTGCGAAGCAAGCGCTAAACGAGTCTGAGGTGTTAAAAGCACTCAATCTCTATATTCATGCGCTAAAATCTCAACCGTTCCGAGAAGACATCGTAGAAACGGTCATGTGCTATTACATCAAACTCAATATGCCTTGTGATGCCCTTGCAGTAGCCAATGCCTTGCGCGATAATCGCACCAATGCACAAATCAACACCTTATTATCCCGCAAGCTACAACAACTTATCGACAAAGCCACCAAACAATGTCCCGAGCCACCCGCATCACCTTAATTGAACCTTACTATGGCGGTAGTCATCGTCGTTGGATAGATGGCTACCGTAAACACTCGCGTCACACTATCGACTTGCTCACCATGCCCGCCCAATTCTGGAAATGGCGCATGCAGGGTGGGGCAGTCACACTGGCAAATCAATTCAACGCACTCGCCGAGAAACCAGACCTACTCATAATCTCCGATATGCTCGATATATCGACTTTTCGCGCCCTCACCCGTACAGAAATACCCATTGTTCTCTACTTCCACGAAAACCAACTGACCTATCCCCAGAACCGTCGCCAACATCACGGCTGGCGCTATGGTTTCATCAATTACACCAGCGCCCTCACCGCAGATACCGTTCTTTTCAATAGTGCATTTCACCATGACGACTTTTTCACCGAACTCCCACGCATGCTCAAGCACTTTCCCGACTACACCGAACTCGATACGATAGAGACCATTCGCGCAAAATCACACGTTCTACCGCTTGGCATCGACCTTGCACGCTTCAACCAGCACAATAGCATGCGAAACAGCGACACGCCCCTCATCCTCTGGAATCATCGCTGGGAAGCAGACAAAAACCCTGCCGCTTTTGTAGATGCACTCCTCACGCTTGCATCCGAAGGCTTTGATTTTGAAGTCGCTATCGCTGGGCGAAACTTCCGCCAGCATCCAACCGAATTTGAGCAACTCCGCGCCCAGCTCGGCGAACGGGTCATTCATTATGGCTATACAAAATCTTTTGCTGATTATGCCCGTTTACTCTGGCAAGCCGATTACATCATAAGTCCGTCGTACCAAGATTTTTTCGGCATCGCAGTCACAGAAGCTATCTACTGTCAATGTGTGCCACTACTCGCCAACCGCCTCAATTACCCGCACCTTATTCCCAATGATTATCATGCACAATGTCTATTCCGTGATGGTGCGCTCACTGGATTGTTACGCCAACACCTACTCGGCAATCTCTCCGTTGATACTGCACAACTCCGCACATACGTCGCCCAATACGACTGGCAACATATCATTACCCGCTACGATGACACCTTTGCTACCCTAGCATCCCAATAAAAAACTCGTGCCGTACATCCACGACACGAGTTCTATCCGGCTAAATGATAGTTTCCTAATGTAAACTACGGTCTGCCTCCTGGACGTCCACTACCGAAACCACCACTATCACTTGCCCCAATGGCTAAATCACTCAAATCAAGCCCGACATCAAACGTCGCTACGTAGCCCGCTTCGATGACTGATCCGCTTAATTCTTCGCGCTCATTCAATACCTCAAGCTCATCATCCGTCATCACAATGAGGTCAAGTGTGAGTTGTCCGTCACTACCTTGAAAAATATTGTCAGCTTCATTTGGCGTATCTGGCAAACCTTTTTCTGCGTAAGGTTCTTCTGTATAGAGTTCTTCAATCAAATCGGGGTCGAAGAAAAATTGCGAAGTAAATTCATAACTCTCACTATCTTCCAATTCTGTCCGAATCTTAAAGTGAATATGTACCGCACGTCCACTATACCAGCCCGGCACAATTGTCATGAACTCTGCAATACCAAATTCATCACTTAGCTGATAACCACGTAGCCACATTGATTCAGTTGTATCAAAATTAACATCTTCTACACCCGAATACATGCCCTCTGCGTCACAGTGCCATACATCAACTTGTGCATCTGCCAAAGGTACACATGCTGCATCAGTCACATCAGATATACGAAAACGTAGTAGCAATGGCAAACCTGATTTTATAAGACTCTCGTCAGCGGGGTCAAAACGAAGATCGAAGCGGTTTAACTCATTTTCTACAAAGTAAGGTCCCTCTGTAAGTTCAGGTCGCACAACACATGTGGGTGTATCTGTAAGAGATGGTGTCGGTGTTTCTTGAGCAATCACCAATTTTGGTAAAGCGAAGCCAGCGACAATTGCTGCGCTTGAACCGCCTAACAGTTTCAATACTTCTCGCCGACTTAATAAATACCCAATCGGTTTATCATCATCATGTTCTTCTTCATGATTATGTAAGTCGCCCATGCGTCTTTCCTCCAATTTAAGCATGCGAATAAATGGAATTATGCATGGAGAATGTTCGCCAAATACGTACTTACTGTAAACAGTCTGTAAAATAAACAATCCCCACATTTGTCATGTGGGGCAGATACGGAAATCTTCTATTATTTGCACAAAATGAGGTTAGTCATCAACATCCGAATTGTCACTCACAGCCATAACCACCTCCGGCTGATACGTCACAATCGTATCCACTGACTCCTTATCCTTCATCGAGATGACAAAATCACCCCCATCACGCCCACGCTTTACGCTCATCGCTCGCCCAACACGCATATATAGAGGCTTCTGCTTCGTCGTCATCAAGATAATGTTGTCATCCTGACGCCCAATTGCCGCCGCCGCCACGTATTCACTCCCTTTTGGTAAGCGCATATTGATGACACCCTGCCCAGCACGCCCCTGCGATGGATACTCATCACATGGCGACATCTTCGCTACACCGTCATCTGTCACTGAGATAACATATTTGCCATCCTCAGCAAGGAACGCACTCACAACGCGGTCATCGTCATTCTGCAATTTCACACCGCGCACACCACCAGCCGCCAAGCCCATCGGACGCACATCATCTTCGTCAAAGCGAATGGTATAGCCTGCCCGCGTTGATAGCATTATCTGTTGTGTTCCATCCGTGACCAGCGCCGCAACCAACTTGTCATCATCTGCAACATTCATCACGTTAAACACATTTGCAGATACGCCTGGCAAATCTTCCATGCGGATACGCTTCACTTGGTCACTCGCTGTCGCAAAGAAGACATACCCTGCATCTGTGTTCGGTAGGGCAATTGCCGCCGCAATCTCTACATCGCGCTCAAACGCACTAATATCAGCGAAATGGATACCCTCGCCTACATCGTTTATCTGTGGTAACTGCTGAACTGGAATCGTCGCACAATCACCCTGTTTGTTGAACAAATACACGACCTGTGCCGTGTTGCTTCGTAGCAGAGCAATCGGTGGATTTTTTGTCTTGGTCGTTACGCTTGGTTGCGCATCTGTAAATGTCCGCCCAATCTTCCCATTAGCGGATAGCACCACCCAAGTCGGTTCTTCTGGCATCAGGAAATCATCCAGCGACACACTCGTTGCACGCCCACTACCAACAATCGTCCGACGAGGGTCGTTATACTCATTCTTAATCGTCGCCAATTCCTCAGCAATCACAATCCGCATCTGCTTCGGATTCCCCAACAAGCCCTCAAGATACTTGATGGTCTTCTGTTTCTCGCTCAACTCATCTTTAATTTTCTTCATTTCTAGCGATGCCAAACGCCGTAATTGCATATCCAGAATCGCCTGTGCCTGAGCTTCTGATACATTGATACCCTTCATCAAGTTTTTGCGTGCTGTCTCCGGCGTGCGTGATTTCCGAATAATAGCAATCGCTTCATCCAGATTATCCAGCGCAATTAACAAACCCTCTAAAATATGAGCGCGTGCCTTCGCTTTTTCGAGGTCATACTCACTACGCCGTTTGACAATCTCCATCCGATGCTCAAGATACACCCGCAAACACTGTTTTAGCGAAAGCATACGTGGCTGACCATCTACCAATGCCAACATAATAATGCTGAACGTCTCTTGGAGGGGCGTGTACTTGAACAAATCCGCCATCACATCTGCCGCATCCACACCACGCTGTAGTTCAATTACCAGCCGTACCTGATTCTGACGGTCACTCTCGTCGCGCATATCCGCAAGCCCTTCCAGCTTGCCTTTTGCCACCCGCGATGCAATCCGTTCAATGATAGTTGTTTTGCTGGCTTGATAGGGCAGTTCACTCACAATAATCCGTGATTTACCACGTCCCATATCTTCAATATGTACCTTCGCCCGTAAGATGATTTTGCCACGTCCCGTCGCGTAGGCTTTCATCACCGGATTTTCATCGCCTGTGTCCTTATGGCTGTAAATTACGCCACCCGTCGGAAAATCAGGACCCTTGATGAATCGCATCAAATCCTCAATCGTGATGTCATCAATTTGATTCCAGTGACTCAGCATATAAACCAGCGCGTCAACCACCTCACCAATATTATGTGGCGGAATACTCGTAGACATCCCCACAGCAATACCCGATGCCCCATTGATAAGCATATTCGGCAACGCAGACGGCAACACAGATGGTTCAGTCAAACTGCCATCAAAATTCTCTACAAAATTGACCGTCTCTTTTTCAATGTCCGTCAGCAGTGCCTCACCGAGAATGCCCATTTTCGCTTCGGTGTAACGCATCGCGGCTGGGCTATCCCCATCAATACTGCCGAAGTTTCCCTGACCATCCACCAGCATGTAACGCATCGAAAAATCCTGCGCCAAGCGTGCCATCGCATCATAAACCGCTTGGTCGCCATGCGGATGATACTTACCCAATACCTCACCCACAATACGCGCACTTTTCTTATGGCTACTGCTATTGCGCAATCCCATATCATGCATCGCGTACAAAATACGCCGATGCACAGGCTTCAACCCATCTCGCGCATCTGGCAACGCACGCGAGACAATCACGCTCATCGCATAATCGAGATATGCCTCGCGCATTTCCTGTTCAATATTGACTGACTGTACATCTCCGATGTCCATAATATTCCTAATTCCGTCTCTAAATGGTGTATCAATGTATTAAATCTGAGCTTGAACACATCTTAAAGAACTTCACATGTAGGGACTGGGCTTGCCCTGTCCGTGTTCACCATTTCAAATGAGTAAGCAATGATATTCATGAAGAGGGTAAACTGATGAATGCAAAATCTGTATTTCTACTCATCTTTTATGTTCAAACAATAGGCTAGGATTTGCCCTTTATATATACCATATCTGATGACTGTCGCAC
>JBCBKJ010000017.1:0-85766 GCA_038522085.1 Chloroflexota bacterium
TCTTATTTGATACAAAACCTGACATCTATCTCTGCAATTCAATTCCTATTGAACTCCGTGTGGATACATCTATATTCAATGAGTCAAGTAATCACATAACTTTTTTCGGCAACTACAAAACGATAATGGATGTGGTAGCTACAAATGAAAACCAGAAAACTGACCACGCACTCGTTCATGAAGTAAATGCCTCGTTTGACAGTTTATTCGTTGTATTAGCAACGAATAAACTTCTAAAA
This sequence comes from Chloroflexota bacterium, assembly GCA_038522085.1. Classification (GTDB taxonomy): domain Bacteria; phylum Chloroflexota; class Anaerolineae; order Aggregatilineales; family Phototrophicaceae; genus JAUZRW01. The sequence continues at coordinate 240 of JBCBKJ010000017.1, forward strand.
GACTTTGAAAGCAAGATGAATCAGATTCGAGACGAAGTATTATCAAATACAAGAACCTCGACAAAAGCTGTTCAACGTCTTGATTTTATTATGACCGATTTCTTGAAACTCAGTGCAGATATGCAATTAGTTTGTGCTGATTTGCAACCAATTGTTGTTTCAAATCAGCACTATTCATACATCCCAAATTTTCTTCCTAGTGTTGCATCAGATAAATTACCATCCTACCTAGAAACTCTAAGGAGTGCAGACGAGTACACAATTGAACGCTTGGAGAAACTAGAAAGAATAGTCAGAGAAGCAATTTTGACAAGTGGAAACGTGCTTACTGCTACTTCTAACCTCAAGCTACAATACTTCGTATTTGTTCTTACCATAATTACTATAGGTTTATCTGTTATTTCAAATATAAATGACATTCGCAACTTCTTGTGGCAGTTTATAAGTATGCCATAAAATCTTTGCCAGCAAGCACATTATGAATCTTTAATTTCTGCATTCATACAACTTCAAGATGATTATCTGATTAGCTCTTGCTTCGTGTTGCGCACGTTTCCGCTATCATCGGCGAGATAGGTTCAGGGAACAAGGGCATACAAAATGGACATCCTCGATATTTTACGCTTAAATTTACTCTCTCCGATGGTGCTGGCATTCGTACTCGGTATTATTTCTGTCGTCGTCAAAGGCGAACTCAAAATACCCGAACAAGTCTATACAATTATCTCGATTTATTTGCTGTTCGCTATCGGACTCAAAGGCGGGTTTGATTTAGCAGCATCGTCGGAATCACTGACGAGTGTGGGCAGTACAGTCATTGTCACGATGATTATCGGCGCATTGATTCCGATTTGGAGTTTTTACTTATTGCGCCGTTTTAGCGATTTTACCGATGCCGATGCGGTATCACTCGCCATTCACTTTGGCGCTGTCTCTGCGGTGACACTCAGCGCGTGTATCACATTTTTGAATGAAGCAGGCGAATCGTTTGAGGGCTTCATGCCGACCATGTATGTCATCATGGAAATTCCAGCCGTGATAGTCGGTTTGATGTTTGCGAATCAGTATTTGTCGAAAGCAAAAAACCAAGATGGAAGCGAACCCCGAAACCGCAGTCTGTTAACGGTTTTACAATCCGCACTGACGGGCAAGAGCTTTCTATTATTAGGCGGGGGTGTCATCATCGGCATGGTATCAGGCGATGCAGGCTACAACGCCGTAAGTCCGTTCTTTGTGGATTTATTCTCCGGCTTCCTCACGCTGTTCTTGCTGGAAATGGGAACGCGGGTCGGCAAGCGTTTAGATGATTTGCCAGAATTGGGCTGGTTTTTAGTCGGGTTCAGTATTGTGATGCCTATTTTGCACGGTGCATTAGGTGTCTGGTTAGGGTCACTGGCAGGCTTATCTGTGGGCGGTGCGATGATTTTAGGCACGCTGGCGGCGAGTGCATCGTATATCACTGCGCCAGCCGTTGTCGAGCAAAATGTGGAAGGCGCACAAGTACACATCGCCCTGACAGCATCACTTGTACTCACATTTCCGTTCAATTTAACACTCGGTCTGCCACTGTATTACAACATGGCACAGTGGTTTGTCGGTACATAGACCCACATTTCAGGAATAATTAAGATTTTTTCCTGACTGCTTATCTGGTTTGATGTTACTATGAAATAGGCTACTGGTTTTCTGCGATTGAGGGCAATAATCGCAGAATCCGTTACAATACGCCCTAAGAACATGCCAATATGACCAGACAAAGAGGTAATCGTGAAATCGGCTATTTTACGACAATTACTGACCATCGGGCAACGTATGGTACAAACCCGTGATTTAGACGCGCTGTTGATTTACGCAGTAGATGTGTCGTTAGAATTGCTGAATGGGCAATATGGCTATCTGGTATTACTAGACAACGATCAATCACTCAATTTTCATGTGCGACGTGACCGCACTGGCAATCATATTGATGACCCCGAAACACAAATCAGCACGACGATTATTCATAAAGTGATTGACACCAAACAGTCGATGCGCACAGCACACGCTATCAGCGACCCCGATTTAGAAGGCTCAGAATCCGTTACCGCATTGCAATTGCTCTCTGTGTTATGTGTGCCGTTGATTGTACAGGATCAGGCGCTGGGTGTAATTTATCTGGAAAATCGTGAGAAATCTGATTTATTCCACCAAGAAGACATCGAACCCCTAGAACATCTTGCGGCGTATGCAGCCGTGTGTATTCAGAATGCGATGCTCAACAAAGAAATGCAAATCATGGTGCGCGATTCACTCTATCAGCCACCACCAGAAGACCACGACGCCGCGCAAGAATTTGAGAAAGAACGGGCGCGGATTCTATACAGCTTTATTCAAGATGCGTCACATCAGTTCCGCACCCCCCTTTCGATTATAAAGACATCTATTGATTTACTAGGGCGCAAAATTGACCGCGAACAATATGGTAATTACTTAGAACGTGTCGATTTTCAGGTTAATGTCATCGTGCAATTAGTGGATTCGCTGAATTTGCTGGCAAAGCTCGATTCAGGCGTTAATTGGACAGTGTATCCAGTAGATATATGCTTCTTCTTGCGCGATATAGGGCAATCCATGCAACAACGCGCTATCGCACAAAATAAAACCCTGACTTACGATGTACCAGAAGAACGTGTATATATTGCAGGCGTTGCTGAATATCTGCGCCATGCGATAACAGGTGTCATCGACAATGCCCTGCAATATACAGATGAAGAAGGACAGATACAGCTTACGCTCACGTTCGATAAATCATCAGCAACTTTGCGTATCCAAGACAATGGCGTTGGTATTTCAGAAGATGACATAGATGATGTGACTATGCGTTTCTTCAGGGGCGATAAAGCTGGCACAACACGCGGCTTAGGATTAGGCTTATCTATTGTAGAGCGCGTGATGGTATTGCATGGTGGGGAACTACGTATACAGAGCGAATTGGGCGTTGGTACAGTTGTTGAGCTTATTTTTCCACGCGACCCGATGGAGGCAAATAAAAAATGAAGGTTGAAACAATTGCATACGGTGGATGGTCAAATTGCTTCCGCCTGACCAATGACAAATATACGGCTATCGTCACGACGGATGTGGGTCCGCGTGTGCTGTGGTTCGGCTTAAAAGATGGCGACAATCTATTCTGCGAAGTTGCAGAAAATCACGGTCAGACAGGCGGTGATACGTGGCGTCCTTACGGTGGGCATCGCTTGTGGCATGCGCCCGAAGAACAACCGCGTACCTACCAGCCGGATAACGACACGGTAGACTATTTCGAGCTGGATAATATTCATTATTTCGTGCCACCTGTCGAAGCGAAAACTGGTATCCAAAAGCAAATGAGTATCTTTTTCAAAGACGACACGATGGTTGTTGACCACACCTTTACCAACCAAGGCATGTGGGCGATTGATGTCGCGCCTTGGGCAATTACGATGATGAAAGCAGGTGGCGTGAGTATTATGCCTTTGCCACCGCATGTCGCGCACGATATTCAGCTACAACCAACACATGCTATCACGCTTTGGGGCTACACCTCGCTCAATGACCCGCGCTTGGTATTCAATGACAAGTATATTTTGTTGCGCCAAGATAGCACAATAGAAAGCCCACTGAAAATCGGCTTGCAAGTCAATTTTGAATACTTGTGGTCGGTTGGCTGGTTGGCATACGTCAACGATGGCACGATGTTCGTGAAATCTTTCCAGCCACCGATGAACAAGCAGACTTATACAGATTTAGGGTCGCAAGTGGAAATCTTCATAGATGATACGATGCTAGAATTGGAAACGCTGGGGGGCTTACGCACTTTGCACCCTGACCAGACCATCACGCACCGCGAATACTGGTCAGCACATGCCGATGTTACCATGACAGAGGATGATGCCGAAATCGGTAACACCATCCTCCCACTCATTCGCGCCGCACATCCAAATGTCGGGCGACGCAAAACTGGTCCACTAGGACGTTTCTAAGTCTTCTTATGCACGCTGTACGTGGGCGCGTTCCCCGCGTACATGCGCCGTCTTTGCTTTAGTGAGGACAGCTTGCACATGCGTTTGTGGCACGTCTACAAAGGTCTTATGACGCTGTATCTTGATTGCACCAATTGAACTGCCGGGAATTTGCGCTGTGCTGGCAATGGAGCGCACAACATCACCTGGACGCACGCCCGACGATTTACCGACGCTCATCACGAGGCGTACCATATTAGCATCATCGTATTTTTCACGATTATTACTTTTGCGTTTACGCTTACGTTTCTCGCGCCGTGTTTCGCCACTGCGTTGATGAACATCGCGTATCTCCCCTATCGGGTAATCATTGCTCTCCGCACGTAACATCGCCATCATGCCACTGACAATTTGCTCTGCATCGTATCCATCCGCCAGTAAGCTATCAATCAACTCGAAGTCATCTGTGCCATCTTGGACGACTTTATCAATATGAGCGACGAGTTTTGCCCGCATACGGGTATCACGGGCGGTCTGCACATCTTCGCCAGTCGGCAATTTTGCTTTTGAGATTTTCGTCTCGATGAAGCTCTCAATTTTCTTGATGCGATAGTGTTCTTTGCCCGTGATGAAAGTCATCGCTGTCCCCGCACGTCCAGCGCGTCCTGTCCGTCCTATGCGATGCACATAGTCGATGGGCAATTGTGGCACATCGTAATTGATAACGTGCGTGATGTCGCTGAGGTCAACGCCACGCCCGACAACGTCGGTTGCCACAAGCACATTCAGCTTACCATCACGGAAGCCACGCAAAATGCGCTCGCGTTCGTTCTGTGCCAAATCCCCATGAATAGCAACCGCGGGATAGCCTCTGTCTATCAACGTTTGGGCGAGTTCTGCCGAACCAACTTTCGTGCGTGTAAAAACCAAGACATTTTGATACGTTTCTGTCTCTAGCAAACGCGATAGCGCCTCCACTTTGTCAGCATTACGCACCACAAAATAATGCTGGTCGATATTATCGGCTGTCACTTGCTCGGCTTCAATTTCAACATGTACAGGGTCTTGCATGTAATTTTGAGCAAGGCGCAACACAGGATTGCTGAAGGTCGCTGAAAAGAGCAAGGTCTGACGGTTCGTTTTCGGCACACTGCTCAGAATAGATTCGACATCTTCAATGAAGCCCAACCGGAGCATCTCATCTGCCTCATCAAGAATGACATAGCGAATATCATCGAGACGCAGAATGCCTTTGTTGATTAAATCCAGCGTGCGTCCAGGCGTGCCGACAATCACTTGTACGCCTTTTTTGATACGCCGAATCTGGCGGTCATAGGCTGTACCACCGTAGACAGGCAAGACTTTGAGATCCATGCCTTTGCTGTATTGATACACCGCTTGGCTAACCTGAATCGCAAGTTCGCGGGTCGGTGCAAGGATGAGGGTCTGTAGTGCATAACCAGACATTTGATGCAAAACCGGCAAGGTGAATGCGGCTGTTTTGCCTGTGCCTGTTTGGGCTTGTCCGAGAATATCTTTGCCACTGAGGGCTAAGGGAATCGCTTGTGCCTGAATGGGTGTGGGGTCGTCGTAATCGAGTTCGTTGAGGGTGTTCAAGAGCGTTGGCTGTAAGCCAAGTGATGCAAAAGTTAAGGTCAAGGGTGTCTCCATGAAAAAGCCCCGCGTTAAACTGAAACACGCGGGGGGTGTCTGTCAGAAATTGAGATACTTAGTATCGCTGAATAATACAAATTTACAAGCCACAAGCTCACTTATCGAAATGCCCGTAAATGAATCGGAACAAATCAAGCACGCTTTCCGGTGCAGTTTGCAAATCATCAAGGCGTTTACCACGCGAACTGTCGCTTTTGATAACGCTGGTATCGCTATTATCGTAAATGTAGATGATGAGGTCGGACAAGCGTTGCCAATTACGTCCCATCTGGCGCAGACGGTCTTCGTGGTCGCCAATGAGCGCCCCTGTCTGGCTTTCGACTTCGCTGACGATTTCGTTATACGCCCATTTATCACGGGTCGTAGCGCGGGCTTGGGTCGATTCATGCAAAATAAGACTCGCCGTAGAAAGATGCGTGAGCAAGGTCTCTGTATTGCCCTCGCCTAGTGGATGTTCTGGGTTGCTCTCTTTCTTGATGCGGAACGGCTGCATGTTATTATCTAGTAAATAGCCACCCGATGCCCGATAAACATCAAGTGTGCTACGGGGGTCTTTTTCACCTGTGACAATTGCTTCATTGTGCTTGTCGTTGGTACTACTACGACGGTTGTGTCGTTGCCCCAAGACGACGATAGCGTGTGCAAGACGGCGCAAGTTCGTAACAAGGTTTTTACGTTGACCCAGTTCGCTACCGCGCCGAATATTCTCTACAAACAAGCGCATGTAAACTAAATTCGGGCGTGCGCTGGCGTTATCGTATGCTTCAACTGCATGTTGTAAGATGTCTACGGTGATACGAAGCGCGTCAGCATAGGTCAGCCAATCAAGCCGTCCCATCAAATTACTAAACTCATAGGACATGCGCAGTGAGTTCGCGGTATCTTCGCCCAGCCTATCGCCATAGTATTTAATCATATGTTGCGCGGCACGTTCATCAGCTTCTCGTACATATTGGCGCACCACTTCCAGCGCGTAAGGCTTGGTACGCTCAGTTGATTGCAACATTTTGTAGGCATGATTGGTTGCCTTTAAGCCGACTTTCGTACGTTCATAAGCCGAGCAACTACCCATCACCCGTGCAGTAATACGCAAACGATGGGCATCCCCGCGCCGTGCCACATACTTGATGAGCGTCGTGATATTGACCGGATGTAATGCCTCTAACAGAGCGATGCTATTGGCGACATCAATCATCACACGGTCAGCGAGCGACATCATATCAGCATGCCAATCTGTGCCTTCTAGCGCACCTAGAATTGCCGCTGTCACCGTTAATTTGTTCAGTCCACGCTGTTCGAGTTCGTCGATAGCAAGTTGCGCATCTTCAACACTGAGATTAGTCTTTGCGAAAGCATCTTGTACTGAGCGACTAAATTCTTGGTGAGCATCAAGTCCGTAAATATGCGTTGCCTGCATAGTCAGGGCTTGGCGGAGTGAGCCGTAATGCTGACTGAGCAAGAACATCTGCAAAATAAGACGTGGCGCAGGCTGTTTCATCGTGCGCAAGGTTCGTGCTTGAATCTGTTCAGCAATCGCCGCGAGTGTATCACGGTCAAGTAGGAGCGGATGTTTATTGACTGTCTCTACAAAGTCCGCAAGCGCCCGTTCGTCTATGAGGTCGATGCGACGGCTGGCATAGGCTTGACGCACAAACGCGACCAAAGCATCTTTGCGCACAGGGTCATCTAGCGCATTGACTGCCCGCACGAGCGTTCCTGGTGGGGCTTTGCGCTGTGGTTGCGCAAGCAAGACCATAAAGCGTTGAATATCACGCGGTAGTGTTTTGATGATGCGCGGCGAATTGAGCAATGCTTGTAACTTGGTATCGTCTAAGTTGCGTATCGCCAACAAGAGAACCCGCGACGAAATTTCGGGGTTATCCTCAGTAAATGGCAAGACTTTATCGACAATCCGCCCAACAATGGGTGTCACTTGCCGCCCAAGCTCGTTGACATCGGTCAGGAAATCCGAAATCAGCTCAGGGTCGCCTTCTGCAACGATTTCGTCTAGCTCTGCTAATGCCACTTTGGATAGCAAACGTTGCCATCTATCCCCTGTCGGGCTGAAGGGGTCGCTTTGCCAACGTAACATTGTCTCAAAAATGACTTCTGATTGCCCATCTGTGACCGCTTTTGACATGAAGCGATAGACTTCATCTTCAAGGTCTTTCTGCTGTTGCATCGTCGCCATGATGCTATCGACATGCTGTAAGTCATCCAGTGCAAGTGAAAAATTCACCAAATGGCGCGAGTACATTAACCGCTGTTCATCGCTGAGTGTCGGGTCATCATTGAGGATTTTCGCAACGCTACTCACTTCAACGGGCATGCCATTTTCGAGCGATTGGTCTACTTTGGCACGGTGGGAAGCATAATCAAGCGCCTGCGACAGATTATCGCCACTGTTAAAGCGCCATCCTGCCGCGCGGGTCAATTTCTCTGTTTCGCGGGTTACAAGCTCAGGGTCAAGGCGCATCTGCCCGACAATAAAACGGCTGTAGTCATTTTTAGGCGCATCGCCTTGAACCGCACCAGCGTCCCAATCATAAACGACCTGTTTTTTGTCATCTACGTCGTCCGGCACAGATTCCATGAAGATAATCTGTGTCTTGAAGGTCTCATTAGGCGTGGCATGCAACAAAAATGTGATACCCAGCCGTGTTGAAGCAGGCAAGAGCGCAAGCAAGCCTTGCACAAAGCCCATGCGTACCTCGCCCTCTTTGGGCGCATTGATGACAACCAACTGTTTGCCATCTACAAGCGTCGCTAATATCGGCTGAATATTGCGTGTGTTATTACGCGCATAGGACATCAAATCCAGCAAGCTATCTACTTGCTGTTCGGTAGTCGGTTCAACATCCGAAAGCGTGATAGGCATTAAGTCATCACCGAGCATTTGATACTCTGGCAAGGGGTCTAGTACGTGTGTTTTTAGTACACTGAGATTACCCGCCAGCGCACGTAAGGTCGCTGTTGGCATCGCAATAAATTGGTGCATCACCTGCCCAGTAGCACTTTGTTCTGCGCGTGCCAGCATGAGCGGTTGTCCGCGTTTAGTACGGATAATTCCCCACGATGCCCCCGTTGTCTCTGCAAGTGCCGGAATCATGGCAGTCTCCAACGCCAGCGCAATAAAATCATCATCTACACCCGATGACTTTGCCAATACACGCAAATCGCCTTTTGCTTCGCCATGATGTACCAATTGCCCGTAGTGAAAATATTGCAGAGCGTCCATGTCTTGCGCTACTTTCTTTGTCGTCACATTTGATTGCACTGTGTTTCCGCCTGTTTCTTTAGTCAACAACCGACCCGTACCATGCTTTTGGATGGTCGAATCCCGTGTGGTTTGTGAATCAATTTATCTGTTATATTAAGGGTAACACACAACCAATTGTCGCAAGGCTAAAGATTATCAGCAGTTTGCCTTGACTGTATCGTATTCTCGCTATTTGTGCATGTGGCTAACGTGCAAACAGTACCAAAACACTATCCACTATTTTTCGCCTGAGATTTATAAATAAACTATGACCGAGCAATCACAATCCGAACAACAACATTTCAACGACCAACTAGACGCCATCATCATGCAAGAGGATGTGCGTATGCAGGCGCTACAAGGCAATGATGATCTACTGCGCGTGGCAGCACGCATCAACGCTGGCGCACATCCGTCTATCTCTGAAGAAGAGAGCGACAACATGCGAAGGCGCGTATATCAGGTGGCAACCACCCTACCAAAGGTCGCAGAAGCATCCGCAACACGCCAACGCACAGCGCGTTCCGGTGGTATACTGAGCCGTCTCTTTCAAATTGTCATTCTGATTTTGCTGATTGCTGGCGGACTATTTTTCTTGCGCCCATTTATTGAAGATAGATTGGGTATTCAAATTCCATTGCCGTCTATTTTGCCGGAAACCACCCCCGAAGCGACAGAACCGGCTGGTATTGCAACGGCAACGCCTACACCGACCCTTTCACCAACTAGCACACCAGAAACCAGTCTTTCTACCCAAGCACCAACCGATGCTGTGACAGCAACACCAACACTCGCATCTACGAATAGCCCAACGCCGACCATCACGGTTGAGCCGACGACTGAATTTTTGACTGTCCAAGCAAACGGGAATGTGCGTGTGCGAGCGGGTGCCGGTACAGAGTTTGATGTTGTAGGTGTCGTTGAGCCTGGCACGTCGGTGGCTGTCATCACCAATCAAGCGGGTGCAGAGTGGATTCAGGTACGCCTAGAAGATGGTACAGAAGGCTGGATTGCGTCGTTCTTGCTCACGGATACGCCATGAGCAAGTGCTAAGTGTCGCCACGCAATGAATTACGTGGCTAAAATATAAGGTTAATTACGCTTACGCATCGGCTGGCTGGGTCACTTCCGGCGTAATCTCTGGAGACGCGGTTGCTTCTGGCGTGCTTTCGACAGGCACAATTGTCGTCTCGCAGCCCGCATCAAAATTGCCTGTCAGAATAGCGAGGTCGCCAATATCTGTGATGCCATCAGCGTTAATATCGGTCTGTGCATCGTTGGTATCAAATGATTGTAGCAACCGTGCAATGTCACTCTGCCCGATACACCCATCGCTATTAAAATCGCCCCCGACTAAGCGCAAATTAACCGTATCCACACCCAGCGGTACATACACATTTTCAGTACGGTAGAGTGCTTTTTCTGCACGTAGCCAGAATATCTCATCCGCAGGCGCATTCACTGTAAATTGACCATCGCTATCCGTGACACCAATGCCAACAATCTCATCATCAGAGAGGATTGCTTGCACGGTGATACCACTATGGTCAGTCGCCCCTTGCAAGACGATATTACCTGTGAAAGTCGTCAGGGGGCGGGGTTCCGGTGTGGCTTCTGGCGTACTTTCCGGCGTGATTTCAGCCGTTGCTTCGGGCGTCGCCATGTCTTCTGTGGCTTCGGCTGTCAATTCGACAGTCGCTTCGGCTGTTATTTCTGCAATCACAGTCACTTCGGCTGTCGCTTCTACGATAGCGGTTGCTTCGATAGTGCTTTCAGGCGTAGATAATGGCGTTGTCGCCTCTGGAGTAACTTCAGCTGTCATCTCTACCGTGATTTCTGGTGCGGGCGTCAATGTCTGTGTGACGATTGCCGTTATCTCTGGCACAATTGTCTGCTCAGGTGTGCTTTCAGGTGTATTGGTTGGTGTTGCTGTTGCTGTTGGAGTGAACGTCAATGTCGGTGGCACAGTTGGCGATACCGTGTTGGTCGCAGTCGGTGATGGCGTGTAGGTTGCCGTTGCCGTAAGCACAACAGTCGATTCAGGAGATTCAGTTGCTTCTTGCCCCATCACCCCGATAACAGGGTACATCGCAAGCACTGTTGCTAAAACAAGTAAACCACGCTGAAATAAGCGATTCTCTGTGGGCATATAGACGCATCACCTTTAGGTGCATTACAGAACATTTCAGTGAGTAGTATACCACAAAATAAGCATGGTACGAGGCAAGCAAATTGACGACTTGCTAACGTAAGCAAATTATGACAATTACGAGCTTTGTTGACAAAGTTTTCTGTGTGCGCCATCATACCCCCAAACGATATTATTTTTTGGAAAATCTTATGCCTCAAACAGATATTTTGATTATTGGTGGAAGTTCATCCGGCTTGTCTGTCGCGGGTGCGCTGGCACAATATGGCATCCAGCCGACGATACTCGACGCTGATGCGCAATCAGGCGATGTGTGGCGCAAACGCTATGACCGCTTGCATTTGCACACGATTAAAGGCTTATCGCACAGTGCCTACAAAAAATTACCCAATACCCTACCCCGCTATGTGCCAAAAGACGAGTTTGCAGATTACCTAACGCGCTATGCGAATGAACTGAACGCCGATATTCATCACAACACCCGCGTAACCCGCATCGCCAAAAGCCAATCAGCGCCTTATCGCTATCATGTAGAAACCGAATCGGGTGATACATGGGAAGCACGCCATTGTGTTATCGCAACAGGCATCAACCGCACACCGTTTATCCCTGATTGGCAAGGCATCGACAGCTTCAATGGGCGTTTGATGCACGCCTGCGAACACAAAACAGGCAAAGATTTTGCTGGAAAGCGTGTGCTGGTCGTCGGCATTGGTAATTCAGGTGCAGAGATTTCTGCTGATTGTGCAGAACAAGGCGCGAGTGTTGTGCATAGTAGCATCCGCACATTTCCGATGATTGTCAAACGTGACCCCTTCGGGATTCCCGTACATGTTTGGGGCGTGATTTTGTTCCCTTTCCCGACCAGCTTCAAAGATTGGGTGGTCAATAGCCTAGCTAAAGTCGAAATTGGGGATTTGTCGCGTTATGGCATTCAGCAACCCGCTTGGAACGTTTTCGGTGATAAGCGCATCCCCATGATTGATGTCGGCTATGTTGACCAATTGAAAGCCGGCACTATCAGCGTCAAACCAGATATTGCGTGTTTCACACCCGATGGTGTCGAATTTACAGATGGCGAACAAGTCGCTTACGATGTTGTCATTGCGGCGACAGGCTATCGCACGGGGCTTGAGAAAATTATGGATATTTCGGGTGTCATTGACGAAGATGGCACAGTGACAGAACCTAACGGCGTACCTACATCACATGCAGGCTTGTGGTTTGTAGGACTCATCAACAGTCCGGCTGGGGTTCTGATGGCGGCACGCATTCAAGCACGGAATATTGCCAAAGCCATCGCAGAAGCAGAAGGCATCGCTGTGTAACGCCCGACGGAACGAAACCCAGTATTTGCGTGTCATAAACTCTAGACTGTTGATGGCTGGAGTTGATGACATGCGCCTTTTCTGTGGGTTACTTCTTTGTTGGCTGAGTTTTTCTGTGTTGCCTGTTCATGCACAAGAGATGCCTCACTGTGACATTGCACATGCGTATACATTTTCTCAACTGACAAACAACAGTAGAACTTTTTACATCGTCAATCCACCTAATACGCCCCTACAACAACGTACCATCTCAGCCGACATAACCTATCTCACACCGGAATGGTCATCCGGCGGTGGATATATCGTCTATCCACAAGGATACGATTCTATTATCTACAGCACAAACGGGACTGAGCCACTGTTGACCATCACAGACGCCCCCTCATCATATATCACTTGGCATCCAACAATTGATTATCTATTAGCAACAGCCATAGATACGACTGTCTTTACAATTGATGTACGCACAAGCGAACAACAACAAATAGCGGAGATGGAAGTTAGCGAGGGCTATATCGGCATTATTGAATGGTCGCCGAACGGATGCTATCTGGCATGGGTACATTTCTATGAGCGTAGTTCAAGTACAATCTATGTTCACGATACTGAAACAGATACCACCCACACACTCGCTGATTCCAATGGATTTCCATTCCCGCGCCTGTGGTGGTCAGCGAATGATGCATATCTATTGTTAGCTTTGCGTGATGATGACACCGCTTATTCACAACTGTGGTTTTCAGAAACAGGCGAACTTGAAAATTTAACCTTAGAAGGTGTAATGATAGCCCGCTGGAATAGCAATCATCGAGGATTAGTGTTTAGCACCTATGATAATTTTATCTACGGGTACTACGATATCGAAGCACGGCGCACGCTCTATGAAATCGACAGAATACCTGACCAAGTTCTGTTAGCATGGGGCGCGAACAACACAACATGGGTCTATTCACGTCCATATCCTACCAGTGTGATGCAAATCGGCAATCGCACCCTGACTATTTTACAAGGCGACCAGTCTCCCCTAACTGCTATCGACTTACATCCGCTAACATCGACTTTCAGCGTATCGCCCGATGGGCAGTATTTCGTCGCGTATCAAGAATTGGTTGAGGAAGAAAACGCGACTATGCAAGAAGATAACATGCAAATTTACAACACAGCCGGCACGCTCGTCGGGACATTGCGCGGACAAATGGCGTTGAGACCCAACCGATGGACGCCGGACAGTCAATTTCTCGCCTATTTACAAGAGGAACGCTATTTTCTGTACAACGTGCGGACAAGGCAATCTTGTTTAGCAAATAATGGAATATATGTATCTTCTTGGTCGCCATACGAAAATAACAACTAGCCCAAAACCAAAAATCTGCCTATTGGCAGACCGTGTAATTTTTATGGGGCTGATAGCATATGCAACCTGAGTAGCTTTGGGTTTTGTACGTCGTCCGCTTGGTTTTCGCGTGTTCAGTAGAAAATAGTTCGCTATCGTCGTGCGCCCGTTTCTATCAGCCCATCTGTTGGTATGGCGGAGCATCCTCCACGACACACCTCCGTAACTATGGACAATTAATTTTGGTGTGTTAAGGATATTTAACTATTTTTTCATATATTTGTCAAATTAGATAAATTTTTCACAAGTGCCGTGTCGTTTCGCGCTCGATAATTTCCAATGGTGGCAAACGCGGTATCTCATCCGGTGCTTCATGATGAATCATCTGTAGCAGATAATTCATAGCAACAGTTCCGCTCGTCTCTAAATGTTGGCGCACCGTCGTTAAACCTGTGTGGAAGGCAACTTCAATATCATCGTACCCAATGACAGACACATCTTCCGGCACACGCAAGTCAAGCTCTTTCGCGGCTGCAATCGCCCCCAGCCCTTGAATATCACTCATGGCAAAAATCGCTGTCGGACGTTCGCGCTGTCGAAGCAAGGTCAATGACATCGCTTTCGCCGCATCATATCCCGCCACCCCTGTTTGGAAATACGCAGGGCGTTGTTGGATACCTGCATCTTGGAGCGCCCGCAAATACCCTGTGTAGCGCCCTTTGCTCGTCTCGAAACCATCCTCATCTATCAAGTCATTGCCCAGATAGGCTATTTTTGTATGCCCCAGCCGGATGAGATAGCGCGTCGCTAAATACCCACCCTGTTCATTATCTGTACCGATGCACACCCAATCTGCGGAACGGGCATGGTTCAAGCCCACAAACGGAATCCCCAACTGCCCTAGCGCCACTTTTTGGTCTGCTGTCAGTTCAAAATCAATGAGGAGCAAGCCAGCAATCACGCTCGTTTCGATGATGGAGAGCAAGCGTTGGTCGTAGTTACGTGTGGTATGTGTATTGTGTAAAGTCAATTCGTAACGGTCAACATAGGGCTTGAGTGCCTTTTGCACACCGCGCAGACGTTCTGCAAACGAAAAGTATTCATCGAAGGGGCGCGTAATCACCCCAATTGACTGATAAGGTGTTTTGCGTGGTAGCTGACGCGCCGCCGCGTTCGGCACAAAATTCAGTTCTTCAATGACATCTATCACACGTTGGCGCGTTTTATCACTGACATTTTCGTTATTGTTTAGCACACGGGAAACGGTGCCAATGCCAACGCCAGCCGCCTCAGCAACATCTCGGATGGTCACTTTGGGCATGTTTACTTGCCTTTCTCATTTACAAGGCATCTTTGCTCAGAAGAAGCAAGAATACCCCTATGTATTCAGGTAGCTTTGGTCGTAGTCGGTGGGCAACACACACGCAGACTGTATAATCTAAGTTAAATTAGATTAACATGTTGCACACTGGGAGGCAAAATTATGTCCGATGTCACACTTGAGCTTGTAAACTCGGTTATCGGCAAATCTCAACCAACGATTACCTACACATTCACAGAACGCGACACGGTGCTTTACGCGCTAGGCGTCGGCGCACCTGCCGATTGGCTCAACCAAGACGACCTTAAATTTGTTTACGAAAGACATCAACATTTTTGTGCATTACCCACAATGCCCGTCATTTATGCTGGCGCACAAATCGAACATATCGTCAAAGGCGATATTCACGGTATCAAATTCAACCCGATGATGCTGGTACACGGCGAACAAGCCTTTCAAATCAAAGCGCCGCTACCGACATCTGGCACAATCACTTGCGAACCTGTCATCAAGAATATTTTCGACAAAGGCAGTGGCATGCTGATGGAAACCGAAGTCAGTTGCACCGACGAAAACGGGACGCTAATAGCGACCACTGTGTCGTCTATGTTCATTCGCGGATTAGGCGGTTTCGGGGGCGAGCGTGGCACAAGTGAAAAAATAGAAATGCCCCAACGTGACCCTGACATCGTGCATGAAGAACAGACGCTCACCAAACAGGCGCTCATCTATCGTTTGAGTGGCGACATTAACCCGCTTCATGCTGACCCTGATATGGCAAAGCTCGGTAATTTTGATACCCCAATTCTGCATGGCTTGGCGACCTATGGCTTTGCTGGGCGTGCTTTGCTGAAACACTGCGCCGATAATGACCTCAGCCGTTTCAAAGCGATGCAGGGTCGCTTTAGCCGCGAAGTCTATCCGGGCGATACGCTCATCACGAAAATTTGGCACACAGAGGATGGCGTCTTATTTGAGACAATCGCCAAAGAACGCGATGTCACCGTACTAAGTGGTGGTAAAGCGACTATCGACTGAGCCAGCAGACTATATCCATTTTGGTAGCAATTTTCGGACACGATAGATCGTGTCCTTACTCAAAATAACTAACATTCGTAGGGACGGCATCCATGCCGTCCGCTATATATCACGCATATGAGAATTTCCCCCTACGCCTTGTATGAAGGTCTTTTTTGCAAGTTTTCTACGCGAAATTATGGGCAAGTTAAGCATCTGTTGCCATAATACTAGCCACACACATAGCGACACAGGAACACATACAATGCCAACTGAAAAACGCAATATACAAGGCACAAACTACGCCATTTTTCGTAGTGATACGCCCAACAATGCCCCAACATTCCTCGCATTACACGGCTTCACGGGTCGCGGGGGTGATTGGGCAGATGTGACCCAACGATTGGGTAATAGCGTGCGCTTCGTTGCACCAGATTTACCCGGACACGGCAATACCGACGCCCCAACCAACCCTCAGCATTACAGCATGCCATATATCGCCTCGCATATTTTGCAGATGGTCGATACGCCTTGTCATCTTTTAGGTTATTCAATGGGTGGCAGATTGGCGCTCTATTTGGCGACCCAATATCCTGAAAAATTCACGTCACTTATCTTGGAGAGCGCCTCGCCAGGACTAGATAGCGCCGATGCCCGCCGTGACCGCAAAACAAGCGACGACACCCTTGCAGAAAAAATTATTAGCAAAGGGGTACTCTGGTTTGCAGATTATTGGCAGGATTTATCTTTGTGGGATAGCCAAACAATCGCACAGAAAGCCTACTTACACGAACGAAGAATGCTCAATGATTCCGTGGGGTTGGCAAATAGCTTACGGGGAATGGGTACAGGTGTGATGCCTTCTCTGTGGGATGCCTTACCGCGCCTTCATATGCCTGTATTGCTGATTACAGGTGAGCAAGATAGCAAATTCACAGACATCAACCAACGCATGCTAGAAAAATTACCGAATGCTGAACATCAGATAGTCGCGGATGCCGGACATACCATCCACCTAGAACAATCTGATACATTTGCAACCATCATCGAACATCATCTGAGCAGGTTTATGTAGGTATTGTGCAAGATAAGATTAAACACAAAAAACGTAGGGGCGATGCAGTGTAGTCGCCAACGTGGTCAAGGACACTGCCTTGACCCTACGAAATTCGTGCTTATTAGCGAACTTGCCAAAGAGGATTTTATTTTCATCCTAATTTTTTAATCGCATCAAACCTTTTTGATGGAGAGCGTCAGGAAGCCCAGCCGAAGCTCATCTTTTTCACTCAGCGGATACTCGGTATTAGATTCGAGGCGCTCATTATTGAGGTAAGTGCCATTGGTGCTACCCAAATCTTCGACAGTCATACGCATTTCACGTAACTTGATACGTGCATGACGACGCGATACCCCACGTTGATGTGCAAAAAAGCGTTCAAGGTCAACATGCGGGTTCGTCAATTCACGCATGCTCTGCTGAAACTCAGATTCGGCAATTTGTTGGGGCGTGCGTTGCCCGATTGTATTGGTCTGCATCACATTATCGCTACCATCACCGCGCCCTAACGTGACACTATCAACAATAGCTACTGATATTGGGTCGGGGGATGGTTCGTTTTGCGCATCATCTTGGTCTTCGATAATCGAAATGATAAGCGTAAATTCTGACATAAAAGCTCTCTTGTGTACAAGCGTTTAATGAATCAATGATTACTTATTTAGGGTAGTCCGAATTGTCGTTTTGCACAACTACCACTCGCTTGCCCTACCCAACGCCCACGCCTGACCTACGTCGCCTAAATATATAGATTTCGCACGCTACACTCCCCGTAGACGACAAAACGAGTGTTAGGCAAAGACCATGCACGGCAAGCAAAAACGCAATCCATACAACAAAATGCTACGTACCCTATTTTTACGATTCTTCATTTTTGGCATAGTGATTGTCGCGCTGGTTGGTGGCGCGACATGGGTCTGGCACACGCTTCCGGCTGAGGATTATGTGCTGTATACACACGCGACAACAGGCGAACTCCGCTTATACAATCCGCGCACCCAAACTGACCGTATTATTCTCGATGAAACACCTCAATATTTTTATCCAAGTGGCAACGGGCGCATCGCCTACATTGAATCGTATGGTGAAACGAACGACATTTTCGTATTGGATGTCCTTGACCCGCAGGCAACACCCATTAATGTGACCAACTCTCCAAATACGTTTGAGCATTTTAAGGGTTGGAATCCACAAGGCACACATATAGTATTTTTGTCAGGTGAAACGCGCACCGCACATGCGATGCTCACAATATGGGATGGCGAATCATTCACTGATGTTACATATGGCAAGTTCTTTGAAGTCGAGTGGAATCGCACTGGTGATAGCCTCGCCTTCTCTGTGGATATGACCCCCTATGAATATCGCAGTGTTTATGTCTGGCAAAATAATACGCTCTCCCTTGTCACCCATCCAGAGATTCCCAATGCAAGAAGCAACAATCCAAAGATATTCTGGGGACCCGATAATAAATTAGCTATAAGCTACGCTGATTCAAATTTGCCATACATATATGCCATCGGCTACCCACACAAGACCTTCATCTGGCAAAATGAGAATGTGACCTACTTAGAAAATCCTAACGGTGCAGATTCAATTGAGGCGCTTGGTTGGACAGATAATGACCATCTCATTTTGATTAGGAGTTTTGAAAGAGGCGATGTTCACACGCATTCTGTGACGGTCTGGAGCGGTGAGACATTTGGGGATAATTTGCCATTCTATCACCGCATAGCTTTTACCACTGATCCGGAATCACTTCAATTTACATCATCTGGTGATATTATTTATGCGCAAACATTTGAAAATGGCACATCGTACCTCTATGTTTGGGATGGCTATCAGTCAACGCACATTGGTGATATACCAGCACTATATCGTGAATTATTGTCTGGAAATTCGCAGGGCTACGTCGCTTATATCGGTAGGGAGCAACATCCTAGCACGATTACTTCTACACATCTGCACATTTTGCACGACGAACAAGAAATAGATATAGAGCTTAGATACCAGAATTACGCACTAGCTTTGCCAAATTGGTCATCTGGCAATTATCTTAGCTATGAGGATGACGCGACCCCATCTGATGCTACGCTCTATATCTGGCATCCATCCGGCACACAAACACTCGACGACGTATACACCTACTGGTGGCTTTTTGGCGAGAATCAGCCTTAACAGAACAAGTGTTCGTAATTTTCGCGTATGCGGTGTACAATAGGTGCATCGCATACACACATTTTGGAGCGTCTATGTTCACACAACTATCACCAACACAGCATCAACTGGCACACGATTATCTATCTGCACACGCCCGTCCACTTGAAAAAGCCCTGTATCAAGTCCGCATGCAAGGCACATCACCTGATTTAGTCATAGATGCCCTTGCGCCCTATCAAAATGCTGATGGTGGCTTTGGCAATGCACTCGAACCCGATATTCGCCTCAGTGATTCGTCTGTGATAGCAACCACCGTTGCCCTCCAGCACCTGCGCGAGATAAACGCATCTGCCGACCTGCCCATCGTGCAAAATGCGTGCCAGTACCTTGTGGATACCTACGATGATGTTCAGCAAGCATGGCATATCATCCCCGCTAATGTAGACGATGCCCCGCATGCCCCTTGGTGGACATATGACGCGGACATCACCAAAAATTATGCCAATCCCCGCGCAGAGATTCTCGGCTATCTCTATGATTTTCCAGAGAATTTCCCCGATGATATGCGCGAGAAGCTCACGCAAGCCGTCACGAACTATCTGCTCGTTCATGATGACGAAATGGAAATGCACGATATTCAATGTTATGTGCGTTTGCTAGAAACAGAGATGCTACCAGAAGCCACCCGACAAGCCATGCTCCCTAAAATGCGTGCTATCCTGCAACATAATGTCGATACCGACCCTGCCAAATGGTCAGACTATGGCTTGCCACCGTTGGCTGTGGTTTCTTCGCCGGAATCACCTTTCTATGACCTGTTCGCAGATGCCATTCCAGCAAATATTCAGTTCGTCATCGACACGCAAACGGATGATGGCTATTGGCAACCTGCGTGGTCATGGGACTTTGTAGATGAAGGCGCTTGGGCGCAAGCCGAAAAAGCATGGCGTGGTGTTCTGACAGTGAATAATTTACGCACACTCGCCCACTTTAACGCATTGCCGGATTAACATTCATGCAGGCTATTCGATGGCGATAGCCTGAAATAATGATACACTGTGTCTATAAACTTAAATTTAGGCACAGAGGGTTACTATGACGCGAGAGCATTTAGACGTGATTGTCGTTGGCGCGGGACTTTCCGGCATCGCGGCTGGCTACTACTTGAAAACACAATCGCCCACACGCACCTTCACCATTCTCGAAGGGCGCGAGGCAATTGGTGGCACATGGGACTTATTTCGTTATCCTGGTGTGCGCTCTGATTCAGATATGTACACGCTCGGCTACACGTTCAATCCTTGGCACAGTGATAAAGCCATTGCCGACGGTGAATCCATCTTGAACTATATCCGTGACACTGCCGATAAATTCCACCTGACGAAAAAAATCCGCTTCAATCATCGCGTGGTGGGGGCAAGTTGGTCAACAGATGAGGGTCGCTGGACAGTCGATGTGCAACATGGCGATGATACGTTCCAGATGACCTGCAATTTTCTGATGATGTGTACGGGTTACTATCGCTATAGCGAGGGCTACACCCCCGAATTTGAAGGCATTGAAAACTTTCAAGGACAGGTGATTCACCCACAAAAATGGGATGAATCACTTGATTATGAAGGTAAAAAAGTCGTTGTAATCGGCAGTGGCGCAACCGCTGTAACGCTCGTACCTGCGATGGCAGAAAAAGCCCAGCACGTTACGATGCTCCAGCGTTCCCCGACTTATATTGTATCTATGCCTGCGGAAGACCCCGTCAATCAAGCACTCAAGAAAGCCCTGCCGAAGAAACTCGCGTATCGCATTACACGCTGGAAAGCAATTCTGTTCAGCATGTTCAATTTTTATCTGGCACGCTGGTCGCCGGATACCGTCAAAAATAGCATCATCGACATGGCACGCGAAGAATTACCGGACGATTTCGATGTCGATAAACATCTCACGCCTACGTATAACCCGTGGGATCAACGGCTGTGTCTCGTGCCGGATAGCGATCTATTCACTGCCATCAGCGAAAAACGTGCTGACATCGTGACTGACCACATCGCACATTTCACTGAAAATGGCATCCAACTACAATCCGGCACACATTTGGACGCAGATATTGTCGTTACGGCGACAGGCTTAATCGTCAAAATTATGGATGGCGTACAAGTAACCGTCGATGGTGAAAAAATCCGCATTGGCGATACCATGAGCTACAAAGGCGCACTCTACAGCAACATCCCCAATTTGGCATCCGCGTTCGGCTACACCAATGCCTCATGGACACTGAAAGCCGAACTCATTTGCGAATACGTATGTCGGATACTCAACCACATGACCGACCATGACCTAGATAAAGTCGTCGCAGAGTTGGACGTCGAAAATGCACAGGGCGATGCGATTCTTGATTTCACCTCTGGCTATGTGCAACGTGCGCTAGACGAATTGCCCGTGCAAGGCACAGAGCGTCCGTGGAAGGTCTACCAGAATTACTTGCTCGATGTGAGAGCATTCCGTCATGCGGACATCAACGACGGCACACTGACTTTCTCGCGCACCCCGCAAAACACCCCTACCCCTCAAGACGATAACCGTGTCCCTGCGATGGGTGACTGATACTGCAATCGAGCCATATTCACTTGGGTGTGGCTCAACGTCTTCTCTATTTTTTGCCTACGCTCAATCATATAAATGCTTATCTAATAGTATTGACTGCTATGATAAGCATATCTTTTCTGTTTCATTACAACATCTGACACAATCTCTGCGTACACATAGGTAACGTTGAACACTATTTACTGGTAGCCTACAAAGCGAAAAAATATGACCAAACAAAAACGTAAAGCAAAACCCAACCAACGCAGACGTATCGTATTCGTCTTACTCGTAATTTCATTTCTCAGTGGCGCACTGTTCTACGCTTTGCAATCCGATAGGCAAGAAGAAGAGACAGCCTATCAGCCGGATTACTTGTTGTATCAAGACATAGTCAGCGTACCTGATGACAACGCCCCTCTCATGATGTATGACCCTGTTGAGCAAACACATCGAGAGCTATTCGCACAAGCACCGACTGGCGTTGGTGGTTACTATGGCACACCATCAGGTGATGTCCTCGTCGGTCAGCGTGGTAGTTTACGCTGGGCAGGACGTGTCCAAGATATTTTCTTATTCAATATCTTCGATGAATCACCTACCCTCACTGATATTACCAACACACCCGACACTGCTGAACGACCTATCGGTTGGAATGATAACTGGCACTATTTTGCTTTCACAGCAAAAGAAGATATAGACGAAAGTGTAAATCAACTACTTGTATACGATGGTGATAACATTTTTCAGGTTGATTCAAACGCGTATAATGTTGAGTGGCGCAATGACACGCTCTACTATATTACATCTGAGGGAGCATTAACTCACATTAAAGCATGGGATAATCGTGGAATCCGTACAATTGCAACTTATAATACTTTTACGGACGTTGAAGATGTCCAGCTTCTCTGGGCTGACGATGACCGCTTCGCACTCACAGTATGGGAAGTTATGCCAACCTATCCAACCTATCCAAATGTTCCCGGTGTGAGTGCTGTTTATATATGGGATGGCACTACACTGCAGTCAGTCCCAAACCCTAGCTATTTCCCTCAGTTTACTGCTCATGGATGGAACAGGCATAATGAACTCATTCTGATTGCTCGTGATGAGCAATACAATAATGCCGTCTATGTATGGGATGGCGAAACCACATTATCAAATGGTCAGCCAGATCCAGATTCTTACATCGACATAGGTGCTGATTTTGCTTCTGTTGGTTCAAATGCCTATTGGGATCATCTTGACCGCCTTGTCGTCAGAGGGCTTACCGAAGATGACCTCGAATACAAATATTACCTCTGGAACAATGGCAACCCTCAACTACTCTACCAAAGATTCAGAGAAGGCATGGGTATCATGACAGTGACGACCAACGAAAATGACATTACGATGGTCATTTTTGGCGATGGATTACGCTATGCTTACATGCGTGCCTATGCTCCAGATAACAGCGAAATACTAGCATCTGCCAATGGAAGGAGTGTACCGATTTGGGGCGCAAATGGTCATCTTGCTCTCTGCAATCGTATTGATGGATTCTCCGTTTGGAATGGTAGTGAAATGAATCAAGTTAGCGGACTAGCTAGTTTTCAATGGCTCATCGGTGAAAGTACAAGACCTGCAATTTGCTATAACGGGTAAGTACAAGCGTGATAGGTGTATAAGATAGTCCATTTACCCGCTACCGCACAATCGCCATGAATGCTACACTGACACATACGATTAGATAGCAAACACCGCACCGGAGGCTCGTTGATGACCGATTCACAAACCTATCACTTTCCCGCCACAGATGACCCCTCAGCCAGCGTGTTCGCCCGCGTCTCGTCATCACAGGCAGGCTGGAATTACCTGAACATGGTCGCGCTCCGGCTGGAAGCAGAAAAAACCTTCGGCATCACCATTGATGATTACGAATACTTGGCTGTCGTGCTGGGTGGTGTCTGCGATATTCGCACCAATCGCGGGGATTTTCTCGATATTGGGCGTCGTCCCGATGTGTTCACTGGCATGCCCTACGCCATTTATATGCCTCGCAACACCGAGTTTGAAATCGAAGCCCTCACAGATGATTTTGCGATGGCATCCTTTTGGGCAAGCACCGACCAAGACCACGCGCTCAAGCTCATCACGCCCAAAGATAGCAAAGTGCAAGTGCATGGGGGCGGGTCAGCGACCTTTCAAGTCAATACGATTATCGAACCCGGCTTTGATTGTCATCGCCTGACAGCCCGCGAAATTTATACACCAGGTGGCAATTGGGCGCACTATCCACCACACAAACACGATACCCACACAGAGGCAAATGGTAATCTGACAGAAGGCACACTCGAAGAGGTCTTTTTCTATAAACTCGATAAACCGAATGGCTTTGCTGTTCAGCGCCTATATACCGACGAAGGCGATGCCAATCCGATTGACGAAACCATTACAGCGAAGCACAACGATGTCGTGATTGTCCCGCGTGGCTATCACAGCATGGCATCCGCGCATGGCTTCACCACCTACACGCTGAATGTCACGGCGGGGTCTGCACAATCACTCGCCCATTCCGTTGACCCGCGCCTCGCATGGATTCCGCAAACATGGACAGGCAAAGACCCGCGCTTACCGATGGTCACGCACGGTATGGAGCCTTACGAGCCACCACAAAATAGCTAAAAAACAGGGGCAGATTGCTACTGTGTGTCTTTTTCCTCATGCACAGGCAAGGTCACTCTAAAGCGACTGCCCTCCCCCAACACACTACTGACTTCGACTGTGCCACCATGCTGTTCAACCAGCGTCTTCACAATCGACAAGCCTAAGCCTGTGCCTTCTTGTGCCATGTGTTCTTCGCTGTTCACACGCTGGAACGGTTGAAACAGATTTTCCACCATATCGGTAGGGATGCCCAAGCCAGTATCGACAACATCAATTGCAACCGTATCGCCTGCCTCAAGCACATGTATATCGACTGTGCCACCATCTTGCGTGTACTTAATCGCATTCGACAGCAAATTCTCGAACACGCGCATCATACGTTTGGTGTCCATCAACACGGCGATGTCTTCATCGGCTGGGTGTAATGTCAGGGTGATGTCTTTCTCACTCGCACGTAATTTCATATCCCGAATGACATAGCGCAAAAAAGTGTTCAAATCTTCACGCTTGGTATCGAGCGTCACTTCCGTTTCGAGTTGGAGTAAATCGAGCATATCGTGAACTAAATCAGTCATCTTCTCGACACCACGCTGAATCGCCTCGATGAAGCCTTTTACGCGCTTGTTACCCGTGATGTCAGGGTTCATTTCTAACATATCGGTATAGCCAGAGATGACAAATAGCGGATTTTTCAAATCGTGTGTTGCGGAGCTAATAAATTGAGAACGTAATGTATCCATACGCTCGAATTGTTGCCGTTCACGCTGACGCAATGCCTCTATCTCTTTACGCTGGCGTGCTATCGTGACGTGTGTATGAACTCGCGCCAGCACTTCCCGCGATTTAAAGGGCTTGTTGATGTAGTCCACGCCCCCAACATCAAAACCTTTTACAATGTTATTAGTATCATCAAGCGCACTTATGAAAATGACAGGTACATCCTTGAGCGTATCTTGGGTGTTCATCCATTCAGATACTTCAAAACCATTCATGACTGGCATAGATATATCCAGCAAGACAATATCCGGCTGCGTTGCTTGCATGCTTTCGATGGCTGTTTTACCATTCAGAGCCGTATAAACAACATAATTCGCTTGCTCAAGAATATCTTCCAGCAAGTCCACATTCATTTCATTATCATCGACAACCAATATTGATGCGCTCTGTGATTTGTTCACTTCAGACCCCTAATTGAACCTCAATATTTATCTTCTTTTGCGCGTTTAATACTACTTATCGCCCACACACCCTGCATTTTATCATCAAGCAAGCGACTTGCCAGCAGTCCAATCCGCTCTTGGTAACGCAAAATAACCGTTCTCTTGTCGTAATCTTAATTCTGTTTTACGTAACACTCAGGTTAATCAATTACGCTTAAATTAATTCGCTAAAACTGTATGTAATGGATACCATGCAAACCTTTCAAATTGACCCAAAGTTCAGTGTTTATAAGATGGCACGCCATAGCTTGCGCGATGTGTCGATTGTAAACGGACGTCGCACGATGACCATTATCAGCAACCAAATAGAAAATTCCACGCTGATTGATGGCGCAGAAACGGTGATTTTCTCCGCATTTCAGAGGTTCAGTAAGTTTAAACCACAGATGAAACGCTATCGGAAACTTGCAGAGCAGGCGAAGCAAATTTACGTTTTTGGTGTGCCAGACGAAGAATTACCTGCTATCGAAAATATCACTTATGTCCCGCTGAAAGAAACCGACCAATTGGCAAAAGAATGGTTTCTCGTATCATTCGGGCGTGATTATTTCACGGCACTCGCCACCGAAGAAACCACACACTTCGACGACCCTGACCATACGCGCAAGTTCAAAGGTGCATGGTCATTCGATATTGCTGTTGTCGATACACTTTATAGTTCACTGTGCCTTGCCGTGAATCATGTTGATTTCAGCAACCCGCGTGACCATGCCAATCACACGCGACAAGCACAATTACTGAGTAACATCATCGGGCGATTATCTGTGCGCGTCATGGACGATAACCCGCGTGATAGAGACGTACATGCTGAACTGCGTAAAATCATGAAAAGTGGTTTGTATCCCCTGCTAAAGTATCTCGAAGAGGCGAATCCCCTCCCAGCCAACCAGCAATAAACAACAAAAATCCCCTATACTCGAAAACATAGGGGATTGTAATATCAGCTTGTCACTTTTTAGTCGTTGATTTTGTCTTTCATGTTCGCTGCCCACTCTTCAACTTGGCTCTCAGCTTCTTCTTGAGCAATGCCATAACGTTCTTGAATCTTGCCGACCAGTTGTTCGCGCTCACCATTCATTTCGTCAACTTCGTCACCCGTCAGTTCGCCCCATTGTTCTTGAACTGAACCAGTAAATTGCTTCCAGTTACCTTTAACCTGATTCCAAAATCCGTTATTCATGTCGTGTATCTCCTTTGTGTGTTTGTGTGATTTGTTTGTCTTACAATTACATCATGTATTACAAAGGTTGATACACACTGAGAAATGTGTTGGAAATATATAGAATAGAAAAAGTATTTTATGAGTATACTTTCGGTTACCTAATCACGTTCCTTCTTTTTTCGGTATCAAAAGGTAAAGCCGGGTTCAATATTGAAGATCTGTTACGGTGTGCGAACATCAATGCAATAATAAATAAGAGGATACCAATGGTGTTAACGCTCCACACCAACCACTGAGGCGCAAGTATGTCCATTCCCCTCGCAATTGATTCACCTAAATTAAATGCCATCAACCCAAAGACGGCTGTTAACCCAATTGCCGTAGCGCCAAGAGAGTATTGTGCATCACGAAATCCATACTCATTGCGCCACGCGAACCATGTTTCTAAACTGTCAATTGATTGCTCTGCTAAAGATTTTACGCGCACCTTCACCATCTCATTAACCTCACGCCGATGTTGCCGATACCCATCCTGCAAGCGTTCTTGTAGCGTACGCCCCTGAACAATCTCATTTTTGACATTTAGAAAAAGGCGTGTAACTTTACCAGAAGTAAAAATCGTCTCAAACCGTCCCATTCCACCACGAGCGAAATGGAACAAAGTAGTTGTCTGATTATCAACAAATAACCGTCCGTCCGCTTGCTGGTCTGGATTATCTGCACGCCCGATATTGCCTAGTGGAGAAAAGCCTAACGCAAGGATGCCATCCTCTAAACCCATGTACTCGTCAGTAATTGGGCTATCCCAATGGCTTACATCGTCGCCTACTCGGTAATTTTGCTTCCATGTGAAATAGCGATACGTGAATAACACAGCCCCAAACCCAAATCCGGCTGTTATCCCACCAAAGCCACCTATCAGAAGGGCGAACAGAACATTTGCTTCACCAATAAACATGAGCGCAAAAAAGAGTAAAAAACACGCGATTACTACTGCGAAAAAAGCACGTTTAATTGTCATATCACATCCCTCAATATGTTAGCCATATATGTCTAGTTTAACGCACAAATCATTAAGTCACGTCCGAGTATTCACAATGCTTCGTAGGCTGTTAAAATTAAGTTCTACACACAGCACAGAAAGCGACAGATAGCATGACGACCCTTCGTGAAAGAGTAACACAAACATTCAAAGAGACATTTGGCGACACCCCGTTTGAACTTGTCAGCGCACCTGGACGAGTCAATCTAATTGGGGAACACACAGACTATAACGATGGCTTTGTGCTACCCATGGCAATTGACCGCGAAGTATGGATTGCTTTTGTACCCACACATACCCCGTCAGTACGAATTATTTCGCTTGACCTTGAAGACGAGATACGACTCTCGCTCGATGACTATGCGAAGGGTGAAGAGTCAGCAACCGAGTATGTCAAAGGCATTGCTTGGGTCTTACAACAACAAGGGTATGCTATTCAAGGATTCAACGCCGTGATGGCTGGTAATGTCCCGATTGGTGCAGGCTTATCCTCGTCTGCGGCACTAGAGCTTGCTATCGCCTATGCTTTCATGGTTGCCAGCAATCTACAACAAGAGTGGGATGCGTCGCAGATGGCACTTCTAGCACAAAAAGCTGAAAATGAGTGGTTGGGGGTGAAAACAGGTATCATGGATCAGATGATTAGCGCCTCCGGCAAAGAAGGCAGTGCGCTCTTAATTGACTGTCGCTCACTAGATACCGAAGCATTACCCGTGCCAGATAACGCGGCAGTGATTGTGCTGGATACCAACACCCGTCGCCAACTTGTGACCTCCGCTTATAATGAGCGACGTCAACAATGCGAAGCGGCAGCTAACTATTTTGGTGTCCCTGCCCTACGTGATGTCAGCATTGATGAATTTGAAGCCGGAAAAGCAGGTTTAGACGCCCTAACACGCAAACGCGCTAAACACGTCATCACAGAAAATGACCGTGTTTTACAAGCGAAAAACGCCATGCTTGCTAACGACGCAACGACACTTGGGACATTATTCAATGCCAGCCATGCCAGCTTACGCGATGATTTTGAGGTGACGAATGATGCGCTCGATACCATCGTAGCGATTGCACAAGCGCATCCAGCATGTTTCGGTGCACGCATGACGGGGGCTGGCTTCGGGGGCTGTGCGGTTGCCCTCGTTGATAACACCCAAGTTGACGATTTCACAGCACAAGTCAGCGAAAAATACGCTCAACAAACACCACAGAAAGCGACAATCTATGTTACAAAGCCTAGTGAAGGCGCATCAGTCCACCAATAATTTCTCCGCTGTGTAACAAGCGATTATCGGGGACGACCTGCATGTCGTCCCGCACAGGCGCAGACACAAAAACACCCCTACACAAATTGAGCATCTAGGCTTTAGCGTATTTCCATCTGCACCAACATCGCACGCAACGCATCAACATCAACGCGCATTTGCACACCATCGGATGCGGCAAGCAAATAACCATACGGAAAGCCCATGCCATTTGCTAGGCGATAAAAGCAGGTGTTGATATAGCTAGGCTCAAAAAATTCAAGCACAGTCACAATATCGCTATAAATGAGGTTCGCAAAGCCTGCACCATGCGCTCCAATAACGACCTCAGCTTGCGCGAACAAAGCAATTTGCTCAGGGATAGACAAAGTTTCCAGATGCACCATCTCAAAGCCATAATCATTCAGCAAAGGCTCTAAATCTGCTTCATTGACCACACGGCGCTTACGGGCATGAGCGCGGGAAATGTAGACACGTGGCTTGTTCACGGTTGGTAATGGTGCAAATGCCTCCATGATTTGTTGGCGCATCTGCTTCAAAATACATGGTGCAGGAATCCCTGTGCCATAGAGCGACATCGGCATGTAGAGCGTGTTGGCTACCCCGCGTGTCGCATCCCACATTTGTACATTATCAATACCCAGCGCATCTAACATTACCTGTGCAAAATTCGGCAATGGCTGGCTGACTAACAATGGGATACTTTCGCCCAATTGCTGATACAACCACAAGCGCGGTAAGCTCTCTAAAACCCAGTGATAATACGCATTCCCAAACAAGTTCGCCAGCACAAATACGCTATTATACTGTGCTGTGTGCGTAATTTGTCGCCATGCTCCACCAACCGTTTTTGGATAATGTACACGCCCGCTCGATACCCAATCCATATACGGCAGATGATTATGCAAACTATCTAGAATGACACGCTTATCAGCCGTTGTCACCAGCGCATGATGCCCCCAAATCTGCCCATTTTTGATTGCCAACACAAAGGGCGCAGGAAAAGTTCGCTGTTGTGGATGATTAGCGTATGCATCTAGCAATTCGCCCTTAAACTGAGGCGTAGGATGCACAATTGTCTCGGCTTGTCCGAAGCTATGCACGCTTATAGATGGGTGATGAGCATAGTCTTCGCGCCCAAGCCATTCAAATTGTCGTTGCGGTGCAGATAGTCGTTCGTCTAGCCAGCGTAAAATGCGTGTGCGCATGATGATTCCATTTCTCGAAACAGCAAGTACAGCTTATGTGTCGGCATCTGTATTCAGCACCATGCGATATTGATAGGTGCGGTAGCCAAGCTTTTCGTAAAGCGCGATTGCACCTGCATTGAATGCCCAAACACCTAATTGAAATTCATGGATATTCTGCGTCTTGCCCCATTCATGCGCCGCAGTCATGAGTTGCGAGCCAATGCCTCTGCGCCCATGATTTTCATCTACAACAATCGTATCAATCACCATCACATCACGCTCGCGCACAACAGACACGCCGCCAATATGGCGCACGAAACCATGTAACATCCCGACCACGCCTGCTTCGTCATCATCAGCGACCAATACCTTTCTATCATCTGCCTCAACCCATTGTGCAACCAATGCAAAACGAGCTTCCGGCGTTGGTTCAACAAAAAAATCGCCTTCACGCACGCGATGAAAGACCTCTATCTGACCAAATAACGTATCCAACGCGGGTATATCAGTTTGTGTCGCATCACGTATGACCACTACCATAAGCTACCTCTCAAAAAATTAAAAACCCCCAGCCAATCGTCAGGGGGTCGTGTTTAGCGTGTTGTGGATTGAACAATCGAAAAATTAATCGTACTGCACAATCATCAAAAAATGCCCCATGCGAATTTGGTCGGATGATTCAAGTGGATAACGTTCACCAGCAACCAGCCGTGTGCTATTGAGCCACGTACCATTGGTACTATTCAAGTCCGCGACATAATATTGATCATCTTCATAGACAATTTCGGCATGCTCGCGTGATACACCCAACATCCAGCCATAATTCGCGCTCAAATCCACATCCAATTGCAAATCTGGTCCACCGCGTCCCATCACGATACGCTCAGGGTTAAAAAAGCGGAGCGGGTCTGTTACTTGTGGGACATAGATATGTATCGTGCGCCGGGCTGCTTGCAACGCCGGACGGGTTTCTAATTCATTAGGAAAAAGCGTGTCTTCTTCGTAATCATAGGCTGTCGAGACGTGCTGTGTTTCAAGGGTATCCCCGATATTCAGGTCGTCATCATTTTCATTATTTGGATCAGGTGCTTTATCAGTCATTACATCGTATCCTTACTTACATCAAAAACTAGCTAATTCCCCTTAATCAACATTATCACAAAAAAGCGGAGTGTGCGTCAAGCAATGACACGATTTCGTCAGGGAAGCGTAGAGCTTGTAAGCGAAATACTTTTGCTGTTTGAACACGCGCCTTAGCACTCAGTACACGAAACGCCGAACTTGCCTGACTACCTTACTTCCCACCATCTATCGACAATACCTGCCCTGTTATCCAACCAGCATAATCGGAGGCGAAAAACAATACCCCATGTGCAATATCTTCTGGCGACCCCAACTGTTTGAGCGCAATCGCGTCAAGCAACGATGCCTGACCATCTTCGCCGTAGCCCTGCCATTGCTTCTCTGTCGTTGGGTTACTGCGCACAAAACCAGGCGCGATATTATTGACCGTGATATTCCATGCACCTAATTCATGCCCTAGCTGACGTGTCAACCCGATTTGGGCGGCTTTCGCGCTGGCATAGGCTTGAATACCTGTCAAGCTCACCCCTAGCCCTGCCCCACTACTAATATTGATGATACGTCCCCAATTTTGGGCTTTCATGCTAGGTGCAACCGCTTGTGCAAAGAAAAATGTTGCCCGCGTATTGACGGCATAAATATCATCCCAGTCATCTTGGCTAATCGTTTCCAGTGGACGCCCCACCTGCCCCAGAACACCTCCCGCGTTATTCACAAGGATGTCTACTTGGGCATGCTTTTCTACGATACTATCGACAAAAGCAAACACAGCATCACGGTCACGCACATCGACAGTCGCCACATGACATATCCCGCCGACTGCTTCACATAGCGACTGTGTTTCTGCCAATTCATCCGCTAAAATATCACATCCGTAAACAATCGCACCCTGTTCAGCAAAAGCCAGCGCAATTGCCCGTCCGAAACCATGCGCCGCCCCTGTAGCGATGACAACCTTGCCTTCAAATGTGATGTGCATCATGCCCATCCTGTTTCAATGAGCGCACGGGTTTCTGCTATCGCAACATCCCACAAGGCTTGCATATCGGCGTCTGATTTTTGATACGCGCCACCCATATTGCCATCACCGAGATACTCACGAATTGCTGGTGGCGATAGCACTGCCATCTTGGCTATATCCGCCATCTCTTTATCTGTTTCCGGCATTGCTGCATCCGCCGTGCGCGTCCAAGGGAAGTTCTCTAGCCAAGACGCATGTGAGGCTTGCGGGTCAATGGCTTGTGCTTTCGCCCATGTTTGCGGGGCATTCCACCAATCATGCCATTTGACTTGACAGGCTGGATTATCCATCATCCACTCACTGACCATCGCTTTAGCAGGCGTATTGCCCCCATGC
Organism: Chloroflexota bacterium; assembly: GCA_038522085.1. Lineage (GTDB taxonomy): Bacteria > Chloroflexota > Anaerolineae > Aggregatilineales > Phototrophicaceae > JAUZRW01. The sequence continues at coordinate 33,060 of JBCBKJ010000017.1, forward strand.
CCATTGACAATCACGATGCGCCGAAAACCTGTCCTGTTGATGCTATCCAGCACATCGCGCAAGAGCGCCATATACGTTTCGACGCGCACTGTCACTGTACCAGGATACGCTGTCCATTGATGCGCCAAACCAAACGGCACAACCGGATATACAGGCACACCAAGCGGCTCTGCGGCATCTTCTGCAACTTTCGCCGCCAAAATTTTATCCACACACAGGCTCAGATAAGCATGTTGTTCCGTGCTACCGAGCGGAATCACGCACTTATCATCACGCTCCAAATACTGTTCAACTTGCATCCAATTCATATTTTCAATCAGCATGATTCTCTATCCTTCATGTGATGTTTTTGCATTTTTCTTATTTTTAAAGCGTCGCCAAATGAGCCAGCCGATAAGCCCTAAATCCAGCAGATGTTCAAGTGGTGCGAAAATTTGTCCATAATGATTGGGATCCCAATAGCTCACTGGACTGCTAAAGCGCCATGTCCAATTGAACGGAAACAGCAACAACGGACCATCGTTATGATGCGTCACTATATCGAGCGCACTGTGTAAGCCACAGCCAACCGCAAACCAAAACAACGCTCGCGCCCATGCTTTTCCACCTCGAAAGCCAAACCAGTAACCAATCGTCAAATACAGCAAAATCATGGGGGGTGCATGAAACAATGAATGTCCTGTAATCCATACGGGGTCATTGAAATACAAATTATCATACGCAGGACCAAATATCTCGCTCATGTCCTGTGCGCCACCAGAGAATATCCCGTTCTGAATGAAGAAAATAAGCGTCAAAATCACTAGGGGTATATCCGGCATAAACGAGCCTAATAGCAACGCCCATGTATCGACTTTTACGCCTTGCGAAGATTCTATTTTGTCTTTGTTAGCGACATCTAGCGCCGCCGTGATGATAAGATGCGAATAGGTTTGCATATCTGCCTCGTTTCTTGAATCAAAGAATGATTCTTATACGATAACACGCCATCACAAACCATGCCTTACCAACTGTCAAATTATTAGGGCAATCGCATTAAAAAATTTTCACCACGAAGACGCGAAGAACACGAAGAAAAAGAGCAAAAACGCCTATTTTTTGCGCGAGTTTTGTTTATCAGATGATAAATTTCCTGTGGAATAAGCATCCTTGCACAAATATTTTCTCTGTGTCCTCTGTGACTCTGTGGTTAAAAGTGTTTTTAAACTGTATTTCAGTTTGGCGCGATTGCCCTATAGAATTATTCAGTAGACGGTCATCTTGCAAAGCTCAATGCGGTATAATAGACACATAGTTTAGCGTTAGCAGAGGACACAACAAAACATGGAAAGTAATACCCAAAATGAAGACACCCAGCGCCTTGCCCTCCGCGCACAACGAGGCGACGAACGTGCTGTAATGCAATTATTTGAACGCTACGAAGCACAAATCTATCGTTACGTTACCTATCGTATTCTCAGTGTGGATGCCTTAGATGTGACAACGCAGATTTTCGAGCAGATGGTGCGGGGCTTACCGACATTCAACTATACAGATGGGTCGTTTGAGGCGTATTTATACAAGGTTGCAGCAGATTCTGTCGCTGATTATGTGTTACAACGTGGATGGCGTCAGATGCAAACCAACCAAGCAAGCAATGAAGATTTTGAACTATCAGCCGACGATAGCGAGCATGCCGATCATGAACGTGTCCGCAAAGCCCTCAACGAACTTAGTTACATCGAACAAGGCATTATCATATTGCGCCTCATCGAAGGCTACACCTGCCCCGAAGTCGCAGATATTCTCCGTATCCCCACCGATACCGTCCTCGAACAACAACGCGAATCCCTCTACAAATTAGCCAAATTACTGTAATGCCTTCTCATAACAGCCTCATTTTGCCCCCCACTTTTTGGGGGGTGACTAATTAAAAAGATAATCGTATTATTTAAAACGTAGATGATAAATATTCTACATCCAAATTTGTTCATAAAGAGAATGCGCAAACCTAACTATCCCCAGTTTGACAACTCTAGTCAAACGAATAGCATGTACCCCCATGCTGTGTTTTAGCGCAACCGTCTGGAAACCCTGAACCGCGTGTTCTCTTTATCTTTTTTCCCTAAACCATGTCACACAGTCCAAGACGATAAAAAAACGCCCAAGAAAGTTTTCTTGGACGTGTGGATGTTCTGTCTATCAAAAACAGGCTTAATCTTGCGCACACTCACCCGCATCTAGGCGATACACATCCAGTTCGCTACAGGTGAAGCTACGAATATAGCGATTTTCGAGCGCGAAGGCTTCCAAACTTTCGGCTGTGCGGTTGATGCGCCAGATACGCAACGTTTCATCTTGCCCGGCGCTGATAGCCAGTTGGTCATCTGCAAAGAAAACAACTTCCTGGATCCAATCTGTGTGCAAGTCGAAGCGTTGGAGTTCCTCGCCTGTTGCCCAATCCCACATACGCACCGTGGTATCTTGCGATGTCGTCAGCATGATTGCGCCGTCTTCTGTGAAGTCGATACCGAAGGTATGTCCGTTATGCCCACTGAAATCGCGCACTTCTGTACCTGTGTTGATGTCCCAGACGCGCAAACTAGAATCCCACGCACTCGATACTAAAAAGTCGCCCGATGGATGAAAACGCACTTCATTCACTGAGGCAGCATGCCCCTCAAACGTGCGTACCTGCTCACCTGTTGCGCGTTCCCACAGATATACTTTATTGTCACCACTGCTCGTCGTGGTCGCTATCAGACTGCCATCCTCATTGACATCAACCGCGTTCACAGAGAAATCTTCATGTGCGAAAGTACGTACTTGTTCGCCTGTTTCAGTATCCCACAAAAACGCCTCGCCATTTGTACCAACCGACACAAATTGGCTACCATCACCCACAAACCGTACCATATAGACACGTCCTGTATGTCCCTCATAGGTCATGAGTTGCTCGGCTGATAGGGCATCCCACAAAATAATCTGACTATCCCAAGCACTCGTCAGCACGCGATTATCCCCAGCCGGATGAAAACGCACAGAGTCTACCGTATTGGTATGAGCCTGTAAGCGACTAACAATTTCTAGTGTCTCGGTATCCCATACATAGACTGTTGTTGCATCGCGGAAAGCATCGGGGTCGAAATCATCAGCTTCTGTATCCGGCAAGCGCAATGGTCCCCCGCCACTCGCCGCAAGCGTGCTATCTGGACTAACATCAACTGTCCAAGCCCAATCATTATGTCCGGTGAAATTGTCCACCTGCTGACGGTTATTCACATCCCAAATCCATACGCTGGTATCATTAGCGCGGTCATCGCCCGTGTAGATATTATCTCCGACATTACCGACACCAATGGCTAAGGATTCACCATTTGCACTATAGTCAATTGCTAATACGCGGTCAGCAAAGCCAACAAATGAATCGACTTCTATTTCTTGCACCAAATCCCAAAAACGTAAAGTACGATCCCACCCAATAGACGCAATTTGCGTGCCATCTACACTATAAGCAATCGTACTAATAGACGTTGTATGCGCATTGAAGCGGATACGTTCCTCGCCAGTTTCAGCATCATGCACACGCACTGTTCCCGAGTTCGTATTATCCCACACACCATACGCAACCGTATCGCCTGTTGGACTAAAATCAAGCGCCCGTACAAAGCCACTATTTGGCGTAATACGCACCAACTCTTCGCCAGATTCAACATCCCAAACGCGCACAGTACGGTCTTGCTCTTCAACAGGGTCTTGCCCACTTAATGTACGGTCACCTGATGAGGAAACAATACGACTACCATCTGCGCTGAACACCACATTCAAGATAACGCCCGTATGCCCCTCAAGCGTGCGTATCATCTCACCAGTTGCCACGTTCCAAATAATCAAATCGTGTGTATTACCACCGGATGCCAATAAGCGCCCATCAGGGCTATAATCAACAGTATGAACTTCGTCGTTATCTTCTAGCGTGAACAACAATTCCCCAGATGGATACGCCCATATATAAACATTGCCATCCGATGCCGCCCCCGCAACACTTGTATTGCCTGGGTGCATTGCCACATCGTAAAACCAGCCATCAGCTATGCTGACAGACATCGTTGTATCATCGGTCTGCGTATCTGTGACGATGATAGTCCCATCCACAGAGGCAGACGCTAAGAAACGGCTATCAGAGCTAAACGCAACACTCGTCACTGAGCCATCATGCGAGTTGTAACGGGCGCTCGGTCCCGGTGCATAAGCAATATCCGACAGGGTACGCACAATTTCGGCTGGGATATTATCGAGGTTGCCTGCCTCACGGATGACATTTTCAGCTTGGAGTGCCAGCGCGAGTGCTAATTGCGGGTCGCCGGAGTTATCAGCATTACGCGCATTCGCAGATAACGCCAGCGCACGCGATTCTGCCTCGTTGCTCTGTGCAATGGCTGCCGAGGTTGCCGCCTCATCACGGGCAACAATAGCATCGCCCTGTGCAACCGTTGCTGTCGCAGCATTTTCTTGCGCAATATGAGCTTGTCGTTGCGCTTGCATTTGCGAACTGACAGCAAAGAGTGCCGCTCCAATCGCAATGATTGCCGCAACAGCCATCACCGATGCAAATAACTGTAAGCGACGACGGGCGCGTTCTTCCAATGCTTCTTCGCGTTGAATACGTTCGGCTTCTTCGTGAGCGCGTTCTTCGCGGGCTTCCACACTCATTGATACAAATAGCGTTTCTGTCTCATTCAGCACAATCAGCGAATCATCTGATTCAAGTGTCTCGAACTGCTGTAAACGCATGCCTCGTGCCAAGAAACTTGGGTCGCGCCGTGCCTGATTCCATTCATCAGACGCCGAACTCAAGCGACGATGCAAGCGCAATGCCTCGCGGTTCTCGTCCAGCCATTCGCCTACCCTATCCCACTGGCGAATCAATGCCTCATGAGCGACCTCAACCGTTGAGCTACGGGTTTGCGGGTCATTGTCAAACGTGAGCAAACGGAATTTACCAAATTGCTCAATGACTTTCGGCATCGCTTTTGCATTTTGCTTGAGCGACAATAATTGCGACTGGAACACACGCCGACGGGTATCTTCTGTACCTTCACCCAATGCCACTAAGCGTAAGAACATTTGGCGGGTCGCATCTTTTTCCGCATCCGTAAAACTCTGGTACAGTTCTTCTGCGCGACGTGCCAACGCTCCTGTCGTACCGCCTATTTCTTTATAAGCATCCAGTGTCATCAAGCGACCAGACCGACGCTCAAATAATTCTGTCAGTGCATATTGCAAAAGGGGTAATGCGCCCGGTTGCTGATACACATCTGTGATAATCGCATCCACTAAGCCACGCTCTAAGGTAATCCGTGCCTGACGGGCAGGTGCAACAATCGCTTCTTCAAGTTCGGTTTCATCCAATGGCAAAACCAACTCAGTGTGCTCACGTATGAGCTTGCCAAAATCGCCATATAGCAATGGGCGGTCATAGAAATCCGCACGCAATGTAATCACAATTTTGATGCGACTACGCTCGTCTTCAACCGCATTCAAGATGGTCTGCAAGAAATGCACACGCTCATCTTCGTTAGATACTAACGTGAACACTTCTTCAAATTGGTCAATAAACAACACCAGCTCAGCATCTTCGGGAATGATACGCTTGACGGCACGCACCATCCCGCGCTCATCATTGCGTAGCACATCGTATAAATCTGGCTGGCTGTTCGTCGCCACCGATAGCAACGCCGCTTCCAATTCCTCTATCGGGTGCGTGCCTGGTACCATCTCAGCCGTGTACCAAGTGACTTCTTGGTCGAGCGTACCATTTGCCACTTTTGGCAATACACCTGCTTTGACCACACTTGATTTACCGCTCCCACTCGGACCCACCACTGCCAAAAAATCATTCCGCTGACCTGTTAGCGCAATATGGTCGAGTAATTGCGCAATCAATTCGTCACGCCCATGAAAATCATCAGCATCTATTGTCTGGAACGCACGTAAGCCCTTGTACGGGTTTGTCGCTTGAACAAGTTCCTCTTCTTGCATCGTGATAGATATGATGTCGCGTGTCACACTATCCGCAGGCATACTGGGCATCATATCGCGCACGGCATCGGCAAAATCGCGTGCAAAGACCAAGGCATTATCATAACGCAAATCAGGGTCTTTCGATGTTGCACGGTTCAACACCACATCCAACTCATCCGGCGCATCAGGAATATATTCCTTGACGCTTGGCAATGGATCGTTCAATTGCATATATAGCACTGTCGCTGGCGTCGTATCAAAAAAAGGTTTGACACCTGTAATCGTTTCAAAGACGAGAATCCCAAGCGCATAAATATCACTCTTGATAGATGCCACTGCACCTTTGATTTGCTCTGGTGAGAGATAGGCAGGTGTGCCTAAGATAGCATCCCCTGTGTGGTTCTCTTGAATCTCAAGGTCTTTAGCGATACCGAAATCGGTCAGGTAATTGTTGCCCGCTTCATCCAATAAGATATTGTCTGTTTTGATATCACGGTGAATGACATCGTTCAAATGCGCGAATTTGAGCGCCGAAGCAATCTGTGCCAGCATTTGGGTGGCTTTTCCAATGTCCCATGCACCATTTTCCGCCAGCGAATCGCGCAATGAACCACCTTTCAAATAGCGCATAATGAGATACGCGCCTTCGGGGTCACGCCAGTAATCGTATAACGGAACAATGTGCGGATGTTCAAGACGGGCAACCAATTGTGCTTCCGTCTCGAAGCGACGCACAAAATCCGGCTGATTAGCATGTTGTGGCAAAATGACCTTCACCGCTACTTCACGCCCAATGGATGTTTGCTCCGCACGATATACCGCACCAAAGCCCCCGGCCCCGATGCGTTCCTGAATGGCATAAGATTTCAGGATTTTTCCGTCTAGGTTTTGCATAACGCTAAATGTCCTTCGTTCTTCTATCTATCACGCACACCACACCGACTGAGCAATGGTTCATTTCGTATGCGTGCTGTTAATCTATTATCGTATTTTTGCAAGTTTTTATTATACCTTATGGCACACGAATTGTCTCTCAATTTGTTAGATTACACCATGCCAACAATGTCTTAATCTTCTGTGTGCTTTCATGCCATCTGTACGCTGTTTGCCATGCGTCTAAGCATACGCTCATGTGTTCAAGTATGTATATACCGCTAAAAAGCATTATCATGACAAGATGAGAACAACTCTGTTTTTTGCACCGAAGCAGTGTTGTTTGGGCGTATAGAAACAAAATTATGAGTAGATACGTCAGTTATTTACAGTAGTGAAATAGGCTCAATATGCACATCTTACACGGCACATGGCTTCCAGCACACGCTGTTTTTGCACTCTGGGGCGAGGACACAACCGCAGAAGCGCAATATCGCAAAGGACGACGGGGCAAAACCGCACCGCATCCCACGCAATTAGACGCTGGAACGTGGCTCAAATACCTTGATACTTATGCAACCGACCCCTTCCCTGATGGCTTAGATGTGACCATCTGGTTGCCCGGATTTTACAAACAACCTCAACCATCACTGACAGCACGTCCTTATGGTGTGCAAGTCGCAGATACGAATCCCGAATTATTAGCGTGGGAGTTGCATGCCGTAACGCTATCTATGGACGATGTGTTAGATTTTTTGTTGCAAATACCAGAAGAAGTCCGCGATATGTTCAAGTTAGGGACTGATTTACGCTTCTGGCAACAGGCAACCCTGCTCGCTTTCAATTGCCTTGTGGAAGGACGCTACAGCCCTGCCCTACGCCAACGCGGACGCCAATTCACAGCGCACTGGCAAGCCCGCCCCGATAACACCCTCGTTACTGAACTCGCCGAAGTGATGCCCCCAATATGCCGAGCGATGGTTGAAGAAGTTGAGATGGTCGGGCATCCAGCCGATTTATTGCGCGATTTTGTCTCCAACGCTGTCGATGCCTTTGTACGCGAACGTTACGGCACAGAAAAATTACCGCGCCATCCTTGGTTACGGGCGCTGACTGGCATTGACCCCGTGCTAAAAGGTGATTACGAGCAATTCAAAGCCTTGTTCACGGCATGGGAACAGTGGCAAGCCTTGGGTGACACCGAAATGGGCGCGTTCAGAATTTCGCTACGCCTCACTGAACCAGAAAACGAGACAGACGCTTGGACTTTAGATTATCTCTTGCAAGCAACCGACGAGACAGGCTTGCTTGTAGAAGCACATCAAGTTTGGGCATCGTCCTCGCAAGTGCTGGAATACCTCGACCACCGTTTTGACAAACCTCAAGAAAAATTATTGCGTGGTTTGGGTTTGGCATCACGTCTTTTCCCGCCCATAGAACGTAGCCTGCGCCAGAGCCGACCTGTTGGTGTCGCATTATCCCGCGAAGAAGCCTATCAATTCTTGACCGACGCCGCACCCATCTTAGAAGAGAGTGGTTTCGGTATCTTAGTGCCGAATTGGTGGCGTAAACAACGTCGTATTAAAGCCAAAGCCAGCTTCACCGATGCTGTAGAATCCAGTGGCTTTTTGACCAAAGACAGCTTGCTCAATTACACATGGACGCTCTCACTTGGCGACCAAGTAATCGACAAAGACGAGTTCGAGGCACTAGTAGAACTCAAGCAACCCTTGGTGCGCTATAAAGGCGAGTGGGTTGCCCTTAATCCAGAGCAGATAGACGCCGCCCTACAATTTTTCGAGCAAGCAAATGATGGTCAGGCGACTTTGCTAGATGCGCTCCGTATGCAAATGCTAGAAGATGATGAACAGCCGATTGATATTGACCAAGCCGAAGTAACCGGATGGCTAGAAGATGTCTTTGACCGTTTACGGCATCCTGATGGGGCGCAAGTACCAGAAAAACCCGACGGACTGTATGCGAATTTACGCCCCTATCAAGAGCGTGGTTTCGGTTGGCTCACACAGATGCGCCAGATGCGGCTGGGGGCATGTTTAGCCGATGATATGGGCTTAGGAAAGACACTCCAGACAATCGCGTTATGGGTCTATGAACGTCAGCAAATGCACGTAGCGATGCCTGCTCTGCTTGTCTGTCCAACTTCAGTCGTCGGCAATTGGCGACACGAAATCCGACGCTTTGCGCCCGAACTCTCAACAATGACCCATCATGGTAGTCATCGTATCGCTGACCCAGAGGCATTCAAAGAGGCGATTCAAGATGTAGATGTCGTTATCACCAGCTATGCCCTCATGCGCCGAGATAGAGAACTACTCGAACAAATCGCATGGTCGGATATGGTGCTAGACGAGGCGCAGAATATCAAAAATGCCAGCACAAAACAGGCACAAGCGGCGCGTGCTATGAACGCTGATTTTCGCTTGGCGCTCACAGGCACACCCGTAGAAAATCGCCTGACCGAATTATGGTCCATTTTGCATTTTCTAAATCCAGGCTACTTAGGCTCGCAAAAAGCATTTAAGTCGAATTTTAGCACGCCGATAGAACGCTACGGTGACGAAGACGCGGCACGCACCCTACGGCAAATTACCTCGCCGTTTATTTTGCGCCGTTTGAAAACCGACAATCTCATCATGCAAGATTTACCCGATAAATTTGAGAATAAAGTCTTTTGTACGCTGACCGCAGAGCAAGCAACCCTCTATGAAGCCGAAGTGCGCGAAGCCTTATCAACCGTCGAGCAAGCCGATGATGATATGTCACGGCGCGGGAATGTCTTACGGATGCTGACGCGCCTCAAGCAAATATGCAATCATCCGGCGCATTTTTTCAAAGAAGGCACAGACGCCAACCTCAAAGGGCGCAGTGGTAAGTTAGGTCGCTTGACAGAAATGCTCGATGAAATCCGTGATAATGACGAACGGGCGTTAATTTTCACGCAGTATGCCGAGATGGGTACATTGCTAGAAGGCTATCTCAAACATACCTTTGGTGATGAAGTGCTGTATCTACACGGTGGCACGCCATCGGTAAAACGTGATGAACTCGTACAGCGTTTTCAGACACGTTCGGGCGCATCCATTTTCATACTGTCACTGCGGGCAGGTGGTACAGGCTTGAACCTCACAGCGGCGAATCATGTCTTTCATTATGACCGTTGGTATAACCCTGCCGTAGAAGACCAAGCGACAGACCGTGCGTTCAGAATTGGGCAGACGAAAGATGTACAAGTACACAAATTCATCTGTTTAGGTACGCTAGAAGAGCGTATCGACGAGATGATTGAGCATAAAAAGGCACTCGCAGACGCCGTTGTGGGGTCAGGCGAGAGTTGGATTTCTGAATTGAACGACGATGAATTGCGCGAACTAGTCATGTTACGGGCAGATGCTGCGGAGGCTTATGAATGAGTTGGTACTACGATGATTTTGACCACTACGATGACCCCGATGATTCCTATGATGATTTCACACTGGCAGACTACGAAATGCCCCCCACTGCCCTCACGATTGAAGGTCCTATACAGGCAATGAGTCGGCGCGGCGATATTGGGCGCGAATGGTGGGGGCGTCAATGGGTGCAAGCAATGAATAATCTAGGCATGGATGGGCGCTTGCAACGCGGAAAAACCTATGCCCGCAATGGCTCAGTACAACGCATTCATATCTCAGAAGGTATGGTCTATGCCGATGTACAAGGCAATCGTGCCTATCCTTACAGAACAGCGATAGAGCTAAAATTGTTCACAGATGAAGAGTGGGCGCGTGCCTTAGATGCCTTGCGCGGACAAGCACTTTATGTTGCAAAATTACTCGCTGGCGAAATGCCACAAGATATTGAGCAGGTTTTCCAAGAAGCGGGTTTGTCGCTCTTTCCGAATAAGCGCAAAGATATTTCGTTTGAGTGTTCGTGTCCTGATTGGGGCGACCCCTGCAAGCATGCAGCGGCGGTCTATTATTTAGTCGCTGAACAACTCGATAGTGACCCTTTCATTCTCTTTCACCTGCGCGGACGCCGACGTGAATTGCTATTACAGGCACTCAATCAAACATCGGGTTCAGCCGGCGCAGAATCAGTATTAGAAGCGCGTTTCAAATTGACGGCTGGCAAGTTCTGGCGTGATGATGTGCCACAGGTCATCCGACAGAAGCCAAACCGCCAAGATATACCGTTTGCCTTGCGCCAATTAGGCACACCACCGGATTTGAAGCCGAAAGATGTGCGCGTGCTGTACAATCTCGTCGCTGATGAAGCGTGGCGCTGGCTAGGCTTTGATGGCTGAGAGTAATGCTATTGAGATGTCATCACATAATTGGCGCGTGTCAGAATGGCAAAATACGTATGGGGAAAATGGATTCGAGTAAAATTCTGGCATACGTGGATACTACCCAATCAAACTACATGGTGGGTCATCCACACGAAAAGTAATCCGATTTCTGTACGACCTGAACCCAACACAGACAAGCGCCTGTATGTGGCAGAGATGGACAAATCGGAAAACTTACTGCGCGAAGCAGTTCTGCCAGATACATTCGAGGCACAACTAACTGCTGGAAAATGCATAAAAGTTCCTATGATTGATGTTCGGACAGGTAGCGGGCTGGACGGAGAAATATACGGTATCGAAATTCCGTCTGGTGTCATGGGTTTTGGGAGCTATAAAATGTCTTGGTGGGGAAATAGCCCCGAAGAATGGCGTGAATTAGCGAATTGGTATCATAAAACAGTGTCCGATCTGAAACAAATACTAGATGATGCAAATGCCTAATCTAGCCTGTTTCAATTTGTTGTAGAAACTTACGAACAGTTTTGACTGCCTCGCCACGATAATGCACATGTGATTCCTGTGTTTGCTGGTAGATAGCAAGCAATGATAGTGCGCCTGTGATGGGGTCTTGCAAGAGTGCCGCGTTGATTTGTGCGCCGAGTTCGGGAAAGACCTGTTCAAAACGGCGGAATGGGTCAAGATTATGCAACTGTGATTTATCATCGGCTGGATGCGTGTGTGCCAGAATCTGTAGCAGTTGACTGAGGGCATTGGCGCGAATGAACAACTGCCCGCTGATAATTTCTTCGCGTGCGACGCGCCCTGCCCCAACAACCAACAAGCACAAAAACATGCCATGATGCTTGTCGAGTGTGTTGCTCGTCAATGCAGGGGATGCGCTAGTTGCAATAGAGGTTATCGCTTCGGTTACGTTCGCTTTATCAAAAGCAATCGCATAATCATTGACCTTCGCCAGCGCAATTTCTTCGGTATCAAACACGGCAAATTCTAGTAAATGCCCATTTTTATATAGCACTTTGAGTCCATGCGCTGTCTCACGCACGTTTAGCACAATAGTGGTGTAGTCCGGCAACCATGTGAGGTCAGTGCGATAGTCTTCTTGCGAACCACTTTCCGTAATGACGAAGAAATCATGGTCGGAATACGCATCCGGCTGACGTGATTGGTTAGCTGTTGAACCCAACAAAACGAGTCCAAGTATCTTGGGATCAGCTTGTAGGTTGGTAGTCAGTTCTTGCGTGAAGGCGTAATAGTCAGCTAAGTTCATGAGGTATCCTGTGTCAAAAAGGCGACTCATATGAGCCGCCTCGTAGTTATGCTTATGCGGAGATAGGTTCGCCGGAGGTTGTGCGTGCCGCATCTTCGGCTTCCCGACGGAATTGCTTGGTATAGAGTGTGTAGTAGTGTCCGCGCTGGGCAATTAGTTCGCGGTGGCTACCCATCTCGATGATGTTACCGTGGTCTAGCACAATGATACGGTCAGCATTCTTGATAGTACTCAGACGATGCGCGATGATGACACTCGTGCGCCCCTTCATCAGCGTGTCCATACCTTGCTGAATCAGATGTTCGGTGAGGGTATCCACACTAGAGGTTGCCTCATCCATGATGAACAATTCTGGTTTGCTGAGGACAGCACGCGCCAAGCTAATCAACTGTTTTTGCCCTGTGGAGAGCAACACACCGCCTTCGCCAACTTGTGCTTCATAGCCATCTTCCAATTCCATGATGAAGTTATGTGCGCCAGATAAGTTGGCGGCATCTTCAACTTCGCTATCGGTGGCGTCAAGGCGACCATAGCGAATGTTATCGCGGATGCTACCACTAAACAGATGCGGTGTCTGAAGTACCATGCCGATGCGCGATTGCAGACTGTGTTGGGTCATGTCTGTGTAATCGGTATCGCCATAGTAAATCTTGCCGGCTTTCGGCTCGTAGAAGCGACAGAGCAAGTTAATCAACGTAGATTTACCGCTACCAGTATGACCCACGAGTGCGATGGTTTCGCCTGCTTTGATATGCAAAGAGAAATCTGTCAGCACAGGGTCGTCTTTATCATAGTAGAAATCCACATGGTCAAAACGAATATCACCCTGAATCGTTTTCGCTTCGATAGCATTTGGCTTATCGACAATTTCTGGCTCGGTATCTAGCAAGCTGAACGTGCGCTCTGCGCTCGCAATCGCATGTTGGGTTGCTGCATACACCCGCGCTAAATCTTGCACAGGCCAGAGCATAAACGTAATGTAACCGATGAAAGCGTTTAAGCCACCAATCGTTAAGCCAATACCGAAGCCACCTTGTACCTGTAAACCACCGAAATAGATAATCGCACCAACAACAATAGAAGATGTGATTTGAATCGCTGGCAAGAATAACGCCGAATACCATGCGGCGCGATACGATGCCGTATACATCCCGCGTGTGCGTTCACCAAAATCGCGCATACTCGTTTCTTCACGGTTGAGCGCCTTAATGACGCGCACACCCGTAATCATCTCATTGTAGCTACCCGTGATTTCACTGTTCAATCGGCGTGATTCACGATAATGAACCAGAATACGCTCTTTGAACCAGATAGCAATGATGACCAACACAGGAATCAACGGCACAACAATCAGTGTCATCTGCCAGTTAATCATAGTCATGAAGAACAACGCCGTAGCGATATTCATGAACGCCCACGTAATATCCAGCAAGCCCCATGATACAAGCTCAGAGATACGTTCAGTATCACTCGTTGCGCGGGACATCACCCAACCGACAGGGGTGCGCGTGTAGTAACCAAGCGACAAACCCTGCAAGTGTTTGAATAGCCGTTTGCGCAAATCATACTGCACTTGCTGACCCAGTTTGCTGGCATAGTAAATGAACAAGAACACCAGAAACGCAAAGCCAATCCAGATAATCCCGTACCACGTCGCAATCTCCCACAAGCGGTCAACATCCCCTACCAGCAATGCCTCGTCAATGATGCGGGCGTTGAGAAGTGTTAAATACGCCTCCAGATACGCGACGCCACCAATCGCCACCGTGAAAATCGCCAGCATGTGCCAGTGCGGAATCGTCAACTTCAGAATGCGTAAGAGTGTCCCACCGTTAAAACTTCGGTCAAATTCTTCTTCGCGGAATTCATCAGACATCCGCAACCTCCTCTTCAAGGTCAGTTTCGATCTTCGCTTGCATATCGTAGGTCTTGCGGTAGATACCATCCTCGATTTGCATGAGTTCGTCGTGCGTGCCACGTTGAACAATACGCCCTTCATCCAACACCAGAATCAGGTCAGCAAGCATAACAGATTGAATGCGATGCGCGATGATGAAACTTGTTCGTTTATCCATCATCTGGTCGAGTGCATCCCGAATTTGTGATTCCGTCTCGGTATCGACACTGCTCGTTGCGTCATCGAGTACCAAGACTTTCGGATTTTTGAGCAGTGTGCGTGCCAGCGCGACCCTCTGTTTTTGTCCGCCGGAAAGCGTTACACCGCGTTCACCAACACGGGTATCGTAGCCGTTTGGAAATCCCATGATGACATCATGCACGGCGGCGGCACGGGCAGCGTTGAACACCTCCTTGTCACTGACTTTACCATGTACGCCATAAGTGATATTTTCACGAATGCTCGCACTAAACAAGAAAGGTTCTTGCTCTACCAAGCCAATAGTCTCGCGCAAGGAATATTTCGGAAATTCCGTGATTTCGACCCCATCTAGCGTGATGCTACCGTCTTCATAATCATAGAAGCGTGTCATCACGTTCATGAGTGTTGTCTTGCCTGAACCCGTACTACCAAGTAATGCAACCGTCTGTCCAGGTTCAACAGTGAAACTAATGTCATGCAAAATCTGTGGACCTTCACGGTAGGTGAAATTTAGGTTCTTGAATTCAACACGTCCCTGCACATCTTTCACAGGGGGTTCTTCGCCAATGCCCAAGTCTTCCCAATCTTCGTGCATGATTTCTGCGATACGGTTGTAACTGACCATACCTGTCGTCATCTGCACGATAAGGCGACCCAAGTTTCGTAGCGGATTGATAATCCACGCCACCATCGCCATATAACTGATATACGTACCAATGCTGATGCCTGCTAACGTGATGCCACCAACCGTCGAGAACGTATTACCCTCCCCCGTGATTACCAGCAAGCCACCGAGAACGAAGCCAGCCAGCATTTGATAGCCTGTCAAAATATCGGTGACGGGCCAATAGAACGAATGCAAGCGGAGCCAATCCATCCCACGGTTGTATTTCTCGCGGTTTTCTACTTCAAAACGTTCAATTTCGTAGTCTTGTCGCGCAAAGGCTTTAACCACACGCACACCGGATAGATTCTCCTGTAGCGCCGTCGATACACGCTCGTCTTGTTCTTGGAACTTCTCATAGAGTGTACTCACGCGCTGGAAGAAAAACAGCGACATCAACACGACGACAGGTACAACCAGCACGGTGAAAATCGCCAACGGAACGTGTAACCAAAGCAACGCCCCAAAGTTCACGACGAATAAGATGAAAATGCGCCCAATGCCGATTGCCTGTAACGAGAAAAATTGCTGAATAGCGAAAATATCCGATGTACTGCGCTGAATCAGTTCGCCTGTCTGCATCTTATCGTGATACGTGAAGCTCAAATGTTGCAGATGGTCAAACATGTAATCTTTCAGCCGTAACGCCACGCCTTCTGCGGATTCCGCCGCCAGCGCCCCACTGAAAAATGCGAATGCCCCTCGCAATGCCGACAAGCCAACAAAGCCCGCGACAGCGAATGCCAGTAACGTAGCAAAATTAACGGGTTCTGCCTCAGGATTGAGCAAGGTATCGACAATGTAACGTAGCAAAAGCAAACTCGCTGTGTTCGCAATGGCTGAAATACCAAGTGTGAGTACCGCCGCGCCGTAACGCCAACGATAGCCAATCAGCAAACGCCACAAGCCGAGTAAGCGATTATCCGATATTTGTTCTTTAATATTGAAGTTGGTTTCTGTTGACGCAACCTCTGCGTGTAAGGGCATTAAGTGCCTCCGGTTGTGTGTAATCCCCAAGTGTGACGATGATAGGTGTGTGCGTGTGCGATAGCTTATCATGAGACGCCAGTAAAGAGCATTGTGATTTGCTATCAGACCTATCCCAGTGGCGCACAAAACCTCACGACAAGGTGTGTCATGAAGGGTCATGATGGTCGCATACAACGGATTTTGTGTCAATACTCGTTTTACCCAATGTATCGGGTAAGGAGGTTATCGCGTATGTTTTGCAAAACTGATTTACACCACGAAAACACAAGTAATTTGCTACTCTATAAGAATCTCCTGACTAAATTACCAACCTGAACACGATTACGGTATACTCTGGGCTGTTTGTTCAAAAATTCTATCTCAAGGAGCTTTCTCCCATGAAAAAACGTCTTATTTTGCTGTTCAGCATGGCAATGGTGCTATTTTCAGTAACAGCTGTCAGTTTCGCTAATGGTGCAGTCTACGATGACTTGCCCGACCTCGAAGGACAAGAAATTCTCATCGCTGTCGAAAATGCCTATACACCCTACCAATTCGTTGACCCGCGTGAAGATGATCCCATCGGTTACGAATACGACATCATTGAAGAAGTCTGCGAGCGCATCAACTGCACACCTGTCTACGAAAATACGACTTTCGATATTCAACTTTCCGGCACACAAGCTGGCGACTATGACATGGCAATGAACGGGCTGTTCATCACCGAAGAACGCCAAGCAATTTACGATTTCAGTATCCCATACAGCCAAGCAGAGGCTTTCTTGCTCGTGCGTGCTGGTGAAGACCGCTTCACTGATTTCACCAATTTTGCAGAAGTCGCAGAAGAACAAGACCTTATCATCGGTGTACAAAATGGTTCATTCGGACAATTCCTCGCAGGTCCCGATAGCTACAACGTCCCAGAGGGTCAAGTAGTCGTCTTTGAAGAATTTGGTGCCTTGCTCGTCGCACTCGAAAACGAAGACATCGACACCATGGTTGTGGACGCCTTCGGTGGTGAGTTTGTCAGTAGCACTGGCGACCTCTTTGAACTAGTGGGCGACCCAGTAGCCGAGCCTGTACCGATGGGCTTCATCTTCCCACTCGATAGCGAACTTGTAGACCCTGTGAATGCTGCACTCGAAAGCATGAACGCAGACGGCTACATCGACTACCTCATTTACAAATGGTCAGTTGACTTCGTACCATTCGCAGAAGAAGAATAAGCAATCGCACAAATGTTGTAATTTACACGCATAAATGGGTGTTCTATCGTCATAGATGAACACCCATTTTTTCGACTATTTATGCCGATAGAGAGCCACAACATGAAAGCTGAATACGAATTACCATCTGAACCCAATCCGCAAAAATCTAACGACATCATCATGCGCCTCTCGCGTGCGCCGTGGTGGTTGCTGGCTATTCTTGGCATGGTCATTGCATTGGTGATTGTCATTGCGGAACGCGAAATCTATACCGAAGCATGGGAAGATATTCAGCGGGGTATCGGCATTACCATTCGTGTGACCCTGATTGCCTATGCGCTGGCACTCACTTTAGGCTTGATTATCGCACTCTTGCGCAGTCCCTCAGATTCGTTTTGGTATAACATCCTCGTCTACCAGCCGACAACCTTCATCGTAGAGGTCATTCGCGGGATTCCAACCCTCGTCCTACTACTCTATATCGTGTTAGGGGTGATGCCAGCAATCGTAGACTATCTTAACTATCTGGGTGATTATTATGTAGCACAAGGCGCGAATCCCTTTGGCATAGCAGACTATTTTGCGACCCTGCGCACCCGTGATGTCGGCTTTGAATTTCGTGCGATTATCGCGCTGGCAATTTCCTATAGCGCCTTTTTATCAGAAGTGTTCCGGGCAGGCATCGAGAGCGTCGATAAAGGGCAACGTGAAGCTGCCTACAGTCTTGGCATGACAACATGGCAAGTCAATCGCTACATTGTGCTACCGCAAGCCATTCGCAATGTACTTCCCCCACTCGGCAACGACTTCATCGCCATGCTAAAAGAGAGTTCACTAGTTGCCATCGTCGGTGTCGATGACATCACACGGTTGGCACGCAATTTCAACACCGCGACTTTTACGATTTTCCCTGCCTATAACATCATCACTATGACCTATCTCATTCTGACACTCTCGCTGTCTGTGATTGTCAAAGGGCTAGAAACCTATCTCGGACAAGGCAAGGACACACGTTGATTAGCCTCACCATATATCCACAGTGCAAAAAATTCCTACCTTAATTGGTGTCCTAATCATTTGATGTTACAGTGATGTAAGACTATCAAAATTGAGCGCAGGGCATAGAGTAATGACCGACAAAAAAGTTACAGACAAGACAAATGTCGCTGTCTCACAGTACAAAAAGACAGATGCTATCCTCATGGATTGGCAATCCAGCGCAAATAAACACGAAATCAAAGCCGCGTATGAAGCTATCACAGAATTATTAGACGCAACCGAATCGCCCACTTACGTCGTGGTTGACTTACGCAAAAATCGCTACATGCCCTTCGCACCTACCCTTAAAGGCGCACTCTTTGGTCCCCATCGCCACAACAAACTGATGGCATGGCTGGTGATTGGTGAAAATGCGTTTGCAAGCTCAGTTGCCGAAATGCTAGACCGCCTCACAAACATGGAAAAAATTCTATGGTTCAAGGACGAATCAGAAGTCGATACCTTCTTATACGAAAACAAAAAATAGCCCATCGTTTGCAGGCAGTTATCGAAACGATAGTCTTTTCTCATATTTTTCGCCACCAACACACCAAATAATCCGCTATACTGTATATTCTGATGTATGATTTTTTGGCTGATGGTAGATGCAAGACGAGAAAGGACAACCCGTGCAAACAACAGTGACGATTCAACGGTCTAATTTACGCCAAGACCTGCGCGATTTACTAGTCCTCGAAAAACTCGTTTTTGAAAAAGATGCCTTTCCTGCACACGAATTTCTGTACCTCTATCATGTTGGTAGCGATACATTCCTCGTTGCACGTACAGAAAATGACCTCATTGGCTACATCAGTGCGTACATTGAAGACGATGCAGGCTACATCGCATCCATCGCCGTACATCCCGACCATCGTGGCAATGGTATCGGACGAACACTCCTCCGCGTGGCAATGCGTTTACTAGAAGGCAACGGCGACATCGTATCTATCCAACTCCATGTGCGTCAAAGCAACAAACCAGCTATCACACTCTATGAAAAACTCGGCTATCGCACAACAGGCATTGACACAGGCTATTATAACGATGGCGAAGCCGCTCTCATCATGACATACACCATCCAATCCAAATAATCTCCAGAGAACGTGCTTAAATACAGTTGAAACAAGACTGAGTGCTGAGTTATGACGCTCAAAAGTAGATTCTACATCCCTAAAAACTCATTCGTTTGTACTTAGTAACTGTAATATCTTCTAAAATCACGCCTATTTTGACTGAAAGCTGACACGCTGATGGCTGACCGCTTTATACAACCATTGTCAGCATCCCCTCGCACCCCATAGAATGGCATTTCATTGACCCATGCAATCCACGAAAAAGAGATTATGCGCCGTAATTACGACGAGAAAATTGCTAAATTACTCAATATCAAACCCAAACAGGTCGCCGCGACGATTCGCTTACTTGATGACGGCAATACCGTGCCGTTCATTGCGCGTTACCGCAAAGAACAAACGCTCAACTTAGATGAATACCTCATCCGTGAGATTGGTACATCCCTCACCAGTTTTCGTCAGGTAGATGACCGTCGAGATACGATTACCAAGACGATAGATGAACAAGGCAAACTCACACCAGACTTAGCCCAAAAAATCGAATCTGCGGAGACACTCACTGAACTAGAAGACCTCTACCAGCCTTACAAGAAAAAACGCCTCACCCGCGCCCAAAAAGCACGCGAAAAAGGCTTAGAGCCACTTGCACAGATGATACTCAATCAGTCGCGCTCAGGGAAAAATCCGCGTGCCGTCGCAAAGGATTTCCTAACAGATGATGTCGAAACGGTTGATGATGCCCTACAAGGTGCGCGAGATATTGTGGCAGAAATTGTCACTGATGACCCTGCCATACGGGGTGATGTGCGCGAGAAAGCGATGGGTTACGGGCAATTGCAGGCAAGCAAAATCAAATCTGCCGACGACCCCAAGCAAACGTATAAAACCTACTATGGTTTTTCTCAGCGCGTCGCCTATGTGAAACCCCATCAGACGCTGGCTATTAATCGTGGCGAAGAAGAAAAAATCTTGCGTGTCAAAGTCGATATTGCCGAGCGTGATTGGCGTGACCGCATCTTGCGTCAATTTCGCCCAGATAGACAATCGGCTTGGTACGAGCATCTCATTGAAGCAATAGATGAAGGGGCAAAACGACTGCTCCTACCATCTATCGAGCGCGATGTGCGACGCTTTCTAACGGAATCCGCAGAGGCACATGCGATACAAGTTTTTGCTGATAATTTACGTGGCTTACTCCAACAACCCCCACTCGATAATCATGTCGTCATGGGCGTTGACCCTGCGTATCGCACAGGTTGCAAAATCGCTATCATTGATGGCAGTGGTAAAGTGCTAGATATAGCGACTATCTACCCGCACGCCCCTCAAAATCGCTATCGTGAAGCCATCGAAAAATTAGATGACCTCATCGAACAACACGGCGTCACGCTCATTTCAATTGGTAACGGCACTGCCTCCCGCGAAACCGAACAACTCATCGCTGAAACGATTCGGGATTGGGATGGGGTACAATATGCAATCGTCAACGAAGCAGGTGCGAGTGTTTACAGTGCCAGTCCCCTTGCCCGCAAAGAACTCCCTAATTTAGACGTGAGTATTCGTGGGGCAGTCAGCATCGCCCGACGCATTCAAGACCCCTTAGCCGAACTCGTAAAAATCGACCCTAAAAGCATCGGCATCGGACTTTATCAGCATGATGTCAATCAAACCGCCCTTTCCGATACACTCGATACCGTTGTCGAAAGTGTAGTGAACCAAGTCGGTGTGGATGTCAATACAGCCTCGCCCGCCCTCCTACAATACGTCGCCGGTATTGGACCGTCACTGGCTGGCAATATCGTCAGCTACCGTGATACGAACGGCGCGTTCTCAACCCGCGATGCTATCATGGATGTATCCGGCATGGGCGCAAAATCATATGAGCAATCCGCAGGCTTCTTGCGCGTGCGCGATGGTGATAACCCACTTGATACCAGCGCCATTCATCCTGAAAGCTACGATACCGCTTTAGCTGTACTGGAACGCGCAGGTATTGCACCGGATACCCCAGCCAGCGATAAAGACCGCGCCTTGTCTACCTTACTTGAGCAAATCGACATCAAATCACTTGCCAAAGATCTGAACGCAGGGCAACTCACCCTCATCGACATTATTGAACAACTTGTTCGCCCAGGACGTGACCCACGCGAAGATGTAGACCCACCACTCTTACGCAGTGATGTCCTCAGCATGAAAGATTTGCAAGCAGGTATGACGCTCAAAGGCACAGTGCGCAATGTAGTCGATTTTGGCGCGTTCATAGATATTGGCGTCAAACAAGATGGTTTGTTGCATATCAGCAAAATCCCGCGTGATGCCGATGTATCTGTCGGGGATGTACTCACTGTCAGCATTCTCTCTATCGACATTGAACGGGGGCGCATCGGCTTGGGTTGGGTATAATTAACCAAAATGGGCAGTGCGCGTAACACTGCCCTACCATATCGGTGCTGTTAGTGATTCACTTTACGCATTTTCTGCCAGCCAAACACAATGAGCGCCAAGCCACCGACTATCGAAGCAATACCAAAGCCTGCACCAATAAGCGAGTTATCACGCCCACAATAGCCACACATCTCTAACAAGCTATCGGCATCAAAATAACGCGCCAGCCTTGCATCGTTCGTTAGCTCACGTTCAGTACGATTTTGCATCTCATAAAGATAACCCGATGGCGCATTTGGCAAGTCATCACAATCCCGCTCACCCGACATTGTGATGAAAACGACAATATCCTGCCCCTCATCTGTAAAGAAAATTTCTGTGACTTTCGTATCTTCCTCAAGTGGGCTTCCATAGCGATGCGATGGCGAATATCCTTCAACATAGGTCAGTGTGTCACAATCCCAGCTACCATCGGTAAGCCGTGCATAGGTTTGCTCATCAGAGGCAACTTTCGCCGCATCCACTAATGATAGTGGTTGCGCCCCTGCCCAAGCATTTATGACATCCGGCACTAAAAACGCCGACACATACAAGCCAAACAGCAAAAATGCGACACCTAAACCCATTGCCCCCTTTGCCGTACTTTGCGGAGAGACATCTTCAGCAGACCGTTTTTCTTTATCAGACATTTTCTAACTCTCACCGTTTCATGTATTGCTCTAAAACATAGATTGTACATCGAATGCTATTTTTTGCTCTACAACCCAAAGATAGTTACTTGCATCACGAAACTAACAGCTACCAACTGAAGGCTGACAGCTATCCACCGTACAAAACGCAAACCAAATTCTGTACACTTGAGGCTATATGAGCAAGAAATGTGTGTTACATTAAACACATACACATTAGACGCTAGATAAACAGAGGGGCAATAGAATATCCCTATGGTTTCCGTTAAGGATTTCACCGGACAAAACCTCGGTTACGTCCTCCAATTGTACGACCAATATCTTGAAGCACCCGACTCTGTGGATGCTGAGACCGCTCAATTTTTCAGCCAGTGGTCGCCTGACGAAGCATTCCAAGAAATGACGATACCTACAACCAACGGCAGTACAGCATCTGTTGGTAGTAGCATTGCTGAATTGCGCAAAGTCGTCGGTGCAGTTGAGCTTGTGCAAGCTATTCGCCAATTCGGGCATCTCGCTGCCAGTGTGAACCCACTCGGCTATGCACCACCAGACGACCACGCACTCTATCCCGAAGCACATGGCATCTCCGAAGCTGACCTCAAAACAGTGCCAGCCACACTCGTTGATGATGGCACTGTCGCCCAAGAAGCGAAAAATGCTTACGATGTCGTCCAACGCTTGCGTGAAATGTATTGTTCAACCATCGGCTACGATAATGAACACATCCACGACCCAGAAGAACGGGCTTGGTTACGTGACGCTATCGAAACACGGCGCTTCAAATATGCTGGTACACCTGAAGAAAACCGCGACCTACTCGCTCGCCTGACCGAAGTTGAGGCGATGGAACATTTCTTGCAACGCACCTTCCCTACCAAGTATCGCTTCTCGATTGAAGGCTTGGATATGATGGTGCCAATGCTTGACCAAGTCGTAGAGAATGCCAAGCGCACTCAGTCAAAATTGCTAGGCATTGGTATGGCGCATCGCGGACGCTTGAATGTGTTGGCACATATCATGCATCGTGACTACAGCACGATTCTTGCTGAATTTGCTGACACCAAAAAACGGGCTGGCGACCTTGAAGCTATCGGTTACACGATGGACGATGTGAAGTATCACAAAGGCGCGATGTATCATGTGCCGGATAGTGACTTGCTTCTGAAAATGTCACCCAATCCAAGCCACTTGGAAGCTGTGAATCCCGTCGTTGTTGGCATGGCACGCGCCGCCGCCACTGACCGTCATACAGGGGATGCCCCCTTATTTGACCCCTTCGCTACCATACAAGTGCTGGTACATGGAGACGCCGCGTTCCCCGGACAAGGTATCGTCTCAGAGACCTTTAACATGAGTAAATTGCCAGGTTACGCTGTTGGTGGGACATTGCACATCATCGCTAACAATCAACTTGGCTTTACTACGATGCCAGAAG
Source organism: Chloroflexota bacterium (assembly GCA_038522085.1). Taxonomy (GTDB): domain Bacteria; phylum Chloroflexota; class Anaerolineae; order Aggregatilineales; family Phototrophicaceae; genus JAUZRW01. Next base: position 57,074 of record JBCBKJ010000017.1, read on the forward strand.
ACGGGCGCAGTACACTGTATGCCAGTGACCTTGCGAAAGGCTTTGGTGTGCCGATTGTGCATGTTAACGCTGATGACCCAGCCGCGTGTATCGAAGTGGCACGTTTAGCCGCCGCCTACACAGCCGAGTTTGAGCGAGATTTCTTGATTGACCTCGTTGGCTACCGTCGCTATGGTCACAACGAACTCGATGAACCAGGCTTCACCCAGCCGATGATGTACGAGCGTGTCCGTGCGCATGATACTGTGCGCCAATTATGGGCGAATCGACTCGTAGCAAGTGGCGATATTTCCGCAGACAACGCCGAGCAACTCGTCACCGATGCCATGAACAAATTGCAAGCTATCTATGAAGGCATGGCAGAAGAGCAAGAGGGCATTGACGATGTGAAAGTCGAAGAAACGCCCAAAGGTATTGCCAAGAAAATTAATACGGCTGTTGACCTCGACACATTGGTAGCCCTCAATGATGGCTTGCGGGGTGTGCTGGAAGGCTTCAGTTTCTACAGCACACGCTTCAAAAAGACGATTCTCAACCGTCGCACCACACTCAATGACCCAGAACAACGGGGGATTGATTGGGCTGGCGCGGAAGAGTTTGCCTTTGCGAGCATTCTGGCAGAAGGCATTCCGATTCGTATGAGTGGGCAAGAGGCACAGCGCGGTACGTTCAGCCACCGTCACGCCGTCTTGCACCATAGCGACAGTGGCGAAGAACTGATGCCCTTGCAAGCATTGCCACAAAACAAAGCCTCCATTGAAATTCACAACAGTCCGCTCTCAGAAGAAGCTGTACTCGGTTTTGAATATGGCTACAATGTCGAAGCAAAAGATACGCTCGTCATCTGGGAAGCTCAATATGGTGATTTCGTGAACGGCGCACAGAATATCATTGACGAATTTGTAGTGTCCGCACGCGAAAAATGGGGCGATACGCCGTCGCTGGTGATGCTCTTACCACACGGTCATGAAGGCGCAGGACCCGACCACTCTAGCGCACGCCTCGAACGCTTCCTGAGCCTCGCGGCGAAAACCAACATGCGTATCGTCAACCCGACGACAGCCAGCCAATATTTCCACTTGCTCCGCCGACAAGCCTTGCTCGTTCAGGAAGACCCGCTACCACTCGTGGTTATGGCACCTAAGAGCTTGCTACGCGCACCACAGGTTGCCGCTAACATGAACGACCTGACTACAGGTCGGTGGATGCCTGTGCTAGACGACCCTGATGTTGACCCAGCGCAGGTTGAGCGTCTCGTATTCTGTACAGGCAAATTCTACTACGACCTGATTAACGCCGAGTATCGTCAGCAGTACCCTGATGTAGCCATCATCCGTGTGGAACAACTCTATCCTTTCCCTGTGGTAGAGATGGAAGCCGTCCGTGACCGCTACCCGAACGTACAGCAAGTGGCATGGGCGCAGGAAGAACCTAAGAACATGGGCGCTTGGGATTACATGGGCTATCGCCTCAAGAAACTAGTCGGCATGGATATTCCGGTCAACTATGTTGGGCGTCGCCGTAGTTCCAGCCCAGCCGAAGGTAGTAAAACAGCGTGGGCAATCAACCAGAGCATGATTACCGAGTTCGCCTTCACTTGGAATTTCCAAGAAGACGAATCACAACCACGCCACGATAGCGAAGTGGTCATCGAAGACTAAGGCATTCAGATAGACGGGGTAACTTTATTGTGTTGCCCCACAAATTAACAATTTACGCGGACACGATAGATCGTGTCCCTACAAAGTGCCAAGTTTTTTGGTGCCGTAGGGACAGCATCTATGCTGTCCGTTTTGCCAACAAAAGCAATCATACGACCCAATCCAAAGGGAGACACACACATGGTCGATATAGTCGTACCTCCATTAAGCGAATCCGTTGTCGATGCCACTGTTGCCGAATGGCTGGTGAGCGTTGGCGATAGCGTCGAGACGGGTGATATTCTCGTCGTGCTAGAAACCGATAAAGTGGCGCTCGAAGTGACTGCCGAAACCGCCGGTAGCATCAGCGAAATTGTCGCGCAAGAAGAAGAAGACGTTGTGCCGGGACAAGTCCTCGCCCGTATGAACGCGGGTGCGGGTGCAAGCCCTGCCCCAGCGAAAGCAGAAGCCCCTGTAGCAACTCCCGTTGCCGCACCTGTCGCACAAGCAGCATCCGCTACCGCCGATAGTGGCGTGAAAGCAACGCCTGTCGCGCAACGCATGGCACAAGAACACGGCGTTGACCTGAGCCAGATTCCAGCAAATGGTAAGAAAATCGACAAGGCAGATGTACAAGCCTTCATCAATAGCAATGGTAATGGCGCACAAGCATCCGCCCCTGCCCCAGCGAAGCCAACACCCAAAGCCACCCCTGAACAACGTGACCTGCGCGACGACGAAGAACGCAGTAAAATGTCACGGTTGCGTCGTACGATTGCCAAGAACCTCGTGCATGCCCAAGCGACGGCTGCCATGCTCACGACTTTCCAAGAAGTTGATATGGGCGCGGTCATGGAATTGCGCTCCCGTCGTAAGGAAGCCTTCAGAGAGAAATTCGGCGTCGGCTTGGGCGTGAACTCCTTCTTTGTGAAAGCTGTCGTCGGTGCATTGAAAGCCTTCCCACGCTTGAATGCCGAAATCGAAGGTGATTACGTCATCGACAAAAATTTCTACGACATCGGCATCGCAGTCGGGGGCAAAGATGGCTTGGTTGTGCCTGTGCTACGCGATGCAGACCGCATGAGCTTTTCGGAAATTGAATCGACCATCAAAGGCTATGCAGTGCAAGTACGCGAGAATACCCTGCCGATTGAAGCATTGCGCGGTGGGTCATTTACGATTACCAACGGCGGTGTCTTCGGCTCGTTGATGAGTACGCCGATTCTGAATTACCCACAAGTGGGTATCTTGGGTCTGCATGGCATCAAAGACCGTCCGGTAGTGGTCGATGGCGAGATTGTCATCCGTCCGTGGATGTACATGGCACTGACTTACGACCACCGCATTGTTGATGGCAGTACGGCGGTGCGCTTCTTGGTCAAAATCAAAGACCTCATCGAAGACCCTGAAACCTTGCTGATTGAGGGCTAAACCAACAAGGGGTTGTAAGGGCGTTGCTATGGCTGCGCCCGTGCGGGACGTCGTCCCCTACAATGATGCACGGATAGGCGATAATATGCCCTGTTAAACAGGGGATAACAGAGAAATCGCAGGCACGGGAGGCAGACGCTTCCCGTGTTTTGTTGCCGTATACGGCAAATAGGCAATAAAACTAAAAAGTTCGTTTGCTTTTATTAACGGAAAATGGGCGTTTCCCGTGTTTTGTTGCGGTATAGCGCAAAACCGCAATAAAACTAAAAAGTTCGTTTGTTTTTATTAACGCAGGGGGAGTGCTGATAAGCTGAGTTGGTAAGGTACACGCTGTCTTGAGTGTATACGATTGTGGGTCGGCTGGGTCGGTCATATGCCCGTGATTAATATGAGAATTGGGTTTGTGCGCGTGATTTGCTTGCGCGTTTGGTGGGGTGTGATATAGTTATGGTAAGCTCCGCAAGGGGATTGAAACTCTTGCTGGTAAAACATCAGCTCTGCTGGATCCATGTCCAAGAGGATGGCTTCCCTGCAAGGGGATTGAAACACTGATTGTTGGTCACGGCGTAGGTAATGTTGGATGTTGCATAAACAGGTTTCCCCGCAAGGGGATTGAAACTCATTTGCGAGTAGGTCTAGCACGTTCTGAGGTACTGGTTGCATAAGCAGCTTTCCCCGAAAGGGGATTGAAACTCGGGGAACGGTACGCCGTGTTGCTCACAGTAGCCTGTTGCATAAGGTGGTTTCCCCGCAAGGGGATTGAAACTCATCATCGATATCAAGTCCTTCAAGCTCTTGCACGTCCGAGAGGATGGCTTCCCCACAAGGGGATTGAAACCCTTGAGTCGCAATCTCTACGCCGTTCTCCAAGGAGTCTGACCTCCCCGCAAGGGGATTGAAACATATTCCAGTGTGCGATTGCCCATGCATAGATCCGAGTCCAAGAGGATGGCTTCCCCACAAGGGGATTGAAACTCAACTTTCATTGCTTGGACCTCAGGGATTGACATATTCTAGACAGGCGCTTTCCCCGAAAGGGGATTGAAACCCAAGTCCGAACCACGCGCCTTTTGTCTCTGCGTTGCCACGAAAGGCAACTTCCCCGCAAGGGGATTGAAACGATAAGTCTATCCAAAAGCCACCAAAGCGCATTGGTTGCATAAGCAGGTTTCCCCGAAAGGGGATTGAAACACATAGCGAATGCCTTCCACAAGCCCCCGCTGGAAGTTGCATAAGCAGCTTTCCCCGAAAGGGGATTGAAACAACAACGGTATCGCCGTTTGGTAATGTCTCCCTCAAGTTGCATAAGCAACTTTCCCCGCAAGGGGATTGAAACGAGTCTTCTTCAAACGCCGACCACTCGTCGCCAAATGTCTGAGAGGATGGCTTCCCCGCAAGGGGATTGAAATTGCCACTTTAACCATGTCACGGTTTGCATATAGAGTTGCATAAGCGACTTTCCCCGAAAGGGGATTGAAACCGATGCACGAACAAGAGAGCTTGGTAGTAGTACCAGTTGCATAAGCAACTTTCCCCGCAAGGGGATTGAAAACATCTCCCGCATCTTAACGCTTTACCAACCCTATCTCACGCTAAAATAGACATAAGCACATTTTATTACGATAGGGACACTATGCCACGCGATATTTCTGGACTCGACCTCAGCGACGCCTTTTATACACAAGTTGTCAAACCTATCATCGACCAACACGACCCTGATTTGCATTATGCGGCGGCACGCATTGGTGCAGGAAGCGAGGTATTGGGCTTTGATGATGCGATGTCGCGTGACCATGATTGGGGACCTTTTATCACGATTTTCCTCGATGAAGAGGAGGCTCATCTCGCGGATGCGCTCCAAGATACGTTGCGCTATGCCCTACCGCATCAATTTATGGGTTATTCGACCAACTTCATCACCGCGCCAGAAGACCCCAGCGTGAGTGTGATGGCGATTACGACACACGGTACGGTCAATCATCGCGTAACCTCAACAACAGTCGAAGCGTATGTCTCTGCGTATCTCGGCTGGGATAGCAAAACAGAGTTGACGCCTGCTGATTGGCTCAGTTTTCCATCGCACAAATTACGCAGTGTGATAAGCGGACGTGTCTTTCATGATGGTATCGGGCATTTGACGCATACTCGCGCGACACTTGGTTGGTATCCCGAAGATGTTTGGCGTTATTTGCTGGCGGCACAATGGCGTCGGTTAGGGGAAGAAGACCATCTGATGATGCGGGCGTGTTATCGTGGGGATGGCATTGGCGCGACACTCATTGCCAGTCGGCTCGTCAATGATATTATGCGTCTGTGCTTCTTGATGGAAGAACAATATGCGCCCTATCCCAAATGGTTCGGTACGGCGTTCGCACAGTTAGACATCGCCACTGACCTGACTATGCCTCTACGTGCTTTACAACTTGCCGATGGCTTTGATGCACGGCAATCAGCGTATAGCACGCTTGTCGAAATTATGCGCGATAAGCACAATCAGTTGAATCTCACGCGCACAGTGAACCCCGCCGCGCAATGCTTTCATAGTCGTCCTTTTTACGTCAGTGATGGTGGCACAATCGCCACTTTGCTCTTGCAATCTATTGATACTGACCACGCTATTTTCAGCTTGCCGGACATGCTAGGCAATATCGACCAAGTCAGCGACCACACCGGCTTGCGCTCAAATGCTATCTGGCACGAGAAAATTAAGCAGTTGTATCACTGAGCTTTATTATGGTACATGTTTTGTTAAGATTATTAGTTGCACTCTATTTGGTAGGTGTTGATTCAAAGCGGAATTTCATTCATACAAGAACCATTATTAGCAAGAAGACAGTAGCAATGAAAAACGGAACAACAACTTCACGCAATATAAGACCCAATGCACCGATAAATACAGATACAATTGCAATATTCTGGCGAGTCAGTTGAAAAAGCATTTCTCCGTCAAAAGTAGGAACAATCAATACTGTTTCATTACGTGTTAACAGGAACAACATAGCATAAGAAATCGCACCTAAAGAAACCGCAGTTGCCAACCTTGTTATGATAATTTGTCGAAAGTTAAGCTCCTCCAACTGTTGTGTTGAAGACTGTGGCTCAGTCTCAGTAGTACCAAATGTATACGGATTTTCTTCTTCCTTATCATCAGAAGATCGCAATAACCGCAACAAATCGTTGAACATCTTAAGTGTAGACAGGCGTACTACTAAAGCAGACCATATCAAAAAAGTGATGAGTATATGAACTTCTGCAATGCGACGTTGCGCTATTTCAGACGCCGTCCCCATCACGCCTGCGCTATACGCCACCGCGAGCATTGTTCCAACTAAAAAAGCATAGATAATTGGGCGTTGCAATATCGTATTGAGTGTCCTGCTAAAAATGTTGAAAATAGTGAATTGCCCTTGCACTTCAGCGTCTTTTGTGAGTTCAACGTATGTAGTTTCGGATGACACCATGGCAGGCTGTGGTTCTGTAAATTGTGTGGGGCTATTTCGTCGTGACTGTTGCCAAGCACGACGCTCTAAATCAAGCGTACGACCGATGGCACGGGAACGAAGTTCTGCATCTTGGGTATTGTCTATTATATATTGTAGATGGGGAAGAAATCCCTCATGAGCATTCGGATCAATTAGTGAGAACGCCTGCGGAAATAACTTCGTTTTGAGGAAAAAGCGGACTAATTGATTACGTTCTTTAAGTGAAGTCGTCTTTTGTCCTGTTGCTAAAACTCCACGTAATAATAATTTAGTATCGCCAGCTTTCATCTGCTTTATAGCTTCCGAAAATTGACCCGCATTGATTAGCGCGACAATGGATGTCACATCGTTTCCCGTAGACATAATTGCACCCCGATTAAGGCTTCAGCACACATGAACTTATAATTGATCATTTGTATTTTATATTATACATTTCACTTATATATTAAATAATATGAAACATAAAGTTTTATCATACAATTTAGTCGCTATTTTTAAAATATAGCGTTATAATCACAATGGTGCAAATTTTTGTGTAATACTTCAAATAATCAGCTGAAATAGAATGGTGCAAGTATGGGTGATAACAGCGCATGGAGTAAAGAATACTACGAGCGTATGGACGCCGCGTGGGACGCATCTGAATATAAAAAAAGAAACGAGGAACAAGCAAATAGAGCTGCGGCTGCGGCTGCGAATACATCTACATCTAGCGAACATATGTCTACTGAAGAAGCCGCAACTTTTCTGGGACCAATAATCCCATTCATAATCATATACCTCTGTGTTGCAATGCCATACGTCGCTTTATCTTATGGTTTACCTTTTCTCATCACTCGCTTTACCCTTTGGCTACCACCAGCTTTAGAGATGCTTGTACCATTTGCGGCTTCCTCTGTGATGATACTAGGATTTTATTTTTACTACCGCATATTAGGTCCTCTTCTCGTTCGGTCAGTTCTATCAATTATAATTATGGCGTTCGGACTTGGTTTAGCACTTATATTTCTCTTTATTGCTGTAGCCCTATTTGGGTTATTAATGCTGTTTCTCACAGGTTACGTTTTTCCGATGATTGGAAATGCAGCAAGCATGTGATGTTACTCTATAACAATACTAGAGAATAACCTGAAACCTAAATATCGCAGGCAGTATCGGGTGGTAAACGATACTGCCCAATTTCTAGACACTCCCACCCGCGCAAATAACGATTGTCTCGCACCCATTGTTTTAGCTCATCACCATCGTACAAATGCCAAATAATCACCGATGCATCGCCTTGTCCACTGACGATGCTATTGCCATCAGGGGCAAACGCAACGGAAAATACCGTTGTACTGCCGATGTCAAAGCGTTCTATGGTACGATTTTGCGTGATGTCCCAAACGAGTACTCCGCCCTGCTCGCTACCTAACACCACTTTATCGCCTGTGCTATCAAATGCCACTGACCAAATTACTTGCTCATCCGAGACGATTTGTGCAGACGGTATGCCTGTCTCTAAATCCCACACAACTGCATAGCCATCGCGCCCAGCCGTGACCATCTGCGTACCTTGTGGATTGACGGCAACGGTGGTGATAATCTGCTGGTGCGAACGAGCCTCACTATTGCTATCAGCATTGTAAATGAATAGGGCTTCTGCTGTCGCAATATCCCAGCGAATAATCGTGGTATCCGACGACACGGATACAAATTGAGTTTGGTCGGGCAGGAGTGCCAAGCCATTCACTTGGTCGGTATGTCCTTCGTAGCGTGCGATTTCATCGCCTGTGCGGATGTCAATTAAATGGATGATGTCGTTAGAGGATGCCAATAATGCTCGTTGGTTGTCGCCTAAGATGACGACATCATCAATGCGCCCGTCTGATGTATCGAATGAGGCGCGTGTATCGCCAGTAGACAAGCCTATAACGTATGCTGCCCCGCGTGACCCCACGACTGCAAAGGCATCATCACTACTGATTGCCAGCGAAAAAGGCGCATCGGGTAAGTCAAAATTAGAAGTTATTGTCTGTTGAGCGCGGTCAAAGATAGTTAGCGTACCATCGACACTCGCGCTATACACAAGATTGCTATCAGTACTCATGACTACATCTTGTACACGCGATGCATGGTTATACGCATCTTCTGCGCCTGGTAAGCCGATATTCCATACGCGCACATCTGCATCTTTCGCACCACTGACGAGCGTTTGCCCATCGGCGCTCATTGCCAAACCGAGTGCTGAATCATCATGTCCTATTAAAGAATTTACGACAATCCCTGTTTCCATATCAAAAATTTCTATCGCGCCGGAAAGTGCCGCCACATACAACAGTGAGCCATCTGGTGTGAGTTGTACCCCACGTACCTCGCCTAAATTGCCGGATAGCGTATTGCGGAGCGTTGCGGTTTCTGTATCCCAAACGTACACAAAGCCATCGCCACTGCCTGCAACGAGTGTCGTGCCGTCTTCGGAAAACGCAACATCATTAATTTGCGCGTCATAGTCTGCGAGTAATTGCGGTGTTTGCGTCGGCATATCCCATAGATACAGCACCCCGTCGCGGGCGCCTGTCACGGCCTGGTTGCCGTCTGGGCTAATAGCAACGGTCAGCACTGTCGATGCCCCATGCCCTTCAAATGAAGTACGCTCACCCGTTGCGATGTCCCACAGAAAGACGCCCCCATCATTGGAGACAGTCATCACTTGCGTGCCATCAGGCGTAAAAACCGCATCGCGCACAGGGGCAGGCGATGTATCAAAGCGCGTGACCTCTGTGCCTGTTGCCATGTCCCATAAAATCGCCACAAAATCGACAGCCGTCGTGATGAGATACTGTCCATCCGGCGAAAACGCAACAGATTCAACATCCCCGCCGTGTGCATCCAGCGAGTAAATCACCTCGTCCGTAGACGCATCCCATACTAAGACTGTTGAATCGGTTGAGCCTGATGCCACCAACGACCCATCCGGGCTAATGGCGACATCTTGCACCCAAGCCGTACCATGTCCAGAGAAAACAGCCCGTGTGCCATGCGCAAAAGCCACTTCTGCCAGTGTACTCAATGCTTGTGGGGGTGGATTTTCCATATCAACGGCTTGCATAGCGAGCATGATTGCCAAATCGCCATTTTCTTCTGAGAGGGCTTGGCGGGCGCTTGCTTCCCACGCGATGCTATCTGATTCGGCAGATTCCGCGACAGCACGCGCTGTCTGTTGGAAAGCATAGCCACTCAGTATAAGCGCACCAATAGTTGCAACAGCAAGTACAACAGCGATAATTCGCGCCCGATTGAGCGAGCGTTGTTCCAGTTCGCGTTCGCGTGCTTCGCGTGCTTGCTCTAGCTGTTCTTGCTGACGACGCATCTCGACACTGGCTTGCATATAGCGCCGTTCGCTCTCGGTTAGCGAGAGGGTCGTTTCCGCGACCCATGTTTCGTAACTATCCAAGCGTATCCCGCGTAACAAGAAGCTACGGTCACGGTTATTTTCGTTCCATTCATTCGCCAAGTTAGAAAGCGCCCGTTGCATACGCACATCGTTACGGCTTTCATCCAACCACGCACGCAAAGTATCCCATTCGCGGATGATTGCCTCATGCGTGACCTCTACTGTCGGACTACGGGTAACGGGGTCGCGGTCAAAGGTCAGCAAGCGTGCCGAACCGAGCTTATCCACAACTGTGCGCATCACCTCTTCATTTAGCGTCGAAGCTATATCAGATTGCATCGACGTAATTTCCGTTAGCAAGACGCGGCGACGGGTATCCTCTGTGCCTTCACCGAGCGTAATCAAGCGTAGAAAAAGCTGTTGCGCGGCGTGTTGTTCATGGGGTGCGAGTTGTTCGTAAAGTTGTTGCGCACGTTTTGCCAGCGCACCGCGCACCCCGCCGAGTGCTTGGTACGTTTCCGGCGTTATGACACTGCCCTGCCGTGCGTCAAAGAGTTCGCTCAGTGTATATTGCAAGAGGGGCAATGAACCTGGTTGCTCTTTCACTTCTGCAATGATTGCCGCCACCAACCCATGATCGACCATCACACCTGCGTTGCGTGCTGGCTCAATGATGACGCGCTCTAGTTCACTGCTGGATAATGGCACAACGACTTCCGTGCGTTCGCGTACCATATCGCTGAGGCGCGGTTGCAATAAGGGCTTATCGTAAAAATCGGCACGAATGGTTATCACCACACGCATACGGCTGTTTGGCGCAGTCACGGCTGTGTACAAACTACGCAAGAAACGCGCTGTTTCTGCCTCACTATCCGCCAGCGTGAAGACTTCTTCAAATTGGTCAATGAATAAGAAAAATTCTGAATCATCTTCTGGCAAAACCGTGTTGACTGCATCCAGCAAGCCGTTATCGTCGCGTAATAATTGTTCCATCAAGTTGTCAGGCTCATCCACAGCCAAGCCAACAATGGCGTTTTCTATCTCGCTGAAAGGCTGTTCGCCAGGAATCACTTGGTCGTAATACCAATTTTCTGCCCCCTCAACTGCGCCATCGCGCAACGCAGGAATCAAACCAGCACGCACCACGCTCGATTTACCACTGCCACTAGGTCCAACGACAGCGAGAAAACGCGCAAACGGGCTTTCTTCGCGCATACGGCTAATCAGACGTTCAACCAGTGCATCACGCCCAAAGAAATTTGGCGCATCAGTTTCTTGGAAGGCACGCAAGCCTTTATACGGGTTCGGTATAGTCGCATTGCTATCAACAATTGGCGCAGACGCATACATCCGTCCAGCACTCCCAGAGGCATTATGAAAGGCACGGGCAAATGCCATCGCATCTTGGAAACGGTCACGAGGGTTAATCGCGGTTGCCTTCTGTAACACATCGTTCAATGCGCGGGTGACGTCCAAGCGTTTATCCAGAATCGTAGGCATTGTGCCTGTCGCACGCAGGCTATTCAACGCTGTCATTGAGAGGTCTTCGAGGTCTGGGAAGGGGTGTTGCCCTGTCAGCAGTTCGTAAAGAATGATACCTAAGCTATAAATATCACTCTCAGGCGTTGTCACATTCCCGATGATTTGCTCCGGCGCGGCATACGCAGGCGACCCCATGCCCATCATCATATCATCGGTATCCGGCTGGGCATTGCTCACAATCTGCGCGATACCAAAATCTGCTAAATAGGCATTGCCATCATCATCGAGCAAAATATTACCAGGCTTAATATCCCGATGCACCACGCCATACCGATGCGCCAAACCCAACGCCGACCCGACCTGATTCACCAGCCGATTCAAATCATTCAACGACCACTTTTCGCCATCAATCACATCGCGCAATGCCCCCCCACGCAAAAAGCGCATCACGATGTATGCACCGTCGGGGTCGCGCCAATAATCATAGAGTGGCACAATGTAGGGATGCTCAAGCCCTGCAACGAGTTGTGCTTCGGCTTCAAAGCGTTTGATGAAATTGGGATGATTGGCAAAGGCGGGCCAAATAATTTTAATAGCTACTTCGCGGTCAATGACGTCTTGTGTCGCACGATACACAGCCCCAAAGCCACCTGTACCAACGAGTCCCTGTAATTCGTAACTCTTGATAACTTTGCCAATTTGATTGTCTTCAATCATGAAATTTGCGTTCCTTAGGACTGCTGTGTTTTTGATGATGCTGTACTCGCTTACTTGGGTTGACTGAGTAGCTACCGTGTTAATTCTTATTAGCTGTTTTGTCGCTATCAGCTTTGTCTTCTACATCTTCAACCGCTTTCATCTCAGAGGTATCCGTGATACCCGTCGTCAGCCAACGCAGGCATTTTGTCCGATTGTAGAACGTCTTGTATGCCGTGCGTGGATGGTCTTGGTTGAGATAATTCATGAGTGTGCGATTGGTTTGCCCAGACAGGGACAAGTTGAACTTGATTGCCACACGTCCATACCAGTCTTCATGCTCATCGAATAGGCTCTCACAGGCGATGCGTCCGCCCATTGTGATGCCGATATTCATCATATCAAAATTAACAAGCGCGGCGAATTGTAAAGAGACACCTGGCTTTGATAGGTCATGAATTGCCAAGTAAGGATGGGCTTTGTCCCAATTTTCGAGCGTATCCATGACATGTTTTGCCCATTTGTTGACAATGTCTTCACTGACCGCTTCGAGCTTATACGCCACAACTTGATGCCCGTTGTACCAATCAACAGTCAGCCCATCAAATACTTTCACGGTTGCATCGGGAATATAGGTCTTCTTCGGGTCTAAGCTCACAAAGCGTCCTTTCAAGTTGCTTCCCAGAATATAAGCATCTTCTGACTAGGGCTACAGTGTACCCAGCATCACGTTAACGGAACGTCAAAAGACATTTAATCTTGTATAAAAGACTGTACTACGTAGCAAGTCATGCAAATCGAATCTACTTTCACAATAGTATACGGAATGAATATTATGAATTGTCGAAATAACGAATAACGAGTGTAGGCAACTTGCTGAAAAACTATAGTCTCAACAGCGCATGTGCTATGTATCGTGTTAAAATAAAAGGGCTTGCTATCCTATTATTCTTGCCAACGTGGAGCATGCGCCATGTTCATAACCCTCGATGTTGTTCATTTATTCGCTGAACCCAATGCTCAAGCCCGTGTCCGTGCGCGACTTGCCCCCCAACAAACGCTCACTGTGTCAGGCATACCTGTCATCAACAATGGGTGGATATGGCATCGTGTGAGCATGCCAGGGGGGTATTGGGTGCCGGAGATGCGAGTCGATGGCACACAAGCATTTTTACAGTGGATTGGTACGCAAGCAACGCCGATTCCCCCACTGCCCGACCCCGTGGTCACGCCACAGCAACCTGTTACAGCGAACACAGCAACGAACACGGCTGAGACAAGTAGTGCGTCTGCTGTTGCCAGTGTGAACGATGATGATCGTGTGCGAACAGTTGCCTTTGCTATCACTGCCCGTTTTGAAGGGGGCGGGTATGCGACCTATCAGGCGTATGATGCGGGGGTTGTCAGTTATGGGCGTTTTCAATTCACGGTGACAGGGGGCTTATCCGCTGTCTTGACTGAATACGTCAATGAGAGCGATTCCGACCTTGCGAATGCTCTGCGTCCCTTTGTGGATAGGGTCAATGCACGGGACGAGACATTGCGCGAAGACAAAGAATTTGAGCGCTTGCTGAAAGAAGCAGCAAAAGACCCCATCATGCAAGCCGCCCAAGACCATAAAGCGACGACTTCTTATTGGGATAGGGTACATTCGCGCCATATTACTCCTCGTGGCATCAAACTCCCGCTGTCCCGCGCCTTGCTATTCGATATTGGCATCAACTTTGGTGTCGGCGCAGATTTTGCAGAAGATGTTGAGAACGAAAACAATGTGCCTGTGAAATCTGTCGTGGGCGAAAATGGCATCACGGAAGAACAACTCATCAAGCGCGTAGCAGAACTACGGCGCGATTCGCATTATCGACAAGCGGAACGCGATAATTTACCTGGTTTAAAAGTGCGGGGCGATTTTTGGGTAGACCTCGTGCAAAAAGGTGATTGGCATTTACAAGGTGATGACGAAGGCAATGTCTATGTCAAACGGCGTCCGATACAAGCTCGTAATCCTGAAATCACGCTGGCTTCGGGCGAAAAAGTAAGCGCGACAGCATCTACAGAAACGGCAACCACGCCGCCGACACAGCCAACACCCAGCACTACGTCGGCACCGCAAGCGACCACTCAGCAAACATCAGAACAACCTGTCGCACAGCAAGCGACACCCGCGCCAGCACAAAATCAGCCAGCCGTGCCTGAAACAAGCACGGCATCAGCCAAACCAGCGACCTCGAATCCGACAACACCACCGTCTGCACAATCAGTATCTACTAAGCCGGAAACACAAGCATCAGACACAGCAGATAGCACACAAACGGATACTGAAGATACCCAACCGAAGTCAGATTCAGTACAAGAACGGGTTGTCACACTCACGCCCATCGGCACGCAAGGCGTCAATATTCGCTCTGCTGCCTCTACCAGCGCAAGCGTCGTTGGCGGGTGTGCTAGTAATGAAATTGTCACGCTCGTTAATCCTGATGATGCCAGCAAAATTGGCGCTCGCACTTGGATTGAGGTCAGTCATCCTAGAGGCTTTAGTGGGTATACTGCCGCTTGGTTGTTCAAAATCGTAGAAGACACAGGCGAATCCACCGCAGAAAGCGACACAGATACATCGGCTGACCCCGTAGATACCGTCAGCGTACAAGCCGATAAATCAGCACAAGATACCCCAGTCGATGATAATGAAACGACGCCCGAAATTTCCCAAGAACGGGTTGTCACACTCACGCCCATCGGCACGCAAGGCGTCAATATTCGCTCTGCCGCCTCTACCAGCGCGAGCGTGGTTGGCGGGTGCGCTAGTAATGAAATTGTCACGCTCGTTAACTCTGACGATGCCAGCAAAATTGGCGCTCGCACTTGGATTGAGGTCAGTCATCCCAAAGGCTTTAGTGGGCATACTGCCGCTTGGTTGTTCAAAGTCGTAGAAGATAAATTGGTTGATATACCAGGTAGCGAAATCGACACCTCATCTGATGCCGAAACGCCAAGCACAGAGGCATCTGCACCAGAAACAGATAGCACAGCAGACACAGCAAGCACCACATCAACTAATGATGAACGTATGGCGGCACGCGAACGCGCTCGGTCTGTTGGCAATAATCAATCGCGTCGTTCATCAGCCAATGCCAGCGACCTCGCACTCGATACCAGCGATGTGAGCGACCCACTCACCAGTGATGCCGTCAGTGCGCCAGTTATCACCACTCAAGCACCTGCCCCTGTTACGGCACCAGTCAGCCAAACATCCGCGCCAGAGGAAACTGCCTCCGCCCTATCTACAGCTAGTGATTTCGATACTGGCACAACTGGCGTCAATTTAGATTTGTATCATCCACTCGGCACACCCGACCCCGCCGCACTCGGAGGCATCAAGTGGGTGCGCTTTTTGTACAACGTCTCGATGAACCCTGATATACCAGAGGGGGATGATGCGCGTTATGGCAACACTGACCTCGCGGCGACCATGAGCCGTTATCGTCCGGTGCTGGAAAAATACGCCCATGCCAAGAAAAATATTGTGCTGGTATTCACGCATCAGACCTACGGCGAAGGGCAAGGACTTAATCTGGGTCAATTAGATGATGGGCAGTGGCGCACCTTGAGCGATAGGTTTGCAGAGATGGTCGCGCAGATTGCCGAACAATACAAAGACTCGGGTATCATCCATGCGCTACAAATTTGGAACGAACAAGATGCTCATGAAGGCGCAGTTGCCTCGATTCCCTTACGTCCGGCTGTGTATGGCTATATGCTCGGCAAGACGATTCAAGCGGTACGCGAAGTCGATAGCGAAATCCCTATTATCACTGGCGGGCATGCCAGCGGACCCGGCACAGGCGTTCCCTATGCCAAAGCGACCATCGCCGCGATGCCAGACGGGGTACGCCCAAGCGGAATCGCCTTTCATCCCTACGGACGAGGTAATATGAAGTCGCTGCAAAAATATCGTCACTATGGCAATATTGACGAGTCTATCAATAGTTATGCGTCTGTTTTGCCGGATACACCCTTGTGGATTACAGAATGGGGTGTGCTTGATGCACCACAATCACCACCAGAAGAAATGGGCGCCTATGCCCAAGAATTTATGGAACGGGTACGCGAGGCACATACAGGCAAGGTCGTTTCTGCGATGTGGTATGCGTGGGCGCAAGGGATGCACAATGGCTATGGCATCGTGGATACAACAGGCAGTCCGCGCCCGCCGTTTACATCTTTGTTTACAGGACTGTGATAGCTATATTTTTATTTCTAACGTACCCTTAAACAACTCTGACGTGATTCGATATTCAATCTCTGGGTCATCAAATGGTTTGTAATTCTCAATTCTTGCTTTCAACTTTTCCTCAACAACTGTTGTGTTTTTTGGTAGATAACCGTTATCTATTAAAGCATTTGCCTTACCTTTCATCGTTTTAGCTGTAGTAATCTTATTTAGTTTTATCCCATCTTTAACCGCCATTTTTACGAACTCAGTATGTGTAAATGGGTAGGTGTTTGACTTGCTAACAACATGAATATGTGCAATCAATCCCTTATATTTCGCATCATTTCTCTTTTCTAATTGTTCAGAAGCTGCAATGATATGACCATCCACTGCACTAACGGTTGGTGAACTTACACGTTTTGACTCAAGAGCTTTTCCGCCTTCCATAGATGATTTACCTTTATGTCGATTTTCTGCAGATTTTTCTAGAGTAATACCTGTGACATCTGGTTCGGTTTTTGTATCAGAACCAGTTTTTACTTCCTCTGGTTCTATTCCTGCATCAAGTGCGCCTCTCAACTCCTCGTATATACGTTCTGCTGATTCATGTGCTGTATTCGACCAATGCGCAAAGCGAACAGCACGGTCAAGCATCTCTTCTTTCACCTCGGCACTATACTTACTTTTTTTACTTGTATCATTCATAGACTCATCATGAATAGCCTCGAAACTACCAACAGATGGCGCCTTGCCTGTCGATCGGGTTTGGAAGCTCTTTTTTGTGGCTGGGCGCAACTTTCTATATTTTGTGTACAGTTTCTTGGCTGTATCTATATATAAAGTCTCGGTTTTATTGGTACTATCTTTAAATTTTGTCCACGATTTAGTGATTTCATTTAGCGTCTCTTTGATTACACCACGTTGTAAGCTCAGGGGGGCATTTTGCTGTGGTGTTATCTTTGTATCATTCAGCGTTTTTTTTTGCTCAGATGGTTTTGAAGCACCTTGCTGAACAACATGCGTCAATTCATGCGCGAGCAATCGCTGACCAGATTCGCTTTCTGGGTTGTACGTCCCTTTGCTGAAAAAAATGTCATTGCCTGTCGTGAATGCTTTCGCTTGCACACTGCGGTTGAGAGCATGTGCGTCACTATCTGTATGAACACGCACATTGCTGAAATCTGTCCCGAAGGCACTTTCGAGTGGTGAACGCAGCGTGTCAGGCATCGCTTGTCCGCCACCCCGTGCTGACTGAATGTCGCCTTCTACATCGCCACCGACAACACCGCCTCCTGTGAAATCAGTCTGACGTTGCATCATCATGTCTTCATCGTCCATGCGTTGCATCATCATGTCTTCATCGTCCATGCGTTGCATCATCATGTCTTCGTCGTCCATGCGTTGCATCATCATGTCTTCGTCATCCACGCGTTGCATCATCATATCTTCGTCATCCATGCGTTGGACACGCATCGTCTGCATCACTTGGTCAGCGACAGCATCGGCTTCCTGTTCATATTTATCGCCGGCTGGTGTCACCGTGAGTTTTGCTTGTACTGGCACGCCCAAACGTGCTTGGAAATCAGCAAACGATTCTTGTGGTGAGGCTTTGTCCCGTTGAACCGACCCCACAGAGGGTGGCTTTGCGGTTACGGATTTTGGGGATGAAATACGTGTTTTAGATATTTGGCTCAATTCTTGAGGGTGTTTCTGGAATTTTTGCATAATGTGCATCTATCTCTGAATGGACATATTATCAGTATAAGCGAAGTACTATGGCGAATACAAGCAATACACAAATTGATAGTTGCAGCCTCCCCTATTTGCGTTATGCTCAACATACTTACTTCTCACACAAAATGGGGAAATCATGTTCGACCCAACAGAGCATCCACACAGGCGATTTAATCCCTTGCTAGACGAATATGTACTTGTCTCGCCACACCGTATGAAGCGCCCTTGGCAAGGCAAGCAAGAAAGCACTGCCCCTGACGATAAACCACAATATGACCC
This sequence comes from Chloroflexota bacterium, assembly GCA_038522085.1. GTDB lineage: Bacteria > Chloroflexota > Anaerolineae > Aggregatilineales > Phototrophicaceae > JAUZRW01. Next base: position 75,407 of record JBCBKJ010000017.1, read on the forward strand.
CAACTGTTATCTGTGTCCGGGCAATACGCGCACGAGTGGCGAAACCAACCCTGATTACAAAACAACCTATGTCTTTGACAACGATTTTCGGGCATTGCTAGACGATATTCCCGAAGCGCCAAAAAGCGATAATCCCTTGTTTCAGGTTGAAAGCGTTGAAGGCACAAACCGTGTCATTTGCTTTTCGCCACGCCATGACCTCACGTTGGCGCAAATGTCTATCAGTGATATTCGCACCGTGATAGATTTATGGGCAGACCAAACCGCAGAACTCGGTGAAACCTATCAATGGGTGCAGGTATTCGAGAATCGGGGCGCGATGATGGGCAGTAGCAATCCGCATCCGCACGGGCAAATTTGGGCGCAAACATCACTCCCTAACTTGCCAACCCGCGAAGACAAAACCCAGCGCGATTATTATCAAGAACACGGTGCGCCGATGCTCCTACATTATGCACACCAAGAATCCGAACGGGGCGAACGTGTCGTCGCTGAAAATGACGACTGGATAGCGGTTGTGCCGTTCTGGGCAACATGGCCCTTTGAGATTTTGCTGATGCCAAAAATTCACATTTTGCGCATGCCGGATGTCAGTGAGCAGAGGCGTAGCAGTCTTGCCGATGTGCTGAAAAATGTGTTGGTACGCTACGACAATCTCTTTGAGGTGTCGTTTCCGTATAGTATGGGATGGCATGGCGCACCTTTCCGTAATGAAGACGATAACCAGCATTGGCAATTACACGCACATTTCTATCCGCCACTTTTACGAAGCGCAACTGTGCGCAAGTTCATGGTGGGTTACGAGATGCTCGGTGAATCTCAGCGCGATTTGACTGCTGAACAAGCCGCACAACGTCTCGCTGAGCTACCAACCGTGCATTATAAAGAACGCAATCACAACGACAACGCATAAAATCAGAGAGCATTCGCATATGAACCATGCACAACGTCACATCGCAGAAGGCATCTTATTCACTGACCAGTACCAGTTGACAATGGCGCAACTCTATTTTCGGCATGGTCTGCACGAAACAGACGCCCTATTCGACCACTTCTTCCGTAGCTACCCGAATTACGGCGAACATCAAGCCGGCTATGCTATCAATGCAGGGCTAGAATGGTTGGTCGATTGGATGGAGACTGCCCGCTTTGGTGACGAAGAAATTGCTCTGCTCAAAGGGATGCGCGGGTCACAAGGCGAGGCAATCTTTGAAGACGATTTTCTAGCGTGGTTACGGGAGTATGGCAATTTCAGTGGTTTAACCGTCACAGCCATTCCTGAAGGGCGCGTGGTGCATCCGAATGTGCCAATTACAACGGTGCAAGGTCCGCTGGGGCAAGCACAATTACTCGAAACACAATTGCTGAATACGCTGAATTATCAAACACTGATTGCAACCAAAGCCGCCCGCATTCATCAAGCGGGACGCGGGGGCTTGCTATTGGAATTTGGCGCCCGTCGCGCACAAGGTAGTGCCGCCCTTGCGGGTAGCCGTGCCGCGCTCATCGGGGGTGCGGATTTCACCTCGAATGCGGGCATCTCGCATGTATTGGGCTATCCACCCAAAGGCACACACGCGCATAGCATGGTGCAAGTCTTCATGGCATTAGGCGAAAGCGAGTACGATGCGTTCAAGGCGTATGCTGATGTCTACCCTGATGATTGTCTGTTGTTGGTGGATACAATTGATACCTTGCGCAGTGGCGTACCGAATGCGATTCGTGTTTTTGAAGACTTGAAGCGCAAAGGACACCAACCTGTCGGTGTGCGCCTTGATAGTGGCGACCTTGCCCATTTGAGCGTGATGGTATCGCGCATGCTGGACGCGGCTGGTTTTCCTGAGGTGTCGATTGTGCTATCTAATAATCTCGATGAGGTCGTTTTGCTACAGATTATCACACAGATTCAAGAAGAAGCGCCTCATTACGGGGTCGATGCTGACCATGTAATCGGACGCCTCGTTTACGGGGTCGGGACACGCCTCATTACCTCTAGTGGCGATGCTGCACTGGATGGCGTGTATAAGCTGGTCGCTATTTGCAAAAACGATGACTGGCAACCCGCGATGAAAATCAGCGAATCACCTGAAAAAATCCTCAATCCTGGACACAAAACAGCTTACCGTATTTACGATAATCGTGGGCGTGCCTCTGCCGACTTAATTGCGCTTGCTGATGAAACCGTGAATGAAGATAGTGACCGTATTCTGCGCCATGCCTCGCGGGCGAGTATGTTGCGTACTGTGCGCAGTGACGATATTTCGCGTATTGAACCGCTCCAAGAAACCATCATTCAAGATGGCAAGCGTGTCTATCCTGAACATAGCATTGAAGATATGCGCGAACAACGCCGCGAAGATATTGACCGCCTAGACCCTGGTGTGCGTCGTATCGTGAATCCCCATATTTACCATGTCTCTTTGAGTGAAAAGTTATGGCAGTTGAAGCAATCTATATTGAAGGATATGCGCACAAAATGAGCTACCTGTACGGGCATTGTAAACCTCGTTTTAACACTCATATATAAATCTTTATAACTCAGGCATAGGATTTCTGCTGTGGTAAACTGACATCAATTGTGAACATATTTAGGGGCATTACTTCACGCCTTGCCTGATAAATCCATTCATAGGAGTGTTGCTGTATCTGCGCCCGAAATACACAAAAGTTGCATGATTATTCACTAAATCAAGCACCTAATGCCATTAACTAATTGTTTAGAATACATTACAACCGTAACATTGCTCGCCGTTTAACGATATTACAGGTGAACGTGCGACATATGTAAGTTTCGGAAAGTTTTAAAAAATAATATACGGTTGTATTTTCGTTTTCGCCACGCACTGGAAGTACGTGGCTAGTAAAATCTATTATTCCGCGCTGGGCGGATTTAAATCTGCGTCAGCGCCAAATGCGTTTCTACTAGCCGATGATTTCAATCATTGGCGAAGGTTAAAGAACAACCATTTGATTACAATGACTTTCCAGACTCTACAATGGTGCATATAAATCTTTAGAATTTACGGATAGACCATAGGCTACCTATGACGATGAGCCCAAAGACACCCCAAGAGTGGGATGCATATCTCGAAGATATGCTCTCGACTGATGATGGGGTGCGGATGGCACTCAATAGCAAACACCCTCTTTTACGGGCTGCCGCGCATTTGCGTCTTGGTAGTGCTATTGTGCTTCCTGATGATGACAAAGCTAATATTTGGTCGCGCATGGAAAATGTGTTTGATGGCAACGGCGCAAGCGACGATTTGTCGGAAACTGACGCTATCGTTAGTCGTGAGTCGCTGATAATTGCGGCATTGAAATTGCGCAAAAATGAGTCTATTACGCTCTCAGAGGATTCCAAAGCTGATATTTGGTCGCGCATGGAAAATGCCTTTGATGGCAACGGCGCAAGCGACGATTTGTCGGAAACTGAGGTACTGATTACCCGTGACGTCCTTGTAGAAACAGCGAAGACCTTGCACGGCAATAGCAACATCACACTATCTGAAGATGCCAAAGCTGATATTTGGTCACGCATGGAAGCAGCAATGCCTGCCGAAATGCACGAAACACAAAGCGCACCTGCTGATGATAGCGGTCAGTTCAGTGCGATGGCAGCCTTACAACGCGGTAGTGATATTACGCTTGCAGACGATGCTAAAGACCGCATCTGGTCACAAATGGAAGCGGCAATGCCTGCCGAAGATAAACGCAGACGCATCATTCCAATTGGCTTAATGAGCAACCTCGCAAAATTCGCGGCGGTATTCGTTATTGTTGCTGTCGTTGGCTTTGGCGCACAACCAGCCGCCGCCAGTACATTACCTGGTAGCTGGATATATCCGGTTAAAATTGCATACGAACAAATTGAAGTGACGCTTGCACAATCGCCTGATGCGCGTGTAGATGCTTATTTATCGCAAGCAGAAGAACGCCTCCGTGAATGGGGTTTATTGGACTCTGGTTCTCCCCTGCGGACTGACACACTCGTTCGCGCTGATGAAGCATTGAATCGGGCAGTCGATATTGGTGTTGAGAATGATGTTTTCGCAAATAATCAACTGGCTCAAATTCGTGTGATGAGCATCATCACGGCAGCAAAAACAGCAACCGACACCGCCCCAGATTTGCCAAATGATGTTCGTGAAACCTTGCAGGCAAATCTCACACTGGCTTCGGAACGTGTCAATCCTGATGTAGAAATCGTCATCATTGATGATACAAGTAATGCAACTGAGATGACACCAGAGCCAACCGCCCAAGTAGAACCCTCTGTTGAGGCGGTAGCTACAGAAGAAGCAGATACGCCCACCGAAGAACGCCCTGCTGTGACAAGTGAACCAGAGAGTACCGCTACAGAGCCAGCTACAAGCACGCCAGTTATCCCAACTGCAACAGATGAAGCCGAGACAGATGCTGATGAAAGTGAAGAAGACGCTGAAGATGTTACATCAGTAGAGTATTTAGCGGATAGTGGCACGCTTTACATTAATACAAGTGCAAGCGCAGTCAATGTACGCGCAGAACCAAGCACCACCGCCGAAATTCTCGGTGCGGCAAATCTAAATACAGCCGTCACAGTATTAGGTGTGACCCCTGATGGCACATGGCGCTTAGTGAGCTTACCAAATGGACTCACTGGCTGGGTAGCGAATTTCCTGCTCGGACCTACCACTATTCGCGTCTCAACGCCAACACCAGTACCTGATAGTGTAGCGCCAGTAACCGATAATACCGATACGAGTACAACAACACAGGGTACAGATAATAATCCAAGCACAAGCTCAAATACGTCGAGCAACACTGGCAGTAACAGTGGTGGAGAGATTAATCCACCTCCTGAAACTGGTGGTAGCAATCCGCCACCACCCCCTCCCCCAGATGGTAACGGTGATGACGACGACGACGACGATGATGACGATGATGACGACGACGATGATGACGACGATGATGATGATGACGATGATGATGATGACGACGACTAATTCAGCACTCGTTAGCGTCTAAGGTCATTAACGCAAAGAAAATTAACACTGCCTATGCGGTGTTATGCACATTCACTATCGTGAAGATTGAAAATATTTGGATAGAAATATAGAAGATTACGGACAACAACCGCCACAAATACCTCAGTTGTCGTAACGCAGGTAATGACGTTCTTTTTCTGTGTCGAGTGCTTGTGCCAGCCGTGTCAGCGCACGATGTTGGGCTGTGCGCACAGCGGCTTTTGATTTGTCCATAATGAGCGCCACTTCATCGTGCGAGCGCCGTTCTACAAAGCGTAAAATCAAGATTTGTTGGTCATCTTCGCTCAGGCTCTTGAGGGCTTCACGGACTTGTGCCAATTCTTGCTCTTGCCACAATTTTTCTTCTGGCAATACCGTTTCATCGGCTTGTGACTCATCAATTTCTGTCACAGGACGGCGTTCATGCTTGCGATGATAATCTGCGATACGCGCCCGCGCAATTTGATAGAGCCATGCCTCGAAGGGTACGCCTGTATAGGTATAACGTTGCAAGCTCTCAACCATATTTACAAATACTTCAGCCGTCAAATCTTCGGCATCTGTCGTGGGAACACGGTGTAAGATATAGCGGTAAATCTTATCAACATGTGCTTGGTACAGCGTGCCTAACGCTGATTTATCCCCGCTTTGTGCGAGGCTGATGAGTTTCTTTTCGTTGTATTCTTGTTTCATAGGGCGACATCTGTTCGTACAATATTAAGCATCGAATGAATGGTGGACTGTTGCACGCAACCTATCAAAACATAAAGTAGAATAACTTAAGTGCAAGCGCCTATATTTTATTTTAACACATTTTATAGCAATCAAACTTGAGATTTTTCATGAACTAAGGACATTGTGTAACAAAAAGCACCCTACGCTCATAGGGTGCTTCGTATTGTAAATTGTTCGGACTTACTTAGCGCAATTCAGAAGCGTAGGCACTGGAAAGTGTCTGCTCGAAGATAGGCGCGATATTGGTTTGCATAATCTGTGCAAGGTTTTCGCGTCCAAATTGCTCTATCACATTCGCTGGGAACACGACACTCAAATTAGCGATGTAACGCCCACGTTGCAAGTCAATCGTCACGGCGAGGTCGTCGCTTCCACAACCTTCTATTTCTGCCGCGTACAGTGTCGGCTCACCTTCTGTCACGATAGCTTCGTAGCCCACGCTCTCGTAGTATTCGCCTAAGAAACCATCTTCTAGTGCTGCCGTTGCAGATTCAGCATCAGCGAAAGCATCTATACTGTAAACCATCTCCACGAAGAAATAGCTGGCGTTGCACTGTTCATTATCCAACACAGAGCTTACGCGATACTCGTGTCCATATTCATTTAAGAATGCCGTATAATCTTCTTGTGCATCCTCAGCAACGAGCGCGACAACACCGTCTGTATCTAGTGTTTCAGCGGGCGGGGCGGTTACATCTTCCGGTATGCCACCTTCATCTGCTATCGAATCGAGGGCGGTGGCAAAGGTCTCCGCTGTAGCGACCTCTATTGATGATTCAAAGGACGAATCGACCAAGCTAGGGTCACGGACAATGACAACCGTATCGAGGCTGGTTGCTTCGCCACCTGCACTTGGGTCACGCAATTGGATATTCTCGACAACCTCTGTCTGCCCTTCCAGCACCTCGCCGAAGATAGTGTGGTTGCCATTGAGCCAAGGCGTTTCAGCCGTCGTGATGAAGAACTGGCTACCATTTGTGCCAGGACCTGCATTCGCCATCGCCAGCAAGCCAGGACGGTCAAATGCCAAGAAGCCAATAATTTCATCTGCAAATTGATAGCCTGGACCACCTGTGCCTGTACCCGTAGGGTCGCCAGCTTGCGCCATGAAATCTTCAATTACACGATGGAAGATGGTGTTGTTGTAGTACCCCTCGTCCGCCAAGAAAACAAAGTTATTCACGGTTTCTGGTGTGTATGCCTCTAGCAAGTCTATATAAATCGCCCCAGCCGACGTGCAGAAAACAGCGCGGTAATCGACGCCTGCTTCCAACACTTGTTCTGGTTGTGCATAATCACGCGATACAGGTTCTTCAGCGGGGGTCGATGCCTCACAAATTTCAGTGGGTGTGCCTGCTACGGCTTCCATTGATTCGCCTGTATCTTCGTCGCTGTCTTGTGCCAAAACAGGCAAAGCCAGTACAAATAGCAGGACAAGCACGAGGCTACTAATACGTTTTATACTCATTAATGCTCTCAGTTCCATTACATGAAAAAGTCGTCTAACAGTCTAGCAGAGACTTATTAAGTATCTATGCTGGAATGTAAACAAAAAAAGACGTGATAGCATCTGCCATCACGTCTTTTAGCTATTTTACATTGCCAGTGTTTTATGCGGGTGCGCCACTCGATACAGGCGTCATATTATCCGTGCGGTTGCCGATGAGCAAACTCGCCGCCCGTGCCAAGACCGCCACACCGACGATAGCTGCGACACCGATTGCAACGCTGTTCACAAGGCTCGCATCCAAGCTCGCTACTGCGCTGTACAAATCTGTATCGAATGGACGCGCATTGATGCCAACGGTTGCCCATACAATCACGAGCGCATACGCAAGGTCACGGCGCAACGCCAGCATGCCGAATGCCAACACTGCCGCGACACCCATCATGATAGCCGCCCACGTTGCCGAATCAATGCCAGCGAATGCCGTGATACTACCGCTATCAAACAGTGCTGTAGAGAAATTCGCCACAGTCGCTACACTAATCCAGCCGAGATAAATGCTAAATGGCACATGCACAGCCAAACGTTCGCCCCATGTTGCGTCTTTGTTCAGCCCGATATTGAGGCGTGTATAAATCACCAGCAATGAGCCTAAAATAACGAGCATCGCAACTGTACTCAGCCACAGTTGGCTATACAAGAACAGCAACAGCCACGCGACATTGCCGACACAGCTAATAATAAACCAGCCACCTATCCGACGAGCAACGCTGTCTGCCTTTTTTTCTTCGCGTGCTTGGAAAATCACATAGGCGAGTAAACCACTATAAATCACACCCCAAATGCCGAATACATAGCCAGCCGGCAAAAAGAAAATACCGTAGCTTTCGCCTAAGTCACCGACTGTTTGCGGAAACCAGTCGCTATTAGAAATACCATTCATGAAAAGCGTAATCACGAGCGCGGCAATATTCGCCAAACGCAACCAATCTGTCCTATTTTGAATCATGTCATGTCCTCATGTATCTATGCTTTGTTAAGTCAGACAGCATATTACTTAGGTATCCTAAGAAAAACACTTAATACTCCTAAGTAAATTGTGAAAATTTGTATCGGTCAACTTGACGGGGATGCGTTAAAATAATCAGTGGAATTACGGATAGACGAGCATTCACGCATTTAGGAGTTTGCATGACGCGCTTTTACACATATAGCATCGTACTTGTAGCATTGATTTTGTCGGCTTGTGGGTCTGCACCGATAGAACCGACTGCCCCACCAACGATTACCCCTTTCCCGACCAGCGAACCCCAGCCAACACGCACGCCGTTTGGTGCAACCAGCAATTCTGCCCCTACGACCACACCGCTTTTCAATAGTAGTGGCGCAGGCAACACGACCAACAGCGCATCTGCCCCTACGGCTATCTTGCCTGCGACGGTTAGCACGGGTGGGTCAGCGTCTGCGTCAGGTGATACCTTGCTCTCGAATGGGCGTGGTTTGACCACTGGGCGTACAGTCACCAATGGCGAATTTGAAGTAGAGGGGTATTGCAATATTCTCAATAATCAGTACGGGGTCAGTGAAGATGGCACCGATTGGTATTGCACGTTCAATGAACAACGCGCCCTCACCCTGCGCCAAGAGCAATTCAACGATATTTGCCAGCGTACTTATAGCAACCTAAACGCTGTCGCTATACAAGTGAACAACGGACAACCTGTTGCGTATCAGTGGCGTTGTTACGAGCTTGCCATTGTACCTACGCCAACCTCATCTGCCCCGCCCCAACTGATGCAAAATGGACGTGGTATGTCCGATGGTGCAGTGGTCAATAATGGTGAATTTCAGGTTGAGGGATATTGCAGTGCTATCAACGGCAACTATGGCGTCGATGTTGACCAAAATTTCTGGTATTGCACTGAAAATGGCAATCGCATTCTGACGCTCGGTGTCGCAGAATTTGATGACATCTGCATCCGCACCTACAACAATCCGGCTGCCTATGCCGACCAAGTAAATAATAGCGATAGACCCGCTTATCAGTGGCGTTGCTTTATCGTGCCAGCATAAAAACACGCAAAATGGTCAGAGCGCCTCGCCCTGACCATTCATTTTTTCTGTCAAAGTGTGTTAATCCACCTGATTCATGTATACCGTGCGAATCGGATACGGAATATCAAATCCTTCTTCAACGAGGCGATTCTTGATGGCACGCAAGACTTTATTTTGTACTTTTAACACATTGGCTTGGCGCGGGTCTGTCCACCAACGGACACGGAATACGACTGCACTATCGCCCATCTCTGTCATGATGGTATCGGGCGCAGGGGTATCGAGTACACCATCAATTTCTTTTAGCACTTCCAAACAGAGGGCTTGTGCCGCTTCAATGTCATCACCATAGCCAATACCCACGTCATATTGTGAACGCCGCCGCTTGTACGCGGTGTTGACCGTCACGGAATCTGTGAACAAATCACCATTTGGAATCACCACCCGTCGATTATCATAGGTACGGAGCATCGTCGCACGAATTTGTATATCCTCAACGGTACCTTCGTAGCTCCCGACAACAATCTGGTCGCCAATTTTGAACGGTTCAGTGAGCAGAATCAGAATGCCTGCCAAGAAATTCTGCAAAATATCGCGGAAGGCAAAACCAATTGCGACACTACCAATACCTAAGAGCGACAAAAATTCTTCTGGTTGAAAGCCAGGTAGCGCAACCATCGCCGCCAGCAAAAAACCACCAATGATGACCGACCAGCGCGTCAGGCGCATGAAGACCATCTGCAAGCCCTGAGAGCGATTCGCACGTTCTAAGCCTGCTTTTACAGTGTTCGCCGCTGGGTTCGCTAAACGATACACAATAAAAAATACAATGAGTGCAACCGCGACGGCTGGTAAATTTGCTATCAGGTCTGCAATAGAAGCCTGAATATTATCTATAGCTTGTTGGAGTGTTTCTGGCAACGGAGCGCCTTTCTACATTTTAGATAATTACTGATCTCATCTTAATGCTTCTCCTTAGGTTTTTTACTCCTTTTCCGTTATAATTTGCTTAATATGTTCCTATAATGTCATAAGATACGTGTACATTCTTAGGTTAGCGTAAAGAAGTCTAGTCTTAATTGGGTAATCTCAAGGTCTCGCCCCATTGAAATAT
>JBCBKJ010000018.1:0-85543 GCA_038522085.1 Chloroflexota bacterium
TTCTACAGCAATGCCGACAAGCCAACCTATCCAATGATAGCCGGCTGGCAACAAGAGTGACCCTAACCAGATGGCTATACCCACACTGAAACCAACAGCATATGCGCGTGATAAATCTGCACTTTCGGGATGGTGGCGCATGGCACGAATATACATAAGGACGAGCATCAAGCGTGTGGCGACGTAGGCGAGTGTGAATTGCACGTATAAGTCACCGAATGCGCCGCTGACACTTAAACCGATACTCGCAACGGCGAACATCTGTGTGAAGACGAGAGCGCGATGTTTCCAATCATCTACAAAATAGCGATTCTGGTAAAAAGTTTCTCCTGTCCAAGCCCACCACACAACTAATAACATCACCAAAAATTGTGCAAAGCCAACAATAGTGACGTTATCGCTTAAAAAATTACCAATTTGAATCAGCGTAGCGACGTAAACGAGGTCATAAAATAATTCTAGCCAGCTTACCGTACGGTCTGTTTCTTTTTCAAAATCAACATCATGATAATAACGAGGTGGGGTGAATAACTCTGACATTTTGCATTCCCTAATCGTGAGAAAATAGTGTACCAAGCATTATAGAAACTAAATATTGTAATTGCACCTAATCGAATGGTGAGGTTTGACAGAATCAATTTATCAGCATTTTGCACAAAGAAGTCACCCAAAAATCAGCACAAATAGGTAACGTTACAGGTCGCTATTACATCACTTGTGAATAACTCATGCGATTTTCATAAATGTTTTGCAAAAACAGTCTTCATACGCTACGATACATGAGAATTCTCTGAGAATGAGAATTTGATACTGTATGTTGTTCACAGGAGCGCAACAAATTTCTAGAGCGAATTGCGTTCCGAAACATAAGGAGCTTTCATGAATAAGTTACGTATCCTTTTGAGTATCCTCGCACTCGCGCTGCTACTCGCTGCATGTGGTTCGACTGAGGAAGCATCAGACGACGCTGCTGAAGAAGATACTTCTGCCGAAGTCGAAGCGACTGAGGAAATGGAAGAAATGGAAGATGACGCTTCCGATGAAGAAATGGAAGACGAAGAGGGCGAAGAAGACGCCGACGGTGATGCCAGCTTAGGCACGACATCTGCTAAAGCACAAGAAGGTGCTGAAGGTGGCAATGTCTTACGTGTTAACTTCAGTGGTGGTATCCCAAGCCTCGACCCATCGGACGCTACAGACGTATCCTCCATTCAAATCATTGTTGAGCTGTTCCCAGGCTTGACCCGCACCGACGAAATTACACTCGAAACATTACCAGGTATGGCAGATTGGACTGTCAGCGATGATGGTTTGACATACACGCTGAACTTGGTTGAAGATGTGCCATGGGTAAAATACAACCCAGAAACTGGTGAAGTTGAGCAAGTTCTTGACGAAGACGGTAACGTTCGTTTCGTGACCGCTGCCGATTTTGCTTATGGTATGCAAACCTCCATGGATCCACGCACGGGTAGCTACTATGGTGGCATCCTCTCTACATGGGTTGAAGGTGGCGATATTTTCCGTAGCTCAATCGACAATTTTGCTGAAGATGCGAGCGATGAAGAATTGGCTGCCGCTGTAGAAGCTGCATTGCCAGAAGTACAAATTAATGTTCTTGGCGACTACACCCTCGAAGTTGTTGCAAGCCAGCCTGCTGGTTTCTTGCCTGCAATTCTCGGTATGTGGATGTCCACAGCTAAACCAGAATGGGTAGAAGCAGAATTTGGTGACGCATGGACGACACAAGAAAATATCGTAACCTACGGTCCGTTTGCTCTTAGCGAATGGCTAACTGGCGAACGCATCACCATCGTCCGTAATCCATTCTGGCCTGGTACCGAAACCATTCCTGTGCCAACTTTGGATGCTGTGACTGGTGTCATGCTCGAACCAACCGCGGCGCTTGCTAACTACGAAGCGGGTGAGTTGGATGTTGTTGGTGTGCCAAGTGCTGAACTTGACCGCGTACTCGCTGATGAAACCCTCAGCATGGAATACAGCACAGGTGCTGATACCTGTACTTTCTACTTAGGCTTCAATACGACTATCGCACCAACAGACGATGTTCGTGTACGTCGCGCACTCTCGATGGCGATTGACCGTCAAGCGATTGCGGATGCTATCATTCGCCCAAGTAGCCCTGCCTTCTTCTTTGCACGTCCAAGCCTCGCGGCTGCACCAGCACAAGAAGACTATCCAGAATTTGTCATCGGTGAAGATGATGCTATGGCTGCGGAACTCATGAATGAGTACATCGCAGAAAATGGCGAAGTCGAAACCCTGACCTTCATGCACTCTGCTACCTCCAGCTCTGGTCCTCTGCTTGCTGCAGCAGCACAACAAATGTGGGTAGATGTGTTCGGTGAAGAAAATATCAATATCGAACTGACGACCCAAGAATGGGCAGTTTACCTCGAAACAACAGATGACCCAGCGACCGCACCTAACATTTGGTATCTCGGTTGGTGCCAAGATTATCCAGATGCAAACAACTTCCTGTTTGATGTGTTCCACAGCAGTGTAGCAGACAACGGTTCGGGTTGGATAAACGAAGAATTTGATGCTTTGCTTGCAGAAGCACAAACACTGACTGACATCGAAGAACGTGAAGCACTTTACGCACAAGCAGAAAATATCCTCACGAATACCGATGCTGTGCTGATTAACTTGGTTTACGACCAAACCAGTGCTTTGACGAAACCATACATTGACCGTCCATTCGGGCAATTAGGGAATACCTACTACGAAAACTGGAGCGTCCAGAGCGAGTAATCGCGTTATTTTGTAGTATCGTGAGCTAGATAAGCTCTGTAGAAAAAGGGGATGTCATCAGGTGATGATGGTGTCCCCTTATCAAACCATAAAGCAGGGTGGTTGCGCGTTAGTGGGTTTAATTCGGATGATGCTCGGGAGCCGTTGTGTTTGCACAATAGACATCCACCGAGTTCAGTTCACTAGCGGATGCTAGTTTGCTTTACCCCTCATCACATGCCAGTAAATATATTCGAGAGTGTTCATTATGACAGGATATATCGTGCGCCGCATCATTTCGATGATTGTCGTGCTATTTGCGGTGTCACTCCTCACTTTTTTCTTCATGCAACTTATTCCGGGCAGTCCGTTTGATGGTGAGAAGAACATCCCGCCAGCCGTGATTCGCCAATTGGAAGCGAAATATAATCTCGATCAACCTGTTTGGCGACAATATGTCAGCTATATGGAAGACCTCGTTGTGCCACGCATCACAGGGGAGGTTGTACCACCAAGACCAAACGGCGTTGTCGAAGATTATCTGATTAATATTCCTATCATTGGCACGGATAATGTCATCCGCTGGATGAACTTTGGTCCGTCGTATAGGTCATCTAGCCAGAGTGTGAATGATATTTTTGAGCGACACTTGCCGATTTCGTTCCAGCTTGGTTTGGCGGCAATGATTGTCGCGCTCACGATTGGTATTCCAACAGGTATCGCGGCTGGGTTGCGCCGGAACTCGTGGGTTGATTATGCGAGTATGTCGATTGCTTTGCTGGGTGTGTCTGTGCCTGCGATTGTATCGGGACCGATTTTGCGCTATGTATTCGGGGTACAGTTGCAATGGCTACCGCCTACTGGTTGGGGTACGTTTGAGCATGTCATTTTACCGGCATTCGCGCTTGGTTTTGGCTCGTCAGCTTTGTTAGCACGCTTGACCCGTGCGAGTTTGTTGCAAGTTTTGAACGAAGATTACATCCGCACAGCACGCGCCAAAGGTTTGTCTTCGCGGGTCGTGATTGGTTTACACGCGCTGAAAAACTCGATGATTCCCGTTATCACTGTTTTGGGTCCGATGTTTGCTGCGTTGGTCACTGGGACGTTTGTGGTAGAAATTGTATTTGGTGTGCCGGGCTTGGGGCGCTTCTTCATCACCTCGATTGGTAATCGAGATTATCCGGTCATTATGGGGACGACTTTGCTATATGGCTTTTTCTTAGTCGTGTCTAACTTCATTGTAGACTTGTTGTACGGCGTGCTTGACCCACGCATTGTATATTAAGGGAGGCGTTCAAAATGGCAACGACAGCTAAAGGAAATATTGCTACGCTCGAAGATGAAAATTACGCTGGCAAAAGTCTCTTCCGAGATTCAATTGAACGTCTTGCAAAGAATCGCCTTGCTGTTGTGGGTATCATTATCATTATCCTCAACATTTTGATGGCAATTTTTGCGCCTGTTGTAGCACCTCATGATTATCGTGACCAAGATTTGCTGAAGACAAATTCCGCGCCACTCTGGGTCATTGATTTGTTCCCCGTGATGGAAGCACAGGGCGAACCTGGTGGCTACGTAAAAGTTGTTGATTCTAGTGAGTATTTGCTCGGTACTGACCCTCTGGGGCGTGATTTACTCAGCCGTATTATCTACGGAGCGCGGGTATCGTTGGCAGTTGCGGTGATTGGTCCGCTATTTGCGACGATTATCGGTGTCACACTGGGTCTGCTGGCGGGGTATCTCGGTGGCTGGGTGGATAGTCTTATCATGCGCATTGTGGATGTGTTTTATGCGTTTCCGTCGCTTCTGGTGATTATCCTCATGATGGCGTATTTCCGTAGTGGCGCATTTGCGTCTAGCGAGGCAGAAGGTACATTTGCGGGTTTGCTCTATCAACTTGACCAATCAATCGGTGGGATGCTCTTTATTTTCATTGGGATTGGTATCACGTCTTGGGTTGGTTTAGCACGCTTGACACGCGGGCAGGTGCTGGGTGTGCGCGAGAATGAGTACATTGTCGCGGCGAAAGCACAAGGCGCAAGCATATTCAGTATTGTGATGCAACATGTTCTGCCGAATATCATGGGTCCGCTGATTGTAGCACAGACACTCGCTATTCCTGGTTATATTCGTGCGGAAGCCTTCTTGAGCTTCATCGGCTTGGGTGTTAGCCCGCCGACGCCAAGTTGGGGCGAGATGATTTCCGTCGGCGCACAGTATATCGGCTCGTTCCCGTATCAGGCGATTTTCCCTGCGATTGCGCTGTTCATCATCATGTTCGCGTTCAATTTCTTGGGCGATGGTCTGCGTGATGCGTTCGACCCCCGTTTGCGCGGTGTGGACTAGAGATTGTTTTTCTACTGGTAAATTAAATGCTCTGCACAAATGTGTAGAGCATTTTTTGTTGCACATCGTATGCCGTTTTGCGTAGTCAGGGAAAGTGAGTGTATTGACTTTTATTTCGTATAGTCATTAAGAGTAGCGAAGACAGTTCGTTTCTGTGTTTGCTGTCAATGTGGCTCTACGGGGTATTAGCTCATTGCAAATGGGTTACTCCGTCAACGACTGCACCTCACATCATGATAGAAAGGTTGCTCAACAACTATGCTTTACTGTGTTGTAGATGCAAGCAACGGTGCTGTCCTTGACGGCGACAATACGAATAGGGTGGTCAATTGTGATGCGCTTAGCCTACGCTATGATGAATGGGGTAGGGCAATTTTCAGCAACGTGGAACATTATGCACCTCATAGACGTTGTACATAGTGACATGATTCACAAACACACAGAAGGAAACACACACATGCAGAAATTTTTGGTCATAATCGCACTCCTGCTTCTGGCAGTATCCCTTGTATCCGCACAAGAAAGCACGCCTGAAGCTGACGACGACACGACGCTCATTTATATCAGCCCTGCAACGCAAACTTGCACGGGCGTTGGCGAACAAGATTGCCTTGTCGTGCGCTTTGAAGACGAAAACACGCTATCTTTCTTTTACGATAGCATAGATGGCTTTGATTATCAGTCGGGCTTTGCTTATCGCTTGCGGGTGCGCATCACAGAGGTCGAAAATCCACCAGCCGACGCTTCGTCGCTGAATTATGAGTTGGTAGAGATTGTGCATCAATTTCCTGCGCTGATTGATGACGTACAGTGGGAATTGCAATTGCTGAACGGGGAAATTGTCGAAGACCCGACGCGCTATACATTGCTCATCAGTGAGAGCGAACTCTTTATTGGGGCAGATTGTAACCGTGTGCAGGGCGACCTCGAACGTGACCCGTTCCGTATCGAGACGACTATTTCCACACGGGTAGCGTGTCCAGAAGATTCGCTGGAAAGTGCTTACGTGAGCGCCCTGAATGATGTTTCGTTGATGAGCGTAGAAAATGGCGAATTGCTCTTGCAAACCTCCGAAGGCATATTGCGTTTTGCGCCACCGTCGATTGAGGGCATTACCTATGATTTGACGATGCTCATGCAGGGAGACGAAACGTTTAATTTGGCTGAGGATGAATTTGACTATACATTTACGCTGACAGAAGATGCGATTCAGATGTTTGTCGCATGTAACACGGTGAACAATGGCTATGAGCGTGAGGGCAGTGTTTTCGTGCTTGGCATGGGGATGTCAACATTGGTAGCTTGCCCTGATGCGATGCTGGAATCGCTCATATTGCCGACATTCGTCTACAGTGTGCTGGAAAATGGTGACATTCGCATAGAGGGTAACGTTGCTGACGAACGATTCTCGCTGACAGGCACGCCACAGTCATAACGCGCTTGTACTGTGCAAAGTGGCTTATGATTTTACGGGTCTAGGGCATCAAATTTCGGTATACTATTGATGACCCATCGTTATCATCTGGAACGTTGCAAATCATGAGCCAACAAGTCTTCATCAGCTACTCGCGCCGAGATGGGAACATCCATGCCGAGAAGCTAGAGCAAGAACTGAAATCTGCTGGATACAAGGTATGGCGTGATACGCGCAATATCAACCCGAATCAGGACTTCACCGCTGAAATTGAAAAAGGCATTGAAGCGTCTGATGTGATTGCGGTGTGTGTGACGCCAGATATTCGGCGCGATAACAGCTTTGTACGGCGGGAAATCCAATATGCGGATGTGGTGCAGAAACCCGCGTTTCCGTGCCGTGTGACGGATGCGCCACCGCCTATTTCTATCATCAACAAAGAATGGCTGAACTTTTATGAGGATTGGTCAGGGGCATTCAGTCGCTTGCTGACGCTGGTCGCTGACCCGAATTTGCAACAGCCGACAGGTGAATATCAAGCGCCACCGGATGACCCCTACCGTGATTATTTGCAATCCTTGTACAAGCAGATTGTCCGCTATTTGGATCAAGCGGTGATTAAGCTGATTGATTTGGAAGCGGAAACCTCCCCCGATGCTGTTCCAAATAAACAGACCGACGACATCTTGCTAGAATTTTTCGAGACTTTGATTCATACAAAAGATACGCTGGATGAGTTGCCGAGGCATACGACCTTCAAAGATGCGTTTGAGCATCACAAGGGGCGTTTGTTGCTACTGGGTGAGCCAGGCGCAGGGAAGACAATCACGCTGATGGCACATGCACGGGAGGCAGTGGCGACCCGTCTGGAAGACCCGATGCAAGCGTTACCCATCCTCAAATTATTGGCGACATGGAAAAGTAACCCACCTGCACCGTTAGTAGACTGGTCAGCGGGGAAAATGGAGGCGCTGAAGCCTGTGATTGCTGGCGGAAAGGCGTTGCTCTTGCTGGATGGTCTGGACGAACTCGGTGAGGAGCGCCCTGTAGACCCGCAAAAGCCAGAGGGTGAAAAATATGACCCTCGTAAACGACTGATTGATGCCGTGGGCGATTTGCACGCTGATAATCAGGTGTTAGTAACATGTCGTGTGAAGGATTATGCCGCGATTGGACAGCAAATTTCGCTGGATGGCGCGATTACCTTGCAACCACTGACCGATGCCCAACTCACAGATTATCTCGAAGACCGTCCTGAAATTTATGCCGCCATTCAGGCAGATGACCAACTGCGCGACCTCGCACGGACACCTCTGTTGCTGAGTCTGATTACCTTCGCGTGGGACAAGCTGGATACGGCACTCAAGGACAAAGGTGATTTGCAAGCGGGTGATGTGCGGGATGCTATTTTTGAGGCGTACTGCCGTCAACGCTACGAGCATGAGGCGAAGAAACGCAATGCTGACTTGCCTTTCACCTATCAGAAGATGATGGATATTTTGGGTGAACTGGCGATGTGGAATGCACAGAAATGGCGACCTGGTAAAGAAATGTTTGAAGATGATGATCTTGAACCAGAAGAGAATGCTTTAATTCCTTATGATTTTGAGTATGTGATCGGCGATTCTGAACGGGCAGAACACTTTAAGCAGTTGACAAGCCATCTAAACATTCTAACCTCAATCAACGAAATAGATTATCGCTTTGTGCATTTGCTTTTGCGTGACTTTCTTGTGTACACATTTGCGTTGCCCCGATTACGTGAGCAGTCATTTTTACGAGAAGGGAAGTATACTAAATTCAATCCAGCGATTGCACTGGCAACATTCAATGATAGGAGAGCGGTAGAGCCGTTGATTGCTTGCTTGAGTGATGAGAATGAAGATGTGCGACAGTCTGCGGTAGGAGCATTGGGAGAGATTGGCGGTGCGCGAGCGGTAGAGCCGTTGATTGCTTGCTTGAGTGATGAGAATGAAGATGTGCGACAGTCTGCGGTAGAAGCATTGGGAGAGATTGGCGATGTGCGAGCGGTAGAGCCGTTGATTGCTTGCCTGAGTGATGAGAATGAAGATGTGCGACAGTCTGTGGCGGAGGCACTAGGCAGAATTGGTGACGTGCGTGCAGTAGAGCCGTTGATTGCTTGCTTGAGTGATGAGAATGACTATCTGCGAAGGTCTGCGGTAGAAGCATTGGGAGAGATTGGCGGTACGCGAGCGGTAGAGCCGTTAATTGCTTGCTTGAGTGATGAGAGTGAATGGGTGAGCCGGTCTGCGGTAGAAGTATTGGGAAAGATTGGCGGTGCGCGAGCGGTAGAGCCGTTGATTGCTTGCCTGAGTGATGAGACTAGTAGGGCACGACAAAATGCGGCGCTTGTGTTGGGTGCAATTGGTGATGAGCGAGCGGTAGAGCCATTGGTCGCTCTCCTAAAAGATGAAGCTATATTATTCATTGTGGTAGAGGCACTTGCGCGTATTGATGAGGCAGCCTTACAGTCTCTATTAGAAAACGAAGAACCTATTGTGCGTGCTTACACAGCGATAATCCTTAGCGAGATAGATAGTCATCAGGCTACACAGTATATTACACGGTTACTAAATGATTTTGCTGAATTTAGTTTTGAGGGAGAAACGTCTCGTGTTTGTGATGTTGTCTATGCCAGACTCCAAGAAATCGGCACACCGGATGCCTTGCAAGCCTGTGATGAGTGGGTTAGGGCAGGGAACATACCACCTCTTATGAACTGACACATGTAGTTTAAGCAGGTCTGGCTGGAATCGTACTGTGCAACTGTGATGCGAGAGATGATAACCTGATCTTTGCCTTTCGTTCATAATAGTGGGGTATGCTTGTACGCATATGTATTTACGCGACACATTTGGGACATGGGATGAAAAAAATTACGGTCTTATTTTTGCTGGTTTTATTGACGTTGCCTGTATTTGCGCAAGAAGCAGATTTCACGCTGACGGTGTTGCATACCTCGACAGTGATTGATGAGCATTTGCCGAATGCGGATGGCATCGGTGGGACAGCGCGGGTAGCGACCCTCATCAATGAGGCACGGTCTGCATCGGAGAATGTATTGTTGCTGGATGCGGGGGATCGTTTTATTGACCCAACGGCATTCGGGCGCAATGCGGATTTGATGAATGAACTCGCGTATGATGCGATGACACTCGGCAACCATGAATTTAACGGGGGGAATGCGGGTTTGCTCAATTTCTTGGGTGAGGTCGATTTTCCGTTGGTCGCCGCGAATATTGATTTCAGTGCCGCGCCTCTGCTGATGGATAGCATTCCGCCCTATGTGACGCTTGAACGTGGCGAGACGACGATTGGCATCATTGGCTTGGCGAATGAAGAAGCCTCTGTGTTGTCTAGCCCTGACCCGAGCCTCGTTTTCTTGGATGATGAGGCACTTGTCACGCAAGAAGCGGTTGATGAGCTAACCGCGCAGGGGGTGGATATTATCATTTTGCTGGCGCATCGGGACGCGAATGATAATGTGATTCTCGGCTCTACGGTGAGTGGTGTCGATATTATTGTCGGTGGCTCGGATAATGCGCTGTTGAGCAACACGGCTGAGGACGCTGATTTTGCCTATCCGATAGAAACGCAGGACGCAGATGGCAATACGGTGTTGGTTGTGCAAACACCTGAAAATAACCTGTATTTTGGCTTTTTAGATGTGAGTTTTGATGCTGATGGGCTGATTACGGTGTGGTCAGGGGATACGACGCTCTTAGACGAAACGATTGCCGAAGACGAAACCATTGCCATGTTCATCGCCGAAGAATTTGATACGGCTGGTGAATCGGCAACTGTGGTGGGCGCAACTGATGTGACACTCATTGGTGGCGACCCCTGCCGTGAATCTGAATGTACGATGGGCAATCTGATTACAGATGCCATTCGTGCGGATACAGGGGTAGATGTTGCTATTTATAACAGTGGGGGCATTCGTGCCAGCATCAACGAAGGTGATATTACTGACCAAGCACTCTCGCTTGTATTGCCGTTCCCGAACACGGTTGCCACGCTCGAATTGCGGGGGAGCGATTTGCTTGCCGCACTCGAACATGGTGTCTCGCTTGGTGGTGATAGCGATGTGCAAGGCTCAGGGCGCTTCTTGCAAGTATCAGGGATGCGCTTTACATGGAATCCGACTGCGCCTGTGGGGAGTCGTGTGGATAGCGTAGACATCATGGACGCGGATGGTGATTTTGCTCCCCTACAACCGGATACGATTTACAGTATCGCCACCAACGATTTTATGCGTACAGGTGGCGATGAATTTAGCGTGCTGGAATCCAATGCCATTGACCCGTTCGATAATGGCGCATTGGTGCGCGATGTGTTAACAGCCTATATCGAGGAAAACAGCCCTATAGCACCGGAAATAGAAGGGCGTATCACCCGCGTTGAATCGTAGTTAATTAGCTGGGTCAGGCAAGTGGCTTGACCTAGCTATTTTTGTTCTCCAAATAATGCCTCAGCATCCAAGCCAAATGCCTTTACCATCCCGCCGAGTGTTAGTTGCATAAAATGCGTTGCTACCTCAGTCGGCGCAGGGTGTGGCTGGGTGCGCAACCACCACCGAATCACCCCCAAAAATGACGAACTGACAAA
This sequence comes from Chloroflexota bacterium, assembly GCA_038522085.1. Lineage (GTDB taxonomy): Bacteria > Chloroflexota > Anaerolineae > Aggregatilineales > Phototrophicaceae > JAUZRW01. Next base: position 11,144 of record JBCBKJ010000018.1, read on the forward strand.
ACTCGCATATAAGGCTGGGTCAATTGCGCCCATATCATTCGCATAGGGTTCGACCAACTGCACAGCGATATGCTCAATGTGCTGGCGCATTTGTGACGCAAAACTGGCTATCGAATCTTCACTGAGCATAAGCGTGTAAAAATCCCAATGGCGCTGGACATGCTCAAATAGGCGTTCGTAGATGCGATGAATACGTGCCGTTTCGAGTTGTTTTTGCGGGGGTGGCGTGATGGTGCGCAATTCGTCCAGCACATCCTCAATGACGCTGGCAAACAAATCGGCTTTGTCCGTGTAGTGCATGTAAAATGTACTGCGGTTGAGGGTTGCTTCGTCTGTGATGTCCTGAATCGTGACGCTGGCATAGCCTTTGCGCGGGATAAGCGTTAGTAGGGCAGTGCGCAGTAGGTGACGGGTGCGAATGACTCGTGGGTCTAACTTTTCCGACATTTTGGCACTTTCTGTTGTTTAACCAACATTGTGAACTTTTTCATTATTGAGCTGGCATTCATCTCTCTCTACAATAATAGACATATCGTTGAGTTATCAACACTTTGTCGTAAAAATGAGAGAGAAATTAATCGTATGAGCAGTATTGCACCGCAACAAGACATCACTTGCGAACATGCACAGGCAAGCATGCGCAAAACATCCGCACCTGTAGACCGTGATTTGCCGATTTACGAAACACTAGACGATGGCACATGGGTTATACGTGGTTTTGATGAAGTACGCCAAATTTTGCGCAGTCAACACGTTAAGCAAGCCGGATTCGCATCGGAAACAGTCTCGGATTTATCAGGAAACGTGATGCAGAACCAGCCGATTTTGTTTTTAGATGGTCAACCGCACCATGCCGCCCGCCGCGAGACAAATCGTTTTTTCACGCCTCGCGTCACTGATAACGAATATCGTGCTTTCATGAGTGCCTATGCAGATGACCTTGTAGCGCAACTCAAGGCACAGAAACGCGCTGATTTGAGTGACATCAGTATGGAGATGGCAGTGCAAGTTGCGGCGAAAATTGTTGGTTTGACTGACAGTATCTTGCCGAATGGGCTGAAAAAACGCCTCGAAGCCATGATTGATGTGGGTGATAGTGCGATTAATGGTGAGATGGGTTTTGTTACTGCGATGCGCTCACAATGGAGTACGCTCAGTTTCTTTTTGCTAGATGTTCTGCCAGCAGTCCGCGCCCGTCGCAAGGAAGCCCAAGATGACGTTATCAGTTACTTGATTGAGCGTGAATACAGTGCGCTGGAAATCATGACCGAGTGTATTGTATATGGCGTTGCTGGTATGGTGACAACACGCGAGTTCATCGGGGTGGCGCTGTGGCATCTATTCGAGAATCCGCACCTCATGGAACGTATGAAGGTCGGTAGTGAAAAAGAACGCTATGCAATACTCCACGAGATTTTGCGCTTAGAGCCTGTGGTCAGCCATTTGTATCGTCGTGCTAGTGAAGACCTCACGTTTGAGAGCAACGGCGAAACCGTGACAATTCCGGCTGGGTCGCGGATTGACCTGCATATCTCGGTGGCGAATGTTGATAGTCGGGCGATGGGTGATGACGCAGAGGCACTTTGTCCCATGCGTGAGGTTGCAGAGATGCGCCCTAAAGTGCCAGAATTTGGCTTGAGCTTTGGTGATGGTGCGCATCGTTGTCCTGGCGCGTATGTGGCGATTCAAGAGACAGATATTTTCTTGCGGAAGTTGCTGGCAGTCGAGGGCTTGCGCGTGGAACGTGAACCCGATGTGACCTATTACAAAATCGCTGAGAGCTACGAGATTCGTAATTTCATTTTGGTGGTGGATTAGTTATCTCTATAATCAGAGAATGTATAGCGTGGGATGACATTTATGCTCTTGTTGTCCCACGCTCATTTTCAGTGGTGCAACATACCTCATTGAATAAGCCTAAACAGAATCTCTTTGAAGCGTTGCGCATCTACTTTTAGGCACACTGTTGCATTGATGGGTTGATTGAGTAACTTGTATTGGTCAATGACCATTTGACCATACGTATTGGCACTCTTATGTTCGATGTATACATGAGCGTCAATCTGGTGTGTGACGATGTCGGGATAGAGTGCGACAGCCATTGTCACGGGATCGGGCAAATCAAAGCCCTCTTTGCCCCATGATGTTGCGTTGTATTCGATGAGAGTCTGATTGCAACGTACACAAAATTCTGCGATTGCTGACCCCGTACCGCGTAAATAGTTGATGTTATCAGGTGTGATAAACGTTTCATCGGTACTACAATCCCAGCCAACAAATGTTAACGGCATGCCACTGTTGATGACAATTTGTGCTGCTTCTGCATCGACAAAAATATTGAACTCTGCAATCGGTGTCACATTACCGGGACCGAACCCGTTACCACCCATCACATATACTTGCTTGGTCAGGGTCGCAATCTCAGGGTCTTTTAGACATGCCAGCGCGAGATTGGTTAGTGGACCGAGCGTGATAATTTCGAGTTCGTGCGGGTATTTACGTACAAGGTCGATGATTTTGTCAATGGTATGTCCACTTGCAACCTTGAGGTTTGGCGCTGGGAGTTCCATATTGCCCATGCCATCCTCACCATGTACAAATTCGGAAGTGTACAAATCTCTCAATATTGGTTTTGCAACGCCCTGATAAACAGGTGGCGCGTAGGTATCTGCAACTTCAACTGAGACGAGGGCATTTTTCACGCCAAGCTCAATCGGAACATTTCCCGCGACGACAGTGATTGCTTCCACCTGAACGGACGGGTCTCGTAATGCCATGATTATCGCTACAGCGTCATCTGAGGCTGTATCCGTATCAATTAAGAATTTACGCATAGGCGATCTCTTGCGACTTTCGTTTATTTGAACACTATAAAGCTGTTGTTTTACTTATTCGTCGGTTACAGGACGGATGGTGTTGAGTTCTTCCGGTGTGATGTCGCGGGTATAGCGATTCTCATCAACCCATGCGAGTACAGCATCTAATGAAATGCGCCAGCCAATGACACTGCCATCTGCGGATGCTGAATATGCAAGGTTGCCATCGCTAAAGGTCGCAATATCTAGCACACTAGCATTGTGTTGTGCAAATATGCGAATGACTTCACCTGTCGCAATATCCCACAACCGCAAGGTATTATCTTCTGAGGCAGAGAGAATCGTATTACCATCCGGCGAAAGCACAGCATCTGTCAGTGCGCCTTCATGTCCACGCAGACGTACCACGTTATCACCTGTGCCTACATCCCATAGACCAATACTACGGTCATTCGATGCTGTGATGAGTTGTGTGCCTGTGCTATCAAAGGCAATGCTCACGACATCATCTGTATGTGCGTTGATGCGTTGGATAAGCTCGCCAGTCTCGGCTGACCAGATGCTTACCGTGCCATTGTTAAAACCGGCGGCAATCTGTGTGCCATCAGGATGTATCGCAACGGATAATGCCGCAATCTGAGCGCCAAAGTCTTCCAGTGTGAGTATCTGCTCGCTGGAAGGGTAGTCCCACAATCGTACACTGAAATCACCAGCCGTTACCAAGCGTGTGCCATCGGCAGAGAAAGTAAGGTCGTATACGGTACTTGTATGTGCATCGAGTATGTTAATCTCTTGCAATGATTCCAACGACCACACGCGCACGGTGGTATCGCGTGAGGTGGATACCAGCACATTTTCCGTTGGATGGAATGCGAGCGCGGTCACATTGCCTGTATGCCCTTGATAGCGATTGAGTACCTCGCCGGTTGCAATATCATAGAGAATGACATCTGTATCTGCGTTCGATTGGTCAGCGAGTGCGACACTGCCTCCGCCGGATGCTAACATCGTGCCATCTTGTGTGGTCGCTACACTGAACACGCTACTCGTATGTGCGGTCAGTCTTTGGAAAGTATCGTCAGTAGCATCCACATCCCAGATAAGTGCCTCGCCTTCAATGCAACTTGATTCGCGGCGGACACCACAACTGCCCGTGATAATTTGTTGTCCATCTGATGTGATAGCAATGTCATTGACCATCTGTGCATGACCATTCAACTCGCGCAGTGGGCGCCCACTCGCTAAATCCCACAGTATAATCTCGCCCTGTATGCAGATACGGTCTTGGTCGCGCTCGGCGCAACTGGTAGATACCGCTTGCGTACTATCAGGGTGGAAAGCGATACTGGTCACTTCGTCACTATGCCCAAGCAAGCGGTTCATCACGTTGCCTGTAGCTGTATCCCACTGAATGATGACATTATCGAATGCACCAGAGAGTAAGCTCGTGCCATCCGGTGCATAGCTAAGTGTCTGCACGGAATCGGTATGTCCAGTCAATGTTTGTACTGCCTCGCCCGTTGTTGTATCCCAAATGATGATAGATTGGTCACGGCTTGCAGAGGCAACTTGCGTACTATCCGGCGAGAAGGCGACAGCCCGCACCGAATCGCTATGTCCTTCGAGTTGATACAGTTGCTCGCCTGTCTCACTATCCCATAGAATAACGGTGTCATCACTGCTACTAGAGGCAATCATGCGCCCATCGGCAGAGACATCAACGCCTGTTACGACATTACGATGCCCGCGTAGGGTTTGTGATGCGCTACTGCTTTCTATATCCCAAATAATCACTAGACCATCGTTCGCACTGGATACCAGCCCCGTGTTATCCGGTGTGAACACAAGTTCCGAGATGATGCCCTCATGCCCTGTGAGTGTCGTCAGTTGTTCGTTCGTTGCCATATCCCACAGAATAATGGTCATGTCTTCGGATGCCGTTGCGAGATAGCGCATATCTGATGCGATAGCTAGAGCCGTTACTGTGCGGGTATGTCCAAGAATGCGGTCACGTACTTGCGACGTATAGGCAATATCATAGACATTACGCTGTACTATCGGCGCAAGCGCATCGTGGTTCACGAAATTTAGAATAGATAGCGCAAAGCCAGAATCGCCGTTTTGGATGGCTTGCTGTGCTTGATTGACCAAGTTGAAATTCTGAATTTCTTCGAGTTGTTGTTCGGCTGTACGCGCATTAGCATCACTGGTGAGTTGGGCGCGTTCAGCATTATCGCGTTCATCTTGGGCGACCTGCGAAAGCTGAAATGAGATTGTTGCCAAGCCGATAGCAATCAGCACGGCAACCGACACTGCACCCGCAAAAATACGTGTGCGCTGGAGAACACGTTGTTGTAAGCGTTGTTCACGCTCCGCACGTTCCTGTTCTGCTTGGTCGCGTTTTTCTTTTTCAGTGATGCTGGCAGATAAATATGCCGATTCTAGTCCTGTGAGCGCAACGGATGATTCTTCAGCCCACTCGCTATACTGAATCAGACGCCCACCATAGAGCAAAAAGCCTATCTGACGCCCTTTCTCATCCCATTCTTGCGCTGCGCTTGCTAACGAGCGTTGTAAGCGTACATCGCTACGGCTGTCATCGAGCCACGTTTGGAGGGTATACCAGCGATTGATAAGCGCCTCGTGCGCGATTTCGACAGTTGGCTCGCGGGTAGAAGTATCGCGGTCAAAGGTCAGCAAGCGATGATTGCCAAAAGCATCTAATGTTGCTTCGACGGTTTCACGGTCTTGCTGGATATTGAACAACTCTTGCCTGCGAACTCGTCTGCGGGTGTCTTCTGTACCTTCACCAAGCGTCACCAAACGCAAGAATAATTGTTTAGCCGTGTCTTGTTGATGGGGTGATAAATGCTCGTAGACTTCTTCCGCACGGCGAGCAAGGCTACTCAGCACACCGCTAACTGATACATACGATTGGAAGGTCATTTTGTTATTATCGCGGCGTTCAAAAAGTTCCGTGAGCGAATATTGCAAAAGGGGCAGTGTACCTGGCTCTTCACGCACATCAGCGACGATGGCGGCAACGAGTTCGGGTTCAACGATGATGCCGACCCGTTCGGCTGGCGCGACGATGGCACGTTCAAGTTCGCGGGCAGTCAGGGGCAGGACGACTTGCGTGCGCGATTGCATCATCTCTGCGATGCCTTCGTACATCAGGGGCTTATCGAAGAAATCGGCGCGTACTGTGACGACAATGTATACATCGCTGGTTTGCATAACAGTTGTGCGCATCATCTCTAAGAAGTGAGCGCGTATGGCATCGTTATGGGTGAGCGTGAATAATTCTTCAAACTGGTCAATGAAGACAAATAATTTTGCGCCGCGTGCTTGTTGTAAAATCGTCATGCTGGCATCAAGCAGGGCGTTGGCATCTTGTTGTAGATTCTGCCGTAATTGGGGCAGGGGTGACGGCGCAACTTTGAGCAATGCGTTAGCGAGGGCATCTATGGGATTATCGCCTGGCACGAAATCTGCCATAAACCAATCGTAAGTATCCGCGACATCGCCATAACGCATACGGGGCATGAGTCCGGCACGCACTACACTCGATTTACCACTCCCACTGGGACCCACCACAGCGAGAAAATTGGCATACGCGGTATCTTCGTCCAATCGTGTGATAATCTGGTCAGTTAAGCGTGTGCGCCCGAAAAAATCTTGCGCGTCGGATTCATCAAAAGGACGTAAGCCTTTATATGGGTTTTCAGCAAGGGCATACATCTCGCGTGTGGTGTTGAGGGTGTTGGCATCGGTATCACCTTGTACTTCCTGAAATGCTTGTAAGAAATCTTGAATGCTGTCATAGCGTTCGCTGGGATTTTTGCTAGTTGCACGGCTCAGTACGGGGTCAAGTGACATGGGCATATGCGAGACAACACCGCGTATGTCCGGTAAGGTGTCGTTGAGATGGTGCATGAGCATTTCCGCAGCCGAGTTTGCCTTGAAGGGCAATTCACCCGTGAGTAACTCATAAAGCATAATCGCTAGGCTGTACTGGTCAGAGGCAGGGGTAGGGGTTGCGCCTTCAATTAGTTCAGGCGCCATATAATTGACTGAGCCAGCGATTGAATCAATGTCTTGTTCGGTATCGTCGCGCTGGGCAATACCAAAATCTGTCAGATAGGCGTTATCGTCTTGGTCGAGCAGAATATTTTCGGGCTTAATATCGCGGTGAATGACGTTGTGCCGATGCGCCATATCGAGTGCTGCGCCGATTTGTTCGGCATATTTGAGAACACGGCTGAGGGCAAATGCACCGTCGCTCAAATGCTGGCGTAAGTTGCCCCCACGCATGTAACGCATCACGAGATATGCACCGTTGGGGTCACGCCAGAAATCATAGAGTGGCACAATATAAGGATGTTCGAGACGCGCAACCGTTTGGGCTTCGATTTCAAAGCGATGAATGAATGCAGGTTTATTAGCGAATTGAGGCAAGATGACTTTTAGTGCCACTTCACGCTCAATAATGGGCTGGAAGGCACGGTACACTGCCCCAAAGCCACCTGTATCAATTTCACCTGTGACCTGATACGTTTTGACAATTTGTCCGGTCAGATTATTCATCACGATGCCTAACTGTTGCTATCCTATGCGGTCAAGCAATTGAGACTTGCTTGACCGTTCAAGTATGCCACAGGTAGGTGCATCATGCGATAGGTTGCCGGACGCTTTTCATACATATGCTGAGTTTCGTTTAAGCACGGAAATCTGCGAAATTCCAATCAAAAGCAAGTTTTCTACTTTGCGGACGCCAAGAATGGCGTCCCTACGTAGTTTCTATGGGTTAGAATGGCTCACAAAATCGACATTCTCTTATCCGAAATTGAGGTTACGTATGCTGATTATGCGTTATGGGGCTTAGGAAGCAAGGGGGAGCTTAATGCTGAATATCGTCCCTGCATTGTGTGCTGATTCCACTGAAAATGAGCCTTGCAAGGCTTTGATTACGTGCTTGATGAGCATCAGGTCTACTTGCTCAAGCTCGGTTGTCATTATGGCATCCATGCTGTTAACCGATATTGTAGGCAGGTCACGATACAAGAAGTTGACTTCCAGTGTGTCATCACGATTGCACGACTGTATCGTGAGCGTATCCATTTGCTCATCGTGTGACGCTAGATGGGTTAACAGTGTTTTGAATGCAAAACGCAGTAATTTTGCGTTTGCCTGTACAGTATGATTCTGCGCATCTAATTCTATTGTTGGTAGAATCGTTTCATTCCTGTGCGTTGCAAGCGAATAAACGGCGCTTCTAACAAGCGGTGCGGCATTGACTCGCGTATCACTATCTACTGTGATTGAAGCAATCTCCATAAATTCACGCAAGTGTGAGCGCACGGTGTTCAAATGTGTTTGTGTCTGTTCGAGACGGGCGATTATATGGGTATCATGGGTGGTGCGTTCCAGCAAGGTTATTTTCATTTGGATAGATGTAATCGGAGCAAGTAGTGCATTTGCTATCTGATGACTAATGACCCGCAGAGCTTTGAATTGTTCGCGGTCCAGTTCAGCTAAATGACGCGCTCGCATGTCTATCAAATGTTCTACCTGTTGAGTGACAATCACAGTCAATTCGGTAAGCATATCAACTTCTTTGGCTGTCCAATCACGCGGTTCGTGCATGATAACACAGAATGACCCTAGCACATCACCATCGCTGGTTGTGATAGGAATCCCTAGATAGCTAATGACACCGAGTTCGGGAATAGCAAGATTGTCTCGTAAGAGGTCATCTTCACGCGCATCTTGTATGATAAGTGGTTCGCCACTTGTGACAACATATTGGCAAAACGACATGCTCAGTGGGGTAGAGCGTGTTGTTGTGTACGGTTCGTCGTTTATACCCGTCATCCCCACAAAGTATTGATAATCGTCAGCGAGCATTGTCGCTAAGGATACAGGTGCATCAAGCATGGTCGTTGCGATGCGCGTCAAGCGATCAAACGAATCCGTATGTTCTGTTTTGAGGAGTTTAAGCTCATTGAGGATACGTAATCGTCTATCATTTGAGTGCAATGTTGCGTTCTCCTGAGAGATAATCATTGCGATAGACTCTAGCTGCGCAGTTTGCGCATATATGGATTTATAGGTTTCATTATACAAACATTATGAGTTTCATCATAGTGACGAATGTCATATCGTCATGTATCATAAACGTTAACTCAATATATAGACAATTAGATATATTTATACACAGTTATGTACATTAATAGTCAGTCAAGAGTTCTTGTCTGACAAATCATTTGCGCTCTCAGGTTTATTCAGATAGTATCCATCATAAGAGCGTGGACATAAGGTTGCACTATCAAAATAGTCAGTGCGTAAAATCCAACCTGTCTTGAAATTGACTCTCCCAACAGGCGTCGAGGTTATCTCGATAAGCCATAGATGGGCTGTCATCAATGTTTCAAGTAATCCCGAACGTTTTTGCTGACGGGATAGAGGCGGTTGTAGTTTCGCCAATACGGGTTTTACCCGTATAAACCAGTTGACTGTACTTATATCTACATAAAACTTGGAACTATTATTCTATATACATTAATGTATCAATATATACATCATCTTCACCTAAGATAATCTCTACCACCTTTTGCCACGCATCTATGATAGGCTGATTCTCTAGGCGTGCCATCCATACGGGAAAGCGCACCACAATAAATGTTCCAGACTGTATTTGTGCCTGTAAACGGCTGGGGCTATCAGAAAGTGTATCGAGGCTAATGATAGGTGCGCCATAGTGATACTGCTTGCGTTCGTTAGCGAGTATCTTCGGCTCGTTATCTGTTTTATTAGCTATTGGCACGCACAAATGACAATCATACTGTGAAAGTAACTGCATAGCTGTCGCTGATACTGTTTTTTCAGGCGCGATAATCGTCTCTGAGGCGGCATCGGGCATGGCTTTTTGTAAATCCGCTAACCCTTCTTCGATTTTTTGCCCCAATAGCACATCGTCATCAGTGGCAAATTCATCATAAGACGCATGGTAGCCTTGCATACAGATTTCGACCAAACGCTGTTGGCGCATCGCATTCAGGTAATTACAGAGGGCTTCGTTTTCGCTGATACGATAAGGCTGGGACGTATCCCGTTTATCTTTGGGAATAGCGGGTAACGGGTGCTTTCCGTCTGCGTCGATGGACGTTGTGCCACGTACGGCTGGTATCACGCCGATGTTGATGGGTATGCCTGCATCCCACAGGCGACCATATAGATTATGGAGGTCAGCAGGGCTGGTGAAAGGGGTAATACCATCTGCGAGTAGCGTAATAGTCGTCGTCATGGGATTCGATTTCTGCTATATTGCCTATAAATTGAGCGAAGTAGACTAATTAAGCATATCGCATAATGACTTTTTTTGTAACGCTGATAGCGTCAAAATGATATGCACACACGAAAGAAGGATATTTTGCAAAGTGAACGTGCCTGTTGGTTAGGCATTGATTTGGGAACATCCAGCGTCAAATGTGCGCTGGTGGATTGTGATACATTGGAAATAGTTGGCATTGCACGGCGCGATTATGTGGTCAATCATCCGCAGGTAGGCTACGCAGAACAAGCTACAGAGGATTGGTGGCAAGCGACGGTTGAGACTGTGCGCGAACTAATAACAGCAGGTGGTCGGAAAGTCGTTGGCATCGGCTACAGTGGGCAGATGCACGGCACAGTGCTACTCGATAGCGATAATGCTGTATTGCATCCAGCTATCATCTGGGCAGACCAGCGCAGTGCAGATGTGCTAGAAACAATGCAAACGACAGTAGGCAAAACGACGCTTGTTCAGCAAACAGGGACAGCCCCCGCCGCTGGTTTTATGCTTAGTACACTCGCATGGCTCAAAGAGAATGACCCTGCCTTGCTGGAAAATGTGAAAACGGTGCTATTGCCAAAAGATTATATTCGCTATCGTATGACAGGCGTGCTGGCGACAGATGTCAGTGATGCGGCAGGAACAGGTATTTTTGATATTCGCCAACGGACATGGGCAACAGGAATCGCAGACGTACTTGGTATTCCGTCTGCATTATTTCCGTCAGTGGTCAGTGCCTATGATGTGGTCGGCAAATTGATGCAAGAGGCGGCTGAGGCAATGAATCTCTCTGAGGGGATCCCTGTCGTTGCTGGATGCGCTGACCAACCCGCACAAGCAATCGGCAATGGTATTTGGGGTGCAGGACGGGCGTCTATTACGCTAGGCAGTGGCGGACAAGTCTTTTTGCCGATTCCACCCGACGCCGATTCATGGACGACAGACGAACGTTTGCATGTGTTCAATCATGCGGCAGATGGATGGTATGTGCTAGGTGCGATGCTTTCAGCGGGATTGTCGCTCATTTGGTTTCGTGATGTTCTGAATGTTGATGACTTTGACCAGCTTACGAACAAGGTGGCGTCGCTTTCGGCTGGTAGTGAAGGCTTGCTATTTTTGCCGTATCTCAATGGTGAACGCACGCCCCACATGAACCCGCAAGCACGCGCAACATTTTTTGGGCTGACGGCACGCCATACCCGCTATCACATGGCACGCGCCATCATGGAAGGGGTTGGTTTTGCGCTACGTCAAATCGTTGATTTATCGCTCAGTATCAGTGGGGCAGATGTGCCTATCTTCATTGGGGCAGGCGGTGGTATGGTCAACCCGACATGGCGACAAATTGTGGTTGATATTCTTGGACGCCCGATTGCGGTTTCTACACGGACAGAAGCGGCTGCATTTGGGGCAGCATTGCTGGCAGGTATCGGCACAGGGCATTTTGGTGATACGACAGAGGCGAGTTTTGCTAACTTACAAACCCATCTCGCCATGCCGGAGGATGTCACCGAACCAAGTAAAACACATGCACAATACGAAGACTTATACGTGCAATTTTTGGCACTCTATCCGTTGCTGAATCACACGAATTAAGGAGATTTTATGGGCAAATTGAAAGACCTTGCAAGCGTTAAAACAGCCAATAGTGACTCTTTTGCATACGTGCCACCGGATGCGGCATTTGGGGCGGCACGCATTTTAGTGAAACCGAATTTGGGCTATCCGGTGCGTCCTCCCGCGACGGTGAGCATCCCTGTTCTGAGTGCGGTGTTACGTGGTTTACGGCGAGCAAGTCCATTGGGGCGGATTGTCATCATGGAAGGTGTGACCTCTAACGAAAGCGCAGACGCTATTTTTGAGAAATTGGGTGTGCTGGACTTGCTGGATAACGAGATGCGTGCTACGAGCGCGGAAGACCTCATCATGCATGATTACCCAAATCTTTCGCCGGAGATTGTCAAATTTGAGACGATGACTGCGCCGGAATACATCAAAGACTATGATTGTGTTATCAGTGTCGGAGCGTTCAAACGCACGATGCTCAATGACCAGCCACTGATTAGCGCCTCGCTCAAAAATTTGTATGGTGTCTTCCCGCGTGAACTTTATCATTCACGGAGCAAAAAATCGCGTGGGCAATTGCATCGTCCATCAGTAGGGGAGGTCTTGCGGGATGTGTATTTCACGGTGGGGCATCATTTTGATGGGGCAGTCGTTGACCTGACACAGAAGTATGTATCACCGGATTGGAAACCAGACCGCGTGCAAAATGTCGCGCATGATGTGGGCAAGGTTGTTTGGGGCGATGACTTATTGGCTATCGATGAGGTGGCGTGTCAAACAGCGGGCGAACCCGTGCCGGATTATATTGCGGAGATTCGTCGTTTACGCAAACAACGCACATAACAGGAGTAAGTCTATGTCACACAATCGTATTCAATCTTTATTTGATAGATTGACAGCAGACAATCCACCATTCCTACCGACAGAGCTATATTGTGAAGGATGGTTATTGCGTCTGGTATTAGATTGGTTTGAGGAGTCGCAAATACAAGGACATGCTCTTAGCTTTGCATCAGATGCATGTTGGTACTCAGAACCCAGCTTGGAATCCCCATTTCTGTACAATAACCCAGAAGTGGATAAGCCGATTAAAGAAGGTTACACACGCGGGGATGGCGTCATCGGGCATGTGCAGATGGCTATAGATGACACAAAATCCAAATTAGGGTTATTGCCATCTGCATCGCAGTTTCTTGTATTAGAGGCGAAGATAAGCAGTTCCTTGTCTTACAAGGTCACGAACGCACCTTTTTATGACCAAGCGGCACGCAACATTGCATGTCTTGCTCAAATTTGTATGTCAGCGAATGTTTTGCCATCGAATATAGATGCTATTGGCTTCTATATTCTAGGAAGTGATAAACATATTGAACGAGGATTGTATCGTGATTTGCTGACAACTGACCATATCAAATCAACAGTTAAGCGTCGTGTTGAAATGTACGACGGTACGAAGGACAAATGGCACGAAAACTGGTTTCTGCCACTCATGGACGTGATTGATATTCAGGAAATTAGCTGGGAATCAATCATTACATACATCACACAGAATGACGCAGATTCCGGCGCAGAACTCGCTGAATTTTATGCGCGATGCTTACAGTATAACTAGCGTTTTACTGCTTGATGAGATAGTAAATCGCTAATCCGACGATGCCAAAGAAGCCAACAAACAGCAATACATCAGCGATGATTTGCGCAATGACCATCGTAGATGACGCAAGCGTGTACACAACCGCAACGCCGATGACGCTCAGTAAAATAAAGCGGATGATTGACATCAAACTATGGTTATCTTGTTGGTAAGGATTCTTCTGCATGGGATTGTATCCTCTCATATGATTTAATTATATCACGCAAAAGGGTGATGAATGTCATGTGCAGGTACGATGAATGTCATATTCGGCAGGGCGATGTACACTAAAGTGGGTTTGCTGGCAAAAAGTGTGGAGACAAGAATGAAACTGGTATGCCTCAATACATGGGGTGGAAAACTATTTGATAAACTTGTGTCTTATGTACAACAGGTTGAACCTGATGTGCTGTGTCTCCAAGAAGTTATTCACACGCCCGCCACAAACAAGGACTGGCTTATTTACCGTGATGGAGAACACAGGTTGCAACAACGCACAAACTTATTTCGTGATATAGCATTGGCTCTACCTAATCATACAGCCATTTTTTGTCCGGCGGCGCAGGGTGTTCTATGGGATGAAGACATGCCTATACCGTCTCAGTGGGGACTTGCAACTTTTGTTAAACAATCATTGCCAATCGTTGCACAGGCACAAGGGTTTGTGCATAAAACCTACTCACCTTACACATACGGTGACCATCCCCGTTCTCGCAACGCACATGCTATTCGTATCTTTGATTACGAAAAGAAACGTGCCGTCTGCATATCGCATATGCACGGTTTGCGCGATTTGCGCGGGAAAATAGACACACCCGAAAGAGCAGAACAAGCGCGTAAATTCATGTCACTGGCAGAAAGTATCGTAGAAAGAGATGACCCGCTCATACTGTGTGGTGATTTCAACGTTGAGCCAGAAAGCGAGACATTAGAAATTTTATCAGCACAAGGCTTACAAGACTTAGTGACAACCCAACCTAACAATGGTACACGCACATCTTACTATAAAAAAGTAAGCAAATATGCTGACTACATGCTGGTCAACAAATATGTAGATGTGTTGCATTTTGAAGTGGTATACAATCCAGAGGTATCTGACCATTGCCCCTTGATACTTAAAATTTAATTTTTTGTGGAGTTTTATTTATGCGGTTTGAAACGATAAATGCTAGTCAATTTTTAGTCCATCGGCTGGATTATGCGCAGGCAGTGAAATCTATCCGTGATGAGGGCGACATTATCTTGCTAGACTTGCAAAATGACAAGCAAGTGATGATTCTCATCATCGAACGCGGGATGCACTTAAACGAGGTTCGGCATTATTACAAAGATAATACGCACAAGGGCATTTACACGCTGATGATTTTGTGGGTCGATATGTTTTTACCCCGCGATGGCGAAACCTATGTACTAGATGATTGGATGCATGTGCTTGTTTCGTTACATGGTGGCAAAATGTATGGCTACGAAGTTGCCGGACGCGATGCTTTTTTCTTTCCGGTGCATATGAAGGGCAAGGGACGCGAACGGCGTGTGCATTATGGTAATATCATCAATTATGCGGCAATAGGGGGCGCAAGGGTCAATACACTTAACCCGTACATGCCGGGTAAGTGGTATGTTGGTGGCTTTGAAAACACAGCACAGACTTACCGCACGACATCTACAACAGAGACAGGGACGTTTCAAGACCCCTTGCTGGCGTATTACAATGTGCTGGGCTTACCCCGCAATGCTGACCTCGACGCTATCAAATGCGCTTATCGCACACTCGCACGGCTTTATCATCCCGATGTTAATGACGACCACGATGCCGATGAACGCATGAAACGTATTAACCGAGCTTATACACGCATTATGAACGAAAAGAGCGAATAGAAATATGAAATACGGTGCAATTTTCCCGCAATACGAACTAGACGGTAGTGTAGAAACTATACGTACATTCATGACCGAAGTCGAGCGCATGGGCTACGATTTTGTGCTGGCATATGACCATGTGCTAGGTGCGAACCCTGAGCGTGAAGGAGGCTGGCGTGGTCCATATACGCACGAAAATCAGTTTCATGAGATATTTTCGCTCTTTACGTATGCTTCCGCGATAACGACAGAGCTTGAATTTGCGACAGGCATTTTGATTTTGCCACAACGACAAACAGCACTCGCTGCGAAGCAAGCCGCACAACTGGATATTTTCTCGAATGGGCGTCTCCGGCTGGGTGTTGGTGTTGGCTGGAACAAGGTTGAAATGGAAGGCTTAGGCGAAGATTTCAGCACGCGGGGCAAGCGTTCTGCAGAGCAGGTGGAAGTGATGAATTTGCTGTGGCAGAACGAATTGGTCACTTACGAGGGTGAATTTCATACACTCGATGATGTAGGGATTAAACCACTGCCGATTCAACGCCCGATTCCCGTGTGGTTTGGTGGACGTGCGGATGCTGTCGTGAATCGTATGGCACGGCTGGGTGCTGGATGGATGCCTGGTGGGATGTCGCCGGAAGCAGCCGCGCCCGTTGTTGAAAAACTACATGTAGCTCTCGCTGAGAACGAGCGTGACCCTGCTGATTTTGGCATCGACCCCTTCATTGGATTGCATCGCATCGAAGGTGGCGAATCCGGTCAGGATGCGTATATTGACCAGTGGCGCGAACTCGGCGCAACGCATGCCAGTATCCTCAGTATGCATGGTGGCAACACGCATGTTGACCAGCATCTCGGGGATTTAGAGGCGTTTATCTCACGGGTGAAATAGGTGTGAAAGATAGTCGCTTCTAGGTATCCTCACGCGCATAGATGACAAATGACTTGGGCGGCAGTGTAATGGCACTGTCGTTCATCACATCTAGAGAGCGTGGACGCAGAATTTTCCGTTCGGCATATTGCATATCGCTACTGTCTAGCACTTTTGTCACGGTGTAGGGCAGGGGCGGTAGCGATGTTTGTACATCGCGTGTCAGATGACAGTTGAACGCAATCGCTACAAGGTCGTCGCCATGTGTTCGCACAAGCCAAATTATTTGCTGTTGTGGATTCGCATAGACCGTCGTCGCGTTGCGGTCTGGATTCGTGAGGGCAGGGTGCATTTTACGTAGGGCAATCAGGTCTTTATATAGCTGATAAATGCGCTTGTGCTTGCCGGAGGCGTGTAAATCGTGCTGAATTTTACTGCGCTCGAACGTATCTTCAGCTTGTGGGTCTGGTGGGTCGCCTTGGTCAGCGAAATAAGCAAATTCGCGTTTGCGTCCCTCGCGGACATTTTCTATTAGCGTGGGGTCACTATGCGAGGTGAAATACAGAAACGGGTTTGGGTCAGCGTATGATTGTCCCATGAAAAGCATCGGCACATAAGGGGAGAGCAATGTGATACCCGCCGCCCACTGTGCGCCTGCCCAATCCGTTAGCTGATGCAAACGTTCACCTTGCATACGATTGCCAATTTGATCATGTGTTTGGGACGCGACGATGAACCTATCGGCTGGAATATCGCCTGAATACGTGCCGAGATGCCGTTTGCGCGAGGGCGCCCAATCCCCACTACGCACGAAACCCTCTCGCAGACATTTTACTAATCTATCGAATCCGACGAAATCTGCATAATAGCCTTCGCCTTCGCCCGTCAGATGCGTATGGATGCAGTGGTGCAAATCATCGAGCCATTGCCCGTCTAAGCCTGTGCCGTTGACCGCGCGTGGTAAGAGCAATTTACGATTTGGCATATCATTTTCAGCAATGACATGAACGCGCTTATTATGTGCATCGCCCCAATCTTGTATTGCAGTCGTGAGTTTCTCTAAAAATGGCACGGCAGAGAAATCGTAGAGCGCGTGGGTGGCGTCCAGCCGAAAACCATCAATATGCGCGACCTCTAACCAGTAAAGCGCGTTGTCGATAAAAAATTTGCGGACTTCATCGCTGTATGCGCCATCAAAATTGAGTGCCTCGCCCCATGAGGTGCGGTAATGGTCAGTGAAGTAGGGCGCGAAATCCCATAAATAATTGCCTTCGGGACCGAGATGGTTATACACAAGATCGAGATAGACAGCCATGTTACGTTTGTGTGCTTCATTGACGAGCGCACGCAAGCCATCTATGCCCCCGTAATTTGATTGCGCTGCGTAGAGTTGTACACCATCGTAGCCCCAATTTCGTTCGCCCGGACATTGTGCGATGGGCATGAGTTGTAAGCTGGTGATGCCGAGTTCCGTGAGTCGGTCAAGATGGGGAATGATTGCCTCGAATGTGCCTTCTTCGGTGAACGTGCCAACGTGCAATTCGTAAAAAATACTATTACGGAGCGTCGGTGGTGAAAACGAATCATCTGTCCATGCGAAATCAGGATTTATGACTGTAGATGCGCCATGTACACCATCGGGTTGCCAGCGTGAGGTAGGGTCAGGGCGTTCACGGGCGGGGTCATTATCAAGGCGATACAGGTATTTGTCACCGACCTGTGCATCATTGACTGTGCAAGAAAAATAGCCCCTTTCATCGCGGGTCATTGGCACATACTGATTTTGCTCAAGCAAGTGCAAATCGACTTGTGCGCAACTTTGCGCCCATACCGTGAATTGCCAGTGTCCGTTACTAAGTTTTTGAGGTCCAAGCGTGACCATACATACCTTTCATGAGCGTGTTTGCTCATTCAACAGTGATTGTGCCGATTTGTAGTTGCAAACCAACTGATTCGCCATCTTGTGTGACGCTAGTAGATTCGCCACTTTGATAATTGTACATCGTCATGAGCAAGCGATAGTCACCAGCCGGCGTATCGCAAGGAACAGTCAGAGTACGAGTATCGCTGTATTGCTCCGTGACTGACCAATTCTCAAAATTACGTTCGGCAGGTAAGCCATCGACTTGTGCAATGCCGCCCGTATCATCGGCAAGCACAAGCGCGACATTCAGCAAAACCTGTTCTTGTGCAAAGGGCGATGCTTTGTGCCACAGGCTATCTACTGTGATGGTATCACACGCCACAACGCTTGTGTTGTCGATTTGCCAGTCCACTACAGAGACGATGTTGCCAAAGGTTGCTGATTCGACATTTGTTGGCGCGTAGGTGTTGAGTGTGAAAGGTAGGTCGCTGTCGAGTGTGCTAGTTGTCATGATAGCTTCGCTGATGAGCAACTGCGGAATGGGATAGCTCGTAGGTGATGGCGTATCTACTCGAAGGTAGAACACCTGATTACCAGCGTTTAGTGCATCGCGCAGGGTCGTGTGTAAGGTAGGCGAAAATGGGTTGCTGACTGTCACTGTGTTTGGTGTGTTTCGTACATTGAAACTGGATAAATAGCTTGCATTTTCAAAGAGTGTGTCTGCATAGTCAAATAAGCCGGCTTCCCATAAGGGTGATTGCTGAATGAGTAGTACATCGTCAGCTTGTAGCGTTGGCAAATTGCTGGATAGTGTCTCGGCTATCTCGGCATATGACAAGAAAGCCAATCCGTTGATACAGTCACGTTCGGTAAGTTCAACACGGGGCAGAATATGAATGGCATCGTAGCCATCACGCACGGCTGGGTTAGGCACGTCTATGTAAAGTTGTGAGGCATTGCCAAAAAATTCTAGCATACCGACCACATTACCATCTCGTTGAAAGCGGATGCGATAGCGACTTTGTTCAATGTCTGTCGATTGTAAATTCACGGAGAGTAAGTCGGCATTGCTGATGTCAGCTAGGTTAATCAGGATGCCAGATTGCCCAACTTGTATTCCTGATGGACATACACTACTGATAGCTGGTTCTAATATGCGCTGACGGGTGTCGGCATCACCAGCGAAAATTGCGTCTAAATCGCCTTGATTGATAGTCGTCAGGTCAGGGTAGCGATAGCGTTGCTCATCAATGAGGGAATCGTATTGTCCGGTGTTCATATCCCAGATGGCTTGTAGGCGTTCGCTATCCCAAATGTCTCCGCGTGTGATGAGCATCAGAACGTCATAGTATTGCGTGAGGGCAGGGTCACTTAGTTGGTTGTAGCCAGAATTGAGTGTTTGCTGATAGCCAGCCGGAATCGTGCGTTCAAAATGCCCGACGCGCCATGCAGCATCGTAGGCGGCTGGTAAACGTGCTGTGAGGGGGTCGCCCAATGCCCAAAGGTCAATGAGGTAGCTATCTTGGTCAACACGCAAGCCTAAACCCCCAATCGCAAAGCCTGTTAGCGCCTCGCTAGGCGACCATACATCAGTTGAATCCGAGAGTTGCAAAATATATGTGAAGCGACTTTGTAGTGCGATGCTATTGCCCCGCGCAGAATAGTAAATGCGCTCGTCTGCGATGCCTGTCTCTCGAAAATCACCCATCTCCGGCGTGCCAATTCTGAACGTGGGCAATGGGCTCATGAAGCCAATCAGCAAGATACTGACGAGTGCGCCCGCGAAGGCAGTGCGCCCTTGTGGGAGATGCCAATCAAATTTGACTTGGGAAATTAGCACGACAGCAACGACCAACGGCGCGGCGAAAAAGCGTCCGCTCATAAAATCGCCACCGATGCGCGTGATGTAAAAAATGTAGAGTACCGCGCCGATAGCTAACATCACCTTGCGCCAGCGATGCACGCCGATGAAACAGGTCATCACTGAAACAGCAACGATTGTCAGTGTGAGTGGGTCGTAAAAGAGCGAATCGCGCAAGTATGCAAACCCTTGTACCCATAGTTCAGACTGTGGAATGCCGTTACCGATTTTTGCATAGTAAGTATTCGGAAATGGAAAGCCATAATAAATGAGCGAGAAAATTTCCCATAGGATAATCGGTAACTGTCCGAGTGCCATCACGAAGAAAGCAGATGGTTTATTCTTAGCAGAGAGAAAAGCATAGAGCAGGGCGGGTGCATAAAACAGTGCTGTATCCAGCCGGTTGACCAGTGCCAGCGATGCCAGCAATGATAAAATGCTTAAATCACGGGTGTTAAAATCGGAACGCAAAAAGAGCGTCCCGAAGCCAGCCAGCAATAAGAACGTAAGCGGATTTTCTAAGCCGGATGTCGCGTAATCGACAAAGGCGCTAGAGAGCATCAGCACGGTGAGTACAAGCACCGCACTCGCGGGTGATTCCGCATGGCGCACGAGCAACCACACAACACCACATAAGCACGCAAACGCCAGTATCAGCGCCGCGTAAATCATATTGCCTGTCAGCCAACTAAAGGGAATCAGCAATAGCATCCACAGCGGATGGGTGTAGGTCTGCACGCGCTCTAGCACATTCCAGCGCAAGCCGTAGCCATCGAGGAAATTTGCGACGGTGCGGAAGGTAATCAGCGTATCGTCGCTAATCCATGCTCGCCGAAACACAATCAAAAATAGCAAGGCGCTCAGTCCAATGAGGAGTAGTGTCCATTGTCTGCGAGTGAGGTGTAGAGAAGGCATCGGCTGGGTATCCTATTTCATGCGCGTGTAACAAATCGGCATGCAGTAAGATAGTCGATAAGCAGGGCAGGGTAAAGGCGGATTTGCTATTTTTAGATGATAGCCCAAGGTGAAAAGTAGCATGAGCATTCATGACATTTATCAGAGGTGTATGTGACAAAGGACATTATGGTATGCGCACCTCACCTGCTACAATAATGGCATATCGGTAATAAACAACAGAATGTAGGTAGCTGAACAAACAAATAACAATTGGACATCCCAATCAGACACCATTTGACACAGAACGCCTTGAAAATGATCATACGTGACCAAACATCAAGCGAACCACATACAAAGAGAAACTTGATTGGTGATGAAAAATGTGAACCGTTTGTGATGATAGTACCTTCTGTTGAATCTGTTCAACCGATGACAGTATAGAAAGGGACAACGCCAATATGGTGGTGCCACCTGACTCAACATAAACACCCTAGCCAATTTAGTTGCGCTGGGGTGTTTGTGATTTTGGTGGTTATGTCTTTGATGTGATGTAATTATCGCTATAATTTGAGCAATGCTTCGTATAAGCATGAGACAAAAATCATATGAGGAGTACAGATTATGGGACGTATTTTAACGACGACGACTGAAAACGTGCCAGGATTCGATATTGTACAAGTGGTGGGCTTGGTACGGGGTAATACCGTTCGCACGCGCCATGTTGGACGCGATATTATGGCATCATTCAAGACACTTGTCGGCGGCGAGATTGAAAGCTATACAACTTTGATGACTGATGCACGTGAGCAAGCCCTTGACCGCATGTTGGAAGATGCCGAAGCATTGGGCGCAGATGCCGTCATTGCGATTCGCTTTGAGACATCGGACTTGATGGCAGCCGCCGCTGAATTACTCGTATACGGCACGGCAGTCAAATTGCGTCCGAAGGGCAAATAACCTGAGTTTCGTTTAAGCATAGAATCTTGTGTGATTGGTATCAAAAAGCAAAATTTCTACTCAGCGGACAACATAGATGTTGTCCCTACAGGTGTTCTATGGTTCAGAATAGCTCACAAAATCGACATTCTCTTATCCGAAATTGGGGCTGGATAATATCACTCGTAATGAAAAAGCAGATAGCACAATGACTATCTGCTTGCAAATTACTAAAAACTGCTGACTGACGACTAACAACTGATTACTCTACAGCCCCAGCCAACTTCGCCTCGTGCCATGCCATATCCGCAAGGGGTGCGACGACTTGTTCCATCTGCATCGCACGCGGATTGGACGCATTGCCCTGTAAGGCACGCCCAACAATCCCTTGTGCTATTGCCGCAAAACGGAACAAATTATAAGCACGATAAAACGCTGGATTCTCTAGCGGTGGGCGTCCGGTGCGCTCACAGTATTCTGCCAAGTAATCTTCAAAACTTGGAATGCCGAGCGCGTCCAAGTCTTTATCCCGAAAACTAACAAACACGCCTTTGATGTCGGGTCCATACCACGGGAGCATATTGTAAATCACATCAGCGATGGGGTGTCCGAGTGTACTCAATTCCCAATCGAGTATGGCGACAATATCCGTGCCACCGGGTGCAAACATGATGTTGTGCATACCAAAATCACCATGAATGATGCGTGTCTCGTCGTCGGCTGGGATATTATCTGGCAACCACGCCATCAGTTTATCCATGCTGGAGATTTCTTTATTGGCACTCGCCACATACTGCTTTGACCAACGCCCAATTTGACGCGCAAAGTAATTGCCTTGCTTGCCAAAATCTTCTAAGCCGACGTCAGCGGGGTCAATCGCGTGCAATTGCGCCATCGTCTTGTTGATGCTGTGGAAGATAGCTGTGCGTTCTTCTGGCGTTGCTGAAGGAATGTCTGTTTTCCAGAAGACACGCCCCTCAACAAAGCTCATCACGTAAAACGGTGTGGGTACGATGTCTGGCTCTTCGGCGTAAACGTGCATCGTCGGCACAGGGAAACCTGCTTTGCTCACACCGGACATCACGCGAAATTCACGGTCAACGGCGTGTGCGGATGGCAATAATTTACCGTCTGGTTTGCGCCGTAGAACATATTTGGCATTCGGCGTCGTCAGCTTATAGGTTGGGTTACTCTGTCCTGCCTCGAACGCTTCAATTTCGAGTGGACCTTCAAAACCGTCAATATGCTCTGCGAGAAAGTCTGCGAGTGCATCAGGATTAATCGTTTGCTCTGTCATCACATATGCTTCTTGAATTCAATACGAGCAACCGTGCGATTATGTACTTCGTCGGGACCATCTGCGATACGTAAGGTGCGGATTTGGGCGTAGAGATAAGCGAGTGGCGTATCTTGGCTGACCCCTGCACCACCGAAAGCCTGTATTGCCATGTCAATGACTTCTTGTGCCATGCGGGGTGCGGCGACCTTAATCATGGCGATTTCGGCGCGGGCTTCTTTGTTGCCAATGGTATCCATTTTGTAGGCGGCATCTAGCGTCAGCAAGCGTGCCTGATTGATTTTGATGCGGGCTTCAGCAACGCGCTGTTGCCAGAGTGTCATATCGGCTAAATTTTGCTTAAATGCACTGCGTTCGATGAGGCGTTCGCACATTAAGCCAAGCGCCCGTTCTGCCGCACCAATCGTTCGCATACAGTGATGAATACGTCCGGGACCTAAGCGACCCTGTGCGATTTCAAAACCACGTCCTTCGCCAAGAAGCATATTGTCGGCAGGTACGCGCACATTCTCAAAAATCACTTCGGCGTGTCCGTGTGGCGCGTCGTCATAACCAAATACGCTCAAATGACGCTTAATCGTGATACCTTCTGTCTCTGGCTCAACGATAATCATGCTCTGTTGGGTATACGTTGGGGCGTCGGGGTCAGTCTTGCCCATCACGATGAACACTTTGCAACGCGGGTCAAGCGCACCCGATGACCACCATTTGCGCCCATTGATGACGTATTCATCGCCATCGCGCACAATCGACAAACTGATATTCCGTGCATCCGACGACGCTGTATCCGGTTCTGTCATTAAGAATGCGGAGCGAATCTCGCCATTGAGCAGGGGATTCAGCCATTTTTCCTGTTGTTCGGGCGTGCCATAACGCACCAACACTTCCATGTTACCGGTATCGGGTGCATTACAGTTGAAAATTTCTGATGCCCATAAAACTTTGCCCATCTCTTCTGCCAAGGGGGCATATTCGATGTTGCTCAAGCCCGCGCCTAAATCACTTTCTGGCAAAAAGAGATTCCACAAGCCTTGTTTGCGTGCTTCTGCTTTCAGGTCATCGACAATTGGGGGAATGACCCAGCGCGTACCGTGTTTTTCGGCTAAGTCGAGGTGTTGCTGATGGTAAGTTGCTTCGTTGGGATAGACGTGTTCATCCATGAAACGACGCACTTTAGCAAGCATCGTTTCTGTACGTTCGTTGTACTCAAAAATCACAAGTTGCTCCTCGTAACAATATCTATTGCCTCAATAGTACCGTTAGAAGGGCGACTGCACAATCACTACTGCTAACTTAATGGCTGTTCCACAAACCAAACAACAGCAAGGCATCTAGGGCAAAAATAGTTATCGCTACTATCCAGAATGATGTGGTAGCTACAAACGCAAGCGCAATAGCAATAATGAATACCAAAACGATGTGTTCATACTGTAGCGTTGGTAGTGTGCGTGAGGGTAGTCGGATGTGTTCTGATTCGAGCGCAAACATCAACCCAAAAAGACAGCCTAGCGCAATAAAATATATGGGAATGTTGGGTGCGCCTTGCTGAATCAAAATGGGTATACACATACCAACGCTAATTAACAGCGTTGGCAGAATAGCATGTGAGATAAACAAGGTCGTCGTTTTGTCGGGTATCATCCGGCGTAAATAAGTGTTTTGCATGGTTTGGCGAAATAACGAGGTCAGTTGGCTAGGGCGCGAGCGCAAAAATATAAGTGCGACCACGAACCATGTTTCAATGGATAGATAACTTGTCGTCGCAAATAAACTAATCGGAATAGTAGCAAATATAATGCCCTCAACTATCATGCCGACGGGTGTATTAGGCGCTTGTCGGCTAACAAGCACGTAACTGAAGCCGAGTAACGGATACCGATTAGTCAGTGCATTTTCTGGAAATAGTCTTGCAGGAATACGCTTCGATAATTTTGCTTGAAATTTGATGCGTTGTATCACATCTGAGGCATAAATGCGCCCCATAAATCCTAATTTTTGTATCCGCGCATAGATAGCACTATCTTGAATGATGCATGTGGTGTTGATTTGTGTACTTATACTCAGCAGAACGAATAAACTGGTGGCGAGCAGTAGAACGAGCGTGATGCCGTTGCTTAGTGTGAAATTTCCTAGTTGTGCATCAACCCATAATTGTGCTGGAAAGAGGACAATACTGGGCAGAAGTATCGCGCCGAAAATGAAAACAGGGATAATTAGCCACACTGCAAGTTGCTGTCGTGGCGTTGTGAGCTGTTGCTTGATAATGCCAAATAGCCATCCAATAGTTGCTATAAAGTAAACCAGCAAGAACCCAGCTACGAATGTGACGATACCATTATGAATGACGTTATCCAAATTGAGCGACCAGCCTAAGCCGAGTGCGCTCAGAGCTGTAGAAATACCGAGGAAACACGCTCGTATAAAATTGTCCTGCAAATAGGCAAGAAACACAATCACTGACCTTGAGGTTGGTGATGTAGCAATGTACTGAATGTCTGGCGCACTGAATTTTAGTGGGGTATCCCACAAGGTGCGGGCAATGAGAATTAGCTGTAAAGCGAAGAAACTCAGCGTTAGCACATCGGTAAATTGTGTCAATGAGATAAAATCTGTAACGGGAACACGACGACTGCTCTCATAAATACTATCGACTATGTACGCCATCATTGCAACTATCCAGAACGCTATGAATCCAAAAAAATATAGTGTATATATTGTCGAGCTATCTGGCTCTAGACCAAGTATACGGAAGCCGTACTTAATCATTTCTCGTAATTGCTTGCGGCGTAAATCTGCTAAGACTACGAAATCTTGCCACATGAGATTCAATTCTCGTCTAATAGGTCAGATAATGACTGGTTTTGTTCTGGTGGTACAAGTTTGAGTGTCTTATTGTGAATGTGGAAAATATAGTCTGGCAACTGACCTTCCGGCAGGGTATGGGTGCTTAGTAGAACGGTTTTGTCAGTTTGAGCATAGCCACGTAAGCGTTCCCACAACCATGCACACGCTACAGCATCCAATGGACCAAATGGTTCATCAAGCAAGAGCAGAGGCGGACTAACTAGCAAAGCGAGTGTAATGCCGAGTTTGTAACGCATCCCACGCGAGAGCATGAAAGGAAAGCTATCTTTATGTTCCTGCAATGCGAAGTGTTGCAATAGTGACTCACTTGTTGTCTGCCAATCTGCTACGTTGTGCATTCGTGCGATGAACTGGCAATGTTCCCATAGAGATAAGCTGTCGTAGAAGTCGGGTGTATCTGGCACAAAGATAAATTGCTTGTAGTACATACGCTGGTTTTGCTTGCGTGTTTGTCCGTTAATTGTGACAGTACCGCTTTCTGACTGACTCCAACCAGCAATGCAACGGAGTAAGGTCGATTTTCCTGTCCCATTCTGTCCAATGAGTAACCCGACTTCGCCTTTTGCTAAAGTGAACGAAACATCATCGAGTATCTGTTGTTTGCCGAACGCGAGTGACACATCTTGTACATGGAGCATGTATATAGCCAGTCAATGATATTGGTTGGTATAATATTACTCGATTTCAGTAGATTGTGCCAAACGCATGCTCTGTGCCTGTGCAATGGTTTCGACTGTAGCTAAATCAGGGTAGGTATACATAACGAGTTCAAAGCTAACCATATCGTTCTCACGGACAGGCTCGGCAGTTTCTAAGTAGAACGTATTGGCAACGGTATTGCCTTCGCGCCACAGCACAGACGAAAGCGAAGGCGTATCTGATTGGGCGAGGCGATTACCATCTGCATCTAGCAAGCGCAGAGAAAAATGATATTCGTTTGCGGGTATGTCGGGTGTTTCCCAGATGAGCATTGCGCCCCAAGTGGTATCAGATTGTGACGCTGATAGTCCACGTATGGTCACGCCGTTTTGATAATCGCCTGTATTTTGTGGTGTGTAATTCGGCATTGGCAAATCATCGGGTGTGATGACTGTCCAAGTATAGATGGGCGCACCTGAGTCTAAAAATGTGCCGTAGGTTTGGATGTCGGTAGGGTCAGCGAACAGGTTCAGTGTGCGGGCAGGGGCGGCACTCGCTAACACTGTGCCATCGGGTGGAATCGGCACGCCAGAAGGCAGAACGAGCGTCTGGAAATTTTCACGGTCATTGATAGTCAGCGCGTTCCAGAGCCATGCTTGCTGAATCGGATTGTAGTATTCGTTGTCTTCGATGAGGAAAACCGTGTTATCGCTGGCAGAACGCCATGTAGCTTCAGCATCATTGAACACATGCAAAGGCAAACGGTCTGGCGCACGGCGCGAATCAACATCGAACCAGCGCAGTAACCCAACAGACAACCATGCTTGTCCTAGCAAAGCAACAATCACCACAGGCATAACCACAATGCGCCAACGCGGAAAATTCGCCCACAGTGCGCCGATGCCAATGCCGAAAATGCCTGCCGCCGCAAAAGTCATCGGGAACAAATAATACGCCGCGATGCCTTTATCAATCGACACGATATTGATGCCTTGCGGATAGAAAAACATCAAGCCAAAGAGCCAGAAGGGGAGACGAATCTCTTTTTCACGGAAACCCATAACGACGAGTAAGCCAGCCGTCACAATGACAAAGACGCCTTGCACGGAATAGAGCCAGTCGAGTTGGTCAGGCGGAAACCAATTGTCGTCACTGAAATTGAGCATTGTACGGAATGCGCCGTACATATCCACTGAGGAAGCCATGCGTAATTGTTGCCAGAATACATCGTTGATAGCTGGAATTTGGAGCAGAAATTCGCTTGAGCCACCTGCGGGGGCATCTGCCGCGTAGTAACTGCCGATGAACCATGGGATATTGCTAACCAAAAATAATAGAATGCCGATGACCGCATTGACTAGCACACTTGCTTTTTTCGTCTGCCAGAGATGATAGCCCACAAGCGCAAATGTCGCTGGAATCATATATAGCAAGACAGACTGCGACTGAATCATGAAGCTGAGGGCAAGCCAGTGTAGAATTTGCGCCCAGCGTTTGCCTTCATGGAAGCCGAGTAAGGCTGTGCTGAACCAGCCGGCAATGAAAAATAAGCCCACCGATGGATTCCACGCATAGCGCCCTTGTTCGACCATTAGCGGAAAGACTGTCAAGAAAATACCTGTCGTCAAGGCGGCGGTTGTTCCCCAATAACGACGTACTGTCCACATCATCAGCACAATTGACGCGATGGCGAGTATGCCAATGATGAAGCGTGCTGACTCTGGGACAGGGAAAATCGCATACCCTAGTGCATTGACGTATACCGAAAAAGGCGAGTGAATCGGTATAGGACCTGCCCAGCCTGCCAAAGGACCTTGAAATGTCCAATCGCCATATTGCCCTAATTGCGCGGCGAGATAATGAATAAAAAATTCATCGCCCGAAAATTCATACAGAGATGGGCGATAGAGGCGTAGTAAAGATGCCACAAGGACGATGAGTACAAGCCCGATAGTATAGGCACGGGAATTGGTTTTTTCGCTGGTTAGCTGGCTGGAGGTCATAGATCGTTGCTCGGTATCAAATCAAGTTGTATGCGTATCCGCCATAGGATAGGGGGTGTATTAAGCACCCGTCAAGCCGAGAGTCTATTTTTGTAAGGGATGTAGGGCGTAGAATCATCTTAGTAGATAGCGTATAATGCACGACGCGACTAGAAAAAGAGTATTGCAGGAGACATCTCAGCATATGGCATTGAGTATTGGCATTGTCGGGCTACCGAACGTAGGCAAAAGCACGCTGTTCAACGCCCTAACAGAAGAACAAAATGCGGAAGCGGCGAATTATCCATTCTGCACGATTGAACCTAATAAGGCGATTGTTGCTGTGCCGGATGAGCGCGTGACAACGATTATCGACATCATGGGGCAACAGAACATCACATACGCCACCATTGAATTTACAGACATCGCAGGCTTGGTCGAAGGTGCAAGCAAAGGCGAAGGTCTAGGTAATAAATTCTTGGGCAATATCCGCGATGTGGATGCCATTTTGCATGTGGTGCGCTGTTTTGATGACCCGAATGTGGTGCATGTCAGCGAAAACCCAAATCCGCAAATGGACATCGACACGATTAATACCGAACTCGCACTCGCAGACCTTGCACAACTCGAAAAACGGATTGAACGTTTAGAGCGCCAGATTAAAGGCGAACCCGACCTCAAACCACAGTTGGAACTTGCTAAAGAACTTGTTGAGCATGTCAACGAAGGCTTGCCACTGTGGACGCATCCGAAAAAAGACAGCGAAGCGTTCAAGGAACTCAATCAGAATTTGCGCTTCCTGACAGCAAAACAGGTTATCTATGCTGCCAACGTGGATGAAGATTCACTGGCAGAAGACAACGAATACGTGAAACAAGTCCGCAAGATTGCCGAAGAACAGGGCGCACTCGTACTGAAATTGTGTGCGAAATTGGAAGCAGAAATTGTCGGCTTAGACGAAGACGAACAGCGCGATTACCTTGATATGCTGGGCATTGAAGAGCGCGGACTCGCTAAAGTGATTCGCACCTGCTATGAAACGCTCGGCTTGATTAGTTACTTCACATTCAACGACAAGCGCATTGATGTGTGGACGGTTCAAGATGGGTGGGCGGCACCGAAAGCGGCGGGTGTTATCCATACTGATTTTGAAAAAGGCTTCATCCGTGCCGAAGTGATTGCCTTTGAAGAGTTTGCTAAACATCGCTCACGGGCGGCGGTCAAAGAAGCTGGGCAGATGCGTATCGAAGGCAAAGAGTATATTGTTCACGATGGCGATATCATGAACTTCTTGACCAGTAGCTGAGGGTTTGGTTACTTGCTGATGCGCGTTAAAGTCGCGGACGATGCAGGCATCGTCCCTACAGAATTGCTTGATTTTTCGAGCTTAGATGTTCGACAAGTCAGCAAAGTGTAGGTATTGAGCTTGCTCTCGGTATGTGTTGCGGACGCCAAGAATGGCGTCCCTACATTTTTGGCAACTTTTTAGAATAAATCACTCGATATGCTGTCATTCACCATTCCATTTCATATACTTTTCACCACACACTTATGCCCAAAAATAGAAACCACACACGCTTATTGATTGCAACTCTCTTGCTCACGCTGATTGCGGCGAGCCGTTTTTGGTTACTGCCAACCCGCGAGATGAATTTTGATGAGGTGTGGAATGCCTTTCAAACAGGCGATACGCTGGCAAATACCTTGTTGTGGGTACCGTTCGATTGGACGCCTCTACATTTTGTATTTTTGTGGGGATGGCAAAATTTAGTCAGCGCCCATCCGTATGCTTTACGGGTATCGTCAGTGTTATTTATGGTGCTGGCTTCGGCATTTATATTTCGAGCAAGCAAGCGACTATTCGGCAATGATAGTGCGGCGTGGGACAGTGTACTGGTATATGCGGCGCTCGGTTATGGCTTGTATTTGAGTACCTATATTCGGGCGTATGCGCTGTTGTTGATGCTGTTGCCGTTTACGCTGTGGGTACTGTTGCGCTATCTCGATAAGCCGGCGATTGGGCGGGGTATATGGTTGGCTATTGCAGTGGCGTCGCTTCTATATACGAGCCTGACGACAGCCATCACCTTGATTGCGCTGGCGATTGTCGCGCTGGTGCTGTATCGGGTGCGGGCGCTATGGGGCTTACTGCCTGCGCTGGGGTCGCTGGTGTTGTTGATTCCCTTGATTATCAGCAAGCAAGACCTTGTGCTACGTTTGCTGGGCGGACGGGTCGAGGCGGCTGGGACAGAGAGTGTCGCTGATAATGTGTTGACTGCCTTGCCCCCACAAGCTATTCTCGATTTGTACATCGAATTTGTCGGGCGTGGACTGTGGCTGTGGGTGATAGGGGCGTTAGCTGGCTTGCTGGGTCTTGTTTATGCACTGTTCCAACGAAACGATAAACAACATGCGAAAATAGTCACGCGCATTGTGCCTGCTTTGTTATTATGGGCGTTGATTTTGCCGATTGCGCTCTGGGCAGTGCAACCGATAATCGGCTTATTTTCGGCGCAGTATGCTTGGTGGGTGATGTTGGGCTTGGCATTGATAGGTGGGTTTGCTGTGCATCGTGTTCCGTTGGCAGGGCGGGTTGTACTGTTGGGTTTGCTGATAGTGTCGCTGTTTGCGCCACCTGTTGAACGGGATGAATTTGGCTTTAATCTGCCATTTGAAGCGCAGATGCGTATTTTGCAAACAGAATGGCAATCCGGCGATGTACTGTTCATTGACCCTAATTGTGGGTGTGGTGCGCCTGTCGAATGGGAGTATTTCCAGAGCGTGTACATGCCACAGGGCATCACCTTTGTTGATGACCTAGACACCATCACAGACACAGACCGTTATACCCGCGTGTGGTACTTGCAACGCGATGGCGAACAAGTGAGTGAGGCATTTCAGGCAGTGACGGTTGGGCGTGTGGCAGGTAAGTTCTTTGGTCCTTGGAATTTACTATTTCGCTTGTACACTGCGCCTCCTGATCCGACAGGTATCTTGTATGAAAATGGGTTGCGTTTTCATGGCGCAGAGGTTTTGGATACAGACGGGCAAACATCACAAGCACCGTATGTTTTTCGTGAGGGCGAAACGGTAACGGTACGCCTGTGGTGGTCAACTGATAACGCTTTGCCACAAGACTACAGCGTAGGCTTGCATATTCGGGATGATAATGTGCTACTCGCGCAGAGTGATAGCAGTCCGACGTTGGTACACCCACCGAACCCGCCGACAGGCACATCACAATGGCAAACAGACACACTCTACATTGAAGAACGTCAACTGACCCTCCCGCGTGACGGACTGGGCGAAGCGAATTTCACACTCTTGATGACGGTTTATCAATGGCAGGATGGGCAATTTATCCCCGCGCCCGACATAGATGCTAACGGGTTCTTACCACTGTTACCAATTGATATTATGGCGTGGTAGGTTGTCGCGCTGTGGTGTGTTTGCGTCTATAATCTAATCAAAATTCAATTATTTGGAGATTGATTTATGGCAGAGACCCGCAAGCACTATCGCGCATGCAATTTGTGTGAGGCGATGTGTGGCATTGAAATTGAACTCGAAGGCGACGACATCATTGCGATTCGTGGCGATAAGAACGATCCATTCAGCAGAGGGCATATTTGCCCAAAAGCTACCGCGCTCCAAGATATTTATAATGACCCCAATCGGCTCAAACGTCCGGTCAAAAAAACGGATGACGGTTGGGTAGAAATTTCTTGGGAGGAAGCCTTCGATACGGTTGTTTCGCGCTTGAAAGCCGTACAAGCTGAACACGGTAATGATGCTGTTGGCGTGTATCTGGGCAATCCGAACTCGCACAACACAGGGTCGATTTTGTATGCGCCGGGCTTCATCCGTAGTCTACGCACCAAACATCGTTTTTCAGCTACCTCCGTTGACCAATTACCGCATCATTTCACCTCGTTTTTTATGTATGGGCATCAACTTTTGTTGCCTATCCCTGATATTGACCGCACCGATTTTATGCTCATTTTGGGGGCGAATCCTCTGCAATCGAATGGTAGCTTGATGACTGCGCCGGATGTGCGTAATCGCTTAAAAGCCATTCAAGCGCGTGGGGGCAAGATTGTGGTCATTGACCCGCGCAAAACCCGCACGGCACAGATGGCAGACGCGCATCATTTCATTCGTCCGAGTACGGATGCCTATCTCTTGCTGGCGATGATTCACACCCTGTTTGCTGAAAATTTGGTTGACTTGAGGCGTTTGGGTACATTCACAGAAGGCGTAGAGCAAGTGCAATCGCTTGTCGCGGATTTTGCGCCAGAGAGTGTCGCTGAAGTGACAGACATCTCTGCGGAGACGATTGTGCAATTAACCCGTGATTTTGCATCAGCAGAAAAAGCGGTTTGCTATGGGCGCGTGGGTGTTTCGATGCAGGCATTTGGTGGCTTGGCGGTATGGGCAATTAACCTGCTGAATATTTTGACGGGCAATCTCGATGAAGAGGGCGGGATGATGTTCACGCATCCGGCGCTGGATGTGGTGGCTATCACGCAGATGACAGGGCAGAATGGGCGTTATGGTCGCTGGAAAAGCCGTGTCCGTGAGTTGCCAGAATTTAGCGGTGAGTTGCCTGTTAGTGTGCTGGGCGAGGAAATGCTGACGGAGGGCGAGGGTCAAATTCGGGCGATGGTGACGATTGCGGGGAATCCTGTGCTTTCGACGCCGAATGGTACGCAACTCGATGAAGGCTTTGCCAATCTCGATTTTATGGTGGCGATTGATATTTACATCAACGAGACGACGCGCCACGCAGACATCATTTTGCCGACGACAACGGGACTCGAAACCGATCATTATGACGTTGTCTTTCATGCGCTGGCAGTGCGCAACACGGCGAAATTCTCGGAAGCCCTGTATGAGCCGGAAGACGGTCAGTTACATGATTGGCAGATTTTACGCGAATTGCGGCGTCGGATGGAAGCAGGCACAAAACGCGAAGGAAGCAAAGATATCTTCACGCAGTTTTCGCCTGCGCAAGTTGTTGATTTAGGCTTAAAAAATAGCCCGTATGATATTCGTGTACGGCACTTGCGCGAAAATCCGCACGGTGTGGATTTGGGCGCATTGCGAACAGCGTTTCCGGCGCGTCTAGCACAGAAAACGATTAAGCTCGCCCCAGAAGAAATTGTGCGCGATATACCACGTTTGCGTCAACGCCTTGCGGACGATGTATTGGATGCTCAAAATGGCTATGGGCTGATGTTGATAGGGCGGCGTCATGTGCGCACGAATAATAGTTGGATGCACAATAGCGAACGACTGGTGCGTGGTAAAAATCGGTGTACGCTGATGATGCACCCTGACGATGCGAGTGCGTTTAGTTTGGCGGATGGCGATTGTGTACAAGTGGCATCACGGGTTGGCATGGTCGAAGTGCCTGTCGAAATCACGGATACGATGATGCACGGGGTGGTGAGCCTACCACACGGCTACGGGCATCACCGCGAAGGTGTTCAGCTTGATGTTGCCAGCGCACATGCCGGTGTGAGCATCAACGACCTAACAGATGACCAACGCCTTGATGAACTGACGGGTAATGCAGCATTCAGTGGCGTGCCTGTAAAAATTGTGCAGTAGACCTTAGAGAAGAGGGCAGCTTGATGTTGCCCTCAGACGAGTTTTTCTAAGTGTGTGACAAAATCAGACGCGCTGACAGGTTTGGCAAAGAACGCATTAAAGCCAGCTTCTTTGGCATCATTTGCTACATCAGCCGAGTAATAAGCAGTGATAGCAACCACCGGAATATGAGATGTGCTATCTTCGGCACGTATATGTTTCAATACTTGCCAACCGTCCATTTCGGGCATAGATAAATCGGTGATAACCAGTGTTGGCTGGATTTCATTCACGAGGTCGATACAATCTCGCCCGTTTTTAACAACACGCACATTCACACCGGAAAGCGATAATATCGCCGACACTAACTCGCGGTCATCATAGGTATCTTCGGCAACGACGATGGTTGCATCGGTGAGTGGCATCTTAGCTTGCTCCTTTGGCGTTGCCAGATAATATGGATTGGATGCGCTGGACAAACGTCGCTACCGAGAATGGCTTAGGAATGTAACCATCGAAGCCAGCTTTCATGACCTTTGTTCTATCACCTTGCATGACATGTGCAGTGAGGGCAATAATGGGCGTATCATCAAAGCGGTCATCAGCGCGTAATTTCTCGTGCATTTCCCAGCCATTCATGGTGGGCATGGATAAATCGAGTAGGATAAGCGTGGGGTCAAAGGTTTCAAGAACTTGTAAGCCGTGTTTGCCATTTTCTGCTGTTTTGACTTTTGCGCCATGAAATTCGAGGGCTTCTCGTGCGACCATCACATTATCAAATTGATCATCGACAATCAGAACGCGCCATTCTTCTATATCGACGCGGATAGTACGGCGTTCTTCGCGGTCTACTGATTTTTGTTCATCTGTCATAACTTGCGTCTCCCCTTGATTATCAGATTCTAGTCTCGCTATTTTACGTGATAATAGTTTCTGGTTGTTCAACTTCTATTAAGGGCAGAATAACGGTGAAGGTGCTACCTTTGCCCACTTCGCTTGATACGCGGATGTGTCCGCCCATCATCAACACAAATTGGCGCACAATGGCTAGACCCAAGCCTGTTCCGCCGTATTCACGAGTGGAACTGTTATCTGCTTGCTGAAATTCTTCAAAAATGGTTTCTTGTTTATGGGGCGGAATGCCAATACCTGTATCTTGGACTTCGATGCGCCATGTGGATGTATCGTTCCGGCGTACAGTGAGCGTGACATGCCCTTCATGTGTGAACTTGCAGGCATTGGAGAGTAAATTTGTCACCACTTGTCGTAAGCGAGCTTCGTCGCCCATGATTTGTGCCGGAAGATCATCACCAAATTCGATATTGAACATAAGCGATTTTTCCTCTGCGAAGACCGCATTTTGAGCCGTCACCTCGTCTAGCCAGTCTTTGATGATGAACGGCTGATTGATGAGTTCCATGCGCCCCGCTTCAATTTTGGAGATGTCCAGAATATCGTTAATTAGGTTAAGCAGATGATGCGAATTTGATGTCACCCGTTCTTGGTACTGATAGTGTTTGTCTGATAAATCGCCGACCATGCCTGTCAGCATCAACTCACTGTAACCGATGATGGCATTTAAAGGTGTGCGTAATTCATGTGACATGGTTGCCAGAAATTGACTTTTGAGCTGGGTGGCTTCTTCGGCTTTTTCGCGGGCGAGTTTGAGTTCTTGATTGATGCGCTTGAGGGTTGTGATGTCGCTCAGGTTGATGATACGTGCAGTGATTTCGCCACGTTGATTACGAAGGGGCGAAATGCGCATGGTGTAGATGCGTTCTTCGTTTTGGGCTGTTGGTGCGAGTGTAATTTCAGCTTCGGCTTCATCAGTGTCAGCGAAGTTTTCTAGCACATCCGTATGTTGTGCGAATGTGTCACGCATGCGCTCACCAATAACTGATTTTTTCTGTAAGCTAAAAATAGCAATTGCTTTCGGGTTGATGTCTACGATGCGATTATTGCCATCAATCACGATAACAGCATCTGCTAAACCATCTACGATTGCATCGCGTGCAACAGGGATAATATCCATCAGTCGGAAGCGATACAACGCCCATCCCATCAACATACCGCTGACTAAAAAGGCAGTTGGGGTTGCATCCACATAGGAGGGCAGGGGGTTCAAGCCGGATATAAATAGCATATTCGCAACGGTTGGTACAAGCGCCCCTGCGAGTAGCAAGCTAACTTGTCCGCGATATAAATCAGGTGATTTGAGGAGAGCGCGAATGAGCAATATGGTACTCACGAGCAATAAAATGTAGGCATATGCCGTATGAAACCACCATAACGAACCTTGTGTGAACACATTAACAACAAGTCCATCTACTGTATCTATGCCTCGTGACGACCAAAACAGTCCGTGCCACTGATTTGTCCAGACAAGGAATGTGACAAGTATCGGGTGGATGAACAAGAAAGCAATATTACGTTGTGTCAACCAATGTGCGCGGTTGGTGTAGCCTAGCACAAACGCAAGCCAGAAAGGTGCTACGCCGACGACACCGATATAGATAATGTTTATAGCGAGTATTTTCAGAAATAGGGTTGCGGCAGCGAGTTCCAATGTGCTACCAAAGGCTTGAATTGCGATAAAGATACACAAACCCACGAAGGCATTTACACCGGGACCCGGACGCCGTTGCCAGATGAGATAGCCAATTATCAGGCTGACGATGCCCGCACTAAGATTCAAGAATATGTAAGGAGAAAACTGAAATGTCATCAAATCACCTGATAATTAAAAACCACGTCGCTGTAAGAGCTATAAGTTAATGGCTTTATTGTATACGAGCTTTTCATCTGTAATGGTTAATATTTAATGCAATGTGGAAAACAAAAATGATTTGTATGAGATAGCATGTATTCTCTGCAAACATTTAGAAGTCTTTAGGTTACTATTCGATATATCATGCCATAATATGATAGGCATAAGATGTGACAGCATGTGGAAGATATAAACAACAAGTATGGACTTCCCAACCCAAGATATAAGCACGATTACACAAATTTTCAACGCTATATCTTCGGCTGCATTACTGACAGATGCTCAACAGCCAGACTTGCCCATCATCTGGGTTAACCCCGCGTTTGAAAGACTGACAGGATATACAGCCAGCGATATCATAGGACGTAACTCTCGCTTTCTCCAAGGTGATGATAGAGAACAAGAAGGTCTTGTGGTGATACGGCACGCGATTGCTAACGGTTTAGCGTGCCAAGTTGTTTTACGTAATTACCGTGCAGACGGCACCTTGTTCTGGAACGAGTTGCGTATATCGCCAATTCACAACAAAGGTGGTGACATCACGCATTATGTTGGCATTCAAGAAGATGTATCTGATCGTTACACCCTAATTCGTGACTTGCAGGAAATGTCGATGTTGCGTAGTTCACTATTTGAGCAAACGAACGATGCTGTTTTCTTGCTAGACCTTGAAGGTAATCATGTACATGTGAATCAACGGGCATGTGAACTATTTGGCTATACACATGATGAATTGGTTGTGCTGTCATATCGTGATCTCGTTGTACCAGATGAACATTCACAAACTGCAAATACGCTCGAAAAATTACTGGCAGGGGAGACTTTTGTGCCTTACGAACGTAATTTTCGTAAAATAGATGGCACACACTTTCCTGCTGAAATCAATGTCCAAGTAGTCTATAACGCTTACAATGATCCTGTTTATATACAAAGTGTTCTCAGAGACATCACTGAACGCAAGCGAAAAGAAAAACAGCGACTAGCAATCCAACTCGAACGTGAGCGTGTACGCTTACTGTCCACATTCATTGAAACGGCTGCCCACGAATTTCGCACGCCCTTATCAATTATTAGCACCAGTAACTTCATCCTGCAAAAGCATACAGAAAACGAGCGACTGCACCCGCATAATGAAAAAATCGCGCATCAAGTATCGCGCCTTTCGCGCCTTGTAGACCAACTTATATTGATGAGCAAATTGGAGAGCCATACGGAGATAACCAAAGATGTTGTTAATATAACAAATCTACTCATAATGATTTATCAGGCGACCCAAAATGATTGGCAAGTGTCTCGTAATCTGATAATGCAGATAGATGATAATTTGCCCACTATACAAGCGCATACTGCTTATATTCAGGAAGCGGTCAAACATTTGCTAAAAAACGCCTATATGGCGACGGAACATGGTGGCTCGATTATTTTGCGTGCTAACAATTCAGGCTCACATATCGTCATTCACGTTGAAGATGACGGTATGGGCATTGAACAAGTGAACATGGGCAAAATCTTCACAACTTTTTGGCGTAATGATAGTGCGCATACAACGCCTGGCTTTGGGATTGGCTTGACGATTGTAAAGCGAATTGCGAGCTTACATGATGGTGATATTACGGCAATATCGAAAGCAGGAGAGGGCAGTCGCTTCACGCTGACAATTGCACACGAAACATGATGTTCGCTGACATACCCACGCTTGCCCTATGACCTATCTACGCCGATGAACTCACTATGGTAAGAGTCTGGAATAACAGGTAGGCTTTGTTTGCTGATTGTTACGCAAGCGTAAGAAAATTGTTGTTGAATAAATCTATTGTTGCACAGATAATAATTAAGGTATCTATGCGGGAGCGCAAATTTCCTACGCAACGTTACAAAAGCCTCAATGGCACAGACATGCATTGTTCTTATAATGAATGTATATCGTGATTTTTAGTAAAAGCATAGGTGGTTTGAACACGTTATGACAAACCAGATTAATCGACGCAGTTTCCTCAAGTATATTGGGCTGAGTACCGCTGTTACATTGGCGGGTAGTGCAGGTACAGTGCTTGCGGATGAACGAACAGAAGAAACTATACGCCAGCACCAGCCAGATATTTTGGTAGGTATCCGTGAACGCATTGCCGCCCAATTTGAAGGGCGCGAGATGGGGCTGGATTTCCGGCGGATTAACGTCAATGGCGAAATTGATTGGCAGATAGAAATCAATGCGGATGAATTGTATCCGGCTGCCAGTTCATTCAAAGCATTTGCAGTGTTGTGGTATTTCATGGAAACGCCTCGTGATGAATGGGTATTTGACCCGCGCTCGAATGTATACCGTGTAGCGATTTTTAGTAATAACCGTTTGACGGGGTCGTTGATTGCTGATGTTGCCAGCCGTGTTGAAGGCGATGGCAACATGATTGAAAAATTCAATGATTTTATGCTGTACGAGATGGGTGTGAAGGCGGGTATCTATAATTGGGGCTGGCCTAATTCCGCAACGCTTGGTTTTGCGGATGCACGCTGGTATCCAACACCTGACCGCTACATCCAAATTGGCGAAAACACCGAAAATATTAGCAATGTGTTCACCTCACGCCAGATTGCTGACTTGTGGGCATATATCGCATTAGCAGAACAAGACCCGCGCTGGGAAAGTGATTCACACTTCCAAGATGCCATACTTGCAACCCGCGAAATTCTCTCTGTGCCGGCAACAGAATATCGCTCGCCTATCGAGCGCGTTGCTTACGGCGGATATACCGGCAAAGATGGTACCTTGCCTGCAGGCGATATTAATTCGGGGCGTGTTATCAACGATGCGGGTATCATTCGTGTGCCAAATGGAACTGGGCAGTATATCATCAGCTTCATGTCTACTGGCGAACGCGAAGAAACGACTGAACCCGCACTGCGCGAAGTGGTCGATAGCATCCGTATTTACGAAGACCATACGAATCCATTCCGCGTAATTTCTGTGGAAGGGTCTTCTGCGCCGATTGTGATGGATGCTTTCAATTATGGTTTTGTGCGCAATAATACAACCAACTTATACCTTGAACCGAGTGTACAGGGTTTGAAAGTGGATAACCCTGCACGCCGTAATTCGACCTATGGTACACCTTATTTGATGCGTAGCTCGCTCGTGCGTTTTGTGCCAGTTAACGATAACTGGGGGCGCGTTATCTGGGATGATCCTGAAGATAATGCGTGGACATGGGAAGATTGGACATTTGCGCTCGAAGAGGCAAATTGGAACGAATATAATTTGCGTTCGCGCCCAGATTTGTATGTGCCAATTGATGAACTGAAAATTATCTCGCATGATTCGATGGCTGGTATTGATTTCATCACTGAGCCACAAGAGAACACCAATAAGTGGTTGCTGATGTATGTGCCACGCCGCGAGTTGACGCTCTTTGAAGGCACAACGCCGATTCTCAAGACACCCGTGGTTCTCAATACATTACTGACGCCGCGTGGTCGCTTGTACGTTAATCGTGTGATGATGACCCGTAACATGCCGACCTATCCAGGTGTGCCGTATGTGAGCTTCTTACATGATGGGCAAGACCTGAACGAAATCGGTTATGCGTTACACGGTGCGCCTTGGCATATCTGGGAGCAGACAGTCAACGAGTGGGAGACCATTCGACGCTTCTCGGCTGGCTGTATCAATATCCCGAACTGGGTGATTCCATTGGGCGATTACGAGTTGCCTGTTGATGAATTTATTTTCCGCTGGATTGGTGGCTTCCCTGACCCCGCAGGCTCGACATCGCACTTTAAAAGTGACATTGTGCATGTGATGTCTGCAACGGATCCTTGGGCAGAACTGCCGAATTACTCGCGCTTCGATTCTATGCGTGATGAGGGCATTTGGTGGGGTGAAATTCTGGAACGTTGGCAAGCGAAACCGATGGATGCACCGCCGCGCTTCTTCGAGAACCCACACAATAACAATAGTCGAGAATCGGTTCTCAATCTGGCATCGACCTAAAATAGAAAACACTGATGGAACACAAAGAGGATGGGCAAGGGCGCTCATCTTCTTTTTTGTATGTGATTGCTTGGTTCGTTGAACTATCGTCGATAATCCCTATGTGCTTCAATGTGGTCGTCAACCATCGACGTAATGTCATCGAGCGAGCGTTCGACTGGTGCGTAAGTTAGCGTAGCTTCTACTGTCAACGATTGCACATTGATATTGCTTTGCATGAGTCCAATGAATTGTGGCGAACAGACAAATGAAGCGCCATTTCACTGTCTTTGATTGTAATGTCTATGATAAAAGCAAATACGTTGTACATGAGAATTTTAATCAGATAGGTCGTTGGTCAGGTTGCGTGAGTAAGCATAATTACAGTAGAATAATATGTAATATCTGGTAATGTAGCTGGTGAGGTGCATTTCTTCGCGCCTCTTGCAAGATGGACATCAAGGAGGAACGGCGTTTGTGCCGAACATAACTATGGAACATACACCTACAAACCCTACTACAGTGGCAAATACCTATCCCATTTCTGCAACCCAAGAACGCTTGTGGTTTTTGCAGAGCCTACTCACTGAAAATGAATCGCTCAATGTTGTGACAGTACGTGTATTCGAGGAAGCTATCGAAAACGCTCAATTGAAGTCGAGCATGCTTGCCTTGATAGATGTTTTGCCTCTTTTGTCGCACGCAATGGACGCCCATGGCAACACGCCACAGTTTGTCGCACAAGATATTGCTGTTGAGGATGTATTGACAATTGAAACCGTTGCTTCTGATGACCTTGAGGCACGGATTGACACACTATCCCAACACGTCTTTGATTTGGAACATGCGCCTCTGATGCGTAGTACCGCGCTAAAGACATCTGAAGCAGTGTATTTGGTATTTGTTGCACATCGTATTCTGCTGGATCGTCGTAGCTTAACATGGGTGGCAAATGCGGTTGTTGAACACTGTCTCAATGGGACATCATTAACGTTAA
Source organism: Chloroflexota bacterium (assembly GCA_038522085.1). GTDB lineage: Bacteria > Chloroflexota > Anaerolineae > Aggregatilineales > Phototrophicaceae > JAUZRW01. Next base: position 52,887 of record JBCBKJ010000018.1, read on the forward strand.
AGCATCTCGCATCACACGGCGAAGCATCAGCCGAGGCAATGGATTGGTGGGGTGAATATCTTGAGAATGTGACACCGCTGGAATTTCCGATTGATGCTGTCCGTCCACCGACTCAAAATTATGCGACAGCGACACATACTGTTTCTATCGAACAAGCGACTTGGGATGCTTTGAAGGCATTCGCAAGCACGCATCAAATTTCTGTTGAGACAATGGTTGGTAGTGCATTTGCTACCTTGCTCTATCGTTATACCAATGCGGATGATTTGATTTTTGGTTGGCAAACGCGCAATCATCCACAAGACGGGGTGGGGCAGGCAATCGGACAATTAGAGAATCTGGTGTCGTTGCGCCTGCAACTGACGAAAGATACGCAGTTTACAGACTTGATGACCACACTCTCGCAGACTATGGCTGATAACGCAGGGCAGTTTGTCCCATTCGCACGGTTATTGCAAGTTGTAAATGTCGAACGTGACCTCAGCCGTGCGCCACTCTTGCAGATTGCGTTTGAGTGGTTGGGCGAGACAGCAGATGTTGCTACCCTGACCTCTGATTTACTGGATTACCAGTTGCTTGCTTTTGAAAGTGAGGGGCAGTTACATCTGCGCTTTGAGTATGATAACGCGATTTTCAGCGCCGAGAGTATAGCACTCATCGCGGAGCATATGACTGTGTTGCTAGGTAGCATCGCAGATAATCCTGACCAAGCTATCTCAGCTTTCACGCTGATGTCGGATACTGAGCGCCATAAGTTGCTAGTCGAATGGAACGATACCGCAGTCGATTATCCGCATACAACTTGTTTACACCAACTGATTGAAGAACAAGTTGCACGCACCCCAGAACGTATTGCGGTCATCAGTGGCGATGAACAAGTTACCTTTGCTGAACTGAATGAACGGGCGAATCGTTATGCTCATTATTTACAGTCTGTTGGTATCCAGCCGGATGACCTCGTAGGCGTGCATCTACAACGCAATGTCGATATGCTGGTGGCTGTTTTGGCTATTATGAAGTCGGGTGGGGCGTATGTACCACTTGACCCGATGTTTCCGATTGACCGTCTGAATATGATTTGCGAAGATGCAGCGATAAAAGTGCTGATTACGCACTCTGAAATCGAAGCCTATGCTCCCGAACACGAGGCAGAACAAATCGTCATCGACACGATTGATGTGAGTGGTTTTTCGACAGAGAACCCAACCAGTGATGTGACACCTGATAATCTGGTCTATATCATCTTCACTTCAGGTTCGACAGGACGACCCAAAGGCGTGCAATTGCAACATCGCTCAGTGGTGAATTTCTTGCTATCTATGCAGAATGAACCTGGTTTAATCCAAGATGATGTCTTGTTAGCTGTGACAACCCTCTCGTTCGATATTGCGGTACTTGAATTGTATTTACCATTGCTCACCGGCGCACAGGTCGTCATTGCCCGTCAGGAAGAAGTGGTGGATGGACGGCGCTTATTGGAGATGATTGATGAATACAAAATCACGCTCTTGCAAGCGACCCCCGCAACGTGGCGCTTGCTGTTGGAAGCAGATTGGGATAGTACACCAAATATGACCGCATTGTGTGGCGGTGAAGCCTTGCCACTTGACCTCGCTAAACAAATTACGGCACGCTGTAAAGCACTGTGGAATATGTATGGACCTACTGAAACAACGGTTTGGTCAACGGTTGAACCCATTGGCGATGTCAAAGACTTTATTTCTATAGGGCATCCCATTCATAATACGAGTGTATATGTGCTGGATAGTGCCGATAATCTCGCGCCGATTGGTGTGCCTGGCGAGTTGACTATCGGCGGTGATGGTTTAGCACGGGGTTATTTTGAGCGTCCAAAATTGAACGCAGAAAAGTTCGTGCCAGACCCCTTCGTGGCACAAACCACGCTTGCTCAACGTGATGCCGCAATTGAGCAACCACGCATGTATCGTACAGGCGACGTTGCACGTTATTTGCCGGATGGTCGCTTGCAATTTTATGGACGTGTTGACCATCAAGTGAAAGTGCGTGGTTTCCGTATTGAACTGGGTGAAATTGAAACCAATCTTGGTAAGCATCCACATATTGAACAGAACGTGGTCATCGTGCGTGAAGATACGCCTGGTGATAAACAGATTGTTGCGTATCTGGTGATGGCAGATGGGCAAGTGGTTAAGCCACAAGATATTCGGGAGCATCTGAAACAACATTTGCCGAACTATATGATTCCATCGGTGTTCGTTGGTTTAGATACCTTCCCGCTAACGCCTAATGGGAAAATCAATCGGCGTGCATTGCCAAAGCCCGAAATTGCAGATATGACCACTGAGCAGGTCTATGTTGCGCCGACAAATGAAACTGAAGCAACCGTTGCTAAAATTTGGGCAGACGCGCTCAATGTTGAACGGGTCGGCATTGATGATAATTTCTTCGATTTAGGCGGGCATTCGATTCTGGCGATTCGTATTTTCACGCAGATAGAGAAAACATTTGGTCAAAGTTTACCACTTGCCGCGTTGTTCCGTGCGCCGACAGTCAAGGATTTTGCGGCATTGCTCGGTGATATGAACAGTGAAACGCTTGATAGCTTACGTAGTGGCGTTGTACCCATTCGCACAACGGGCAGTGCGCCGAATTTCTTCATTGTGGGGGGTGGGGTTATCAATATGAATAATCTCGCACGCAATCTTGGTGATGAGCATCCTTTCTATGCACTACAATTCCAGAGCCTTAGTGAAGATGATATTATGCACGGCACAGTGGAAAAAGCGGCGACTGAATTTATCAAAATGATGCGTGGCGTACAACCCGAAGGTCCCTACTATATCGGGGGGAGTTTTGCGAGTATCGTCTTTGCTATTGAGATGGCACGTCAACTGGAAGCTGAGGGCGAAGATATTGCCATGCTGGTTGCATTCGACCCGATTGTGAATACCTTCTTGCCACCGCGTAAGTTCAACAAGCCAAAGAAAAGCCTGAGTCAACGCATCAAGACGCGCTTGGATGATTACCTATCTTCAGAAGATATTCGTGAACGCTTCATTGACGATTGGGATACTTTCTGGGAACGGGTTCAGCATCGTATGTGGAAAGTATCGTTTAAATTTTATGATGCCATCAATAAGCCTATTCCTACTTGGATGCGTACAGGTATCTATGAAGAATTTTGTATCTTGCGCACCCACAAAGTATACAACCCTAGCAAGTACGATGGTGATGTGGTCTTGTATGTGACACCTCCGAATCTTGAAAAATTTGTCGCCTATGAGAAATATGGATTTGTCAATTTGGTTGCGGGTGAGGTAACAGTCGCGCAGATACCTGGTGACCCGTGTAGCATTATGATGGAACCGAATGTGCAAACCTTAGCACTGAAATTGCGCGAGCAAATCATCGCAATTGATACTAATAAGTAGCGTATATCGCTCATACAAAAAAACGCCTAGTTCTTAGCTGAACTAGGCGTTTTTTTGTAGATTATGTATCTCAGGCGTATAAGGATAGTGGCGTCAAACGATGGTCAGGGAAGATGGCGGCTGGGTCAGTGAGTGCGGTGCGCTGTAATAAGACACTACTCAATACATCGCGGTAATCGGTGGTGATAGCGATGTCGCCATCATCGAGAAAGCGGGTGTTCATGCCGGGCCATGTGCCATGTACGGTTGTGTTTTGCAGGTCGGGACTCATTATCATCATCATGCCACCGTGTCCGTGATCTGTGCCACCTGCGCCGTTCTCTTGCACGCGCCGTCCAAATTCGGACATGACGACGACGGTTACACGATCATTGTAATCGAGCAAATCATCATGAAATGCACGGACGTTATCAGCGAGTTCTTGCACCAGTAATGGGAAACTGCCGACGCCTGCGCTCAGGGTACTGCCTTGTGCGATATGCGTATCGTAACCGCCCATATCTATGCAAGCGACTTCCAAGCCTGCGTCGGCTTTGATGATGGCGGCGGTTTGCTTGAGGGCGCGTCCAAAATTGGTTTCGTAGTAACTCGCGCCGTGTTCGGGGATGTATTCGTCTACATCAATGCGGTTCACAATATCGAGTGTGGCGAGTGTCCATTGTGCTGTCTGGTCGATAAGGTCGTCGTTGGCGTACATGCGTGCCATTGCACCCTGAAACAGGTCGGCATCGTCCGTAGACAGGTGAAAATCGAGAATAGATTGGAGTGCGGTTGCCGGAATATAGCCCATGAGACTCGTTTGTAGGCTATCGCCCCAGCCGATGGCACGTAAGGCAGAATCGCTATCTTGGGCAGTGTGCATCAAATAACGTCCGAGCCAACCGGTGTTTGCGCCGCCTTCGCCATCGGTGCCACGTTCGATTAAATCCATCGCGGCAAAATGACTGCGCGAGGCATGGGGCGCACCGACAGCATGAAAAGCGGTCATACGCTGTCCGGTGAAGAGTTCGTGCAAGGCGCTCATATCGGGGTTCAAACCAAAAAAGTCGTCTAACGGCAAAACAGCGCGATTGCTACGGCTATCTGGACGGGCGAGGGCGAGTGTGGGACGGGCGCGGTAGTAATCATCATCACCGAAAGGCGCAATGATGTTCAGGGCATCTGCACCGCCCCGCAAAAAAATGTTGACAATAACATCACCCTGAATGCCATCATCTGCGAAGGCGATGCGGGGCATCCAACTGGGGACGAGTTCGTGTAAGATGAGTCCGCCACCGAGCAGACCGATTGATTTCATGAATGTGCGTCGTGTTGCGACCATGTTAATTCTCCTCGTTTTATCTTGTTTAACGCCATTGGAACGCTGGACTGCTGAGTAAAACAGCGAGGGCAATGCGCGTGTGTGTGTTTGTCGGACGAAAATTTTCACCTGTGATTTGTAGAACGGCATCGCGCTCTGCTTGTGTGGGTGGACGGAGTAAAATCGCCCGTGCGATACCATCCAAACCGTCATTTTCTGCTACGGTCACCCACTGATTTATCGGCAGGCTGAGGGTTGGCTGGTTGCCTTGCATCACATCTAGGACGAAATTCCAGCGCGGTAAAAAGTTGCCTAGCCATTCGCGGGCTATGTCGGGATAGCCATCGGGCATCGGATTCCCAAACGGACGCTGACCCATCTCTGCAAGGCGGGTGACTAGCCCATCACCGCCGTTGTAGCGTGCGCCGAGAACACGCATCATAGATAACACGAGTTCTAAGGGACGTTTGAATTTGGGGGGTGCTTGCCAGAAAGCATCGTGCGCGAAAATTGCACGCATCACCGTGGGGATATGTCCCTGTGAATTTATCCACACGGTAGCTATCTCTTGTACGAGTGCTTCTGATGGCTCATCTTCTACGAAGCGCACGAGCAATTTACGTGCTAGATAGCGTGCGGTATCAGGATGATGGGTAAGAATGTCTAGCACTCTATCACCATCGGCTTTGCCACCGTTTGCCGGAATCGTATGTCCCAACACTGTTTTTTCGCCTTCGTCGTGCCATTCAGAGCGATATTGAAATACACCGCGCTCACTCACTGACCAGCCAGTGAAGCAACGGGCGACTTCGTAGACATCTTCTTCGGTATAAGCACCATCTACGCCAAGCGTGTGTAATTCCATGATTTCACGGGCGTAATTTTCGTTGGGATGGCTCAATTCGTTGACGACATTATCCAGATACACGAGCATCGCCGGACTGTGCGCGGAGGCACGTAACATATCGCCAAAATTCCCGAGTGCGTGCGGACGGATGACGTCTCTATCATCAACTGTCTGTAATTGTGACGTCGTGTCTTTGAAATAGTAGATGCTGAAATGGTCGCTCCAGAAATGTACCATCTTCTCGTATAGCTGACGCTCTGAATAGACAGCGCGGGTGATGGTTGCCCCAGCGAGTTCCTCTGAGACACGTACTCTATCTGGTATGCGTGCAAATGAGAGCAAGTCCGCAGAGGTCATACTGAGCGTGTTGAAACGTCGCAAACGAGCAATCGTCTCTAGGTCACGGATGTTGGTATAGTCAAATTGTGACTCTAGCCATGTTTCTATGCCGTGTGCCTGTACATCAGCAACAGTTTGCGGTGTTGCGCCAAAGGTCGCACGATTTAGTAAATGCACAATCGGGTCGGGCGCGGGTAAATCGGGTGCAGTGATGATTTCTGGCGCGAGTACCTGTTCATCTAAAACGGGTGTACACGCGCTCACCACGGCTCCCGCGACTGCTAGCTTGAAAAAGTCGCGTCGTGTGACCTTGCTCATATCGCCTGCACCACTGTTTCTTCCGGCAGGGTGGGGGATTTTTTGCTACGGCTGAATAGGTTGAGCGTCATTGCACCGATAGTCATCACGGAGATGATAGGCATCAGCACGAACCAGCCAATTAAAGGAAAGGCAAATGAGAGTGTCAAGGCGAAACCACCTGCTAATAATTTTGAGAGAGGCGAACGGTCACGCTCATCTAAATCTGAGATGCGTTCGCCAAAGGTACGAATGAGCGCCGCATTGCCGACAGTTCCCCAAAATGAGAGCAGTAAATAGAGGAGGAAGCCAATGAACTGCAAGACGCTTCCGGCAGAGAGCAATGCCACCGATGCAAAGCCACCTATCCCGACAACGACAATACCGACGGCAAATGAGGATTTCATGCCGCCGTCTAAGCGTTCTGCAACGCGACTGGTGGTGCGATGAAAGAGCAGATTCATCACGATGAGTAGCGCCGGATACGCAATTATCATCCCAATACCGATACTGACTGCCGCGATAATATCACCAATGCCCATGTTGAACTCCTTCAAAGTTTTTAGGTCGAATGAAAAGTGTGCAAATCAATTACCCTCAGTAAACACTAGCTCATGCTATGCGGGTAGTCATGCGAATCAGGGATTGGGGTGCGTACAATCAGCTTGTGAATATGACACCAGTCACATTGGGAGGTGAATACAGGCACATAGCGCACAGGCAAAAAATCGTGATACACTTTTTGTATGAAAAAATCAAACACACGCACACAACCCTCTCCCCGTATTGAACCGGGCTTACAATCACTATTTCGGCTGTTCATTGGTTTCCAGTGGGTGCTGATGGTCTTGGCTATTTTTTCGCTGAATGATACGAATGATGCGGGTGCGCCCGTGACAGTTATACTGACGATTGCCTATTCGACAGTCTTATTTTTGTACTTGCGCAGTGAGCGATTGGTACGCTGGTTACGCTTTGTCTATTTGCCGATAGCGATTTTTGTGGCGAGTTTTGCGCCTATCTTCATCAGGGGTTTGTCGGTACAGGCACGGTTAGAAGCAAATATGATGGGTGATGCGAGTGTGGGCGAACCAGGCGCGTTGATTTTGTGGCTGGTTGCGCCGCTGGTGGCTGTTGCCGCACAGTATGGCATGTTTGCTGTGCTGGCTTTTTGTGTGCTGACGACAGGCTTGGAATTGTATTTTGCGGGTTTGCTGGCAGATATTGGTAGTGTGTCGCCCGATTTTTATGGTGAACAAGTGATTATCCGTAACCTTATTTTTCTATCTGTGGGCTTCATTATCTCGCGTTTGATTAAAGAGCAACGTCGTCAACGGAAAGACCTGCGTGAAGCGAACGAACAACTGGCGCAATTTGCTGTCACGCTGGAACAGTTGGCTGTCAGTCGTGAACGTAACCGCATGGCACGCGATTTACATGATACGCTGGCACATACACTGAGTGCGGTGGCGATTCAATTAGAAGCGGTGACGGCTATCTGGGATAGCTCACCGGATAAAGCGCGTGACCGTATCGAGACGATTCAACAATTGACCCGCGATGGTTTGAAAGACACGCGCCACGCACTGCAAGCCTTGCGCACGAGTCCGCTGGATGACTTGGGCTTGGCGCTGGCAATTCAGATGATGGGCTATAAATCTGCGGATAGGGCAGGTTTCCGTATTCATACGAGTTTGCCGGATAATTTGCCAGAGTTACCTGTTGAAGTGGAATTATCGCTGTATCGCATTGTAGAAGAAGCGTTCAATAATATTGTGCGTCATGCAGAAGCGACAGATGTTTGGGTGCGGATTGAAGCGACTAAGAAAACGCTGTTGCTATCCGTGCGCGATAACGGCATAGGCTTTGATAGTGATGCTGAACCGCCGGAGGGTCATTTTGGTTTGGTGGGGATGCGTGAACGAGCGGCGCTGTGTGGTGCGGAAATTACGATTGTCAGTGACCCCTTTGCGGGGACGAAAATTACGTTGAGTCTAGGATTATGAGTATGATAAAAGTGATGATTGTCGATGACCAAGCCCTTGCCCGTGATGGCTTAGAATTAATTGTCGGGGCATCGGAGGATATAGAGGTCATTGCTACGGCAGAAGATGGCGCACAGGCGCTCGAAAAATTAGCGACGATTCAGCCGGATGTGGTGCTGATGGACTTGAAAATGCCTATTATGAATGGGGTGCAGGCGACGCGCAGAATCCGCACTGAGTATCCTGACTGTAAAATACTGGTGCTAACGACTTACGATGCTGATGAGTGGGTAGTCGATGCAGTACGGGCAGGGGCGGCGGGGTATTTGCTGAAGGATTCCCCGCGTGAAGAGATTGTTGCCGCGATTCGCAAAACCGCAGAGGGCGAAACGACGATTTCGCCGCGCATTACCGAGACACTTTACCGCGTGGTACGCGAAGGCACGCCTGTTGATTCGACGGTTGCGGATGCGCTCAACGAACGTGAATTAGAGATTTTGCGCTTACTCGCTAATGGACTGACGAATGCGGATATTGCCGAAAAAGTGCATCTGGCAGAAGGCACAGTGCGTAATTATGTGAGTTCGATTTTTACCAAGCTGGATGTCTCTGACCGGACGCAAGCCGCCGCGATTGCGTGGCGTCATGGGTTGGTGAAGTGAGCTAAGTACAGTTCAAAAAGTTCTGAGGACTGAGTGCTGAGTAGTGGCGCTTGCAGACACCTAAACAAATTAGTTCGTTTTTCCATAACTAATTGGCAGTCGTGAAAAGACAATTGTTAGTTGGTAGTGTTGCAACATATGGTGCGATAACGTTGGCGATTGCTTGATGCCCTAACTCGTTGGGATGTCCGTCGGCGGGGCTTACGCGTGTCTCTCTGGGAATGACCTCGATTGTTGTGCCAAGATACACTTCAGCATGTTCATGTGAAATATGCTCGCCAGCGGAAAACATCATTACATTTTCACGTGTGATGATATCGAGCGATTCTGAATATAGGGTTGGTTCAGGTTCAGCTTCTTGTCCTATTGCCTGAAAATATCTAATATGTGTCGTAATAGCACTAAATGATACAGGAACTGCATTGATATGTTCTCTTGGTGCGGTTATGTCGTTGCTTACAATCAAGTAAATGTATGCGTCGGCGGGTGTATCTTCAACTACCCGTGAAAGATTGGTACTGTCATAGCCAGGTTTACCTGTATTTATGAATTGTATTTGAGGGAATACATTGCTCAAAAGATACGGATACGTAGCATCATCCGATACCCCGATTCCAAATGTCACAGAATCGCCAACGATAGCAATTGTACAGTCTGGGCTATTGACGGTAGGCGTTGCACGATTGCCCCGCTCGTCTATTGTGACAAGTTTGCCATCTATAATATACGTACCAGCCACAAACGAATATCCGGTTGGGTCTGGTCTACTATCGGTATAGGTGAAATTCAGCCATTCCCGATACGCCAACACACCTAATGGATCGAAGCGTAAGAATATTTCTAACGCACCACCACACAATAAGAGACTAATTAAAAATGTGATGATAGACAGGCGTGTTTCTTTTTTCATTGAGTGAGAAGCCTTTGATGAACTGCAATCTAAGGACGTAGATTAGTTAGTTGATACATACGCGCATTGTTTAGTGTACTACAAAAATATTGCTTCGATGGATTTATTCTTCCAGAAAGCTGAAATTTGTTCTACTGAGCATCTCTAAATTTACAAGTCTCTACATGCTCATTGACTGCATAGCCAACATATCATCTATCATCAGGTATAATGGTAACATCTTTGCGAATTATCGTTGCACGTCAGACGAACAGGACAAATCGTGAGCGAACAACAGAAGCAATTTCAGATTCATCTACCGGGCTTGTTAAAGGTTCTTGCGGAGAGCCTCTATTCAAGTAAAAAAGTCGGCATCCGCGAGTTGATTCAGAACGCGCATGATAGCTGTGTGCGGCGACAAGTCGAGGAGAAAAACAATTATTATAAACCGCGTATCGACATCTCGTTTGATTTGCAAAAACGAAGCATCATCATTCAAGATAATGGGTCGGGACTCACCGAAGACGAAGTAACCGAATATCTGTCCACGATTGGGCGCAGTTACACCCGTCAATTGGGCGAAAATCTAGCAATCCTCAACCCTGACGAGGCGAGTCGCTTAGTAGGGCAATTTGGCTTGGGCTTTTTGAGCGCGTTTTTGATTGCGGAAGAAGTGATTCTGACCACTAAATCGTACAAAGAGGGCAGTCAGGCTGTTCGGTGGCGTTCGTCGGGGGACGTTCATTATAACGTCTCGGAAGTTGACGACGCCCAAGTTGGCACGCGAGTGGAATTGCAAGTCAAGCCAGAAGCCTCGTTTTTGCTCAATGAGCGCGTGATGGTCGATACCGTGCGCACCTATGCTGAATTTTTGGAGATTCCTGTTACGGTGGAATCCGATAAACCTGTCAACGCGATGATGCCCCCATGGGAATCGGTTGACCCTGATATTGCGATGCGCGAATACATTGGTCGCTCGTTCGGACATGCGAATCCGCTGGCAATTATCGAACTTGAAGACCAAGAAATCAGTATCGGACACGACAGCGTGACGATTCCACTAGAAGGGTTTTTGTTTGTGCCACCTGGTACGCTGGCATCGGTACAAGAATACGGCGATGTAAATATTTATATCCGGCGTATGTTCATCACCGATAAGCATATGACCCTGTTGCCTAGCTGGGCGAAATTCTTGCGTGGGGTAGTTGATTGTCCTTATTTGCAACCAACTGCCAGCCGTGAAGACATCCAGCAAGACGATATGTTCTTCAAAGTGCAGAAAGCTCTTGATGAGCAAATCACACGGGGTATGCGCGACATCGCCAAAAATGACCCTGTCACATGGAAACGTATCGTGCGTGGACACCGCTATCTCATCATGGGGTGGGCAGTCAAAGATGATGTATTCTACAAAGAAGTAATGGACATCATCATGTTCAGCACACCCGACGGCGATAAAACACTGCCCGAATATCTCGCTGAAACCGATAACACAATTTACTATGTGCAACGGCGTGTTGGCTCGCAACAAGACCAGTTGTTAGGCGCGGGCTACGGTGTACCCGTCATTGACGCCGCCATGACGCTTGAACCGGAATTTTTGCGCAAGTATGCGTACATGAACCCTGATGTCAAAGTTGTGCATATGGATAACGATGCTAGTCAGTTGTTACAACCTGTCGCGGAAGACCCCTATTTGGGCATTCTTGATTATTTCCGTGACCGTAAAATTCGTGCGCGGATTGTGTCATTTAAGCCAGCCGATGTACCTGCCATCATCAGTTATCCGAAAGATGCCGAGTTCATTCGGGATACCCGTGATGCGCTCGACAAAGGCGAATTACCAGGTCCATTTGCAGGATTGGTTGGTGATTACATGAATAACATGGAGGTCGATGAAGATGCGCTAGCTGGCACAGTGCATATCAACGCGGACAATGCACTGGTAAAATCGTTAGCAGATATGCCGGAGAGCGCCCAACGCGATGCTGCGATAGAACTGATTTATCAGATGGGGCGCATTTTTGCTGGGCGCATGCTCAGTAATAGTGACGTCACGCACGCTTTTCGTATGTCAGTAGCGTCGATACAAAATCTTCTTGATGAATCGGATGACTAAACTACCAATCTTGTAAGGATAGAAAACGGTACAATGCGCTTGTTTCATGGTATTTTGACCTTTGTTTTACTGGTAACGACAATCGTTTTAGCAGGGGCGCTCGGTTGGTTTGTGTTTTCACGCCAACCGACGCTCGTTAATGAACCCGCACGCCCGGATGCACCGCCTTTTGGGATACGCGGCGACTATACAGTTGGGGTGCGCCAATACACCATTTCCGATGCTGATGGCAACCGTGACTTGAATGCGTGGGTGTGGTATCCAGCGACGGGCGCAGAAGGTACACCGGCTGATGGTGGCGAGGTCAATGAAGATGGTCTTGTGCGCTATATTCAGTTCAACGGGCTATTTGAGACAAGTGGCTATGCGGGGTGGAATTTACCTGTTTTCGTAGATAATGCGCCGTATCCGCTGGTTGTATTCTCGCATGGGAGTGGGTCATCGCCTTTACTGAGCCTGTTTTTAGTCGAACATCTTGCATCGCAGGGCTTCGTGGTCATTGCGACAGAGCATCCTGGCAACACGATGGTTGACCGCTTGCGTTCGGCTGAACAATATGACCAAGCGGTAAACGATAACTATGTCTTTCGTCCGCAGGATATTCCGCGTGCGATAGATTTTGCACTTGATGACCTCAATGCAGTCAGTGGCGACCTTGATGGTGCGATTGACCCTGAGCGTATCGCTGTCAGTGGGCATTCGTTTGGTGGTTACACGGCGTTTGCGGCTGCTGGTGCGCCCCTTAATTTTGATGCACTCGCGGACTGGTGCGAAAGTGACGGTCAGCAACGCATTGGTGACTTGCGTTCCGAAGCGGGTCTGACAGATAGCAATCGTGATGTGCTTCTCGCCGATGGTGTGTGCTATTTGCTGGATGATGCCGAACGCATGGCAGACCTCAATGGCTTGGATAGTGTCCCCGAGGGCGCATGGGAGAGCTTTGGCGACCCGCGTATTTCGGCAGTGATTGGCTTTGCGCCTTGGAACGCGCCTATATTTGGCGAAGACTCGCTGGCTCAAATTACGATGCCTACGTTGGTTATTGTTGGTGGCAATGACAACACAACTCAGCCGGAACGGGATGCGCGTAATTTTTACGGGTGGGTGAGTAGCGAAAATAAGATGTTGGTGGAATTTGCACTCGGCGACCATAGCCTGTTTGTCGATAGCTGTGCGCCATTGCTCATCAACTTTGGAGCATTTGACGCTTGTAGCGACCCTGTGTGGGATATGACACGCGCTCATGACCTGACAAATCACATCACAACGACATTCTTGCGTAGTGTGTTTTATGATGATGCTGACGCGATGACTGCTCTCAACGAGATTGATTTTGCAGGCATCACCGTCGAGCGTCCATGAGGAATCAGCAACAGTAGTTTTGAGGAGCAAAGGCAATGCAAGCACCTATATTTGTCGATACGCTGGAGTGGTATCGCACAGATTATTTTCAAGCACGTATCAAAGATGCACCCGAACGGCGACGCATTGCCGAATTGTTCGATTTGTTCGCGCAAAATCAACGCCTTGACCGCACACTCGCACGCGACTATCTCGAACAAGCCTTAACATTGGCACAAGGAGAGCAAGGACATCCGTATTGGGAACTCTTGCTCTCGTATTGGCAGTACACACTCTCGCACTCTGGTATTGGTGATGTGGATGCAGCCGTGCGCTTGTTCATGTTGGCAAATCGTCCAAATTACCGTGATTGCCCGATGGTTGGGCGCGTGTATGCCGCACTGATTGATGCTTACGTTTGGTCTGACCCGATTAGCTATGCAGAAGAGATACGGCAAGCGATTGATTACACACTCGAAAATGTTCCGCTTGACCAAAATACGTTCCAGCGCATGATGCTGGCAAAATCCCGCATGCACTATGAACTCAATGAAGCTGAATTGACACTCGAATCGGCGAATTTGCTGTTACAGCATAGCGAAGGCAATCCGGCTGACCGCATCAACGCGCATTTGTTGCTGGCACAGGCGAATATATTGCTCGAAAGCTACGATGCTGCCTTCATGAATGCTAGTCTCGCGCACGATGTCGCCTCTGAAGAAGCGTTTCGGGATTTCCAACGGGCGGCGCTGACCGTACAAGCGGCTGTGTTAGCCTATCAAGACCAGTGGAGCAGTGCATCAGTGGTGCGCCATCAAATGCGTGAACTTGATTGGCAGGGCGCGAAATGGCTCGATTTAGCCTTTGATGCAGAAGTCGCTTACTGGCGCGAACGCAAAGACATTTGGTCGAAATTTGCAACGTTGCGCTTTACGAACCAAGTGCTGAACTATTACATCAAGCAAGACCAAGCCTATTGGATTTGTCGCGCTCGTTACGACCTGATTGTAGCCTTGCTAGATGTTCCGGTATGGCTTCGCTGGTTGTATCGCTGGGCATTAGACATTGCGCCCCTCAAAGAACAGGTACAACTCGCAGAAGAGAATGCGAATCACCTCAAAGATAAGATATGGTATTTGCATCGCCTGCGTAAAATTGCTTCTGAGTATATGAGTTGAGCAATCTGGTCAGCATAGAAAGAGTAGCCAATCATGACGACACGCACGCAGTCGGGTTTCGTCGGACGCGATACTGATATACAACAAGTGCATGCGATGCTATCCGACGACAATTGTCGGCTAGTGACAATTTTGGGCATGGGTGGCATTGGCAAGACAAGTTTACTGAATGCTGTGTTAAATACGCTTCCGTCTACATTTGAGCATTCACCTGTGATGGTTAATGGGCAACCGATTACACATCATTCTCAACTCGCTAGTGCTATCACCGAGCGTCTGGGCATAGCCTTATCTGATAAGACAAATATTGTCGATGAGCTAGTGTTACATCTATCAAAAAAGCCGATGCTACTAGCGATAGATAACTTTGAGCATCTGCTGGATGCGTCGGGGTTCATCCATCACCTGCTTGAAAATACACCCTCACTCAAAATTATCGTGACATCGCGCGAGACACTGCGTCTGAGCCATGAGTTTGTCTATAGCTTGCGTGGGCTTGCTGTCCCGCCGGCTACTGCTTTGAGGTCTGAAATAGCCGACTATCCCTCAGTGAGATTGTTCGTGAACAAGTCGCTACAGGGTCGTCAGAATTTTGAACCTGATTTCAGCAAGATTGCCGAGATTTGTCGCCTTATTGATGGCAATCCACTGGCAATTGACCTTGCGGCTGTCTGGACAAAAGTTCTGGATACTGATGCCATCCTCGCGGAGATACAGTCCTGCGTCGATTTTCTGGAATCCAACTTGCGTGATACCCCCGAGCGTCACCGTAGTATCCGCGCTGTATTCACAGGCTCATGGCAATTACTGACGCCTGCGGAACAAGATGTGCTAAAGCGACTGTCTATCTTTAAAGATAAATTTACCCGTGAAGCCGCACAAGTCGTTGTGAATGCAAATTTGCGTACCTTGCTGGCTCTGCGCGATAAATCGTTGCTGACCGTCTATGATAATGGGTTCTATTGCTTACATAGTCTGGTGCAACAACTCGCTTATGAATACTTGATAGCGGATAGCGCGGTAGCGAACGAAACACGCGAAAAGTACCTATCGTATTATGCAGACCTCACTGCACAACTGGGGGATGCCTTATGCGGCAGTGAGCAAGCAAGCGCACTAGAGACAATGCAACATGCGATTCACAATATTCGGGTTGCATGGGCGTGGTCTGTTGAGCATCAACGTGTGGACTTGATAGATAAGTTTTTGCTGGGCATTGCGCTCTATTTTGAGATGCGTAGCCAAACACATGAAGGGGCATCTTTACTAACCATTGCTCCTCATTTGCTATCACAACTGCCGGATGCAGTGCGTGCCAGAATCCAGCTATTGTTAGGATGGCAATCCATCATCATGTGGCAAAATGAAAAAGGGACGTGCCTTATCAGTGAAGCGGTTGCTCTGCTGGATGATTACCCTCTCTGGTTTGGGATGGCACTTGTGCCTGCGATGAATCATCCTGAATTATTGGGCGATGCCTATTCCGGTTTGTTTGCTCATATTGAATCAGAACTCAACACGGCTGATGATACATGGCAGAGAGCATGGCTTCTAAAAGCAATAGGTGAGTACCATTACGTCTCCCATGATTACGAAGTGGCGACAGACAATTTACAGCAAAGTGCCAATCATTTTGAGCAAGCAGGGGATGCGTGGGGTATCGCTTGGGCATACGGTAATTTAGGGCGTGCGTTCATCCATATGGAAAAATATCAAGCAGCCGAAGCGATTTATGAAGACAGTATCGCTATCTGCCAGAGGCTCAATGATGTCACCGGCTGGATTGATGTTATCAATAAACAAGCTGAACTAGCTTTAGCACAGATGCAACTAACGAAAGCTGAAACCATTCTATACGGTGGTTTCCAGATTGCACATGAAAATGATTCCCCAACAGGTGTTTATACCTATCTGTTGTTCACGCTTGCAAAAGCACGTATTGAGCAAGAACGCTATGCAGATGCGGTTCAGTATTTCGAGATTCTGATACACGAACCTATTGTCAATTTAGGATGGCGCGAACCCGAAATTAATGCCCTCCATGCCTACAAACTGCAGATAAAACCCTACTTAACATCAGCAAGCTATCAAGAAGCTGAAAAACGTGGTCAAGGAGCAGAGATAATAGCTACCATTCAGCGTTTGCTAGACGGCACAAACACAACAATTGAACGGGAAACCATAGCATCGACTACCTTAATTGAACCGCTCACGGAACGCGAAGAGCAAATCCTGCGCTTCATCGCCGCTGGACTAACGAACCGTGAAATCGCTGACCAGCTGACTGTCGCTGTTGGCACAGTGAAAACACATGCTCATAATCTGTATAGCAAATTAGGTGTTTCCAATCGCACCGAAGCGACTACCCGCGCTCATGAACTAAACCTAGTTTAGTTATAATCTAACCCCCTATTTCTATCGTTCGGTAGAAGACAACTACACCCACAAAATCATAGTCTGTAATCAACAGCAGTCAGCGAGGAGCTACAGACTATGTACTACAGCAATCATAATCTACAAGATGAAGCACAAGTTGAGATGACAAAGCGCGTATCGCGGGGGTTTTGGTCACGTTTGTTGGGCTTCGCGGATAACAGCCTGTGTTCCTTTGAGTGCGCCTATAGCAACCTGAATGAAAACAGCCGTGTGGATGACGGTATCCAGACAATCAACATTAACCAAATTGTCGGTACAGTCAGCCGCGAAAGTGGCTTTGATTCGCGCTTTCATCCGACAAAGAGCGTTTCTCAACAACGATGGATACGTATATACATGGGTTATCTGCGTGGCGATGCCATTCCCCCCATCGAAGTCTACCAACTTGGTGACGAATACTTTGTCATTGATGGACACCATCGCGTATCGGTGGCGCGTGCGATAGGCAAAGAGATGATTGAGGCGCACGTCATCACAGTAGGGCATAGTTATGAATAGCGGATGTTTAACAACTGGAGGTGCTGAGGAATTTCGCCTCCAAGCGAATGTCATTCTGGTAGCCACCAAACTTTGTATCAACGTCCGTGCTGACATCTAGCACACAAATCAGTGTGTCATCGTCTTTGCTGTCAGTATCGACAACAGGGTAGGTGCGTCCGAGACAAAATTCAAAGACACGCTTTGATTCATCAGGCAAGTCCGCTACCCAATCCGGCAATGATGATACTTTTACGTAGTCGCCTATTCTAATCACAGCGTCACCAATTCCTGAATATCGCCCCCTGCCGGATGTACCTGCATCGTCTCATCAGCACGTTTCACACGCATAGGAATTCCATCTTTAGGCGAGAGCGTCACAGTCACATGACGGTCAATCTGTGCGTTTGGCACGAGATCAAGCGTGTACCGTTGCAAAATCATCGCCAGTGCAATTTTCATCTCCATCATGGCAAAACCTGCCCCAATGCACATGCGCGGTCCCGCACTGAATGCCATGTATTCATAAGGTGCAGGTTTCCAATCATCCCAGCGTGAGGGGTCAAATTGGCGCGGATTCGGATAAACATCGGCGTTGTGATGCGTCATAAAATGGCTCAGAATCAGCGTCGAACCTTCACCTAGCGTATGCGCCCCGAGTTCGACGTCTTGTGCGGCAATGCGCTGTATCCATACCACAGGCGGTAACACACGCATACTCTCATTGATGACTGCTTCCAGATATGGCAATTTACCTAATTGCTCAATCGTCGGGGCATCGCCACCGAGTACACCTGCGAGTTCATCCCGCATATTGCGATAAATCTCAGGATGTTGCGAGAGCAAAAAGAGCGTCCATGTGAGGGCATTGGCACTCGTCTCGTGACCTGCCAAAAATAGCACATTCACCTGCCCAATGAGGTCATCATCACTGAGCATATTGCCATCTTCATCAACGGTGTGCATCAGCGTTGCCAGCACATCGCTATCTTGTGCGGCAGTCGGACGTTTGCGTGCTATCAACTCATAAAAATGCGATTCCAGTGTGTGCGATAGTTTCCGCATTTTGCGCACAGGCGAGAAGGGCATATCCAGCGTGATGATGCGTAGAGCAGGGGAGGTCGCCAGTGTCATCCATTGCATGATGAGATGGCTCATCGCTTCGCCTTCACGGTCAGCATCTAAGCCGAAAAGTGTCTTGATAGCAATCTTCGCGGTTAGGTCATGGCATGCGCGATTAATGTCTACCACATCGCCCACTGCCCAGCTATCGAGCATCGTATTTGTGAGCGCGACCATATCATCACGGTAGCTTTCAATGTGTTTTTTGTGGAAGGCAGGCATGATTAAGCGTCGTTTGCCTAAATGCTCATCGCCATTCATAAATGTCAGCCCATTGCCCAACCGACGCACAGAATCATCTTTAATATCCAGCATGGCAGACGAATGATAGTATTGCGGTTTGCTGAACACCGCACGATTATAATCTGCGCCAAAGGCAAAGTAGAAACTACTCGTGCCTTCTTGGCTGGCAGCGAGTACCGCGCTCATATCGCCGTAGGTTTGTTGATAATGACGCATGGTATCTATCGGACGCCTGAAAAAATCAATCAGGTGGGCATACACGCCAATCGCACCGAAGCGTGAGGAGGGTCCAGGAATCATATGTGCCTTCTTTGATGTAGTCTGCCTGTGTTTTTAGACATCCTGTAGTGTAGCAGATTATGAGCGACCTGCACGCGCTCATAATCTGTTATTTCAACTGTTTGCTTACATCTGCTTAACGAACACAACCCCCTGACTATCAGCGAGTGTCACGGCATGCGCGATGTTTTCAACAGCTAGCTCGGGTGTTGCGAGTGCTAATTCCCAGCCATCTGCTATTGCGCTAGCCGGCAAGAACTGTGTCGGAATGATTTCAGTAGGTTCGCCTTCCATATTGGCGACAAATAGCAGGTGTTCATTACCATCCGGCGACACACGATACCCACAAAAAATGGTCGCACCATCGCTGGGGTGCAGGTGGTCAAGAAATTCACCTTCGCCCAAATTCTCTATCAACCATCTGCGCTCCATACGGAATTGACGTACTGCCGTATTGAACGCAACATGGTCAGGGTTGAGGTCATCAGCAAAAGACGCCACATTGCAAAAATCATGTTTATCATCCATGAAATCACGCGCAATTTGCTTGAGCGAATCAATCGTCAATTCGCTATCTATTAGCGGGGGATACATGCTATTAAGCAACCGTACGACAGCATCCATGTAATACCCTGTGGCTTGCACGGCATGGTCAAGTGTGTTCATAAAGCGTCGCAGGCTATCCAATTCGGTGAAACCATGGGCTTTTAAGCGGGTGAAAACATGGTCTTCGGCATAGGTGCGTTTATCCATACGCCAATAGAGCCAACGCGCTTCTTCACTGACGACTTTCACACCGTATTTATCATCTGTATTGCGGATAAAGCCCCAAGGCGCACGGAATAGTCCATTCAAAAATTCCATTGGGATACCTGGCATCATCGCATAATCAAATAATTTTGCGGCGGGATTATCGTATGCTTTGCGGATGATGTCTGGCAAGGTATCGCCAAGATAGGTGTTGATGCGACTATCAGTTGGTACTTGTGCGCCACGTCTTAACGTATCATGATTTGCACAGCCTGTAATCCACTCGCGCCCGATGTCAGCCATTTCGCGGATGCGCCACCATTTACTCAGCCAGAACGTGAACAAGAACGGCGTATTATGCGCAAAGGTCAATGGTCCCCATTGCCACACATTCGGCATTTGCTTCGTCACTTCTCTATAGGTGGATGCCAATTCCCAATCATCGCGGGGCCAAGGGCGTCCATCCTCAAAAATCATCCACGGACGATACACCACGCCATCCACTTCTAATTCGAGGTCGTTCATCAAGCGCAAAAAGTCGTCATCATGCACCATTTCATTAGTTTCGGAATTCCACCATTTGAAATCTTGCGCCCCGTCTACACGGATGCCATCCACACCGTAATTGTGTTTACGGCGCATCATCTCTAGTAGCGATGCCCGCACCACAGGATGTAAGAAATTCACATTTTGTCCGTACATATTTGCGCCTGCAAAATATTCTTTAGGCAAGAGAGGTAGAGCTTGGTTGTCGATGTGTCCGTAGACAATATCGAGCATCACTTTAATAGGCTTGCCCGGAAAATGATGACAGACTTCGATTAAATCCAGCAATTCATCAGGACGCCGACTTTCTAGTAGGGCAGGGTTAATGGCTGATGACCCACTAATAACCACATCGTAGCCCCAATTGGTCATGTCAGGTTTACGCAAGCGGATGGTCACATCTTCGGCAAAGGGTCCACTTTCGCTCTGCCAGAAATCATTGCCATTTTCATATTCAATCGTCGG
This sequence comes from Chloroflexota bacterium, assembly GCA_038522085.1. Lineage (GTDB taxonomy): Bacteria > Chloroflexota > Anaerolineae > Aggregatilineales > Phototrophicaceae > JAUZRW01. The sequence continues at coordinate 73,575 of JBCBKJ010000018.1, forward strand.
CTCAATTGGCATTAACTGAATCGCATCGTAATTGACGAAATTTTGCTCGGCTGGGGTTAGTGTCTCATTGTTAGTGAGCTTATCAGCAATACGTTGATATGTGCGTGTAAGACCAGCAATTGTGCCTGCTTCGGTGGCATAACGGGTATGCACTTGAAGAATGTTCATCGGCTCTTGCACACGCGGGACGCCATCGGGGTCAGGAGCAGTATCAAGCGCATTGTGGTAGTGTGCTTTGTCACTCCTTGCATCGAACATAGCATTCATATCGTAGAACTCGGCTGGTGCGAACGCGCCAAAAGGCAAGGAGTATGCAAGATGGTCACGCAAGGCAATCCACTCCTCATCCCGCGATTGATACACCACTTGATATAGTGTGCCGACGGTATCGCGGTTGCCGGCACGGAAGCTAGAAACGACGCCCCACGCATACTCGCCATCTAGCAATAAATTGATACGGTCACGCCGAAAGGCTACCTGTTGCTCATCAGCCATGAAGTCGATAGTCTCTTGCGGTGTGAAAATGTCTAAAAATACCCGCTCTGGTGGAATGTCGAGTTCTTTCAGCACAGGCGTCCAAAAGCCGAGTTGTGCCTTGCCATCTTCGCGTAGATGCGCCCCTAGATAGCGCACAATTTGCTGGGTAGCATCGAAATCAGTATCCGTTTCTGTTCGTAAATCTTGTATCTCGCGGATGACATCCTGCGTGAGTTCGCGGTGTAGTTCAAAATTACCACTGGTTGTTATCATAAATACCTCTCTTCAAAATAGAACATACTACCTGACGATTATACGCTCATATGACTATCTCTTTAAGGATTCTATATATTGTGTATCATTAGCACGCTAATGATAACAAATCAGAGATACACAACTAGGTAATGGAACAAATCCACGAGTCTCTCATCCAATCCTACTTTGTAGGTGACATCGAAATCGAATCGCCTGTCTTGCTCGCACCGATGGCTGGGCATACGAACCGTGCCTTCCGTAAAATCGTGCGCGAGATGGGTGGCTGTGGTGTCGTGTGTACCGAAGTGCTGAGTAGTAATCTGCTCAATAACAAAGGCACACGCAAACGCTCGCTCGAAAAATTCCCATGGGATGCTGATGAAGAGTATCCGATGGCAGTGCAATTATTCGGTAGTGAACCCAGCCAAGTGGCAGAAGCGGCAAAAATCGTGGTCGATCATGGCGCGACGATTGTTGATATTAATATGGGTTGCTGGGTGCCAAAGATTGCCAAAAAAGGGGCAGGTGCGGCATTGTTGCAGGATGTTGATACTGCGAAAGCTGTTGTTGAAGCCGTTGTGAATGCTGTCGAAGCGCCTGTGACTGTGAAGGTGCGCAGTGGTTTTGAAGATGGCATCGTCATGGCAATTCCCTTTGCCCAAGCTGCGGAATCTGTCGGTGTGAAAGCGATAGCCGTTCATGCACGCTTTGCAGGGCAGGGGCATCAAGGGGATGTCGATTGGGATGTTATCAAGGATGTGAAAAATGCTGTCCAGAATATGCCTGTCATTGGCAACGGTGATGTGCGTTCGCCGGAAGATGCCGAACGTATGTTGCGCCGTACCGGATGTGATGGTGTCATGATTGGGCGTGGTGCGCTGGGACGCCCGTGGATTTTCAAGCAGGTTGAGCATTATCTCCGCACGGGTGAGCATCTACCAGACCCCAGCCGTGCCGAACGCGCTCGTATCGCCTTGCGTTATGCCGAGTTGAATTTGCATTATGCCGTCATCCCAGAGAAAGCAACCTGCTTGCAGATGCGCAAGCAGTTAAGCAAGTACGCTTTGGACGATGGCAACAGCGTACATATTCGTAATCAATTAGTGCGCGTAGAGAGCTTTGACGATATTCGTGCTATCTTAGACCCTATTATCGCAGGCGAGTAACTTTCTGCGTGGTGAGTAACATCTTTAATAAGGACACAAACACACTATGACGTATTTAGTAACTGGCGGGGCTGGTTTTATTGGTAGCCATATCAGTGAATCATTGTTAGCGCGTGGCGAAGACGTGGTCATCATTGATGATTTCAATGATTACTACGACCCCCAAATTAAACGCAACAACATTGAGCGCATCCAAAATGATAAGCTGTTCGTCATTGAAGGCGACATCCGCGATGCAAAGACACTTAATGACATTTTTGCGTCGCATAGCATCACGCATATTGCGCATATGGCAGCACGCTCGAATGTTCGTGCCAGCATGAACCAGACACCGCTTTACATGGCAGTCAACACAATTGGCACGATGAATCTCCTCGAAGTGGCAGTAAAACATGACGTTCAACAGCTTGTGATGGCATCTACGAGTTCGGTGTATGGCAGCACAGAGGTCATCCCGTTTGTAGAAACCGATAGCGCAGATCGTCCCTTAGCTTCGTATCCGGCGAGTAAGCGTGCCGCCGAAATTCTTGCGCATACTTACTACAATTTACACGGACTCAATACGACAGTGTTGCGCTTTTTCAATGTGTATGGACCAGCCGGACGCCCCGATATGATGCCGATGCGCCTACTGCATGCTACACAGACAGGCAAGCAGATGACGCTTTTCAACGGTGGTGATATTTCCCGCGATTGGACATACATTGGTGATACCGTGCGGGGGGTGGTTGCCGCGCTTGATACACCGCTTGGCTACGAAGTGATCAACTTGGGCGTGGGCGACCCCATCAGCTTGCGTGATTTTGTGGAAATCATTGAAGACGTATCTGGCAAAGAAATCAACAAAATTGCTGTCGAGACGCCACCTAGCGACCCACCGATTACCTATTGCGATAATACCAAAGCCCGTGAGCTACTCGGTTTTGTACCATCTATCAGTGTGCAAGAGGGCTTGGCAAAGACATGGGCATGGTTCAGTGAGTATTATCAATTGACACCATAGTTGATGATGAACCTTATGCTGATAATGTTGATGCAGGTTCAATTACTCAAATAAATGTCTATCTGGGTGGGGCAATCCTCATGCGCTTGAACGATATTTCGCATCTTTCAGATATCTTCTAACGCTCAATGTACCATTTCAGTCAACGACAGCACATTCCCGGCTGGGTCTTTGAACCACACAATGCGCACGTTACCGAGCGTAGCAATGCCGTTTTCATCTTGTGGCATATGCGGATATTGAATTATCTCAACGTTGTTACCTTGCAACTGGTTTACTGCTGATTCAATATCCGTTACATTCCAACCAAGTACCGTGAAAGCCTGAGGCGCGAAATCAGGAATCATGCTGATACGCAACACAGTATCATCGAGTGCGAATAACAACGTGCCGTTTTCGTCGCCAATGAACTTTAGTTGCAGGATGTTTTCATAAAATGTCTTCGCTTTGTCGTTATCATCTACGCCGAGAAAGACCAAATGTGATTGTAGTTGCATGGCATATCCTCATATATTTGACAAGTGCTTTAATTATATGAGAATATATGTTCTAAAGCAAGAAAGAGTTAGATCATGCGCAAATCCTCGACAGTTACGATGTGTATATTGTCACTCATACTGTTGTTAACAGGGTGTATTTTATCTCTATCGCCTTCGGCGGATGTAACAGCTAGACATGAGCATCAACTCACGAATATCGTCACACTTACGACGCCTTCGTTTGATGCAACACGCCAATATGAGCAGACGCTTATTGTGCGTTTGACCGAAGAACCAGATTTAGCATCGTCATTGACACCTTTCTATGCTTATATTTTGCGCAATGAGGCGTTAAGCTATCTCACTATCACCCCAACACTTAACCCGATTGCCACGCAGGCATGTTTTCTATATGCTGATTTCTATTATTTGGACACATTAGAAGAAACGATTGTCGATACACTAGCAGGTTCTGCTATTAACGCAGACGCAAGTGTGGTCAATGGTACGATTTGGCATGTTGAGGACTGTGATTCAACCGCGATGCCAACGGAGAATATCATCAATATTTGGCTCGAACAGCCTAATGTCCCAGAAAACCTTAATGAAATACTTTATGATATCCTCGCGCCAATGATAGAAACAGAAGAAGGCATCACAGAAGATGCCTCCCGAATACGCATTATCGTTCGCTCTGATTCATCTGAAATTATCTTTGATACCACATGGTTAGAATTTCAAATGCAGTACAACGTCGACTAAAAACCAGTAATTCGGTAGATAATCCCCTCGATTGTGCGCTCACCGTAGCGTGTCCATACGGTTCGTCCAGTTGTACCAAGTCCAGTTGATAGATACAGCGCGTTCTCATGATAGGTGATATTCGAGGGTGCATCGACATTTTCCATGATGATGATAGGTTCGCTACCATCGGCTGGGTACATCGTCACGCGCCCTGTGTAACGCGCATAACCACCTGGATCCATGCCTGCATCGTCATCAGATAAATCGTATGTCAGGGGCATGGGCGCTAAGGGCCAATCCGTCGTCATTTCTACAACAAAAAGGTTGCCAGCGTCATCAACAGCAACATCAACGGCAGTCGTTAAATTGCTTATCTCTTCGCTCACTTCGCCTGTATCAACATTTACGCGCATCACTCGCGCATCGCCTGGCATATAAGTCATGCGCTGACCGTAGTAATCGAGTAGGAATCCGCTGAATAAAGCGACCAATACATCGCCTGTTGTGGGGTCAAGCGCGATGCCAGCGGGGACAGGTTGTTGGTTATTTGCAAGGATAGGCATGGGAGCGAGAACAGGTGGGTCGCCAATTGCGGGGGAGTCGGGGTCTTCTTCCCAATCAATCGGCACGATAATTACCTGATTACGCCCACTTTCAACCGCGTAGAATTGTTCGCGTTCAGCATCATATACCATGCCATTGACTGTCGAAGCACGCTGGATGAAACGTGTAGCCGTGTCTGTAACCATATCAACTTCAAAGATACCTGTGTCGCCATAAAAGGCTTCTGTACCTTCAGGACCTGCTTCAAAATAGGGATTGTCTTTGGTGAAAAATACACGCCCATCAGGGAGGACAACAACATCGCCCAAACCGTAGGTTTCGTCATTGAAGGTGCGCAAGAGAACGTGGCTGTTGTAGCTTGGTTGGTCATCAATAATGACTTGGCGCTCGCCGGCATCATCATATGAGCCATTGCTGTTGATGTCGCGCAGTTCCAATAGGCGACCATCACCACCCGGCACAGCTTGTTCGCTGAAGCCTGACCCTGCTTCGATAACCAGCATACTGTCGTCTGTGAAAGCAACCCCACGCGGACTGTTCAGACCGCTTGCAACCACTTCAATAGTGAACGCACTATCATTTTGGGCGCTGGTGATGACCGTGCTACCTAACATTGCCAACAAACATACAACGATGAAAAACACATAGCGTCGCATACTTATAAAACCTCTGCCTGTGATGAAATCTATACGGATTGCGTGTAGCGTATCACAGGCACTTTCGCTGGGAAATGCCCACTTGAGGCGGTGGATATTTAACCCACCCGATCCTCAAAGTAGCGCACGATACGTTGCAATCTGTTTTTGACGAAATCAATCTCTTTACGGGGTAACGCTTTGTGCTGTGGTTGCGTATCCATGCCGGATTCCGCCGCAATTTCAGTCAAATCAGCGAGTTCATCTAAGTTGCCGGAAATTGACTGAATCAATTCAGGGTTATCAAGGCTGTTGATGAGCATCTGTACAAACCGCAAATCGCGTCGTTGGCGTGCGATAATTTTGTGTAGCTCTTTCAGCACCTTATCATACATATCCGGTTGGGACGTTTCTGACGCATTATACGCACCATCAATTGTCGTCAACAAAACATTACTAATCTCGGTTAAGATGTATTCACTCAAGTCATGTTTTGCTTCTATCATCTGCTCACGATTATCTTCTGGATACACTTGTCTGCCGACGAGTCCGAAGACAAACGTTTGGTCAGCATCAAGGGTTTCCACGATACAATGCAACAGATAACGGTCAATTTTGGATTGGGGTATGCGTGCATCCAGCAACAAATTGACATAGCTAACAGGCGCTTCGAGTTTTTGTGCAAGGTCTTCCGGCTTCCAAGAACGCTGGCGCATCTGTTGGCGCAAATAGGCGGCAAGCATGTGTGGTGCGTCGGTTTCTCGGTTGGATAGAAAAGCACGGTTGTCTTCTAAAAATTCATCGACACCAGCGACATAACCCATTGACCGCACTTTTTTCGGTTTACGGTTGCTGGTGAGATGGGTGTTGTTGTTATTCGAGTTCATGTGTCTGTTCCTCGTTTCGTTTATCAGCGTAAGCTGTCAAGGTTGTTACGTTTAAGTTGCCCACGCTGAAGATTACTCAGCATGGGCAGGGTAGCCCTTTAGCCGAGCATGGCTGCCAATGGGTCGTTGCCTTTAAAACGGCGTTTGACGTTGCGCTGTAGGTTATTAATTTCGCGCACTTCGACACCCAGCTTGGAGGCAACTGCCAGTGGTTTATCAAAATTGCCTTGAAAGAGCATCATGATAGCTTCGCGCTGGTCGGCGAGGTTCATCGAGGATGACACGGGGTCATTGTGCAAATTGGTCACTATCTCAATCAGCACATCGTAATATGCCCGCCGCAAATCTTGACGTGCCTTCGCGTCGTTGTCGAAGGGGTCTTCAAAATCAGTGCCTTTGTAATAATCAACCGTTTCCAGCGGTAACGGATTTTTCGACAAATATTTGCGGTAGAAATTGAGCGCAGCATAACGCACATGGGCGCTCATCCATTTAAGGAGCGAATCCTCATCAGTAGGCACAAAATCGCTAATTTTACGCTGAATAGTATGATATGCCTCTTGCCAGATGTCGTTGATGTCGTGTTCATCGAACTCAACGCGACTGCTGAGGACACTGCGAATCGTTTGATTCAGCGGACGGCTGTAGACGCGCACTACCCGTTGCCATGCCCATTGATACATTTCCTGACCCGCTTCGCTGGTAGGTTGCGATAGACAAGTGATAAAATCAGGATTGCTCATGTCATGGTAAATCTCTACCAATTCCGCCTGACGTTCGCGCTGAATAATCTGTAGCCATTCAAACAAGATGACTTCAGTATCACCAGGTTTTTCTTGTAGCGCATTGATACGCACCTGCGCTCTGTTCCACATAGTCTTGTAGATTTGCGGTTGCAAGCTGAAAGGCAAATCATTCTTGAGCAAGTCGTTCACGATGACCGTATTCAACATCGTGCTAAACCGTGATTTTACGTACATCCACGCTTTTTCATCCCCGAAACGTAAGCGGAGGATCAAGTAGCCGAGTGGATTATCATTTTTTTGTATCACCAAGCACCTCCCTATATGGTTTGGTGTTCTATATAGTCAATGTAAGCTCGCTATCGTTTTTGCCATATCACTACGAAATTTAATGTATTGTTAATGTAAATCGGTAAAGACGAGAGCAAACGCAAAAATGTCGTATTACTAACTAAAGGATAACCAATATCATGCCTAGCTGGGGAACATTCTCACAATCTGCGAGTGAATTGTCACAATTTGGACACACACGCCTGACACGGTCTGTTGCTTACCTCGCTACCGTCCGCGCCGATGGCAGTCCGCGTGTGCATCCGGTAACACCGATTATCAGTGATGACAACTTGTTTGTGTTCATGGAGCCGACATCGCCAAAAGGCAAAGACCTTCTGCGTGACCGGCGTTATACATTGCACTGTGGCGTAGAAAGTAATGATGGGGGAGGGGGTGAATTTTATGTGCGTGGTACAGCGACGCTCATAGAAGATGATACTATCCGACAAGAAGCGATTGAGGCGTCTAATTACAATCCCAAAGAGCGTTATATTTTATTCCGGCTGGATGTAAATTTTGCATTTATGAATACCTATGATGATGGTTCACCGAATGTCCGTCGCTGGAAAGCAGAAAATATATGAATCAGGAAGTAATTCAATAATATGAGACGTTCGAGGATATTGCGCGTAATCGTCGGAGTGGGATTAGGTGGACTGCTTTGTATAGCCATTCCGCTCATCGCCGTTCTACTGTATTGCGAAGCAAATATCAATGGTTCGGCATTCATCAGTGAAAACAATTTGCGTAATGAAACTGACGTTATTACATTCATCACAGATAAATTGCAATTAGGGGTATCAACTGAGGGCGACATACAGAATTTCTCGGTTGAGGCTGGAATAGATGCTGATTGTGGTGAAATTGTTTCAGCGTCACCATCGACTGATACATGGATAAAAACAGACAGCAGATTCGATGCTTACATTTCTTGCACGATGCCTATTCAACGTCATAGCTTCTTGTATGTGAGGAACTATGTGCTAGGTCGATTGAATGTTTGCTACTATCAGCCACGCTTACGTATTTATATCTTGCTAGAAAATGATGTAATCACCGATGTGGTAACAGAATTATTGTTCACAGGCTTATGAAGTTGCATAGAGGATAAATAAAATGGGCAAGATTGTGGTCGCAGGGAGTATCAACATGGATGTTGTGGCACAGACAGCTACACATCCGCGTCCGGGGGAAACAGTGTTTGGGCATAAATTGCATTATATTCCAGGTGGCAAAGGGAGCAACCAAGCCGTTGCTGCTTCGCGCTTGAGTGACCATGTTTATTTGGTGGGAAAATTAGGGCGTGACCCATTTGGTGATTCACTAACGCAATTTCTCTCTGACGAACGATTATCACTTGATTATTTGCGCTACAGCGACGATAAGCCGACAGGGGTTGCACTTATCACGGTTAATGCGGCAAGCGAAAATACGATAGTCGTTATCAGTGGGAGTAATTTTGAACTGAGTGTCGAGGATGTGCGTGCGATGCCATTAGACCCCGATGATGTGGTTGTAAGTGTCTTTGAGATTCCACAAGAGACGATTAAGGCATTGTTCAGCCGTGCAAAAGATGTTGGCGCGACAACCATTCTCAACCCTGCACCCGCAACCGATTTCATAGATGGTTTGTTGCCATTGGTTGATTATCTCATTGTCAATGAAACTGAGCTTGCCACCTTTGCTGATAGTGAAATTGTCAATGAAGATCCTGAGCATATTCACGCACTGGTCAAACGTTTTCGGGCATCTACAGCGCAAACAATCATCGTCACACTAGGCGCGAAAGGCGTCATTTGTGTGCATAATGACGACCTGATACAGATTGCCGGACGCTCTGTAAAAGCTATTGATACCACAGGCGCGGGTGATTGTTTCACTGGGGCATTTGCAACCGCATGTTTTGAGAATATGCCGCTTAGAGACGCGATACAGTTTGCAAATAAAGCGGCTGCCTTGAGCGTACAAAAACTGGGTGCATCTAGTTCGATGCCTTACCGTGTAGATGTAGACTCATTGTGAAAATAAACATGAGAGATTCCTCAATTCTGTACAATTTATCTAGGATGTTCTGTAGAATAAAAATACTTAGCACTCCTAAATATTAACGAAATATGAAATTTGCAAGTCGTGAATTTGTGAGATTGAGGATGTTAGTATGGAATTGAGCATTAACGGTCAACGCTATCAAGTTGATCTTCCAGAAGATGAACTGTTGCTCTGGGTCATCCGTGATGGTCTTGGCATGACAGGTACAAAATATGGCTGTGGCATTGGCATCTGTGGGTCTTGCACTGTCATGGTAGATGGTCAGGCAAGGCGCTCGTGTGTGACACCTGCCTCAGCCGTTACTGATGCAGAGATTACAACAATTGAAGGGCTTGCTACCTATGATGATGCAGGACAAGAGGTTTTGCATCCTGTACAAACTGCTTTTATTGAACAGCAAGTACCACAATGTAGCTGGTGTATGAGCGGACAAATGATGACGGCTGCGGCGTTTCTCCAAGAGAATGCTGAACCGACTCCCGAAGAAATTGAAGCGGCGATGTCTGCTAACTATTGCCGATGTGGTTGCTATGCACGGATTCGTCTAGCTGTCGCTGATGCTGCTAACCAGATAAACGAAGCTGGTACAGAAGGGGAATCAGAATCATGAGTGACGAAAATACAACAACACAACGCCGTTGGAAACTATCTCGTCGCCAGTTTCTGATTGGTTTAGGCGCTACGCTTACGGTTGGGATTGCGTCAGCACCTATTCTTACCCGTGAAGCACGTTTAGCAGTTAATCAGTATTTTCAAACAGGTGGTCTACCAACACCTGATGGACCCGCTTCCCCATTTGTTTGGTTTGAAATTACACCGGACAATCATACAACTATTTATGTACCTAAAGTAGAGATGGGGCAGGGTATCCACACAACCCTCGCCCAAATTGCCGCCGATGAGCTTGAACTCGATTGGAGTACGATTACAGTCGAACAGGCGAATCTGTCACAAGGTTTTGACGAGCAAATGATTTTCACGTTCGGTAGCACCTCGACCATGAGTCTGTTCAAGCCTATGCGTCAAATTGGTGCTACCATGCGCGTCATGTTGCGCGACGCGGCTGCCGAGCAACTCAATGCAAGTGCCGAGCAAATTGTCTTAGAAAATAGCCAAGTTTACCTACGTGAAAATCCAGAAAATCGGCTGAGTTATGGTGAAGTCATTGCCGCATATCAGGGTGATTGGGTGATTCCAGAAGATGAACCAGTCCTCAAATCGCGTGATAAGTGGAATATGATTGGTCGCACCATGAATCGTGTTGATTTTCAGGAGAAAATCACAGGACGAGCCGTGTATGGCTATGATGCCCGTATGGATGGCATGGCATATGGTGCAGTTGCACGCCCGCCGCGTTATGGTGCAAGTTTGGTACGCGCCGAAGCGGGGACAGCAAGCGATATGCCCGGCGTAATCGCTGTTGTCATCGAAGATGGCTTTGCGGGTATCGTCGCGCAAACACGCCAACAAGCACGCAATGCGTTGAGCAATCTTGTGTTGGAATGGGATGGCGGCTCGACAATGACACAGGATGAATTAGAAGCCTACATGCGTGTTCCAGAAGATGCGACAGGTGCTATTTTAGTTCAACGTGAAGGTGGTGGCGCACAACCTGATGGACGTGTGATACAAGCGGATTATTGGACGCCGATGGCAGCACATGCGCATCTTGAACCCCAAGCGGCTCTGGTATCTGTTGAGGGCGAGCGTGTGATTGCCTATATTTCAACACAGCATCCTGGTATTCCGCGCGGCGATATTGCAAGTCTGCTAGATATTCCGCCAGAGAATATTGATATAAGAGTGACTTACTTAGGTGCCGGTTTTGGGCGCAAATTAGGGCAAGATGTGGGTGTAGAAGCAGCACGTTTATCACGTAGCGCAGGCGTTCCTGTCCATGTAGGGTGGTCTCGTGAAGAAGATTTGCAATACGGATTTCATCGTCCCCCATCACATAATATGTTGACGGCTATTCTGGATTCAAATGATCGTATTCTTGCGCTCGAACACGAATTTGCTGGCGGTGATGTGTTCTTTGGTAATGGACTTTTGCCTAACTTTGTCGGCAATATTCTAGGCAATGACCCAATGACAGCCTTCGGTGCAAATATTTACTACAATTTTGACCATCGTCGCGTGTTTGCCTATCGGCGTCCTTTAGATATTCCAACAGGGTATTGGCGTAGCTTAGGCTCTTTCCATAATTTATTTGCGCTTGAGACATTTTTAGACGAAGTTGCCCATGAGATTGAGGTTGACCCGCTAACATTGCGTATGGATTATTTGCCCGAAGGCGATTTAGGAGAGCGATTCCGTGTTGCACTCGAAACCGTGACAGACGCCTCCAATTGGGGGAATGCACCGACTGGGTCTGCGCAAGGTTTGGCTGTTTGCTATGACCGTGGCACTGTTGGAGCGCTCGTCATTCAAGTATCGGGTGATTTAGAAAATCTGAGTATTGACCAAGCATGGTGTGCCGTAGACCCAGGACTCGTTGTCAATCCTGATGGCGCCGCCGCACAAATTCAAGGTCAGATTGTTATGGGTCTAAGCTCTGCGATGTATGAAGAATTGGTTCTAGGAGATGGACTCGTTTCAACACAAAATTTCCATATGTACCCCTTGCTCACTATG
>JBCBKJ010000019.1:0-84030 GCA_038522085.1 Chloroflexota bacterium
TAAAGTAGGAGACCGTTTTAAGGTTTTACGTCGCTTTAATGCCACTATGAGAGATACCCAACACAAATATGTAATCTTCGTGCTTTTCAACAAAACGGACTTCAAATTGAGGTGTCTTGCCGATGTCAAATCCCCAATCAGGTTCGAGTGTGATGTGCTGTACCATGAAGAAACCTCATTACGGTAGAGATAATAGTTTGTGTGTAAGAGTAACGAAATCAATGATATTTGTCATTTCTGCACACCATATTCTGCCTTATTTCTTATATTTTGCCAGTCTTTTTTTACACACTGTCAAGAAATTTATATTTCAATTGACACAATGTTTAAATAAATGTTAAAATTTTAATGTAAATTTAAACTAAGAGGTATAAGTAATGATGAACATCCAAACCGCGAAGAAAATACACAAGCGGGTGGCACAACTGGCAGAAACCGCCACCATATTCTACGCCAAATTTGGGGCAAACTATCAAATGACGGAAGATAGCCCCGCACGCGCATGGGAACTCTACAAAGATTTTATGACACGGCAAGCACAAATCGCCAGCTTGCTCAGTAATCGTGCCATAGCCAATCCGTATGTGCGTTGGGAACGCTGGTGGGAAAACCGTGATGTGATGAATATTGCCTTGGTCAATGAAATGGGGACAGAAGCCCTACGTTTAGTCGAGCGCGTATCGTACTTACACGCAACCAACCAACCGACAGTCAACGAACTGTCCATTGAAGCACTGGAACAATCTATTGCAGGGCTACTCCACCCCATCACGCGCCAACAAAAACTCGCACATCATGACCACGAAATGCCGAAAGCGATTTGATGACTAACAGCAGTCGAATAGCTTATCCGTGAAAGCAGTGTCGTTGTCTAGCGAGACTGCTTTTTTGTTTCTACTATCTCGCCTTATGAGGATAGCTTAAATATCTTATTCTGAATTTGTCAAAATATCACCATATTGCTTGACACGCTATTATGTGCATGTTAAATTCATTGCATATTACCCGATAATTTGGGTAATTACATATTCTGTTCAGTATTGTTAGGAGCAAGCGCGTGTCAGATTGGGATTTCATCATAGCACCATCCACCGTTACCGTAGATATTGCCATGGACGAGGTAGCCATTCCGCTAAATAGCCTGCGTATGATTGGCACAGATGACCTCTATTCTGGTCTGCACGAGTGGATTATTGAAACCTCGCATGCGCTCTCAGAAGAACAACGCAAACGCAATAGCCGTGCGACAGGCATTGCTGTTGAATTTCATCCACAAATTGATGCTAAAGATTTCCCAACCTTTGTAGAAGCCTTAGCAAATATTGACCCCCAGCAACTCGTAGAAACACGTTTAAGCTGGTTGCGTGAATCTCCCAATTATCCAGGTGATGAAGCCATTCTGGCTGACCGTGATTTATACATTGATTACATGTATGACTTGCATCGAGAAAAATTTGAACGCAAAGAAAAACAATTTGACCGCGAATGGTTCGGTAGTGATTGGGATGAATTACACGCGCCAGAAAATGCCCTTACTGAAGCGGTAGACCATCTACGCTTTATGTGGGATACCTACATGAAGGCTGAGTGGAAACGGGTAAAACCCATCGTCGCACAAGCTGTCGAAGCCTTCCGAGCGCAAGATTATACTGGCATGGGCGCTTATGATGCCGTTGAAGCGGTGACTGGACGCAATATGCGTGGCAAAGGCTTTTTTGAAGACCGTATGGAAAAAGCAGATCGTCTTATTTTCATGCCAACTGCGCATTTAGGTCCTTATATTAGTTGGGGCAAAATGGAAGAGAAAACGCTGTTTTTTTTCTTTGGGGTGCGTCCACCGAAAAATGCGCCTAATCGCTCCGTTGACCTCAACCGTAGTGAATTACTGGTGCGCCTCAATGCCTTAGCCGATGAAACACGCCTCAAAATCCTAGAATTGCTGACCGAGCATGACGAAATGTGCGCTCAAGATTTCATCAACAACCTCAACCTGAGCCAATCTAGCGCCAGCCGTCACCTGCGCCAACTGACCGCATCCGGCTACCTGAGCGAACGACGTAAAGACGTTGCAAAATGTTACTCGCTCAACCCAGACCGCATTGATGATACGATTCGTGGCTTACAACAATTCCTGAAAAAATCGTAACATCTGTGGAGACAGACGTAGGGGCGTTGTACACAGCGCCCGTAAAATGCTCGTAAAGATTCCTCAATTGTGTCTGAGAAATGTGCTAGGATTGATTATCTACTCTCAATAACAGGCACAAGGGGGCGAACAATGAGTAAACCCACTGAGCATAGCGACAACCCAATTCCACTATCAGAGTACGAAGATACCGTACCCGCTATTATCGAACCCAGCAACATCATCACCAAAACACCTGATTTTCCTGAACGTATTGTTCTGTGTTTCTTCCAAGATGCGATTAAGTCTATCTGTGATGACGATAACATTATCGGGCATACGGGCAGTGAAATCGGGCTGAACCCAATCTACAAACTCACCTTCAACGATATGCCTATCGCCATTATGCATGCAGGGATGGGCGCACCACTTTCTGGAGCATTTTTGGATGAAGTGATTGCGATGGGTGCGGACAAAATCATTGCCTGTGGTGGCGCAGGTGTATTAGATAGTTCGATTGAAGTAGGCGATGTGATTGTCCCGAATAGTGCCATTCGAGACGAAGGCACGAGTTTCCACTATTTGCCCCCTTCGCGGGAAGTCCAAGCCCATCCTGATGGCGTAAAAGCCTGTGTTGATACGCTAGAAGCACACGGTATCCCCTACCAAATTGGCAAGACATGGACAACCGACGCTATCTACCGCGAAACACCTACTAAAATTAAGCGTCGCCGTGCCGAAGGCGCACTCACTGTCGAAATGGAAACATCAGCGTTCTTTGCTATTGCCCAATTCCGTAAGGTCACTTTCGGACAATTTCTATACGGTGGCGATGATGTGAGCGACGAAGATAGGGATAGTAGAGCTTGGCACAAAAAAATAGGCGTCCGCGAAAAATTGCTCTGGCTCGCCATCGAAGCGACAACGCGCCTCTGAATACCTATGACTAAACAAATTGACGACCTACTCATCATTGATGATAAGGAATACATCATATGTAATAGAGTTAACCTCTACACACCACAAGATTTTGGCATGAAGCCTGTCATGCACAGTACAGGGTTGTGGCGTGGTTTTCGTGCTGAATATATGCTGGATGGAGAACAACTCAAGCTAAAGACAATATACATCCATATAGAGGATATGTATCAGCCGATTAACGGACAAATGCCTATAAACCGTAAAGATGGGTTGCCTATGTGCTACCAAAATGTCAATATAAATGCAAACTTTGACTACCTCTTAATTGGACACAATATGGTAGATTGGAATATATGGCAGTTACTAAATTTTTCCGACGTTAGAGGCTTACATTTTCATGACGGTAAACTGATGAAACAAGTTGATTATTCCCAAGTTGTAGATCGTTTGCGATTTACACATTGGTGGCGAAAGTATTTGCCGAATCTCAGTGTTAAAGAGGATTATCTTTGGTTGTCCAAACATATCCCTTTAAAAGACTATGGTTTTGAATGGATGCTAATTTCTCTGTGACCTCTGTGTCTCTGTGGTGAATTATTTCTCCGGCGCAACACCCGCATCCTCAATCACGAAATCCAGCGTCATATCCGGCATATCCAACGCCACAATCGACGGCAAGCTCAACTTACCCCAAAAATCATAGGCATCAATCGTGTTATGTTGCGCCACAAACAACGTAATCACTGTGCCATGCGCGACCACAACCACATTTTCATTTGGGTCAACATTTTGTACCACAAATTGTATACCCTCAGAAAAGCGTTTCAGCGCCGTATAAGCACTCTCATCGCCATACACGGCTGTCTTCGGTTGGGCGAATAATGTTTGAACCCGTGCCCTAAAGTCAGCATCACTGACATACGGCGCATTCGACTCTCGGCTGTGTTCGTTCAAGAGTGCGTTCGATACAACAGGCAAGTCCCCCAGCGCATTGACAACGTGCGTTGCCGTTTGCTGGGCTTTTGGCATCGCACTGCTGAAAATCTGCTTCGGCGCATACGACGCAAGATGCTTGGCAAGCTGGTCACAACGAGCAAGACCCTCATCGCTCAATTCCCAATCTTTCGGTTTTTGGTCAGCATTATGGTTAACTTTACTGTGCTTGACGAGCAATAATTTCATCGTGTATGTGACTTTCGCTTCTGTAGTCAATATGCTTCACAGTATGTCATCAGTGAAAGAATCACGTTGGCAATTGTACCAAAATAGAAACCTAGCCCAAATCAATCGGTTGGATATTAATGAATTTATCGCAAAGTTGCGCAGACTTGTTAAACTATACCTGATACGCTGATAGACAGCACTTATTTCAACCCCATTGGGAGCAAGCAAAAATGAAAAAATGGCTGACGAGCCTATTCTTTCTCGCCCTTATTTTAATACCCGCACAACTTGCTTTTTCGCAAGATGATACCACCCTGCCGACGCTCGATATTACCGGCGCAAACGCTAGTGAACTACCCACTATCACCATCACAACCAGCGTCACTGATGCCAACGGCTTATCTGTCGAAGGCTTAGGCATAGATGACTTTACGCTCGGTGGCGACCTTGAAGGGGTAGCGACCATCGTCAATGTCGAAAATGTCACAACTGATGACCTTGATTTCGGCACGGTGTTAGTCATTGATACCAGCACCAGCATGAGTGGCTTGCCTTTACAACGTGCGAAAGAAGCGGCGAGTTTGTTTGTGCAATCCATCAACCCAAATGACCCCGTCGCCATTGTCTCGTTTGATAGTCAGGTGCGCCTAGAACAAGATTTCACGACAGATACGGAACAACTGCTTAGTGTGATTGATGGCTTACAAGTCAGTGGACGCACTGCGCTCTATGATGCGGCTGTCCAAGCAGTACAGGTAGCGAACAATGTCCCTACCCCGCGCCGTGCGATTGTCTTGCTCAGTGATGGCGCAGAATTTGGTGGCTTGAGTACGTCATCACGCGAAGCAGGCTTGGAAGTTGCCCAACAAGCGGGCGTACCCGTGTTTACGATTGGCTTGGGCTTCGGCACAGACCGTACCTATCTCGAAGGATTATCTGTTGGCACGAATGCTAGTTTCTTTGAATCACCCACACCTGATGAACTTGCAGAGATTTATACAGGTTTAGCGGCACTCTTCCGCACGCAATACATCATTACTATCGAGAGTGATATTCCCGGCGACGGTACAGAATACGAATTTACATTAACAGCCGAAACACCCGATGGCACGACCCCCGCCGATACCGGAACAATCCGTGCGCCCATTCCTGTGCCGATTGTCCGCCTAGACGAGGCACAATTCGCAACCGCGTTCAGCGAAGCCACAACCATTGCTCCTACCATTCTTGCTGATGACGAACTCGAAAGCATCGTCGTCAGCATAGATGATACGCCCATCGACACAGCCGATGATGGTTCATTTACGCTTGACCCACTCGAATACCCACCCGGTGATTACACACTTTCGGTTACAGCAACCGATATAGATGGCGATAGTGGCAGTGCCAGCACAACCTTCAGCACCGCCGCCCTTGCTTCCGATGTGAGTTTCGTTTTTGAAGCCGATGAACCTCTCACTGAGCCAACAACCGTTACAGTCAATGCGGATGGGCAAACACCCGCCACTAGCGCAACCTACGCCATCATCGGTGACGATATTTCTGAGCTATTTGAAGAAAACACAGACGCAGAAAATGATTTCCCGCTGACAATTGACCCCATCAACTATGCCCCAGCTGATTATACGCTGACGGTTGGTGTCGTGAACGAAGGTGGCGCAACAGCCAACCTCAACCAAGTATTCACAGTCGGCACAGTTGCCCCGCGTGATGTCAGCTTTGATAACATCGCCGAAGATACAGAAATTACAGAGCTAACCGACATCGTTATCAGCGCAGAAACACAGGTCGGCGCAGACATCGACAGTATCACGCTCAGTTACACCGATGCTGATGGCAACACCGTCACACTTGATGATACAACACTCAATCCTGCCACCCTACAACCAGGCGTCATTGAACTCATGGCTACCGTGACGGATACCAACGGACAAACAGCAACCGGCACAATCGCTGTGACGATAGCCGCCCTCCCGCCTGTCATCACCATTGGCGACATTGAGAGTCCACTCATGGACAATACAGCCGTAGACATCACTATCGAAAGCCAAACACCGATTCTGAGCGTGGAATACAATTTTGGGGATGACATCAATATCTCACTCAGCGCGGATGCCAACGGCGACTACCCCGCTATTCCATTAGATATACAAACGATTGGTGGAGGCGATGCTGTACTCGTGGTCACGGCAACCAATCAAGCAGGGGAAACCACCACCAGCGAGACAATGTTCACGGTTGCGCTTCCACCCACTGCCACCCCAACGGCAACAGCAACACCAACTGCTAATCTGACAGCGACAGCACAGCAAGAGAGCGCCCTTGAAGCGACCAGCATTGCGGCAACGAATGTCGTTGTTGGGACAGAAATCGCGGCAACAGAATTTATACGCGCTACAGAGGATGCACAGTCAACGGCAGATGCCCAAGCAACAACCGATACACAAGCTGTCTTCGATGCACAGGCAAGCGAAACAGCCGATGCAGATACCGACATGCGTGCTACAGCCAATGCGCAGGCAACAGTCGATACACAAGCCACAGCAGAAGCCCAAAGCACTAGCGACGCCCAAGCGACTACTGATGCAGAAGTAACGGTAGAAATGCGCTTAACAGCAGATGCCCAAGCGACCAGCGATGCGCGTGCCACGGATGCCGTTATCGCTACAGCCGATGCGCAAGCAACTGAAGCCCAAAGCACCGTTGATGCTCAAGCAACCGTCAATTCAGAAGCCACCATTGATGCCCAAGTTGCCGCCGATACCCAAGCGACCCTCGATGCGCGTGCAACAGGCAATGCACAGAGTACCGTGCTGGCACAAGTGACTGCAGATAGCCAAGCGACAACTGATGCGCAAAATACAGCTATCGCGCAACGCACAGCCGACGCCCAAGCTACCGAATCACAGGGAACAGAAGTAGCGGCGAATGTGGCGGCATCCGCAACAGCAACCAACACCGAAGCTCCTACTGCAACGATTACCAATACGCCCGAACCAACGGCAATCTTCACACCGACCCCTGTAGAAATCATCGAGGTCGATGCACAAGATGCCGATAACCCAGCCGAAGGTGACTTAACGGCGCTTGTTGTATGTGCAGGCGGCGTCATGCTTATTTTTGTCTTGCTCGGTATCCTGTTCTTCGGGCGTCGCCGTGACGAAAACGAAACTGCATAATTACATCTAGCTTATGGGGACGATACATCTTCGTCCCCTATATCTCACATTACAAACACAATTCAATCACCATCTGCTTGCACCCACGCATAATCACACTACACTTACAAGTAACCGCAAATCCATTTTGTAGGGCGTTGCTGTGTCTGCGCCCGCTGGAGATAATGCCTAAGTCATTCCTTATAATGATTTCTGCATAGCTTGCTTGCAAACACGATACATCATCGGGGACAAAATACACTATGACTACAAATTCGTCTAAATTCACGGGCATTGTATACGTACACGGTATCGGGCAACAAAGTCGCTACGAAGAACTCAGTCGCCTCATTCAATCCTTTGAAGACTATGCCGATATACAAGACCTATCATTTGGCGAATTTCACACCAAAATTGAACCCTCGCGTGTGCCAGGTAGTGACCAAAATGTAGGCTATGTCTCGCTCAAACAAGCAGAACGTAACTTTCATTTTTATGAAGTGTATTGGGCGCCCCTCACCTCATCCGGCACAACCGGACTTAACGTCGCTTTGTGGCTGATGTCTCACATGCTGACACCCATCAATATTCTGAGTAGTTCCTGGCATACCCGCCAACGCTTGCGCCGTAGCTACCTCTATATGCTATGGGAACGCAGACATGGCGAAGCGGAGAGTATCGAACCACTGCGCAAAGTGATTCACCATTACAACGACTTTTGTGAACGTGCCATTCATACGACGGATGACAACGGAAAATTCAGCGATTTCATAGACTATCTCGCTGAAAATGCTGAAGATGACGCCGAAAAAGAGGAACTCCAAAATCTAGCGCACAATTGGCGCTCATTCTTGCGTCGTGTGGAAATCAGCAACTATTTTATTTTGCTGACCATCATCTACTTCACGTTCATGATACCCATACTCACTATCGTCCGTATGATTCAGCTATCCCTAGAAAATCCCTCGTTTGCTGCGTTTTTATCCAGCAACAGCAACCCAACCGTCTTTTTGTATGGCTTGCTGTCTGTCTTGTTCGTGCCAATCTTTATAGCGATTTCGCATTTTCTACGTGTCTATATTGGGGATGTGCAACTATGGGCAACCTACGAAGAAACCAACGACAAATTCCAGAAACATGAAGCAATTTTGCACCTCAGCCTAGAGACAATGACACATGTACTAAATCATACAGATTGCGAGCGGGTCATTCTGGTGACACATAGTCTTGGTACAACCATCGCTTACGATACCCTCCTCTCGATTGGGCGTCATAATCGTGCGCTGGAAAATCGGCAGGCGCTAGAAAAAGAAATCCGCGATACCACCGAAATGAAGCAACTAACAGCGAAAGCAGCCTTCAAAGCAAATGTCTTCTTCGACGCAGGGTCAGGCGGTGGAGGCGCCGCGTCTTATGAACTAGGGTATGCTGGCGAGCGCATCCCAGCCGAGAAAATCGAATATTTCATCACAATGGGTAGCCCAATCGACAAAATTCACTACTTCTTCGAGAGTCGGCGTGGGAAATATCGCCCCTACGAAATGATAGTCGATGATATTCGTGGCGATATAGGCAGTGAACCCTTTACCAATGAACGTCATGCACCCAATTTTCGTTGGCTTAATTTCTGGCAACCCGATGATGTTATCAGTGGCGCACTCACCACACCCAATAACCGTGAAGTCGAAAATCCCGATGTGCGCGTCAACAATATCCGCATCGAAAGTTACCGCTTGCCAGCGCCAGGACGTTCACACGTTGGCTATTTCACACACAATAAAGTTATCCGCGTGCTATACAACATCGTATTCCGCGATAAAGAAAGCCAACCAACCGAAGATTTGCGCAAAATGGTAGATCAGCCTATCCGATACCCGCGCCAGTGGTTGCGCAATAGCTTACTTGCTGGCACATGGAGTTTGCTCTTTGCCATGTTCTTTGATGTCTATAACGTCCCCTTCTTACACGATTTTTTCACCATGATTTTCCTGAGCGTCATTGCTATCATCATCGCTGTCGCAAGTGTTAGTGTCTGGCGCGGGAAATTACATCCTTTCAAAAAGAACACAGCAGATAAACCATCGCCAGACTTACATGGCTAATTGGGTGATAAAAGGTGTCTACTGGTAGGGACATGCAACGGCACATACACATTATGTCTTAAAGGCAGGACACGCCCAAAAACAGACATTTTCGTAGGGACGCCATTCTTGGCGTCCGCCGTTGCACGCCCAAAGTTGTCATGTATCATAGGTTTCTGTAGGGACAACATCTATGTTGTCCGCTGTTTCACGCACTTTTATCTAATCGCCCTCATACGGATTCTCCCCGCCCTTCGTTCCCTCACGAATATCTTGTTGCCAAGGCTTCTTCGCCTCCCCCGTATACCCCATCTCGCGTAACCGTGCTTGCTCCAAGGCTTCCAACTGTTCAGAAATAGCCCGTCGATGTAAATCTTGCTTAGGTATCTTATGGTCAGTGCCTTGTACATCCCGATACACATACCCCACACCACCACACCATGTACAATCCTCTACCTCACCTGTGAAATCATCTTCGTGCCAACCATACCCCGCACATGACACACACTGCACAATCGTCATATCACTTGCCATCGTGTTTCATAGCCCTTCTGCTTTGCATACTGCGTTATGAAAATCAAATTTTTGTTTAGATATTGCCCATAAGTGACTTCGTTTGTAACCCTCTCTGCTATAGTATGCATGAAACGTGGGACATCTGCTAAAAAACTAGGCTGTGTTGTTGACAAGTGTAACAGTTTGTTATATTCTGCAACGTAGGGTATAAGTATATTTGGGAAATACGAATTATGAGCCAACCAACACCACATCAAAATATAGAGTGGATTGAGGCGATTGTCCGTTGGACACGCTACGATTACGTAGAAATCTACGAATACCCCTCCACAGACGAGAGCAATCCCGTGATGACAGTCTACACGGGCGATATGGTTAAAGTCAGCCGTAAATTCCACCGTGACGATTGGTGTCTATGCCAAGCCGGTCATGTGTTGGGATGGGTTTTCCTTAAAGATGTCAAATTCCTTGTACAAGGACGACGCCCACGTCGTAGCATTCCGCGTCCTGCCGAGCAAATGAACACGAACGCGCTCGATACACAACCAGCGATGCCAGTCACCATGACGGAAACGATAGAAACTAACGAAGTAGAGAGGGCTATCCCACAAGTGCCCGCCCAAGCAAGCGTTGGGGCAAGTTCGGGTGCGTCAGATGAGCCATCATCCAAAACATCACTCATCAAACGTATGATTCGTTTCTTCAAGTGATTTGATGAGATAACCAAAAAATCAAAACGGATAGCTCACGAGCTATCCGTTTTTTGTTTTTTACCGCTGTTTAAGCGTAGGCATAGGCATGAAGCTCTCCTATTAAGTGCCTTGTCCGATAAATCTTTTTGTAGGGGCGTTGCTGTGTCTGCGCCCGAAAGACATAAAAAAGAGTCATGATTATTTACCAGATGAAGCATTAAGTTAACCCGAAAAACTGTTTTAGAGGCAGAATACACCCCAAAATAGACATTTTCGTAGGGAGACCCTTCTGGGTCTTCCGTCATTTCACACCCAAACAAAAAATACTTGTAGTGGTGGCGTGTACGCCTCCCGCCGTTCTCGAATAGAGAAAATAAAAAAGACATCCACTCACAAATAGCTACAAAAATTACCTCTCCCCGCGAGGAACGAGCATGTGGGAGAGGGTTAGGGTGAGGGGAAATGTACAAACGAGACACTAGCTTATATCGTTCACGCCTGTCAGAATCGCCCTTAAATTGACAAGCATGGGACAATGCCTGCATTGTCCGCCGCCTAAAATTTACTGAGAGAGGTAAATTACACCGCCCCAACAGGCTCTAATGGCAAACGCACCACGAATAGTGTGCCTTCACCCAATTCGCTCTCTACACTGATGCTACCATTCTGCTTTTCAATAGCGTTCTTCACAATCGACAAGCCGATACCCGTTCCCTCTTGCGCTTGGTGGGCATCCGAACCAATACGGAAGTAACGGTCAAAAATACGGTCTTTGTCTTCTGCGGACATGCCCAAACCAGTATCTTCAACTTCGATAACTGCTTCGTTATTATCTACATACGCTGTCACTGCCACACGCCCTTCATCGGGTGTGTACTTAATCGCATTGCTGATGAGATTGCGTAATGCCTGCCCCAGCAATGGACGTGAACATGTTAGCATCAAATCATCAGGACAAGACATTGTAAATTCGAGAGCTTTACTATTTGCTTGCAACTCGAAATCCTCGTATAACGAAACCAGATAGTTATTTAGATTCACCGTATCAAAGGCAATATCTTGGCTTTCTGTGATGAGCGCCGTATCCAAAATTTCTGTCACAAACGACAACATACGGTCGGCAGCCGACTCGATAATTTCAGCAATTTGTTTTACTTGGTCAATTTCAATCGGGTCATCTTCCAGAATCATATGTAAGACCGCCACCGACGATTGAATATTGCTGATAGGGTTTTTTAAATCGTGCGATACCGTGTTCAACGCATCGTCCATATCGCGCATCCGTCGCAGAATCTCTTTTTTCTGCTTGGCTTTAGTCAACTGCGAATTGACGTGTTTAAGTACCTCTTTGATGTTATACGGCTTGGTGATGTATAACTCTGCCCCTGCTTCTAATCCAGCCAAACGGCTCTCCGGTGCGTGCATCGCACTCAAGAAAATCACAGGCGTATCCGCAAGCGAATCTATCGCCATCAACCGACGACATAACTCATAGCCATCCATCTTCGGCATATTGACATCAAGCAAAATTAAATCCGGTTGTATCTCCGGCGCTATTTCGAGTGCCTTTAGGGGTTTGGTTGTTGATTCAACATTGTATTGCCCCTGCAAAATATCAACTAGCAAGGTTAGTGTGTCGAGCTGGTCATCCACGACCAGAATTTTACTGTTGTTTACCATTGTGTGTGTAATCCTCTATCTCATCTACCACATCAGCATGAGCGCCCTAATGTGAGCCGTTTATTACCTAAGGATGATTGCCTGAATGGAGGAAGCATCATACGCACTAACGATAGGTAAAATACACCCATCACCTTACATTGTGCCACAAGCCGAAAAATACGCCACTCAGATAGACATCTCGTTTGTGAATACATACGCAATATCGTTCCTTTTTGGATGATATGACCGTGCATATCAACGGGCATATGACCGACTATTGGGCGAACAAATGGTCTATCCTGTAATCAGATAACAAGACGTGGCACGAATGATAACCTTACTCAAGTGATAGATGATTCGTTAGAAGTCGGAT
Organism: Chloroflexota bacterium; assembly: GCA_038522085.1. Lineage (GTDB taxonomy): Bacteria > Chloroflexota > Anaerolineae > Aggregatilineales > Phototrophicaceae > JAUZRW01. The sequence continues at coordinate 12,693 of JBCBKJ010000019.1, forward strand.
GACGAGCCACCACAGGCAAAGCATATAGTATGCCTTTTACTATATGCTTATGTCTGTTTGTGTGCAATTTTTCACGATGCGTCCTGTCTTGTGTATAAATGTTGACAAAAAGGAGCATACTACCATGTCTGCCAAGCGATTCCCAATTCAAGAGAAGATGCGCATTGTGTGGCTACTGCGCGAAAAAACCTACGACGAAATCAGCGTAGAAAACGATGTATCTGTGGCGACCATTCGGCGCTGGCAAAAACAATATGACGATATTGCGGCTGAATACTACACCTATATCCATGATGAAGCCGTGCATCGTGTCCTACTTGCCCAACTTGAAATCACCAAAAAACTAAAACATCTCGTTGATGCCATTGATAAAAACCGCATCAATACTGCGACCCTCAACCAACTATCGTCCGCTATCGGCGTATTCATAGACCGCTTCCTGAGGATACACAATGCCAAAGACATCACGCCCCCTGATACAGGTTCGATCCGCATCGCCTACATCAACGAACACACAGGTGAAATTACAGATGCCCCACCGTGGGCAACAACAAATCCTGACACAAGCGACCCGCTTCACAGTGGTTTCTTGTGGCAGGCGCTTCGGCAAGACCGCCCTAGCGAAGACCATCATCACCGAAATGGCGTGGCGCGGGAAACAGACATGGTGGCTCGCGCCGACGTATCCGATGGCACAGCAAGTTTGGCGGGACTTGAAGCAGACGATGACAAACCGGAGCGCAATTGGGATTCGCGTTAGCGAAAGTCACAAACGCATTGACCTGCCATCCGGTGGCGCTATCGAAATCCACAGCACGCACTATCCCGATAATTTGCGGGGCGCAGGGCTAGATTATGCCGTCCTAGACGAAGCCGCCTACATGCACCCCGATGTCTGGTCAGAAGTAGTGCGCCCCATGTTACTAGAAAGTCGTGGCGGCGCACTCTTCCTCAGTACACCACACGGGCGTAATTGGTTCTGGCGTCTATTTGTACGCGGACAAGACCCAGCCGAAACCGATTGGCAGAGCTTCCGTTTTCCATCGTGGGCGAATCCGTTGGTCGCATGGGACGAAATTCAAGAGGTACGGCGCACCACTACCGAACGCACTTTCCGCGAAGAATACATGGCAGAATTTCTCGATGATTCCGGCGCTGTCTTTCGGGGGATTCACGACGCGGCAACTGCTCCGCGCAATCCATCGTATGACCGTACACATCGCTATGTGATGGGCGTCGATTGGGGCAAAGAGCAAGATTATACGGTGTTAGTCGTGGTTGATAGTGATACACGCGAGATGGTCGCCATAGACCGTTTCAATAAAATTGACTATCACCTGCAACGCGCTCGTCTGACTGCTCTCGCGCAAAAATGGCAACCAGCCGTCATCTGGGCAGAGGCAAATAGCATCGGCACACCTATCATCGAACAATTACAACGTGATGGCTTGCCTGTGCGCCCCTTCATGACCACAGCACGCAGTAAGCCACCACTCATTGAAGGGCTTGCGCTCGCCATCGAACAACGCGAACTCGCACTCTTGCCTGATGATACCCTGCTATCAGAACTCGCGTCTTATCAACTCGAACGCTTACCAACCGGACGCTATCGCTACAGCGCACCCGCTGGCATACACGATGATACCGTCATAGCCACTGCCCTCGCATGGCACGCCTGCACCCAAACAGGCATCCGCATCGACTTCGCATGACACAACCTCATTTTTCGTCTGGACACGCTTCTGCGTGTCCGGCTCCTGCTACGCGAATTTACAATAAATATTTATGTGATTTTGATAGCAAAACAACATATGTCTAATGTCTATCTGGAAAGGTCATTAACGACGCGCTAAAGTAAATAATTCGAATACATACCCACAAACAGAAAGACACATACATAATGCCTATTGAAGTTCAACATCTTGAACCTTATATCTACCAAGCAACATGGCAAGGTAATATTACGCTTGAAGCGATAGCCGATAGTTTAGATGAAGTTAGGGCGCTTGCTGATACACAACAATATGGTAGCTATACGATTATCACAGATATGACTGAGGCGAAAAAATTCCCGCTGTCGATTAGCGGACTTACCGATATTGCGCGTTCAGATGAGCGCATCACTGCTTATGTCTTCATCAAAGGCGATAAGACAGCACAATTCATCGGCAAAATGCTCGATAAGCTCTCACACCGCCATTTTGTATTTGTGGATACGCCCCAAGAAGCCCTCAAGCAAGCTCGTAAAGAGCAAAATAGCGTCTCTGTCCGCTAACTTAATACATCACTTTGCAAGGACGCCATTCTTGGCGTCCCCGTAGGTGTAAAGTTAAGCTATTCGTGTCTTTATCAGCCCGAAAAATCGTTTTATAAAGGCAACGCAATGTCGTTGCCTGTAAATGCCAGCACACCCATAACCTCTGTCTGGAAAAGTCATGAATGATATACTAATGTATATCATCCCAATCTACACCGTGCAGAGAGACACAACATAATGTCTGTAACCATTAAGCATGTTGAACCACATATTTACCAAGCGACGTGGGATGGTACGATTGACTTGGAAGCACTCAATAAGAGTTCACTGGAGATTAGCGAACTCGCTGACAAACAACAGTACGATAGCTATAGTGTCATCGTCGATATGACAAACGTGAAGAAATTCCCACTGTCAATTAGCGGATTGGCTGATGTGGCTCGCATAGATGAACGCATCACAGCTTATATCTGTATTAAGAGTGACAAAATCGCACAGTACATCGGCAAAATGCTCGATAAGATCTCAAAACGTGATTTTATATTCGTGGATACACAACAAGAGGCACTTGAAGAAGCGCGTAAAGCACAAAATAATATTTCTACTACCTGAAAAAATTCTCTTCTGAATTAATAGCGTGTTCGTGTTTTATCCAAATGTCGCCGTCAAACTCCTGAACTTTTCATATGGATTCACCCTAGACTGGGCAATGTCCCCAACAATTCCGTTTTTACTGAAATGATACCTGCTTTTTCCTCCCTTGCTATACGCTGAGAATGAACCAAACACACACCAACGGAGTTCGTTTTCATGGATAGCAACTTGCTCGAATATCATCTCACCCATCGCCAGCAAGATTATCAATGCACAGCATACAAAGCACGCCTAGCCAAAAGTATTCGTCAGCAACGGGTACGTAAAAAAGCCAAACCCCATAGCCTGCGTTTCTATTGGCGCTATCTCGGACGGTTGTTAAGCCGTCTTATGACTGTCCTTAACCGTCTTTAGTCAAATACATAACAACAGTTCATCTGTATGTTAGATGTCCTTGCTATCGTTGCCATGATTACAGTTAATACCTATCCATAGAGATGCCATTTTAGGGGACGACCTGTGTGTCGTCCCGCATGGGTGCATACATAGCCACACCCCATAGATACAAATTCACGGATAGGATCTCATTGTAAAACCATGTCTAATTGAAAGGACACACATTCAGATGAATAAACCACAGGTTTCCCGTCGTGATTTGCTCAAAGGTTTAGGCGCTGGCATGCTCGGCGCAGGTCTGCTGACACTCAACAGTAGCCCCGCAAAAGCACAAATCAGCCCAACAAGCGAAGATGTCGCCGCCTACTACCGTTTCATGCTCGGTGATGCAACCATGACAGTCGTCAGTGATAATGCAGGACCACTCCCAGCCGCGTTCTTGGGCGCGAACCAAGAAGCCGCTGATATGCAAGAATTTTTCGCAAACCTCAACCTACTCAATGAAGATGGCGAAACTGTGACCAATACCTTCCTTGTTTTGGTGATGCAGGTTGGCGATATTACAGCTATTTTTGATACAGGTAACGGCGTTGGCGTCGGCAAGCTCATCCCTACCCTCGATGCACTCGGTATCGGCGCAGATGGCGTGACGGCTATCATTGGTTCGCACTGGCATCCAGACCACACCAACGGCTACAGCCAAGATGGCACAGTTAATTTCCCGAATGCAACCTACTACTTCCCACAAGAAGAATACGACGCCTTGCAAGCAAACGCCGATAGCTTCGGTGCAGGTCCACTCAGCAAAATCGCACCAGTAGAAGAAGCTGGTCAACTGTCACTCTATAACAGTGGTGATGAAGTGATTCCGCGTGTGCAATCCATCGCTACACCTGGTCATACACCAGGACACAATGCCTTCCTGATTCAAACGGCAGGTGCGCGTATGATTCACTTCGTAGATGCTGTGGTCAATATCCATTCCACTGTATCAAACCCAGAATGGACATTCGGCTTCGATGCAGACCCAGATATGGCAATCGAATCCCGTACTATGCTACTCAATATAGCAGCTACCGAAGGTATACCCGTATTCGGTTACCACTTCAGCTTCCCAGGCACCGGTCACATCATCGCAGACGGCGATAGCTACCGCTTCATTCCGGTTGCTTTCTAAACCAACACACACGCTTTAAACCACACGGGACAGGTATGACGTCTGTCCCGTTTTTGCATCTCCTAACCATCTAAAACTCATTTTTTTCTGTCATATCCGAAAAATACTAATAGACTCCCCTCTCCAAAGTGAGAAACGAACAGTTGGAGAGGGGCTAGAGGAACGGTTAATTTTACCTTTCATCTTTGCAATTTCACCCTAATCTCCCCCATTTCCTTGACTCTATAGCAACTACAAGGTGCATACTGTAAACAGTTAAGCATGCTTGAGGAGTTACCTGGTGTACAAAATCGGCGCGTTTGCCAGCTTGTGTCAAATCTCTGCCCAGACCCTACGTTACTATGAGCGATTGGGCTTGCTCGAACCCGAATACACAGACCCATTCACAAACTATCGCTACTATACCGTGCGGCAGGTTGAGCAAGTGAATCGGATTGTGGCGCTCAAAGAACTAGGGCTATCGCTAGAAGAAATCGGTGACTTGATGCACGACAACATAACCACCGCACAAATTGAGATGATGCTCAAGCTCAAACGCACGGAAATCCAGCACGGTATCGAAGTACAAATCGAACGTGTGCGACACATAGATTTTCACTTACGCTTACTAGAGCAGGAGAATAAAATGATTGACCTTGATATGACTGTAAAACCAATCGAAGCAACCCGCATCCTCAGCTATAAAGCAACATGGGCAGATGATGCCAGCGCCCGCCAATTTTTTGAAGAAGCCAGCGCCGCTGTACGCAAAGCAGATGTGCCTCTCGTGCATGATTACGTGATGGTATTTAACGAACATGAATACGAACGCTATCTCGAAGACCTTGAAATCGCGTTTGTGGTAGCAGACGATTATGATGGCGAAGTAAAAGTCGGGGATGCCGTATTCACTGTGCGCACAGTGCCAGCCGTTGAACAAGCCCTCACAGTAATGCACAAAGGCGCATATGGTGGCGACAAAGGCATGCCAGAAACCATGCGCCTCGCCTTCATGTGGATGGCACAAAATGACTACGAACCCGTGCCACCCGCACGTATTAGTTACCTCGCACTCAGCCCTGCTGTTGCTGAAGCAGACCAACTGCGCCAAATACAAATTCCCATCAAAAAACTCGACAGCTAATTTAGAGTAGCAACACTTTGTACGGACGCCCTTCTGGGCGTTCGCTCTTCAGTATCATCTGTAGAGAAAATGGCTTGCCCTGTCCGAAAACGCTTTCTATACAGGACACTGATTTTCAAGCACCCAAGCCTATCGAACCAACCCCGTTTCACCTTTTACCTTTGCCTTTTCACCTCACAACAAAAAAGCCTCTCTACCACAATGGCAGAGAGGCTTAGTAAGCAAGTAAAAACCTAGCTCACCAACGTCGCATCCAGTGTCATCTCCGCAACATTAATCGCACGGCTTATGATACAATTTTCTTTGGCATCGTTAGCAAATTCCATGAACGTCTCTTCATCAATGCCCGGAATCTTTGCCTCTACCACAAGGTCAATCTTGGTAATCGTCAGCGCATCGTCCACACGGCTCATATGAACATTTGCCGTTGTATGGACGTATTCTGGCTGGTGGTCTGCGCGTTCGAGTGCCGCGTTCAATGCCATGCTATAGCAACCCGCATGTGCCGCACCTAATAATTCCTCTGGGTTTGTGCCTGTGCCTTCTTCAAAACGGGAGCTGAAACTGTATTGACCCTCATAAGCACCACTGCCGAGCTTCAAATTACCTGTACCTTCTTTGAGCGTACCTTCCCAGCGTGCTTCTGCCGAACGTGCCATGTGTGTTTTCTCCTATTGTGTGCTTGTGTATGTAGTCTCCGTTATAATAACAGGCTAAGACGAACATCGCATTATATAAGTGTTTAAATTGATAGAAAGTAACCTTATGGACGCGATACGGCAGATAGAATACATTTCCCTAAGAGCATGGCAAGCACTCGAAACAGAAATCTACGATGGCTGGATTTTACGCGCCTCCGAAGGTTATACCCGTCGCGCTAATAGTGTCCAACCGCTCTCTGACAATAAATTGCCACTCAGCGAGAAAATTGCCTACTGTGAAGCATGGTATGCCGAGCGCGACCTACCCTGTATTTTCCGCCTCACTCCCGCTCACCAGCCGACGATGCTCGATAATGCCTTAGATGAACGCAATTACACACGTTCTAGTAGCACGTTTGTACAAACTGCCCCGCTTTCTGCCTTGGTATCCACACCCGACGAGGCGTTTCACTATACCGATACTTTACAAACAGATTGGCTATTCGCATGGGGAAAATGGAACAGTGTCCCCACAAAATATACAGATGTTGCCCAACGCATGCTCACGCAACCTAACCGTGTCGAAATGTGCTTCGGCTGGATAGATGATAGCGCCGTTGGTTTGGCAGTTTACGAAGACTATCATGTCGGCTTGTTTGATATTGTCGTCCATCCTGACCAGCGAGGCAAAGGCATCGGCGAACGCCTAGTGCGCCAATTGCTGGCATGGGGCAAAAACAAAAGTGCAGAAATCGCCTATCTACAAGTCGTTGCCAACAACGCTCCAGCAATTCATTTATATGCTAAACTCGGATTCACAACGCATCATGTATACTGGTATCGTGCTAAAGATATGAATTGAGTAGGTCTTATTTCCTCCAAACAAGCGAAAACACACGAAACTCCCCTCTCCGAAGTGAGGAACGAATGCGGGAGAGGGGCTGGGGGAGGTCAACGCCTACCAACATCTTATCAATTAACACAATCGCATGTTGCGTAAAACCGTTCCAGTAGTATAGTTAAACAAAGACGACTGACCGTTCGCGGCAATACACCCATTAGGACGATTATGGCTTCTGAATCACAAAAAGACTTGTTAAAAAAACACTTCACGACGGATGACCCCCTGCGCATTCGCCAAGATATTCATGATAAATACACCGTCCCAGACCGTAGCTTTGCGGAATGGGTGCTAGAACGCATCCCTTGGCAAGGTGGCGAACGTTTCCTTGATGTCGGCTGTGGTAATGGTTTGTACTACACCAAAATGAAAGCCAAAGACCGCGAATTTGAGTATGTCGGTATGGATTTACTCGCGCCCATGATCACACATCACCCGCTCTATCCCGAACGGCGTTTGACGTTGGCTGATGCCCAAAAATTGCCTTTTCCAGATAATAGCTTCGATGTGATCATGGCAAATCATATGATGCACCATCTTGATGATATTGATGCCGGCTTGGCAGAGTTCCAGCGTGTGCTTGCGCCTGGTGGTATCCTCGCCGTAGCGACCAACAGCATGAGTACCATGCCCGAATTACAAGTTTTGATGCGCCGCGCCATCGTCTTGCTAACGCGCAGTGGAGCTGCAACCGTCCGTGCGCCAGAAATGCCCACAGACCGTTTTGCACTCGAAAACGGCGTTCGTATGCTCTCGAAACGCTTCTTTGCGATTGTACGCCACGACTTGCCCAGTGCGCTCGTTTTCCCAGATGTTGACCCCGCCATGGACTACCTAGAGACAACCCGCGACCTGCGCGAACCCTCGCTACCGGATGATGTCGTGTGGGAAGATGTGATGATGATTATGCGCCAGCAAATCAACCAGCTCATCAAGCATCTAGGCGAACTGGTGATTAACAAGCAAGGGGGCGTGCTGATAGCCAGCCGTGACGGACGCTTCATCAGCGATTCTATTGCAGAGAGCAAAACCGAGTTCACACAAGTATTCCCAAATGTCTAGAAAACGAATGCCTCTCCGACACGAGAGGCTTTTTTATTCCTGATTATTCCATTGTTTTAAAATCGCATCCGCTTCGGGCAACTTTAAGCGCCTTAACATCCCAGCCGCCGTCTTTTGACGGTCTGGATTATCGCCTTCCAAGACCGCTTTCAGGGGCGCAATCGCATCAGCATGTCGCGTACTCCCCAGCGCATTTAATGCTGTGGTCGCTACTTGCTCATCGGTATATCGTGTCAGTGGCGTAATCGTCGGAACGATAAACGCGTCTTCCATGCCCCACAAAATCTGCGCTATCGTGTACAGCAAATCAGTATCATCGCTCTGCAATAGCGGTGCTAAATGAGGCATCGCTTCTGCCCTTCCCGCATACACCAGCGCAACTATCAACGGACGTAAGGCTTTTATGTCTATATCTGCTTCATATTCGTCTAGCATGAGAGACGCCAAATCATCAACCAGTGCTGGAAACGTATGCTCGCCATACCGAAAGCCGTCTGCAACTCTTGACCGTAGTCGCCAATCACTATCGCGCAATGTTGGCACGACTATAGCTTCTACCTGTGGGTCTCCACGCAGTATCATGGTTGATAGCACCTGATGATTAATCGCCCCCTCTGCGATGCTTGCCTGCAAAATCTGCCATAACTTGTCATCAACGGCTGGCGAATCCATGTAAGCAAGCACATCCATCACATAGCCCTGACTGACTTGTGTTAAATCGTCATAGAGCGCAACCAAATCTTCTGCGATAGACGGATGGTTCGTAAAGCGAATCGAACGTGATGCCTGAAATTGTGTTTTCTCATCGCGCATCAGCTTGGCCAACATTTTCGCCATGCGCTCTTTGTCTTCATCCGTGACACCCGCCGCATAGCTCATTTTCTCGCCTAGCACCTCAGCAACCATATCCTGCAAGCCACTGTCTTCATCCTCACCAAGCGCCAGAATGCTATCCAACAAGGGGTACAATTGGTCTGGTGACATATGAAGCATGACCAATCCTTTAATACCCGCGTCAGGTTCGTTGTTAAATGCGTTGTGCAAAGCATTTGTCAAATCTTCACGGTCGCCCATTTCTTCTAGCGCACTCGCCACCACACCCCGCACGCTGTCACGCCCATCCCCTAACAGCGCAATTATCACAGGCGCAGTCGCTTCATCATCCCGCACATGTGCCAGTGCGTGTGCCGCCCCTTCGCGCCTAGCAGAGTCATTTTTAATGAGGTCAACCAGCGTCGGCAAAATCTCTGCCCCCAAGCGTCCTAATTGTTGCGCCGCCCCATAGCGTTTACTCGGGTCATCACGCTCTGCTAAATCGGCTATCCATTGCTGACGGTCATCGTTCATGTATCACCCCAAAATTCATTTTTCCGAAAAATAGTCACTGCGCGTAGTGCATTACCTATAGTGTACTGCAATCCACCAATAAAAGTTTCTGCTCGTAGTAACTTTGGATGAACAAAATCGTCTGTCATACTGCTACAGATGACAAAAACATATATGGAGATTTACTGATGGCAACCCAAGCACACCCTGTTGATAAATTCGTTTTCCGCGCTCGTGAATGGCTCGCGGAAGGCTTTAGCGATGTCGAAGTCCAAGACCGTCTGCAAGATTTCGGTGTCCCGCTCACCGAAACCGAAGATATTATTCTCGCCGCTTATCGCAAAAATGCTGAAACAGACATGCAAACTCAACAAATCCAAGAGGAGAACACCACTATGAACATCATGAAACTCAAAAACGAAAATATCATCGCAGACATTTTGTCCCAAGTCCTGATTGTCGGTATCGTCTACGGCTTGCCCGTTTTCTTGCTCCTGTTCGGACTCGCATATATTTACAATGGCATGGTCACAGATATGTCTCAAGGTATTCGGAGTTTAGCGGCGGCAATTTTGCCCCTACTCGGCACACTCGCTATCTACAAATCCGATATGCGCGACGATACTCTCTCTTTCTTCGCACACAACAAGCTCGTATCCTTTGGCGTCTCGTTTGTGCTGGCAATGATTTCTATCGGCGTGTTCGATTTCCTGCGCGATACCCAATTCAATATGATTCCAATTGGCGAACTCATCTTCTCCGCGACACTTGCTATGCTCGTCTTCGGCACAGATAACACTCGCGGCGTTTCATTCTTGCACATCGGCGCAGTCACAGGCTTCCTGAGCTACATCATCCTGTTCGGCATCTAATGGAACGTGTTTGTCAAATATAACCAACGAGGATGCCAATAACGGTATCCTCGTATTTTTGACTTGTTGTAAAATATGTCTTATCAGCATTTATCAGGATGTATTTCAATGTGTCAGGAAATAGTGGCAATTAAAGATGAATTATTGCAAATCGGATACAGTTGGATAGGTGAGGAAGAAGATAATTGCACAAAAAAGCCTGACAAGAACTTGTGTCGATTTAAAATTTTTCTCAACAATAAGACCTGTACAATCAATATAACGATGTGGTTTGGCACTACAGTGGACGTGCCATGCGCAGAAACTCAATTTCCTGAGCCAGATGATGCTACATACAGGCTAAATGCTGTAGATAGAAAAAACTTAGGAATAACAATTATGTCTGCAGGTATATTTGAAGACCCAACAAAAAGAAATTACAGAGTCTATATCAAGGATGATTTTGAAATTCTAAGTGAGGAATATCGCGTATACAAAAAGATTTTCTCGAAAGAGGAGAACCTTCACTTATTGCTGAAGAACCTGCAAATGTTTATATCGAATTATCAACATCCTAATTTATGAGTGGCAAGTTTTAAAACCGCCCCACTCACTACTTTTACATGTAATGACGGTTAAAAGGTTATCATTGGAGTATCTTCAATAAAACTTTGTTTTTTTGTTAAGTTATGTAGTCGAATAACAACGTAAAACATATCAACAACATCATTGGGATTAACGATGAAATTAAATCAGGATTTCGTGACAATGGTTTCACTTCAAGAAGATTGGTCTACACAGCAAAGACGTGAGTATGGTCTTCTTGAACAAGAGCAAGCACTAAAATACCTGATAGAATCCACTGGAAGAAATTATGGTTACAGTCTCATAAAATGGAGCATATATTATATGCTTCAGAAGAGAGACATGGTTGGAATAAGAGTAATTATAGGTAGTTTCACAGGTGCAAACAGACGATATTTACAGAGTGTTACCGCATTTCTTGATGCTATATCTCAAACCGAGAAATGAAAGTAAAGTACACTATGTAACACACAAAAATATATCGTAAGCACGCTGTAGGGACAGCCCAATGTGGCTGTCCTTTATGATTCCCTATACATTAGTGCTACAAAAGTCCATCGCCCTGAGGGAGTGGGATTTAGGGTGAGGGTGAAACAGCAAACACAAAAAACGCCCAACTCACTACTCAGTTGGGCGGTTCAATTATCTACACGAATTGTCTATCGCTACTTACGATGCACTCTGCTGACGTTGAAGACACGTAACTGTACGCATCAGAGGCATGTTATTCACGATAGAAGTCGATAAGAAACAGTTAGATTTTTTGTCGGAGCGCATCAGTAGCTTTCTGTAAGTCACTAAGAGATTGTGTGATAGATGTGTCGACACCTTTGATATTTGAGAAAGCCTCTTCAAGCGTAGTAACACGGTCAAATCGCTTCACAAAAGCCTTAGACATCACAGAACTTCCAAGAAACTTGATTAGTGCGCTGTGCGTAAGATAATTCACAGACTCAACACGTTCATGTCCTGCCCAAACAGCAGCCTCATGAATCTTCACAACGTTAATCGGATGTTTGCCCATATTTAGAAAGTCAAAAATGATGTGTACATGATAGGATGTGCTTTCAATATGTTCTAAAATGTGGCTACATAAGTCTGCCCATTCCTCAATAGACAAATCGCCTTCAATATTGGCAAAAACAATCCGCTCCTCTATTACCCAGTCAACAAAATTACGCATGTTTATTCTTCACCTTTTTTCTTAAACATAAATATATATTATAACAACTTTAAGTTTATTTAAAGTTGTTATGTTAAATCCAATTAAAATGTATTAATTGGTATTTAATATTGTTTGAGTGCCACCGCTGTAAAATAGACAGCTTATAGTGATGACTACAACTTCTTTGCTCAATATGCAGGCTTATATAAGGAGTTAACCTATACATCAGCACTGTAGGGGAGAAATAGCGAAGGACATGAAAAACCGCCCAACTCACTACCGAGTTGGGCGGTTTGATGATCTACACGAATTGTCTATCGGTCGTTATTACGATGCACTCTGCTGACGTTGTTTACGCGCAATCGCACGCGCACGCCGCGCCGCACGCAACTCTGCCATCCGCTGACGTTCTTCAGCTTCCAGTGCTGCTACTTTATCGCCATTTTCAAGCCAAGTCAGCAACACGCTCAAACCGAGCAAGCCAAACGGAATCAGCAAAAAGGCTGTCGTAATGAGAAACGCTGGACTCAGTACATATTGAAAGAAATTATACTCAGGCATGGGTCTGTACCTCCACCTTATTGTTGGACAATATCAAGATTAGCGTCGAATGCCGTCAGCATACCGACGACAGGCTCTACACTGAATGTCGCTAGTACATCCGGCACTTGTGCGAGAATGGCATCGTATACCTCGTCGTCCAAGCCACTATAAAAAGCATCAATCGGCGCATAATACGTGAAGTACGTATTGTATTCATTTGCCAAGTTGACGAATTGTGTTGGATAACTGCCATTTTGCGCCCAATACTGGTCAAGCGATAACGCCTCAATACGGAAAAGCTGTGCGCCATCGCCTTCTTCACCTAAGAAGAAAACAACCGTGCTACCATTGCTCTCTGTATAAAACTCGCCAACCCATTCTGCGGGTACGTCAATTGACCACTCATAACGTGGACCTACAATGCGTCCCTCACGATATTGCACGTCGCGCACGACCACCACATCGTCAATCGTCTCTGTACCCGTCGGAGATAAATCCTGTGCGGGTCCCTGACAAGCCACTAAGATGAGTGCGGTGATGATGCCTAAAACCATCGTCCGTAATTTTGCCATGATTGCCTCCTGCATAGCATCAGTAAACGTTAGAATACAAGCTGATCCGCTGGAATTTCTTCCACCCCACTCCAAGGCATACGAATTTCGCTGACTTGAAGCTGCTGACCCAGACGGAACGCCAGCAGAAAGACGACACTCACTAACAAGAATAACGACGATAGATACACTACATTATACCCTAGTGCGACATTATTCCACTGCCATTGGGCAAAATCGCGCATAAATCCGCCCCCAATGACCCCGATACCCTGTGCAATCGCTTGTACGATGCCCCAGATACCTAAGAACAACCCCGCATGGCTGATGTCTACTAGCGACATCACGAGTATCACACTGCCCACCACGAACAATCCGCGCCCCATGCTAATCATGCCCACGCCAAAGCGGAACTGATTAACGCTGTGGATGTCCGATGCGCCCACCATGCCAAAACCTAGCACCCCGACAAAGCACCCTAGCCCGATGAGCATCGCTGGTGCGGCTTTACGCCAGAGCATCGCCCCAGCGGACCCCACCCCAACAATCGTCATCACGCCCCAAAGCGCTGTCAGTTGCATTGTTTCGGATACGCTCATACCCAGCACTTGTCCACCATACGGCTCTAGTAAGACATCGTGCGTTGCAAATGCCATCGTCGCTATAAAAATCACAGCGAATAAGCTCTGCAAGGCTTTCTGACCGCTCAACTGACGTACACTCTCCCACAGCGAAAGGCGCACGCGCACCGTTTCTAGCTCAGAGATAATGCTACCATCAGGACGCAAGCGTTCTTGCCCGAATAGCGCAATGAACGTCAGGGCAACCATGATGACCGCGCTACCCTGCATCACCTGAATCAACAGAATATGCGAGTAATCCACGAGCATCGCACTGACCACAATCGCGCTGACAACCGTGCCGAGAATCAGCATCATCCACAACAAGGTGATGACCTTACCTCGGTCTTCTTGAGGTGTGATGTCACTCACGAGAGCGAGATACACGGTTTCCAAGATATTGATACCCGCGCCATAAGCGAGGAATATCAACACACAGATGAGCAGTGCCGGATAGAACCCGATGATACCATTACCACCCAGCAGAATCAGCGCAAATGGCGTACAGACCAAGCCCCCAAACGTCAACATGACCCCCAAAACAACATAGGGCGTGCGCCATGTGCCATTTGAACGCGCTTTATCCGAGCGATACCCGACCATCGCCCGTATCGGCGAGATGAAGTAGTGAGCGCCAATCAGTAAGCCCACTGCGACTGCCGGAATCTGTAAATCCGTGATGAGGACGCGGTTAAGCGCCCCACTGATAGGTGCGAGTGATAAGCCAATTCCGAACTGAATCAAGCCCAGCCGGAAAATTTTCAGCCAGAAAGCGGTGCGGGGATGATTGCCAAACCAAGTTTGTACCGGTTGGATAACCCGCGTGCTAAACCCGTAAAATAGGTCTATGAGCCAGTATAGCGGTTTCATCAGGTCGTTCATTGTTGGTTGTGCCTTAGTCTGCTTGTGCCGCTAGAACGGACATCGCCAATTCTGCGGTCACTTCTTGCAGGTTGTTTGCTTTCGCTTCCGTCTCTACGCGCATCTGCAATTCCCGACTTGCCGAGATACGTGCCAAGAAAGGCAATTTATCCAGCGCCTTATCGAGAACTTCTTGTGCGTCTGCTTGCCAAGGCATATTGCCCTTGTCGCCGACTTGCGCAGGTTTGACCGCGCCCGCCATGCCACTGCCCTGTGCTTTGCTGTATGCCGAATCCAAAGGCAAGAAGCCAAAGAGCGCGTCATACAGTTTATTCACGATGTCTTGAATCAGATGCACCGTGCCACGATAGCCCATAAACGGCGTGCCAACGCTCCGGCAAACCATCGAGCCAGGGAACGCGGCAGGCATAAATGCCGAGCGACTCGCGCCCGCTTCTGCCATGTAAATGCGCTCGTTGATAGAGCCATAAACCAGCGTCGGCGGATTGTCATGAATCGCTTTGCGCACATCATGATTGTTCATCTCGTCCACTTTGCGCGGACGCGGTGCGACGAATGAGATAGGCATCCCCAATTCATCGCCTAGATAACTCTGCAACCCTTCGGCATACGTGCGTGTGGTTGATATCCCGACACTTGTCGTCGGAAACCAATCACTCTGCGGACCGCGCCACAAATCCCATACCACCTGCAACGTGCTTTTACGCTCTTGGGTGATGAAAGCGTTGGCTTGGTCGCGGGTGCCGAGTAAGTCACCCAGTTGTTGCAAAAATTTAGTCGTGCCACGAATGCCAAACGGCGCATGTAGCGATGGCTGACCGAGTTTTTCTGCTAGGGTATGCCCGAACTCTTGGTACATAATCACGTTGACCTGTGCTTTTGCTAGGTTCGTGATGTCTTTCAGTTCGCACGCATACGGAAACACCATATTCACACGTCCGCCCGCCCCTTCGATAAGGCGCTTGACTTCGTGCAAATCCGATGGGCTATTGAAACAGCCATAAGTTGGACCGATGATATTGACCAGTCCGGCTTCTTGTTCGATGCCGTCCGTGTTGCCTTCGCCATAGTTATCCCATAGCCATGTCAACACACGGTCACGCCCTACATGCTCATCGTCAGATAACGATTCACTGTGGAAGTAGGTTGTGCCTTCGCCCATTTTGCTGACCAAATCACTCAGGTCAGAGCCAATCATCTCGCTCTCGGCTGTGCTGACCACAATCAGCTTTTTGCCTTCTAGCCAGCCTTCGTCGCGCAAGCCTTCATAAGTGCGGAAAACCGCTTCGCCTGTACCCGACCCGCCGACTTCTTGCTCCGTGATGACAGAGGGCGTCACATTTTCGATATGGGGTACGCTATCGGTGTAATCCGGCACAGCAGTAGCTACCAGATTAAAGCACCCAATCGGCGCATCACAGATAACGTGTACATCCGGCATCGGACACATCGCCCAGATAGCCGCCCAGTAACTGCTGGTATCGCTCAAATCACGTATGACCTTAGCCATTGATGACCTCCAGTTCAAAGAAATCGTGCATCCATTTGTACTTGTCTTCACGCGAGAGCATATTCTTTACAAAGCTCAAGGTTGCCGCCATGCCACCTGTCAAGAAGAAGGGGCGCGATGCCAACTGATTCGTGAAGTAGACAGCCGGAATACCTCTATCTTTCGCTTCCGCACAGAACGGTGTCGTGCCGAAAACGAGGTCAACATCATAGTCATCCAGCGCACGCATATCATCTTCGAGTGTTTTACGATAGACAACTTGCTGTGTGCCACGTTGTTTTAGCCACAACTCATCAGGCAATACCAATGGTGACGAGCCAATGGAGGTCGATACATACGGCACGGTTGCGCCCGCTTCTACGAGCATCCGCGCATAGGCGAGTTCTGTGCCTTCATAACCGGATACGATGATATTCGCACCTGTCAGGTCATTTGCCGCCAGAATCGCTTCGGCTTTGGCACGTTCTTCGTCTGCTACTTGATCGACCAACTCAGGGTCAAGATTCAGCAACTTGCCGATAGATTTCAACCACGCATAGGATCCACTCGCCCCGACAGGCGCACCACCCACCACGGGAATATCCCAGTTACGGAAGGTCTGCATGGTTTCTTTGTAGAACGGATGCAAGGGAGCTACCGCGCCCACACTCGCCGCCACGTGTAAATCATCAATCGAACGACCCGGTAACGTAATCGTGTCTTCCACGCCCATCTTACGCAGGGTCGCATTGATAACCAGCGGGTCTGCGGGGAAAACCTCACCCAGCAAAACCAGCGTTTTCTTCTGTTTTGGCAACTCTGTATCACCGAGTCGGTTCAACAGCGCACTGATAGCGATGTCTTTCGCTTCTGGATGTGAGTGAATGGCGTATGCAGGCACGCGCACCAATACCACATCCGCACCGTTTACTTTCTTCGGTAACATTTCTTCTGGCAAGCCAGCCGTTTCTGCTACACACAACGAAACCACCGGAATCAAACGGGCGTTTGGTTCCTGTGCCGCAACCTCAATTGCATCGCGTGTGCCTTCCACAACCTCTCCTGCCATCAATTCTTCTGTGCCAAGATGCGCCGCCACAATCGACTTCCGCGCACCGTAAAAATGCGTCACAAAGGTTAAGCCATATAGACAACCTGTGTCGGTAGCCATCACCGGATGTGAGCCTTCCAAACGGGTCAAAATCCGCAACGACCCGAATGCTGGACACATACTCTGTGGGTGTAGCTGGCACGGTTTGCCTTGGCTCTTCTGTTCTGCATTAGCGTCAATGTTGCTCATACAAGCCCCTCTATTGCTTCGTGAATAACTCTATTTCTTTAGCGTCGTGTCATTCGCCTAAACCAATGACGATGTACCTCTGTAGGGACAACATCTATGTTGTCCGCAAACTTCAAACAAGCCATGTAAGGGAGACGTAAACGCCTCCCTCACCCATCAGCCCCCAGTATTCTGACAACGAATTGCTATCTACTGAAAACTGACGACTGTCCACTGACAACTATCTACGAAACCTCTGTACCCGGTGGGGTGATAATCACCCGCGAGCCACTCGGTGTTTTAGCTTCTGTTGGCTCGGTAATCAGTACGCTCAACGGACCATCTGGCATTTCTTCTTCTGTGCGGTCATCAAGACGACGCAAATAACGACGTCCGACATCAGCATCGGTCAGGTAAGCGAACCCGATGAACCCTAGCACCACCAGTGCCAACGGTCCGTAACAGAGAACGATACCCGTAATTTGTACGAAAATCTCATTATCCATGGTTTACTCCTCTACGGTTGATTGATTGACTGCTTGCGGTGCATACGATGGCATAATCACTTCACGCATTTTTTGCGGATTGATGCTGAAGTTCTCCATCAGTTCGATGATATAGCGTAGATGATGCTTCGGAATCGAAACAAACATCTCGCCCACGGCAACCCGATTGAATGCCCGTCCTCCCCCATCCCCGAGCGCAAACACACTATTTTGTGTGTGCCAAGGCGCCGCAAAAATGGACGAACATGCCGACGCGCCTAACTCCCCATGCGGGAATGTCCCTTCGCGTACCGATGCCGCGCCTGCAATTTGCATCGTCTGTTGCGCATTACAGATGCAAACCACAAGATCGACATCGACGGTGTCGGGAACAGCGTTGAGTGCCGCCGCCGCGAGTGCCGTGATACTGCCTTCTGGCAATGAATAGCTTTGTTTCTTATTACACCGCGCACCCTCTTCGGTGAAGAAACCCTGTGCGGACGTCAAATATTCGCCCTCTGTGATGAACGGGTCATCGGTTTTTTCTAGCCCCAGATGATACTGCCCGACGCGGCAATCATGATGAGTCGCATCCACATAGATAGCACGTCCCATCTCTGCCAAACGCACAATCTGACACGCCACGACATTCACAGGTTCATATACATCCGGCAAGGTCTGTCCCTCGCGCACATACGTAATCGCCACTGGTTGCCGTTTCACTTTCATTCTGTTGACCAAAATATCGTTCAAATACAGCAGGTCAATCTCGCGTGTCATCTGCCTTGCTCCATCTCATCATCTATTCTGTTTATTTATCAACTCGGTAGCTATTTCGTAGGGACACCCTTTTGGGTGTCCGCGATGTTTCTGCCCAAAATTATTCTTTGCTACGACTCTTCGTAGGGACAACATCTATGTTGTCCGCGATTGAATCACCAAGCTGATTTTTAAACTACATCGCTATCTCATCTACTACCATCTCTTTAAGAGGTGGAGGGTAGCCCCAGATTTAAATCTGGGGCAAATAAATCACTGATAACTCGGCGCGTCGATATAACGCACATCAATCTCTGAAAACGCCTGCCCTGTCCCCAAGAGCGCCGTCAAAAATTCAGCTTTTTGTGCCAGATTATCCGTACCACCAACGCGAATTTCGGTTGCGCCACTGATAACCGTCACCCCTTCTTGCTTGTCAGTGTCGAGTCCCGTGACGTGAATGCCGATTTTTTCCATCATCTTCTGGACTTCGGCTTGCAAGGGATCAGTCGCTTTGACCTGCGCCGCCATCGGCATGAGGTCAATATCGGGCAAGAATTGTTTTTTAGCTTTCGCCCCGAACAAATCAGCTTCGGTAGCACTCGTTGGCGCACCAGGAGGCTCACTCGCGTTGAATACTTCTAAGAACTCGTCATATTCCAGTGGCTTAAAGGTCTTGCAATGCGGAATCTCACGGTTATGAATGCGTTCTACAAGGTCGCTGAACATCGTGTCAAATTCTGGCACGCTGAACGACAACTTGCACGCATCCGCCAGCACCCGCACCTCATGGTTGAGGGGCGCACGCGCTAGAATCGGCAAACCGATTGCTTCCGCAAAATTATCAGCCGTGTCTGTACCATCATCCCGATTAACAATCATGCCCAGCAATTGCGTTGACCCACCCATCTGCTGGAAGTAGTACGCCGCTTTAGCGATATTATTCGCCGCATACAGCGATTGACGGTCATGCCCGACGACGATGATGATTTCTTCTGCCAATGAGCGTGCTAACGGGGTCGCAAAACCACCGCACACCACATCGCCCAAGAAATCCATGACGATATAATCCAAATCCCAATCGCTCATGCCGAGTTTTTCCAGCGTCTTGAACCCGTGCGAAATGCCTTGTCCACCGCACCCGCGCCCAACATCAGGACCCCCAATTTCGCATCCATAAATCGGCACACCTGGTTCAATTTCTGAACGGAAAATGACATCGCTTACGGTCATTTGGTCTTCTGTGCCATCGGCTTTGTGCTTGCGCCATACCTCACCGAGCGTCGGCAAACTATGCCCATCAAATATGGTGTTGCAAGAATCGTGCTTCGGGTCGCAACCGAGTTGCAAAACCTTGTGTCCGTTCATTGCCATCTTACCCGTGATATTGGACGTCGTGAAGCTCTTGCCAATGCCACCTTTGCCGTAAATCGCAATCATCCGTGCGCTCATGTCATGTCCTCTCTTGGTTTCCGGTCACTGTCTGCGGTGATGCCCGCCCTACTCATCTATTACTTCTTAACATGTTACTTTTCGCTCCCCCTCGCCCTGAGGGACAGGGGGCTGGGGGGTGAGGGCTATCACCACTCCATCACGAGCTTCAAACAATCTCGCTCATTGAGCGCAATCTCGTAGGCTTCGCTAACTTGCTCCACGCCGATGCTATGCGTCAACAACGCGCTCACATCCAACGACCCATCCGCTATCATGTCCCGACAGCGCGTTAAATCGCCGGAAGCCCATTCTTTCGCAGTCAGCAATTTCGCCTCTTTCAAGAACAACGGCATGTAGGGCAAATCAAGTTTCTGATAGTAGCCCAGCAATAGCACTGTCCCACCATTGCCAAGTAACGACAATGCGCTTGCCAGTGCGCCCATTGACCCACTTGCTTCGATGATGGCGTCTACTGGCTCACCGATAGCCTTTGCGAGATTGCTTTCCTCAGCATTCACCACGAGGTCAGCCTCAGAGAGTCCCAGCCGCGTATCGTTGAGGTCACTCACTGCTACCCACGCACCACGTTGTTTAGCGATGCGTGCCGCAATCTGCCCCACTGGACCCTGCCCGATGACCAGCACGCGCTGTCCAGCCTGCACGTTCAATACATCGACGCCGTGCAACGCTGTTGCGGATAGTGCCAGCAAAACACCCTGACGCGGATTCACATCGCCCAATGGCACAACGCGCTGTCCGGCGGTAATCAGACGGGATGATTGTCCACCCCACGCCGCGTTAACCCCGTCATAGCACTGTGCGCCACCGACATAGACCCAGCTATCTTGCAAATCACCTGCGACATTATCGCCAACTTGCACGACACGTCCAACGGTTTCATAGCCCGGCACAACCGGAAGCTGTAACATCGGGTGTGGCATTTGCCCAGCGAGTAACATACGCTCTGTTCCCGCACTAATGGATGTGAAAGCCGTCTCGACCACCACATCATCGGGTCCTACGCCTTTTAAATTGACATCCTGCAGTTCCACCAAACCCGCTTGCGGGATGACGACTGCCCGTGTTGTATCTGTCATGCTTGCCCCTCTACCACTTGCATACCATCTATATCTTGGAATGCCTCACGTTGCTTGCGTGATTGCAATCCGCGTACCAAAAATTGACCAAAATTGACCAAATAGCTGATATATGCCACTAGCATCAGCCACATCAAATCTTGTTCTGACCAGCCGAACATCAGCGCGATGAAATACAAATTGTGCATCCCTAGCGCCACAGCATTCATGAAATCTTCCCAGAAAAATTCTTCTGCCAAGAACCATTTGCCATACACATCGTGTTCCCAGAACATGCCCGTTATCGTAATTGCCCATAACAGCGCAATCTTGATGAACACGCTCACTGTAGCGACCCAGTAGCCATTGCCAGTGGTCAGGTAGTAAATAATCAAACCCAAACTGATGACAAAGGTCAGCAATTGCAAGGGCGCGAGAATCATCTGCACCATCGTCCACTTGCTATCTTGGCGTGCTTGCCATTGTTCTGCGGTATACCCCTGTATTGCCATCGGTATATTTTCTCCAAAAATTTCGTTTATCTCGGACGCGCCTTTGCACGTCCCTACGCTTTGTTAAATCCCTCTTTTCGTAGGGACAGCATAGATGCTGTCCGTAGAGGGTCAATCCGTCACAAATCCAAAAAGCCCCGTAACAAGCGCATATATTCATGCGGCTTCTCGACCATCGGCAAATGCCCGCACGCGCTAATCCAGCGCACGCTACAATCACCTATTGTCTCGGCTGTGAAATCAGCATTTTCATTGGGTGTGCGTTTATCTTCGCGCCCAATAATGAGCATCATCGGCATATTGACCTTCTTCGCCGCGTCTTTGATAGCTTGGTCGGTTGCGTTTCTGGCACATGCCATCGCCGTGCCTTCGTCCAAGCTCAGATAATCTTCTAGTCCATCGCGTAGAATTTGCTTATCTTTTGGCACGCGGTAAAAATACTCTTTCGCCATGAACTGCGCCGCACCCGGCACATTCGTCATCCACGGTGGACGCACTTTTATCATCAGCGAGAAAGTCTTGATAACGAAACTGTATAACTGCTCTTGCTCTTTCGTCATGAACAATGCCAATGACGTCAGTACAGCCCGTGATACCCGTTCGGGATGGTCAGCCGATAGTAAAAGGCTCATCGCCCCGCCCATCGAATGCCCGACCAGTTGCACCCGTTTTAGGTTCAGCGCATCCAACATAAAAACCAGCGCCTCAACTTGGTCGTACATATCCTGCGCATTAGCCACAGGTTGCGAACGTCCCGTTCCCGGCAAATCCGGCACAATTACCCGCGCTGTCTCTGCCAGTTTTTCCGCGCTGGCGTGCCAATAGCGCCCTGTCCCGCCCCAGCCATGAATCAACACAATCGGGTCTACCCCGCTTGGCTGACGCGCCACCCACTCATCAACGACCATCACGCCCTGCGGACGCGGTAGCCGATGCGTTCTGCGTTCTGATGTGGTTGTGGATGTCGGCTGTACGTTTTTCATGCCTATCCTTTCAACCCACTATCACGGACAGAAGGCAACGCAGGCGGGTCAATATGAGACGCGTTATCTTTGCGGTCTGGCAAGCTCCGAATGCCCCAGCCCCATAACGCCGCTGGAACAGGCAACACGAGCAACCAGTGTTCCAACAAGCCGAGTGTCATCATGGTTGCAATCATCAAGTAACCCGCGCGTTCGGCAGTTGTCGCTTCTGGGATGATGGCTTGATACAGCAGAACCAGCACCAACGCACTCGCAAAGACTACCGCAAACGGAAAAAATTCGTTCTGGTCGCGCTTGCTCAGATACTTGCCCAGATGTTGCATATGCTGAGGCAAGAACTCGATGCGGAAATTGCGCACCCCAAAAAATACGTTCAGCTTCGCGCTTGCGTGCATTGCCCACAGCGCGATATACATCCATAAACCAAAGCGATTCGGTGCATTCCACGTCAACGCAAAGAGCACAATCCCAAATCCAACCGCCACCAACTCATGATGCAAGCTCGATTGCAACGCCGCCCAAAAACGGTCACTGAGCGTCATTGGATTTTTTTGTTTCCGTGACTGTTTCCCCGTGATGAAATTGAGATAGTAACCAGCCACTTGCCAGCCCCAAATCACAATCCCAGCCGCCACTGCCGCATACACCGCGCCGAGGTCGGTCTGATGCCGTGTGAAAACGATGCTAATGAGTGCGACCAGCATCGCCAGTGTCGCACCCCCGAAGCACACGCGCAGTATCCATTGGGAACGACCAAAGACCGCAATGATGAGTCCTGTCGTAAACCACCACAGAAATACCGCATACAGCACCGGAAATAGCATCGACAATACCTCAGTCATATAGACCTAGCTCCCGACTCCGATATAATGCCGCGCCTGCGACACCATAATGTCAGCGGTCATTTTTAACTGTGCCACCCAAGGCACAGGGGTCATGTTTTTGTACATGTAACTTTCAAAGGTCAGCTTCTGCACGTCGATATTGCGGCACATATCCGTGAAGACTTCTTTTTGCTTCTCGTTGCCGTAACCCCAACGTTGTAACCAGTGCAAAAACGTGTACATGGTACGGTATTCTTTCCACCACCGTTTTTGATACAGCTTCAGCGCCTCTTCACTCGTATTTGGCAAAGTCTCAACTAAGACATCAGCAGCGATTTGGGCGCTTTTCATTGCCCAATAAATACCTTCGCCACTCGTCCCGACGACCAAGCCAGCCGCATCCCCGACCAGCATCACGCGGTCAAAGGCGATTTTTTTGCGGGGATGAATTGGGAGCGCGTGCGCCTCTTCCATCATCATCTCGCACCCATCGAGCTTATCTGCAATCCGTTCTTTGAGATTTTCGAGGAGTTGCCGCATCTGTTTCGTCTTACCAGGACCTGCCCCACAACCAACCGCAACATGGTCAGCTTTCGGGAATGCCCAAGCGTATAAATCAGGGCTGACGGTTTCGCCCAGATACAAATCGGCTGTGTCGCTCCAATGACCGAGCTTATGATCCGGCACATGGAAACGCTCTTGAATCGCCACACAATACGGCACACGCTCCAGACCGAGTAATTTAGCCGTCGTGCTATACGCGCCATCCGCACCAATCACTGCCGATGCCCGTAATTCAACCGTCTCGTTGCTATCTTTCGGGCGATACGTCGCTGTCACACCGTCGTCATCAACAGACAATGCAATCAATTTACCTTCAATGAGTTCTGCGCCATTGCTCACGGCACGTTCCCGCAACCAAGGGTCGAGTTCTTCTCGACATGCCATCGCTACGTATTCATCGCGCCCACTCTGTAAGCCAGCGACTTCAATTTCTACAATGCGCTCAGTAGGAGAATGAATCCACGCTTTACGAACCTTGCGTGAAATAAGACGTTCAGGAATATCAAACTCAGTGAATGCTACCGGAGGCAACGCGCCCCCGCACGGTTTCACCCAGCTTAAATCTTTCTCTAGCATCACCACCGGAATCCCCGCCAGAGCGAGTGTATTCGCCGCAGTGCTACCACCAACGGATGCGCCAACAACTAAAATCGGATTCATAATAGTTTTGTCCCCTCTTATTCCTCTAATACCACCTCACATCAATATGAGACAGCGAATTATCTGCACATGCAAATATGGCAGACAAAAAATTTTCGGCTCAACCAGCCATTGCGCCTAAACCAATCGCGGCAACCAACATCCCCCAGACGAAAATCGTCACGCCAAATGCACTGAACTTGATGAAGTTCTCCGCAGGGTCAGCGATAAAACGTTGTTGCAACGGCAGTTGAATAATGATGAACACGCCAATCACGAGTGCGGCTAACCATTGCCCCCATAGCCACAAACACAAAACGACGCCCAATTGCGCCACGTTCATCGTAGCGACAATCAACCACGCAGCTTTTTCTCTGCCCAGTTGCACCGGAATAGTGCGAATACCACTCGCCCTATCGCCTTCGACGCCCTTATAATCATTGATGCTCATGATGCCATGCGTCCCTAATGAATAGAGCGCCGCAATGATGAAGCTCTGTGGTGTGAGTGCAGCAAAAGCCAAATGCCCTGCCAACCACGCCATACCTTCATAACTGATGGCAACTAGCGTATTGCCATACCAGCCATTGCGCTTCGCACGTATCGGTGGTGCGCTATACGCGATACCAGCAAACAAACCAGCCAGCACCAACGCCCGCACCCCATGCCCCAAAAATAAACCGATAGCAAAGCCTACCGTCATCAACGTCACAACCGTGACAATAATCTGTTGTGTGCTGATTTTGCCCGACGGAATCAAACGGTCAGGCTCATTAATCGCATCAACTTCTCTATCGAAATAATCGTTGACGACCTGCGATACCCCACACAAAATAGGTCCCGCCATCACCATGCCAAGCGCCATGCGAAACATATCCCACCAAAAAGCGCCACTGGTCACGTTCCATATAATCGCCCCTGAAGCAATTGCCCCACAGAAGAACGCCCATGTTGGTGCGAACCATGTTAAAGGCTTCATCAGCTTGATAGACAAGCTAAACGACGAACGCCAATCCTTTGCGGGAGCTTGCTGTTGCGCGGTTGCCCGCGTATCTGTCGTAACCATCGAAAAAACTTTCTCAATTAACGTCACGGAATCCCTGCGGTTGTGCCACCACTCGACCCGTCACCTACTTAAAAACTGCACTATTTAGGACAAAAGCTCATCGCCTTAGCCGATGAGCCTTCTGTTACTAACCTGCGGTGGCAGAAGGGTCATCTCTACTGTAACCCTATTATCGGTTACATATAGGGTATGCCCCAACAGAGGTGACGAATGTCATGGGTTCACCATGACATTCGTCGTGACTACCTAGCCACCGCTGTCTGTCTCATCCATATCTGCATCAGAGGTTTCAGCATCGCCTTCCAGCGCCGCATTCATTTCATCCACAGCCGAATCATCAGGACCGAAGTATGGATATACACCCGATGGGGGTGCAGCCATGACTGGTGGCAACACATCTACGCTCACTGCCGAACCAGGCGGAATAACCGCGTTCCGGTGGCACATCCAGCAAGACGGCATCTGCCCGCCCATACTATCCAGATAATTCTCGTTCAAATACTGCGTCATGTTCAGCATATTCTGTGCATAGTGAATCGCAGGCACTTCACGGCTCACAAAGTAGCGTGAGTTATGGCAATGCGTACACCCTACGTTCATACTGCTGTTCATGTAGTACATGATATTTTGCTGATTGCTCACTGTATCCAAGCCTACACTGTAGTCACCTGTGATATTCAGATAGTCATCACGGTTGCCATACATACTCTCATCGAGTGGCAGACGGAAATCGCGTGGCAAACTACTAATTTCAGGCCATACCTGTGGTTGTGCTTGCGCATAGTGGCAAGTCGCACAGGTAATTTGTGCGCCACTTGGTTGTTTCTCATCTGTCAGACTGCCCAAGTTTGCCAACCAGTTCTGGTTCAAACCCTGCGACATTTCGAGATGGATACGTGCATTTGCTT
The DNA here is from genome assembly GCA_038522085.1 of Chloroflexota bacterium. Lineage (GTDB taxonomy): Bacteria > Chloroflexota > Anaerolineae > Aggregatilineales > Phototrophicaceae > JAUZRW01. Next base: position 39,385 of record JBCBKJ010000019.1, read on the forward strand.
TGTGCGCTTCCCAATTAGGGTGTGGCACTGCGCCTTCTTCTGTTGGCTCAGGCACATCCTCGCCATCCCATTCAGGACCCGCTGCAAAGTTGTTGATATTGTGGCAATACGTACAATTCACACCCAACCCTGCGACAAAATGATTTCTCATATAGCCGTTGAGTTCTTGCGTTGTGTAGTTCGTCACGATACGAACATTACGTGGCATCGGATGTTCTTGCTGATACGCTGCCATCGCAATATATGATTGTGCGGATACATACTCATCGACATCCACCTGAAAATCAACATAGATAGGCGATTGCCCGGTGTCGTAGAATATATCTTGCTCACCTTCAATGACCACGCCAGCAATCCATGCCAGCAATGACCATGCGCCCAGCACCAAGAAACCTGTGATGCCTAAGAAGACCGCAATGAAGGCGTTCCGCTCGTTACCAAAAAGATTAGCCATTAGAAATTCTCCCGTTTCCCTCAGTGTGTGCGGTCAGTTATGGCAGCGGTGCGACAATGCCGATTTGCTGCGCCCACAAGAACCAGTCTGCAATGAGCGTGCCAGAAATCAGAATGCCAATACCACCCGTGATGCCACAAAGCGTCGCAAACCACCATGACCACATATGAATGGTCTTCGAGCTTGCTTGCCAGCCCATCACCCAACGCCAGAACAGTTGCGCCCGTTGCGTACCAGATCCTTCACCGAACATTTCTTCAGCCTCGCGGTACGAACCCCATTTAGAAGTCGCCACAATGCTCGCGCCGTGCATAGCCAGCAACAACGTCGAACCTAGCAAGAAGAAAATAGACAGCATATGGAATGGGTTATAGTAGAAATTACCCGTCTGTACGCTAACGTGATTCGTCCAATCCAGTACAGCCTTAAAGCCATGACCAGGTGCTTGCGCCCACGTACCCATCAGCATCGGACGGAACAGGTAAATCGAGAAGTACAAGAACAACGCGCCCAGATACGCATAGAACAACTGCGGACCCAAACCTGCTCTTTTCGCACCACTGTAGATACGCCCTGCCCATGCCAACACAGAAACGTGCAAGAAAGCCGTAGCAATAATCCAGTTATCGCCACCAATATATGGAATATCGTTAGGACCATGCCAGCTACCACTGAAGCCTAAACCAGATTCCACAGATGGCGGATACAAACCTAAGACGAAAAATTCGCGCACGAAAGCAACCGGATTGTAATCTACTTGCACAAGCCACGCATCGAGTGAAATCAAGACCACGACAAGCGCCGCGCCCACACTCAACAAGCCCCATGCACCCAGATAAACCGGACCCACTTGACCCAAGTCAAACAGACGTTCCATGAACTTGATGTAAATCGGCTTGCGCAAGGTTGTCGATTCCAGACCGTACCCGCCATATTCCAATTCTTCAGGGTCAACATCCGCGATATTACTACCACGACGCCCACGCCAGATAACCGCACCGACAGCTCCAGCCGTCGTTGCCGCTGTCACCTGCCACAATGGGAAACCTTCCCAGAATAACCAGAATTCATTCCAATCATGAACCAGCGTTCCCGATAAGAAAATACACACATTAGCAAACAACACCGATGCCGTACCAATCCAGAACGCTAAACGGTGAATACCAATCTCACCGATACTGTAACCCAACAAGTTACGCCAGAAACCATCTTCCGTTTCCTCACGCACCATCGGACGATCCGCACCACTCCAGATAACCGCACCGTGCATCGCCAACACCAAAGTCGAAGTGAACAACAAGGTGATACCTATTGCATGAAACGGGTTATAGAAGAAGTTAAAATACTGGTAACCAATATTAGAAACCCAATCGAGATGGTGTGTAATACCCAGCGAGAAGCCATTGCCCCACGCGCCCATCGCAATCGGACGTAAAATTTGGATGGTAATCCAAGAGAAAACCACCGCACCGAAAGAAATTGGAACCTCAAACGACATGCCGAGCTTATTAGAAATCTCCGCTTGCCGTAGCGCCCAACCCACAAACGCAATCGTCGAGAAGAACACAATCACCTGCCATGCAAAGCCCGGTTCCCCAAAGCCCACAAAGCTCAATCCCGCACTAATCGGTGGTGGATCCAGCCGTGCCGCAATCAGATTGTACGTACCTTCAACGATGATGACCTGATAAAAATAGAACAACACGCCGAAAAAGATGCCAATCGCAGTGATGACACCGAAAAGACCGACGTAAAAGCGCCCTAACCAAAAATCGAACGGGTCTGCACCAAACAAATAGTGTAAGAGCGTCCCACCCTTCTTCTTGAAATGAGCTTCCACCTCAGCAATAGAAAGGGGTTCCATCTCCATTGCCCGTTCAGCGGCAGGACGAGCGCCACGATGGTCATAATCGTCGGCGACCACCCGCCCTGTGATGATGTTGATGTTATTAGAAGACATAGATTCGTCTCTCTTTCTTCAATTCGCTTACCTAAATGACACTAGGTTCAAACGATGTTAAGGGTGAAGGGGCAGGAGAGTGGTGAGCGATGTCATCTTCCACATACGCTCACTTGCAAATTAACGGAGTATGAAACCGACCAGCTTTTCCTCATCTAGTGCTACAGACTGGTTTAACCAATCATCATTCAAGTCAGCTAAAGTGATACTGTCTAGGTAATCACGCTCGCCTATAACACAGGATTCGGTTTTACTAACTCGGACGTCTTCCGTTTGGCACATTGATGCATCACAACAGCCTGTCAAACACGTTCCCTCGTTCAATTTCCGAGAACGGTCTAGCCCCCTGTTGCGAGCGTGTTTCAATTAAGTCAGCATGCTTGCATTACCCTACACACTGGCTCATTTCCTTACCCAATTACTAGTTGACTGCGACCAGCCAAGGTTGCCATAACCAAACGAGTGTGTGTGCGACCACAGCAATTGCAAGAAAACCGTATGTAACCTTCACCACAATGTCGTGCATGAACCATTCTTCGTTACTAAAAAGATTTTTCCAAGGTTCTGGCACTTTATCGTTTTCATAAACCACAACGTCGTCTTGACCTGTGACTACGATATTTTCAGACATATGTATCCTCCTTGATTGATACAGATGTAAAACGTCAATGTTTCAACCTAGCGTAAGAGCAGATGTCCCCCACCTGCCCTTACGCTGTCGGCGTCTTAGCCAGCCAACGCGAACCAGTTGTAAGCGTCAGTGCTGAGCAGGATGAAATGAATCGTCAATGCGATGCCAATACCCAAAAGCGTATAGAGATAAAGCACGGCACGGAACTGTACGGGACGATCTTCAGGATTCATGGTTTACTCCCCTTATTTAAATGATTTTTTGTGTACGAATTAGCTACCAACTGCGACCAACCACGGTTGCCACAACCACACCAACGTGTGCGCGACAACAGCAATGGCAAGGAAACCGTATGTTACTTTGACAACGATATCGTGCATGAACCATTCTTCGTTGCTGAAGAGGTTTTTCCAAGGTTCTGGCACTTTATCGTTTTCGTAGACGACAACATCATCTACACCGGTTACCACAACATTTTCAGACATCTGTATCCTCCTTGAATGTATGATGTCAATTTGCGCTTAACGGGTGTGCTTGGCATGTTTCTAGCAAGCAATCTGCCTGCCCTTCCCAAATCAAGTCACACGGCGTTAATTACATGGGCGAATGTCAGGTTCAATGGATGATTACGATGTGTTGTCCGTGACCATCCGCCCGTGCAATCCCTCTGTCCTACTCCACGAACGCGCTTACGCTTGGCGTATTTGCTTGAAAATTGTCTCTACGGCGCGTTCAAAGCCGCTTTCATATAGCCCGCCCAAAAACTGTAGCGTACTCTCGGCTGCTCCTTCAAATTCGAGCGATACATCCTTAAACGTGCAGTTGCTGAACGTCGGCACTTCCGTCCCTTTGTACAGCAAGCGCGTGTTGTTAAAGGTGCATCCCTCAAACGCTTTCCCATCGACAGCAACTTGCTCTTTGCCAAATACCTGACCTATGACTTGTTGCATATTGCCCTCTCAGTCACCAGATTCGTCGCTACTGTCGTTACTCTCACCATCATCGTTGGTGTCCTCACTGTCTTCTGCACTCTCGTCAGAATCAGCCATATCATCGCCCATGGCGTACATATCATTTTCCAACATGAAAGCAATCGCTTCGTCTATCGGAATCGTCACATCGCCATCGGTACTCGCAAATGCGTACTGGTCAATGCGTGCCAACTGTGCATCCCGAATAGTGTCATACTCCACCGCCAAATCATCTGGCAGGCGTGGAATCAGGGCAAAGTCAACTTCGGTTCTCAAAAAGCCACCGTCATTGAGTGTCTGCATAGGACCTAACACCGTACCCCACGCATACATGCCAACGAACCAGATACAAATCACAGCGATGACACCACCAACCACACCCAACTGAGCGAAATTCTCGCCCGTGTTTTCGAGAGGTGGCGGATTCGGGCGGTCTGGCAGATTCATAACCCCAGACTCAACCTTATTCAGCACCGTGTCTACATCACTTGGCATGCCTGCTTGGAACAGACTACCGAGATACTCTGTCGTATTCGCTGCTTCGCCACGCAATTCAATCTTGATATTCTTGAACTGGCAACGCTCAAACGTAGGTGGTGTACCACCACTGAAAACGAGAATGCTACCGTCGAAGATACACTGCGCATAGCTGTTACCATCGACCATGACTTCTTGATTTTCAAACCGTTGTTTCTGGAACATCGTCATGGCATCTGCTCCTCATTGCTGAAGTTTGCCTGTAAATCTTCTGGCAAGCTATCGAGTGGCACACTCTGGCTCGTCTGCAACGCACGGATGTACGCGATGATAAGCCAGCGGTCATTTTCTCGTACCCGTGCCGAATAATCTAACATCTGTCCCTGACCATTCGTGATGACATCGAAGTAATATCCTTCAGGCGCATCAACGAGGCGGTCAATATGGAACGATGCCGGTGCAGGTTCTGGATAGCCCTTCAAAGCGACCACCCCATCACCATACCCACCATATCCATGGCACATCGCACAGTAACCCTCGAACAAACGGCGACCTTCTTCAATATCTTCAAGCGTGACCTCAAACGGGAAACCCGTTGCATAATCACCACTCGCCGTTAGCCCATAGCTCAAGTGCAAATCTTGCCGTGCAAAGCCAATCGGCACAGCATTCGGGTCAAGTTCACGCGCAGCCGTCTCAAAAAGCGGGCTGGCGTCATAGGCTTTGTTGAATTTCGGTTGCTCGCGCAAGTTGCCGCATGCCGCTAGTACAAATGCCAGCAATGCCACACTCAACACGAACACCGTTTTCTGATTGCGTGTATGCTTGGTTGGAGTGTTCAACTTGCCACCTCGCTTACTCGTGTCGGTTCCAGCCCGAGCAAAAATTCGCGTGTCTCGCGCATATGGAACTTCTTGTCTGTTACCAAAATGCAGAGGACAAACGCTTCTGTCGAGATATTCTCTGCATTCGGCGCATTGAAAATCGGATGATATGGCGTTGGTAAATTCGTCGAAATGAACAAATAACCAACGAGTGACAGCGCACCAAAGAGAATTGCCGCCTCAAACATAATCAATGTCCACGCAGGCCAACTACCGTAATTGGTAATTGGGCGTCCCGCTACGTTAATCGCATAATGAACTTCAGTCGTCCACCATTGCAACAAAAACGCACCCAATACACCGACTGCCATCGCAATGACCAACGTCCAATTCATAGCCGTCGAATCATTCCCGACAATCTCATCAATCCCGTGTACCGCAAAAGGCGAATACACCTTCATGTCGCTATAACCTGCTTCTTTTGCCTTTTGAGCCGCATCCAGCAAATCATGGGGATCGCTAAATTCTGCGCTCATACCAAACAGGGTTCCTTGACTGCTCATCGCCAACCCTCCTCATAACCAATTTCTTGTACTTCAAACATTGGCAATGCGGGGAAGAACCGTATGAACAAGAAGAACAATGTGCCGAACAAACCGAATGGCGAAAGAATAATCAACCAATCGAACAGTGTCGGAATCCACATTTCCTGCATTGCGACCATATGACCGAAGTTCAAACCAACGGCGATAATCACATAGCGTTCTAACCACATACCAATCAACACACCGATGCAGATAACCACCAACAGCGTATGATTTTCGCGCACGCTCTTCAGCCATAGCAACTGAACCAAGCCCACATTGAAGAAGACCATTGCCCAGTAAAATGGTGCTGTCGGACCAAACATACGTCCGTTCGTCGCAATCACTTCACCAGGATGCCCAGCGTACCAAGCACCGAATACTTCAATTAAGTAACCGTAGCCAACCATCAACCCCGTTGCCAAAACGAACTTAGCCGCGAAGTCAATGTGCCGTTGCGTGATGAGATGTTGCCACCCAAACTGATTACGCAAAGCAATCGCCACGATAATCACCATCGAGAAACCACTGAATACCGCCCCAGCCACAAAGTATGGCGGGAAGATAGTGTGATGCCACGCTGGTAAGTTACCCATCGCAAAGTCAAGACCAACGATACTATGTACCGAGATAACCAGTGGTGTTGCCAATGCCGCCAACAAATAGCTGACCTTATGAAGCATGTGCCACTGTTTCGATTCACCACGCCAGCCGAAGGACAAAATGCCATAGGTGACTTTAGCGAATTTCGTCTGTGCTTTATCGCGCATAATGGCGAAATCAGGCAAGAGGTCGATGTACCAGAACAACAGCGATACCAAGCCATACGTGCTGATAGCAACCACATCCCAAACCAACGCACTCGTCCACTGTGGGTTCAGACCCAGCGTGTTCGGATATGGCAACAGCCAATACACGAACCATGGACGCCCTGCATGGAAAATCGGCATCATACCCGCAACCGCTACCGCGAACAGCGTCATACCTTCAGCAAAACGGCTGAACGCACTGCGCCATTTTTGACGATTCAGCAACAACACCGCTGAAATAAACGTCCCTGCGTGACCGATACCAATCCAGAAAACTAAGTTGATGATACCCGTACCCCAGACAACCGGGTTATTGATATCCCATAAGCCCACACCAATCACTGAGATAGCACCCAGAGACACGGTGAAGATTGCCAGCAAACCGCCCGAAATGAAGAACCCAATCCACCACCATAAAGGCGCATTATTGAAAATGGGCGCACTCACATCGCGTGCGACACTGCCAAGTGGCAAGTGTTGTGCTTCTGTTCCTTGAGGCTGGCTTACAGCACCAGCCCTTGCGTTTTGTGTCGCCATAAGTGCTTATTCCTCCTCAGACTCGGCGGATTCATCTGCTGGCGCTTCGTAAAGCGCAGGATTCGGATTGAAAATCTTCGCCAGATAGGTCGTACGTGGCTTCGTATTCAATTCGTCATCCAATACCGAGTAGCTGTGTGGTTCAGATTTTTCTGCACGAACAGCCGATGCTTCGTCATTGATATTGCCGAACACAATCGCGTTCGCTGGGCAAGCCGTCTGGCAAGCGGTCAATACAGCACCATCAGCCAATGGCTCATCCGTCACAGCTTGCAAAACACGACCCGCGTTGATGCGTTGCCAGCAATAGGTGCATTTTTCCATCACACCACGCACGCGCACCGAAACATCTGGGTTGCGTTGCTCTTGCAGAATCAGCGTATCGTCCGTGTAATCCAGATAGTTGAAGCGACGCACACCGTATGGGCAATTCGCACTGCAATAGCGCGTACCGACACAGCGGTTATAAACCATATTGTTGATGCCTTCGTGGTCATGCACAGTCGCCTGTACCGGACATACTTGCTCGCACGGTGCATTTTCACAGTGCATACAAGGCACGGGCATAAAGCCTGTTTGGTCGCCATCTTCAATGTAAAGCGTATCTACACGAATCCAGTGCATATCGCGTTCTTGCAATACTTCGGATTTACCAATCGTCGGAATCGTATTCTCAGATTGGCACGCTACCATACATGCGTTACAACCGATGCAGGTCGTGAGGTCGATGCTCATACCCCATGCGTTACCCGTGTATTCAAAGCCTGGCAAGAAGTTCCCGTCGTATTTATCTTTCTGCACGCCCGTTGGGTCTGCAATGAAAGATTCTAAGGTCTTCATACGAACCGGTTCTGTATCGAACGGATCCATATTCTTCTGTACTAGCGCCAACTCATAGTTACTGCCTGTGCCACTCGCGCTAATGCCCGCACTGCCATACAGCGCATCACTCGTGCGAATCGCATACGCATCAAAGCGCAAACCTTCTTCAACTTCCGCGCTGATGCCTTGTCCATAACCCAACATCACAGTGATGCTGTTATCAGGATGCTTCGGCATAATCCACGCGGGCGCTTGCATCGTATTATTGCCAACCGTGATGTCTACAATCTCGCCATCACTCGCGCCAATATCATCAGCCGTTGCTTCACTCATCATCGCTACAGTGTCCCAAGCGATTTTGGTGATAGGATTCGGCAGTTCTTGTAACCAAGGATTGTTGCTAAAGCGACCATCCCAGATAAGCGGGTCTACGCGAATCACAACTTCCAACCCATCGGATGGTGTGCTTGTCGCAGCTTCGATGTCGCTTGCCAAACTACCACTCAGGCTTGGTGAAGTCGTATCAAACGCTGTATCAGCAACAACACCACTTTCGACATAAGCACGCCAATCGGTAGCGAAATCACTAGATGATGATTCGCTTTCCCAATATTCGCGCACGATGTCATATGCACTGCGTTCATCGCCTGCCATCATCGCCAGCATTTCCAACGGACCAACAGCCGTGCTGTACAACGCACCAATGGGTGGCTGAATCACGCTCGCTGTACCGTCGAATGCCCGCGCATCACCCCAAGTTTCGATGAAGTGTGCCAATGGGACTTGCCATGTTGTCTCAAAAGATGTTTCGTTGCGATAAAGCGAAAGATGTACCGAGAACGGCACCGTGCTAATCGCACTCGCAATATTCACATCTTTAGGTGCATCATGTACAGGATTACCATCAATGATGATGAGGGCTTCCAAGCTACCAGAGACGCTGATGAGTTCGTTCAGTTGGTCCAGTGCATTGGTCGTGTTCGTCAGTGGCGAATCGGTATACATCACCGTCGTGCCAACTGCGCCCAACGCCGCGTTGATAGCGTGTGCCAGTGCATGAACAACCGCTGATTGTCCTTCACCAGCGACAACAACTGCGTTTGCGCCTGCACTCTGTAAGTCTTCAGCAACTGCCGCACCAAATGCGCTGGCTGCTTCGCTGAAATCACCAGAACCACCGTCAGCGCCGAGTGCGCTTGCCAGTGCTAAGGTGAAGGCTTCCACATCCGCCGCCCGCATCGGGAGCGCATGGTCACTCACAGAACTCGTATTCGTCTGTGAACTTGTCACAGCATACAGACGGCTGGTTTCTTGTTTGTCCATCCGCACACGACGTTTCTCAGCGAAATCTGCCGCATATGCCAAACTACCCGGCATATCCATCAGGAAATCACTGTCCAAAGACAGAATCACATCCGCTTGGGTGAAGTCGTACATCGTGTTGACAACATCGCCAAAAGCAAGGCGAGCGCCATCATTCACATTCGTGCGTGCGACAGGGTCATATTGGAACCAACTCGCATTAGGATAGGTTTCTTGCAAAAATTCTACTTCAGCTTGCATAGATGGGCTGGACGATAATTGCGTCAAAATCGCTACGCCATTGCCATCACCCCAGTTCGCTTTACTCTCTTCCATTGCTTCTTGGAAGGCTTCCAGCGTACTAGCGGAGTATTGATCTTCTGGTGTGTCCCCATCCGCGTCTGTAAATTCGTAGACAGTTGTATTGCGGTTCGGGTTATACAGTTCAAGTACAGTTGACAGCAACATCGCACTCGCGCCACCCTTGCTTGCAGGGTGATTCTCGTTGCCTTCAATACGGTGCGGACGCCCTTCATGCGTTTCCAACACAGCACCCGTCGCGTAACCACCAAGGGTCATCGCAGTCGAGAAGTACAACGGTCTGCCAGGTACAATTTCTTCTGGTTGCCGTACATACGGAATAATTTCCTCTTGCTCAGGGCGTGACGGTGCGCAACCACTCAGCACCAAACCACCCATCGCCACCGATGCACCCATCAGTTGCATAAACTGACGACGGTTCATACCGCTTTTGCGCATCACAGAGGCTTCGCGTGGATATTTCTCATCCATAACCTGTTCAAAAGTCGGGTCATTGATGAAGTCGTCCAGCGTCTCCCATCGTTTTTCTTCGATAGGAGTGTTGCTAACGGGCATATCGGTATTGCTTGTAAGTACTACGTTCGACATGCGGTTTACATTCGACATGCTTTACTCCTGTCGTTCCTAACGATGGCAAGTCGAGCAGTTGATAAGACCTTCGGTATCGACACCGTATTCTTCCAACAACGCTCGTCCTACTTCTTCTTGATTCTCTGGATATTCGTAGCCGAAGCTATAACGGTCTTCAACCGGACGAATATACTGCTCGGGTTCAATATGACAATCTAAGCACCACGCCATCAACATATTGTTCGCTTGCCAAACCTGCGGCATCTCTAACACATTGCCATGACAAGTTTCACACGCAAAACCGTTCTGTACGTGAACACTATGATTGAAATACACATGCTCTGCCAAATCATGCACGCCTTCCCAAACAAGGGGTTCACCGGTGGCGTAACTTTGGCGGACGGGTTCTAGCAATTCGCTATACACAGCAATACCACTGTGACAACTCATGCAAGTATGGGTATCTGGTATCCCTCCATACGAGGAATACTCTGCGGTTTGATGACAATAAATACAACTGATATTCAACTGCCCACTGTGCAGTTCATGGCTGAAGCGCACCGGCTGCGCAACAGCAATACCAGAGTAATTGCCGTTTATTACATATGGCGACCACGGACGTAGCAATAACATAATCAACGCAATAACAGTGATTAAACCACCTGCCAGCAAGCTGATTTTCGCCACGGTGTTCGCACTTGGATTAAATACTTGTGACATTTCAGCAACCAATCTTCCTTCATGCCGGATGGATAAGTGGCACATCTACCCGTTGTAGACACGCCTTTCGGGTTCTCAATAGGCTCAGATCATCTCTGCTTCAGATTTGGACGCCGTGACATTGCTATGCCCTTCACTGCTCACATTCGAGATGTGATAAGCAGGTAACATCGCTTCACGTTCGTACAAATAACCGAAAGCACCAAACAGAGCCGCGCCAATCATCAAAGCTGGACCTAAATCCCACCACCAAGGCGAGAAGGATTCGGTGAAACTTGGCAAAACGAGCCAATAAGCCTCTAGCACACGGATAGCAAGCGTAATGCCCGCCAGTGCCACCAAAGATGACCGACGACCCTTTAATCCCGGAATCAACATCGCAATAATCAAGCCCGCATGTATCATCGTCATGATAGTCGTAAACGTCACCCAACCATCTGCTAAGCGGTCTGTAAACCAGAACGCATAGTAAGACACATTACCCGACCAAATCACCACAAACGTGATGCCGTTCAGATATGCCCATACCAACGAGGTAACGAGCAACAACTCAGCGAAATCGCCCACCAACTTATCAGTGACCGCTTCACCATATCCATCTTCGTTCCAGAACAAAGCACTCATCAAGAACAAGAATGGCATCGTCGTCAAGCCCATCCGTGCCAATTCCACCCAACCATACGAGGTAGAAATCCACTCAGGTTCTAACGACATCGTCCAATCATACGAAGCAAGCGTCGTCGTCAACACAAAGACTACTAAGCCCAATGCGCCGACATTTCTCTGCTGCTGGTCATAGTCTGCAATCTCTTCGCGGTCACGCCGATAAGACACACTCGACAGGTAAAACGCAAAGGCAGACCAGATAACGAAATAGGCTATTTGGCGAATAAGGAAGAAAGCGGATGTCAAATAAACATCTTTCCCACCTTCCAACTCCGCACCGACCCAATGTATATAGATGTCTGATTGACCGATAAGAATCGGAATCATCAACACACCAACGAGCGGAATAGTCCGTGCGCCAGCTTCCGCAAAGCGCAACACCGGATAGAACCAGCGTCCGTTTATGATAGTGTTCAACATCACGATACCGAGGCAGCCGACTGCGAGCTGTGCCCACAAAAGCCATCCAACAAGGTACACCCTGAAAAAGTGACTGGTATCTTGCAGTAAACCGATAGCGCTCAATATCACGCCAATCGCTGCAACTACCAATACACCGATTCGCATCGCACTAAAGCGTTGCGTATGGGGTTGGTCAGGGTTCATATGGTAACCCTCCAGGTAAAAAAACAAACAAATTAATGAGCTTTGGTGACTGAAATTACTAGCGCAAGCCGCCACGTTCTCTTGGGTCAACAAAAAGGCAGTTCTGTCCTGCTTTGATGTCAGTATAGCTTGTTTAAAGACCGTTTGTACGTATGCAGATAAACATAGGAAGAATGACAGGTGTATAGAGTGATAGAAGTATAAAACCTCATAAAAGCTCACTAAAAATATGAGATTTTTATAGTTTTTAACCCCGAAAACACCGCTAAACGTGTAACAATTCCGTAAGCGGATACCCTGTAAATGCATACCGCAACCTATATGCGCCTGCAAATAAGGGTAATCCCACTAAATGAGTGTTATCATGAGTTCACGATTAATGTTCACTGAGGGAAAAAGCGATACATTCCCAGCGTCGAAGGGGGAAACACAGACGCATCGGTGGCAACGAATCTTAAACGGAAACCAAATCTAATGCCTGCATCACAGCAAAACACCGTTACCGTTTGCATCACCATCGTTAAGTATTTCCGTTAATATTTTTGAGGGGACGTTACACACATGGCTATTCTCAAAGCAATTGGACGCTTTATCTTGGCGCTCATCAAAACCTTCCGCCTTGCTCTACCAAAGCTCGGCGTCGGCTGGATGTTTGCGCTGCTCACCATCAATTTCAACCGTATCACCATCTCTGAACTAGAAGTCGCTGCCATCGTCATTGGTTTGATGCTGGCGTTGCATTACTTCCTATCACCCTTCCAGGTCATCAGCGGACGTATCGCAGACCGTAACCCGATTTTTGGCATGCGCCGCACACCCTATTTGCTGATGGCAGCCGTCGCCGCTAGTCTGATATTCCTCGCCCTGCCCTCTGCGGCAGTCGGCATGGGTAACGGCTCAGCCTTAGCATTTGCAGGTGGCTTCGGGCTTCTGCTTGTCTATGGTATTGCTATCGCCGTCATGGGCGATGCACATCATTCATTAATAGCTGAAGTGGTGACACCAGAAAGACGGGGCGGCGTTATCTCCGTTGTCTGGACATTTACCATTCTCTCCAGCATTATTGCCGCCGTCGTTATGGGACAAATCATGCCTGAATACGACCCCGCAACGATGCAATTCATGTATAACCTCACACCATTCATCGTGATTATCTCAGCATTCGTCGGTGTTATCGGCATCGAAAAACGCATGACAGCCGAAGAAACCGCCGCCGCTATCGAACGCTCTAAAGAAATTACACCCGAAGGTAATCCGGTTGTCGCCGCAATCACGGTTCTGCGCGAAAACAAAGAAGCATGGGGCTTTTTCGCCTTCATCTTCATCAGCATCTTGTCGATTTTCTTGCAAGATGTCATTCTCGAACCCTTCGGCTCTGAAGTCTTCGGGATGACCGTCGAAGAAACAACCAACTTCCAACCGGCATGGGGTGGCGGAGTTCTCATCGGTATGTTGCTCATGGGCGCTATTAGTAGCTTCCTGCGTATCCGCAAACGCACCATCGCGCTAGTTGGCACCATCGGTACAGCTTTCGGGTATGCCGCGCTTGCCTATGCTGCCTTTACCCTGCAAGAAAACCTGATTACCCCATCACTCACCTTCATGGGCTTCTTCACAGGCTTCTTCAACGTTGGCGCACTCTCCATGATGATGGATATGACTGTCGAAGGCGCAACCGGACTCTACATGGGACTCTGGGGTATGGCACAGGCATTCGGCAACGGTATGTCCAGCGTCGCAGGTGGCGGACTCCACACCCTGCTGATTGGCTCGGGTTTCCTTGCACCAGAACTCGCCTATACCTTCATTTTTGGTCTGGAAGCACTCGGTATGACGATAGCCGCTGTTGTGCTAGTCAATATCAGCGTATCGCGCTTCAAAGCCATCAACGAAGGCGCAGAACAAGACCGACTCAACCTCCGCGCCGCAGACGCCCTCACCGCAATGGAAGCAGGCGTCGGCACATAGAAATATATCTAGCATCTATCCCAAAAATTATTGTAGGGGACGACCTGTGTGTCGTCCCGCATGGGTGCGGACACAGCAATGCTCCTACAGATACCGATTTATGGATAGGTTAACAACGAATTGTAGGGACGCCCTTCTGGGCGTCCGCTGAAAAATACCTAGCTATTGTAGGGACACGCAACGGCGTGTCCGCAAAGCTAGATGCAAGCTAACAAGCACTTCTGTCTACCGATCTCCAAGAAGACATAAGGCTCCCCTCTCCGACGTGAGGAACGAACATGGGAGAGGGGCTGGGGGAGAGGTAAACACCACCAACATAGGGACGCCATCAATCGCGTCCGCGCAAACATCTCATCTCCCTAAAAAGCTCCCCTCGCCCCTTGTGGGAGAGGGGTCGGGGGTGAGGGGTAAAACTAGAAAGGAACGCCATGACCAAACCCATGAATTTCGCGTTCGATGAACGAGTACAAGAAAAATACAATCACCAGCGCAGACACCCCGCAGAGGTCGCGCAACAAATCGGTGAGCAAATCGTCCAACAGATTCCAGACGCCTTGCCGGTGCTGGAAATTGGTGTTGGTACAGGGCGCATCGCATGGCAAGTCGCCAATACAGGGCGCGATGTGGTTGGCTTTGACCTCTCGCCGCATATGCTGGCAGAAATTGAAGCCACCCGCCCTACCGAAAATAGCGATACAGGCGCACTCTTGCTCTCACGGGCAGATATGCACCACATCCCTTATGCCGATAATAGCTTTGGCGCGGTGATGGTCACGCATGTGTTGCATCTCGCTACGGATTGGCAACAAGTTCTGCGCGAAACAGCCCGTGTCCTCACACCCGACGGTGTGCTGATACAAGGCAGTGATTGGGTAGACCCCAATTCCGTGTTTGGTGCATTACGCAACGAAGTCCGCATGGAAGCCGTGCGCCAGAACCCGAACATGATGCCTCCATCGGCTGGTATCTCTAAAGATGACTATCTCGCCCAACTCGGCGGAACAGACATGACAGAAATTATCGCCGCCGAATGGGAAACGACACTCAGCGTCAATGAACGCCTAGCGCAATACAAACAGCGTCTTGATAACGAGAGTTGGATTTTCAGCGAGGAGATGTTCGCCAAAATTTACGCCCATCTCGAAGCGTTCGCCGCCGAAAAATGGGATGACCACGACGCGCCTTTGCCACTCAAGCGCCGTTTCATGCTCAAATTGACGCGGGGCAACTGGAGCGACAACGCATGAACGACCCACGCATTCTCATCGTTGGCGCAGGTCCAGCTGGTTTAGCACTCGCGCTACATCTCGCCGCCCTTGACGCCACATTCGTTGAGCGCACCCTCATCATTGAGGCAAAAGCACACCCGCGCCCAAAACTCTGCGGCGGTGGTGTCACTGTGCATGGCGAAGAACAACTCGAACGGCTCGGTATCAATATCAATGTGCCAGCCTTTGAAGTCCATCGACTCGTGTTCAAGCTCGGTTTGCTGGATTTCAAAGTGCCACACCGTCATGCCATGCGCGTCATCCAACGTTCAGAGTTCGATAACGCCATAGCCGATGCCGTGATTGCCAAAGGCTTCACGCTTCATACACACGAACGCCTGCGCGAAATACACGAGAATGCGAATGGTGGCATGACCGTCGTCACCGATAAAGCAACCTATCATCCCATGATTGTCGTCGGGGCAGATGGCGCAAATAGTACCGTTCGGCGCAAACTCAACTTTGCCAGTTCCGAAAGCACTGCTCGTTTATTGCGTGTCCTCACCCCTATCGACACCGATAGCAACCCATCATGGCAGGCACAACAAGCTGTTTTCGATTTTTCCTGTGTCCAACAAGGCATTCAGGGCTACATGTGGGATTTCCCATGCTTAGTCGATGGCGTGCCACACATGAACGCAGGCATTTTCGATAGTCATATCAACCCTGATGCCCGTCGTGACCAACCACACGGCAATCTCAAACAGACCTTTGCCGATTGGCTTGCTCAGCGTGACGTGCATCTCGATAGTAAATCTGTTGTGCTGAGAGGACACCCTGTGCGCTGGTTTAATCCACAGAGCGAATTTTCGCGCCCACATGTCCTGCTCACAGGCGACGCGGCTGGCGTAGATGCTCTCTTTGCAGAAGGCATCTCTTATGCGATGGAATACGGCGCAATTGCCGCCCAAGCGATTCATCATGCCTGCAAAAATGGTGATTTCAGCTTCGCAGACTATCGCGCTAATTTAGTTAATTCACGTATGGGAACATTGCTTGCCCGTCGCGCATGGATAGCACGCTGGCTCTATACCTATCGACTCCCGCCATTCTGGGACATTTTCTGGCGCTTTGCCAATATCGCCCCCCGCTGGATGCAACGGCGCATCGGGGCATACATGGCATTGCTCCCCGCACCTGGCTTAAAAACAGACATTGTAGGGGACGACCTGCGTGTCGTCCCGCAAAAAATGTAGGAGCGTACTACAGTGCGCCCGAACCAAAATCGCACAATTAACTCATCTCCCCTTTTCCCAAGACGTTTGAGAGGCAAAAAAGCCACTCGCCCTGAGGGAGAGGGGTTGGGGTGAGGGTTAACCAAAACACCGTGAACTACAGAAGGGTCATTTATGACACTCGATCTCGAACACATCAAACAAAACACTGCCGCACCACAGGCACATACCAACGGCGCAGGCAAAGCATACAAAAAAGAAAAACCCGTCTTCCCGTTCACAGCCATTGTCGGGCAAGACGAACTCAAAACCTCACTCCTGCTCTGTGTCGTAGACCCCTCTATCGGTGGCACGATGGTTATGGGACATCGCGGGACAGGTAAGAGTACCGCCGTGCGTGCCTTAGCCGCCCTGCTCCCTCCTATGGAGAGCATCGCAGACTGCCCCTATCAGTGCGACCCTGCCAATCCCTCATCGGATTGTCCGCACTGTACAGCCAATGTCATCGGGCATGATGCACAGTTCAGCACCCGCATGACATCCGTACCCGTGATTGACTTACCACTCGGCGCAACCGAAGACCGTGTGGTTGGCTCGTTAGACGTTGAACGCGCCCTTGTCGATGGTGTGCAATCCTTCGCACCCGGCTTACTCGCCCGTGCCAACAGAGGCTTTCTGTACATTGATGAGGTCAATCTGTTAGAAGACCATCTTGTAGATTTACTGCTCGATGTTGCCGCGAGTGGCGTGAACGTTGTTGAACGCGAAGGTATCAGCATGCGCCATCCGGCACGTTTCGTACTGGTCGGCAGTGGCAATCCTGAAGAAGGCGACCTCCGTCCCCAATTGCTAGACCGTTTCGGCTTACATGCGCGTATCGTCACCATAGACGACATCAAGAAACGCGTCAAAATTGTGCATCGTCGGCGTGCCTATGACGCTGACCCCGCTGGCTTTGTCGCGCAATGGGAATCCGCACAAGACCGTCTGCGCCAGCGTATCAGCGGTGCCAAAGCACGCTTGCCTCAAGTCGAATTGACCGATAGTGCCATCGAAACAGCGGCGCGGCTGTGTGTCGCGCTCGAAGTCGATGGACACCGTGGCGAACTCACGCTCTGTCGCGCGGCTGTCGCTATGGCAGCACTTGATGGACGCGATGCCACCCGACCATCTGATATAGGCAGAGTCGCAACGCTTGCCCTGCTCCATCGCTTACGCAAAGACCCACTAGAAAGTGTGGGCGATGATGTCCGCATTACCCGCGCCGTCAACGAAATTATTCAACGGGAGTGATAAAATTATGCAACACGCTATACATATCGCGTTTCTCACCATGGATGGTGGACACAACACCGCTTTGCACCAAGCGGTACACGCCATCAAAACAGAATACAACGTAGAGATTCAACTCTCGCTACATAGCACCAGCCATCTGCGTGACCCGCACGAATGGGAACGCCTCGAACACGATTTACAACGGGCTGATTTCATTTTCGGTGGCATGCTCTTTGGCGAAGAATACGTTCGCCCATTGGAGCGCATTTTAGACCGATTAGACGAGACAAATCCCGAAGTGCCGAAACTGTTCATCACCAGCAATCCGGCACTCATCTACCGCACGAAAATTGGCAAACTCTCGTTGGCACAAGCCAACGATGACGAAGAACAAGGCGTCTTCAAACGCTGGATGCAAAAATTACGTCCCAAGAAAAAAGGACGCGCCGAAGGCAACCGTCAGACCTCGTTTATCCGTAACCTGACGCGCCTCATGAAATACATCCCCGGCATGATGCGTGATTTACACACGTTTATTGCCGCGCATGATTTCTGGCTACACAGTTCACCAGAGAATCTATCGCGTTTTCTCTGCTTGCTGATAGACCGCTACGTGCCAGGGTATCACGGACAATTGCCTGTCAAAGAGGCACTCCAATACCCTGACCTTGCTATTTATCATCCTGACGCACCGCAGTCCTTTGATACCATCGCAGACTATCGCGCGTGGCGTAAATCCGAAGGCTTGCCGATAGCGAATGGCAGTGCCGGCGCGTTCAATGGCTCAGTGGGTTTGCTCACCATGCGAGCCGTCATTCTCAGTGGCAACACTGACCATCTCGACGCCCTCATCCGTGACATCGAATCACAGGGTATCGAAGCCCGCGCCGCCTATAGTGCGCTCATGGATTTCCGTCCTGCAATCACTGCCTTCATGCAAGGGGGCGATTCTCACGACGACCTCCCCCGCGTGGACGTATTGCTCAATAGCATGGGCTTTCCGCTTGTCGGCGGTCCCGCAGGCAGTCAACCCGACCTCGCTATCGAAAAATTAGGCGCGATTGATGTGCCGTACTTCGATATGATTCCGCTTGGTTTCCAGCGTGTCGAAGATTGGCAAGCGGACGACGTAGGCTTAAATCCGATGCAAGTTGCCATGAACATCGCCTTGCCGGAACTTGATGGCAGTAGCGAACCCGTCATCTACGGTGGACCCACCAACACCAGCGAAAAATTCATCGCGCTCACGAACGAGCAGAATACAGCTACCCAACGGATAGCGCGTCGTGTCCGCTTACGCCAAAAAGCCAACGCTGATAAGCGCGTCGCCATCGTACTGTTCAACTTCCCGCCCAACTTGGGCAATGCCGGAACAGCCGCTTTCTTGGACGTTTTCCAGAGCTTACACCGTACTCTGCTAGAGATGAAATCCGCAGGCTACACGCTCAATGTGCCAGATACAGTCGATGAATTACGTGATGCCCTCATCGGGGGCAATGCGCTCCAGCACGGTACCAATGGCAACGTCACGGCGACGCTCTCGCTCAATGACTATCGGGAGTTTTTCCCGCGCTATACCGAAATCGAAGAATATTGGGGTTATGCTCCCGGCGAATTGCTCACCAATGGCAAAGAGTTCTACATTCTCGGCGCACAATTCGGCAATATTTTCGTCGGGATGCAACCGGGCTTCGGTTACGAACGCGACCCCATGCGCTTGCTGATGGGTAGCGATGCCTCACCGCATCATGGCTTCGCCGCCTTTTATACATGGCTCAATCACTGTTACGATGCCGACGCTGTTTTGCATTTCGGCACACACGGCGCACTCGAATTTATGCCCGGCAAGCAAGTCGGCGTTAGCGCGGATTGCTGGTCAACCCGCCTACTCGGTGATTTACCCAATATCTATTACTATTGTGTCAATAACCCCTCCGAAGGCACAATCGCCAAACGCCGGAGCGCCGCGACGCTCATCAGTCACATGGTGCCACCGCTCCAACAGGCAGGCTTATACAAAGGCTTACGGCGTCTCAAAGATGACATTGATACCTATCACAGTCATCCTGACGAACGTCTACTAGAAGACATCGCCGCCCAAGCAGAACGCCTGAATATCACAGTCGATGCGTCTACCAGCGAACCTGAACGCTTCATCACGGCACTCGGCTACGAACTCCAACAGGTCGAAAGCCGTATGATTCCCATGGGCTTGCATGTGCTGGGCAAAGCGCCGGAAGAAGCCGAACTGGTAGATATGCTAGCATTGATTGTCGCGTTCAATTCCGCGCAACATTCTTCCAGCAAAGCGAAATTGCCTCCCCTGCCAGAACTTGTGGCGCGGGGCTTAGGTTGGAAATATAGCGACCTCGCAGAGACACTCGCTACCGACCCTGTATCACAACAACGTTGGGCGCAAATTGATAGCATCGTGCGTGAGTGCATGCGCTTGTTCATCAATGCACCACGCAATCCAAAACTAGATGTGACCAATCTCGAAACCTATTTACACAGCGAAACGAACATCCCACGTGGCTTGCTTGTGAATCTGTGGTCTTGGCTCAATGATTTGCTCTATCGCATCATTCATGATGAAGAAATAGCAGGCATCTTGCACGCGCTTGACGGGGGCTATATTCACCCCTCACCAGGTAATGATGTCGTTCGTAACGAACACATCGTCCCGACAGGGCGCAATATTCACGCGCTTGATCCCTACCGCATTCCGGGCAAACTCGCGCTCTATGCCGCCGCTTCTCTCGTAGATAGCATGCTAGAACGCATCCAAGCCGAACAAGGCGCACTGCCCGAAACCGTAGCGATGGTTCTCTGGGGAACAGATAATCTCAAATCTGACGGTGAGGGCATCGCCCAATGCTTAGAACTCATTGGCGCACGCCCCATCGAAGACGAACTCGGCAATATCTCGTCAGTCGAATTGATTCCGCTGAAAGAACTCGGACGCCCACGCATAGACGTCGTGATGACGGTATCCGGCATTTTCCGTGATTTGTTCCATAACCAAGCGGGTCTGCTTGACCAAGCGATTCGCATGGCGGCAAATGCAGACGAGCCGATAGAGAAAAATTTCATCCGCAAGCATGCCCTTGAACACGCCAGCGAACTCAATATCTCGCTAGACGAAGCCGCGAACCGTGTCTATTGCAATGCGTCCGGTTCATACGGCGCACACGTCAATCACATGGTCGAAAATAGTGCATGGGATAACGATAGCGAACTCAGCGATGCGTTCTTAAACCGTAAATCCTACGCCTTCCGCCCTGAACGCGGGGGCAGTTGGCAGGCATCACGCCAAGTCATGGAAAAGAGCCTCAGTACAGTCGATGCCGCTTTCCAGAATATAGATAGTTTTGAACTCGGTATCAGCGATGTTGACCATTACTACGAATATCTCGGTGGCGTCACCAAAACCGTAGAAAAATTGCGCGGGGATGCCCCACAAGTGATGGTCGCCGATGCGATTTCACAATCCGACAGACTCGCCTCACTTGACCAGATGGTGCGCCTAGAAACCCGCGCCAAATTGCTCAATCCAAAATGGTACGAATCCATGCTCTCACACGGTTACGAAGGTGTGCGCGAAATCGAACATCGTGTCAGTAACACCTACGGTTGGAGTGCGACGGCAAACGCTGTCGAAGGCTGGATATACGACGACGTTGCCGGAACGTTCATGCTCGATGAAGAGATGCGCCAGCGCATGGCGGCAATGAACCCGCATGCGACCAGTGCCATCGCCCGTCGCTTACTCGAAGCACAAGCGCGTGGTTTCTGGGATGCTGACGACGACACACTCGACAAATTGCGCGAAATTTACGGCAATCTCGAAGACCAACTCGAAGGCATCAGTAATCCAGCACCCGCCGGAGATTAATACATAAAAATCGTAGGGACGCCCTTCTGGGCGTCTGCTAAAAAGCAACCAAATTACTGTAGGGACGGCATCTATGCCGTCCGCCACTATCCAACACACTTGTGCAAAATACGAAAGTAAGTTTAATACATGTAAAACATATACTGCTGAGTAATCAATGATGAGGAAATATCAAAATGTCTGACAAACAGAAAAACGATAAGAAAAAGAGCAAGTACAACTGGCTTATCAATTTGTTCGTCATAGTCTCTGCAGTGTTCTTTTGCAATATGAGCTTATTTCGAGGTTTGCTTGGCGAATCGAATGATCCAGTTGAACGTCTCACAACTCACTTTGAGATTATTTTAGATGAGGCAACAGACTTACATTACCGCTCTAATTTTGACCTTAGAATGAACTTGCGCACTGTATTACGTTATACAGTCCCAAATGGACGTGTGGATTCTTCACTCAGTAATACATTTCACGAATGTTTGTTAGTTGAGCGCGAAGCCAACTTCATGCCTGAGTTTGCAAATCTTTCTAACGTAGAGTGGTGGACACCGACGCAAGCGACTACTTTTGAGGGTGCGACCTGTGTTGATGATGAAAATAGTACGACTATCACTTATCACATTCTCGTTGATTATACTGATGATGGGCTTGCGACCACATATATTGAGCAAGAGTAGCAAATTCTAAAGCAAATCACGCATCCTATCGGTATGTGTGACAGGAGACAAAATCAATGCCATCAACACACCTACCCTTTCCGGCACTCGTCGGACTCGAACTTGCCCAACAGGCGCTCATCCTGCTTGCCATTGAACCGCGTCTCGGCGGGATTATCTTGGCGGCATGCGCAGGCACAGGCAAAACATCGCTTGCAAGAGGCATACACGATATTCTCGGACGTGATAACGTGCCATTTGTCGAAATTCCGGCTAGCATAGATGCCGATAACCTACTCGGTGGTGTCAACCTAGAAGCGACCCTCCGCGCTGGCGAAATGGTGATGCAAGAAGGCGTTCTTGCCCGTGCAGATGGCGGGATTGCATATGTCGATGGCATCAATCTCCTGACAGACCAAATTAGCAACTTGCTTCTCTCTGTGCTAGATGAAGGCGTCGTCAATTACGAACGTGAAGGCGTCTCTGTCAAATGGGAAGCACGCTTTAACCTCATCGGCAGTTACGACCCAGCCGAAGGACTCCCACGTCAGCATCTTATAGACCGCATCGGCTTGATTGTCCCCCTCACGGCAAAACACGACGCCCAACAACGCGCTACAGTTCTCCGTCGTAACCTGCGCCGTGACGAGTCGCTTCAATCACAGTGGGACGAAGAAATTACCTTCTTGCATGGCATCATCAAAGCCGCCCGCGAACATCTGCCACAAGTCGAAATTGACGAAGAACAGGTAAAACAACTGAGTTCACTCGCGGTTGCCTATGGCGTAGAAGGACATCGTGCGGATACTTTCGCTGTCTATGCAGCATGTGCATCAGCGGCGGCTGAGTTCCGCGATACTGTCTCAAACGACGATATAGAGATGGCGGTACGCTTGGTCATTTTGCCCCGTGCGACCCGCATCCCTGCGCCACCGCCAGAAGACGCG
The DNA here is from genome assembly GCA_038522085.1 of Chloroflexota bacterium. Lineage (GTDB taxonomy): Bacteria > Chloroflexota > Anaerolineae > Aggregatilineales > Phototrophicaceae > JAUZRW01. The sequence goes on from JBCBKJ010000019.1 coordinate 62,817, forward strand.
CGCCCACCACAAGAGGCGGAACAGCAAAATACCGACCAACAGCCAGAAAACGAGAATCCACCGCCACAAGACCAGCACGAAGAACCCGAAGACGACCAAGAGCCGCCGGAAGAATCGGCTATGCCGGATGAATTGCTCGCACCCGAAGACGAAATTATGGAAGCTCTCAACAGTGAATTACCGGAAGACCTAGAAGAATTGCCTTTTACACATGTCCGTCGCGGACAAAGTGGTTCACGGGGTGCAACAGAAGCACAACGTGGACGCCACATTCGTAGTATTCAAGGCGACCCCCGTCAGGGACGCATCGACGTGGTATCCACACTCAGAGTCGCTGCCCCGTGGCAAAATTTCCGCGCTTCTCTACAAGATAACGATAGCGAAGACGAACGCCGTGTCTTACTCGAAACATCGGACATCCGCGTGAAAAAATACCGTAGTAAAGCGGGGGCGTTATTCTGTTTCGCAGTCGATGCCAGCGGGAGTATGGCGCTTCATCGTATGCGACAGGCAAAAGGCGCAGTCCATAATCTGCTAGAAAAAGCCTATGTCAAACGCGATAAAGTGGCACTGATTGCCTTTCGTGGAGAGGGCGCAGAATTACTGATGCCTCCGACGCAAAGTGTCGAACTCGCCCGTAAAGCACTCGACCTACTCCCGACAGGCGGCGGCACACCACTAGCATCTGCCCTGCTGATGGGCATAGACGTTGCTGAACAGGCGAAAATGCGCGGTATCATGCAGACCGTTCTCGTTCTGCTCACCGACGGACGCGGAAATATCCCACATGCCCCCGATGCTGACCCCCAAGCAGAATTACAGCAACTAGGGCGTCACATTGCCGAAAGTCCCTTGCGAGTGGTCGTCGTAGATACCAAACGTGACTATCTCTCACGCGGGGAAGCACGCCAACTTGCCGAATGGCTCAATGCCGATTATGCCTATCTGCCCAATGCCTCCGGTGAGCAAATCGGCTCATTCGTCAGTGACCTGCGCTAGATGACAAATGCCTGTAGGGACGCGCAATGGCGTGTCCAATTTGTGTAAACTTGAGCAAAATGCACCCCTAATAGTGCCATTTTGTAGGGGAGGCAGGTCTGCCTCCCGCTGTGTCTAAAGCTGAATATCTAAGGATACCTATAAGCTATTATGCTGTTTAAAAAATTAGTACGGAAATAAACCTAGCTCCCAAATAGTGCTTTTGAAGTCCCCTCTCCGCTAGCGAAGCGCAGGGGGGAGGGGATTTAGGGGAGGGGTAAAGTGCAAAACGTCTGCATCTCCCTATTTCCGCATTTAATTCTTAACTTGCATAATAGCTACAAAAGTCCCTCCCTGACGCTTCGGGGAGGGATTGAGGGAGGGGGTAATCCCAGAAAATAGGATATATCGTACTCATTTAGCGAAAAAATCCTTAAATTGGCAGGCATGGGACGCGCAATGGCGCGTCCAAAAATGGTAAAGGTTTTAATCGCTTTCCAAAAACCCCCGCACCATCGGTACTAAAGCCGCGCCTTGCTCATCCTGCACAAAATGACCCGTATCCGCCAATTCATGCACGGTTACGTCGCTGAATACCGTCCGCCAACGTGCCAGCAACTTCGGACCAAACGCAACATCGCGCATCCCCCACACCAACATCGCCGGAATATCCTGAATCGCCTCGCGCTTCGTCCACAGACTATCGAACCAGTCACTCCGCGCCAACAACTCTCGCGCATACATCCACTCAACATCGACCATGAACGGTTCATCATGTGTGAGTTTTTCATAATGCGCCCGAATCTCTGGCGTGAATCGCGTTCTATCGCCATAGACACTCGGCACAATCACGTTGAACTCTAAATTCGCATACTTGTACAACCACAATCCCAACCGACTCCCAATCAATCCACCCGAAAGGCGCATTTGCAAATCACTTTTGAGCGACCACATCCACGTATTGAACAACACAATCCGCTTGATATTATCGGGATTATCCAGCGCATACGCTAAACTCGTCGGACCTCCGAAATCGTGTGCAATCAGCGTGAAATCCTGCAATCCCAGATGGTCTATCAATGCCTGTAGATTACGAGCTTGCTCAGGAATCTGATAACTGTAATTTCGAGGCTTTTCGGATAAGCCAAAACCCAATATATCGGGCGCAATCACACGATAATCATCCCGCAAACCTTTAATCAAATCCCGATACAAAAATGACCATGTAGGCGTGCCATGCACCATCAAAATCGGCTCACCCTCACCTTCATCAACATAGTGCATCTTGCCATCCGGCACATCAAAGGTGTGCGATGCAAAAGGATACAGTTCTTTATTCAACCATGCAGGTGTTTCCACGAAATCCTCCTCGTGTTTAGTCATGATATATACGTGATTTTACACGCTCCGGTTTAAGAACAGTAAAATAGCGCGTTACAAGTCATATAGCTTTACACGTTCAAGCTGATTAGCCGAGTAAAATCGTAACTATCGGTATATTACGGCGTTATAGATAACAAAGGTAGACACAATGTATATAAATGGACGTGCTGTATGACTGAGAAAACAAAGCGTAAAAATAATCCTAACCGTCGATGGATAGAACTCTCTGTTGATGGACGCGACGACTTAGAAGATATGTTTAGGCGTCCTTGGCATGTTCATCTGTGGGGATTTTTTATCGTATGGTTAGCCATCATCATAAATCTCGTATTGACTAGCATCGTTGGTCATGATTTCGCCACCACACCCACCAATGGCAATGCTCTATTTGTAGTGGGGCAAGGATTGTTTATCGCGCTGGTTGGCATTGGCTTCCAAGTAGTGGGGGTTCTACGCGTTCACGGTGGCATTCGTCTGTGGCATTTTCTGGTGTTGCTTTTAATGTGGGGTGGCTTAGGCATCACCATCTACAATGGTGTCCGATCAAACTTATTCGGATTTCCCTTGAACCCATTTTTATCTTCTCTCGATGATCACTATGCAAGTTTGCATCCGTCCCTATTATCATTTATTGAGCTTAGTCAGGGAATGGCATTTCTACCAACACCCTTCATTGCAATCGGCATGGGATTTTGTGTGTCGTGGATAATAACGCCCAGCACATATACACGCTGATGACCCTACTTGGTCTCTAGAGGGGCTGGGGGTTTTCAAGGGTAGGTCTGTCATTTTTGTATCGGTGTCAAGAAGTAGAACTTGTGTAGGGGTGTGCTGTAGCGCACCCGAACCAAGTACAAAAGAATGTGTTGCTTGTATCCTTAAAACGACTCATAGGTAAATACCTACCCCTGAGAAGAGAAGGGGCTGGGGGAGAGGTTGATTGATAACTGATAACTAAAAACTGACCCCTATCTTACAGCAAGGCATCCCATAAGAAGCGCAAACCCACAAACAGCAAGAAGAAACCATAGAGCCGTTTCACGGTTTTCGTTGGCAAACTGAGCGTCAGCCGTGCGCCAAAAAACGCCCCAATTAGCAACAGGATAGCCAATGGTGCCGCCGCCCAAAACGCAACGTCGCCAATTTGTGGCAAATACTGTGCCAGAATCTCCGGCGCAGGCACATCGGATGCCGCCTCTGCACCCATATAATTGATCATGCCAGGTAAGCCGACAGGCAACAGCAACGCACCTAACGATGTCCCGTTAGCGAGTTTTTGGTCAAAGCCGAGTAAGGTCATCGTGAACGGCACAATCACCACCCCACCACCAATACCAAATAAACCCGATGCCACGCCCGCCAATAAGCCAATCCCAAAACTGATGCCCAGCACTCGCGGACTCATCGCATCAATGTCTGTCTCTTTTTGTACCGTCTGCACTTCAATCCCGCGATACTCTCGCCACCATTGACGTGGGGCAACATAACGCCACGCATAATACAGCAAGAATACGCCATACAAGCCCTTTAGCAAATCACGCGGCGTATTTAATGCCAGCGATGCCCCAAACCACGTCGCACCTGCTAACCCGACAGCCACAGCCAGCGCAGGCGCAATTTCCAGCTTGCCATTGCGGTAATATTCAATACAACCAAATAAGCCCACCGGAAGCAACAATGCCGCCAATGACGTGCCGTTCGCTGTTGTCTGTTCAAAGCCCAAAAATACCATCAGCAACGGTACAATAATCGCTCCGCCACCAATCCCAAACATGCCACTCATCAAGCCCGCAACCGAGCCGACAACCAGCAAAATAATTAGTTCTTCCATAATACAAAAAGTCTTTCCCAAAGGTTGAAAAACGGCTGTTGGCATCGTGTGATTTTTCAGTCGTTTTCACAAAAACGGACAGTATGGATGCTGTCCCTACAAAAACAATAAATGTAGGGACGCGATCTATCGCGTCCGCCTCTGAGTAAACAAATGATGAGTATCTACAAGCGAATCACTAGAAGCTAACAACGTCACGCTATAGTGTGCCTGAATGCACTCACAATTGCTATCATTCATATGGAATACACACATTATGATATGATGAGAACAGTCCAAACCAGTGCAGTAAGCGCCACTTTAATACCTTGTCTGATAAACCTTTTTGTAGAGATGTAGTACAAAACACCCGACGCACACGCAAAAACTAAGCTACATTCATACCACCTCCCCATTTCACCTTTTACCCTTACCATTTCACCTGTTTTACCCTAATTCACAGGCAACAAAGTCTGCACACCATCTGCCCGTTCGACCACCCAGCCTTCCAAGCCCGTTGGCAAGCGCACTTCCCACCATGTAAAGCCATCAATAGCGACAGGACCATCAAGCACAACCACTCGCGTGCCATTCTCCACCCGCGCAATAATGCTCCCCGATAAACCAGCCGCGTCACGCATATTCAGCCTGTCACCACCCGTTGTATTGATGACAGCGACAGTATCAATCGTAATCGCGCCCCCTTGCACGCCTGCTGAACTCACATCACTCGCGGCAATACCTGTATCTGAGCTATCATCTGTGCCTAAATCCTCTATCAGCGATTGTGTGTCGAAAATAGGAGGCGCGAGTTGTAACCATGCCTCCTCGGAGAGGTCTTCTGATGAACTCGCCCACACAGGCACAAACTGACTGCCATCCGGTGCTTGCCAAATCGGCGTCTGCGGAAATTCACTATCGCGGGTATCGACTGTTATCAAAAATGGTGTCGGATTGTCAATAACATAGGTGAAACCCTCTGGCGTCCCAATCGTCACATTACCCACCGGATTGATATTTGGTAGCGTCTGCGAAACACCGTTCCGTAGCACAACCAACCGCACAAATTCAAAGGTCAGGAAATCTTCTGCCAGCACAATCACCTCTGCGCCACCCCGCCCAAAATGCACATCACGCAAGTCGTAAGTTTGTGTAGCGAAAAATGGTACTTTTGCGCCTAACTCAGGACGATATACATGGAGCGCATTCGCATATGGCGCAGATGCCGTATCATAATTCACACGCTCATCAGTCGTCGGCGTCACAATCTCGCCATTCGAGAGCGCATCGCCTGTCAAACGCGGCGCACGGTCTGTTCGGCTGATGCGTCCAGTGACGATATCCCAATCGTAAGCTGTGAAATCTTGGGAAAAATCGAGCGTCTGATACGGAATCAGCGAAAATGTCAGCACGGACTCGCCATAAAACGGAATGACAGGTAGTAAATATGGCGCGAGCGTATCGGCTTGGTTTTCAAAATAAGTCGCTTCGGGCGTCAAATCCGAGAGTATGCGCCCATCCACAGCATTGAAAACGAGCAATTCCCATGTCTGTGTCTCCAGTGCATCGCCTGTCGCATAGCCAAACGCGACGACATTGCCCGTACTGTTGAACGCCCTACTGCCAAAATTGAGCGACGTTGCCAGCGCATATTCCGGTGTGTCGTAAGCAAATGTCACCGCATCGCGTGCCGTGTCGTAGACAATAAACGTGCTGATTCGTTCCGTATCCCCATTGACACCATTCACCGTATACGCCAGCTTGTTCCCATCCGGCGATACAGCCAAGTTCTCGCTGAAGGTGAATGTGTTATAGGGCGCAGGAATCGGCAATGTCACATTTTCGAGTATCACCCCAGCCGTATCCACTTGAATCGCCATACCTTCGTTACGGTCATACACCCATACCGACCATTCAGCATCGCTGTCCTGTGCGGATACCACCCCACCAAGCATCAGCACGATTAATAACAGCATCATCCGTCGCATCATAGTTCCCATCTCTCTGTTCTCATCATAGCCTGATTGTAGAAATCAGCACGAAAATGTGCAACCACCATAGTACCGATAATGTATATTGAACATATCTGCTTATTAAAATGTGAGGTGTTGTGAATGCGAATAGAAGTGAAATCGAATAAAGTGTTGCTGATACTATCACTAGCGATTTCAGTTTTAGTGATAGCTATCGCTGTTTGGCTTTTTCTAGGGCTTTGGATAAGCAATAATGCTGACCCCCTACTAATGTTTATGTTGCCAACGCCGATGTTGTTAGTTGGTGTATATTCTGTCTATCATAATTTGTATTTGTATCCAGATATTGTCATTGAGGATGACACAATAACACTCGACTTTTTGATTGCGAAAAAGCAATACAACATACAAGACGTGACTAACATAAAAGTGGGGATATTGCACTGTGTTATTGGAATCCGTAAACTGCCTCTAGCCAACAGAGTCGCAGGCAAACTATGGTTCGGTACGCCAATTATTTATCTCACAAGGTTCAGCAGTAATTACCAAGACACTGTAAATGTATTACAACGCCATCATGACCATGAAAAGAAGAAAAAACGCTGATTTTCTCTGTGTCTCCGTGCCTCTGTGGTTCAAAAATTATTATCTATGCCCCAAACAAAAACAGGCACATACGCTGAGATACATGCCTGTCATCATACACTATCATCTAGCCACGTACTTCAGTGCGTGGCAACCAAACTTCACTGCAACACACTCGTGCGAATCACATGCAACGCCTGCAATGCTGTCAAGTTACGCATCACATAGCCATACTGCAAATTTTCTTCTGTGAATACAGTCGCGTTCTCAAAACCAAGAGGGGGTGTTGAAGGGTGCAAGCCATCTTCGCTCATACCCGCGTTACGCAAAGGCGTCAGTGCGCTGTACAAATCCAAATACGCCAACCCGCGTGTAGTTGCAATACTGAGTACCGCTTGATTATACAGGTCACGACGCGCAGGGAAATCTGGACGCGGTGGCAAACTCGTCAGTACAGGAATCACACCGTTTTCAATGCTGATGTCTACAATGCGGTTCATGTTGGCTACGTAATTTTCAAAATTGACATTCACCACATCATTCGCACCGAACAGAATCAGTGCAACGGCTGGGTTATGAATACGATACTCACATGCGAGTGGCGTTTCGCCAGCTTCACACACACTGCTATCTGCAAAAGCAGGGTTCAGTACACTATCTGTTGTCCAACCAGGTGTCGCCGCCTCAGAAGACCGACTCCAACTTGCCGCGAAGTAATCAACTGTTGGTTGCAAATTGCTATATACACCGAGTTCATACTGACCGAAATCAAACGGATTCAAGACGACTTCCTCAGCCGTGATGCTATCACCCACTTTGGAGAAGCGCGTGGCATTTGCACTGCTCGTCGCATGAATATTTGCGCTTGCCGCACCCAGCGTAAAGTAAGGCGCGATGCCTGCTGGTACAGCAACAGGTTCTGCGTCCGCGACGACTGCATCATCTGTATCAGTAACAGCCGTTTCGCCGACGAGTTCAGGCGTATCTTCAACATCTGGTAACGTGCTATAAATCGTATCGCTCCGCACATAAACGGCAGATACCCAACCGAGCGTGCCATCAGCTAATTGAACCTGCAACCAAGTTGAACTGCTGTTGCGTCCGCGCAGATACACTGTTGTCCCACGTGTGATACGCCCAATGATGCCAAATGAAGTCGATGGACCCGTGCGGAAATTGAGTTCCTGTGCATTAACGATACCTGTTGGCGCATTGGGGTCAAGTGGTGCAACTACACCCGTAACCGCATTATCAACTGCTACGACAGCTTCTACACTCTCAGTGTCTTCTTCTTCAGTGGATGCTGTATCAACCGACGTCGTGGTATCTTCTGCTTCGGCAGTATCTTCTGTACCAGCCGTGCTGATGTCATTCGGGAATACAAACGGGATTTCGTCTTCGGTGATTGTCGTCAGCGTCACAAAACCACTCGCCGCCCAGCCTTCGACACTGCCATCAACCGCTGCAATCTGATACCACAAGGTTGTAGATTTCGCGCTCACGATGAGCGGGGTACGTCCTGCGAGTTCACCAACAACCTCAAATTCAACACCGGGACCCGAACGCACTCTCAGCACGCCCGACATATCATTCACCCGCGCATTCGCTTCTTGTGCCACAGCGACAAACCCACTCGCCAATAGCAATAAAATCAAAATCAATCCTGTAATCCAACGTGGCATATACGCCTTCCCTTTTAAACTTTTTTACATAGCTTTGCGTCGGCGCAATTATAATGTTCGTTGTTAGATTTTCCAGCACCGCTTATCTACGCCTGCCCTACGCCTTTTGCCAAGATAGTATTTTGACAGGCTCTATCAATAGCAGGAATCACATAATACTGTGGTGGCTATTTTTCGGTGAACAACATAGATATTGTCCTATGGCTGTAAACTTTAGCAAAAATGTCCCAAGTGCTAACATTTTGTAGGGGAGGCAGGTCTGCCTCCCGCTGTTTCTAAATCTGCCCGCATCAGTACGCTGATGAGCCTTTAACCGCTACACATGCCCCTCTCTCCGCGAGGAACGAGTATGTGGGAGAGGGGTTGGGGTGAGGGGAAATGAGCAACCAAGAACATAGAATTCACTATGTTTACTACTCAGAATCCCCTTAATTTTACAGGAGTGGGATGCCCTTCTGGGCATTTGCAAAGCACCAATCACGCCATCTGCAATTTTCTGTTGTGTTACCGCATCGCAAATAGCATATGTAGAAACTATATTTTTACGCAATAACAGAACGAGAAACCAAAAAGCTCCCCTCTCCTTAGTGAGCTTGCGAGCGCAAGGAGAGGGGTCAGGGGGAGAGGTAAATACCTCTGAACCTGTCAGTAGCACACACATACTGAGCACTCAAATGAGCCAAAATAACAATGCCAGCGCCTTAATTCGCCTGCGATTGCCCACCCTGCTCCACAGCCATCACCGCCCCACAATTTTTACAATCAAATTGCTTAATATGCACACCCATCAAACTCCCTTTGACATTCGCCAGATACTTCATCCCGAGCGCACCACAATTCGCGCAGGCTTCCAAATTGCTCTCTCCAATTGCCTGTTTGAGAACAGTCACAATCTCATCGCTTTCTTGCTCAACAGCAATCATCAACGGGGTACGCCCACGAAAATCTTTGGTCTGCAAAGGCGCACGGTTCGCTACAAACCACTTGACCGCGTTCGCATTGCCGAATGTTACTGCCGCAATAATCCCATTGCCCAATTCTGACGGGTCACACACCATGAAAATCTGTTCAATGATGTCGATATTGCCCCCAATCGCCGCATGGTACATCAAGCTCAAATCGTGTGCGCCCATCTCGTAAATATTTTTCTGGTCTTTTGCCAACATCAAGAAAAAGTGCTTGGCATCCCCCAACATCGCATACACAACCGTATTCGGTTTTGCGCCCTTTGCTAATAAATACTCGGCAATCTCCCGACCACCCGTATGCGCGGCTGCCTGCAATGCAGTCTCTGTCTGAGCTGCCCGCCATTCATGTGCCACATCCAGCACATCCTCGTTATCAGCAAGTATCGTTTTCACCTTCTCAAAATCGCCATGCGCCGCAATCACAAACTCGCGTATGGTATCTGCATCAGCCATCGTAAATTATCTCTCGTTCATTGACATGTGACTTCCTATTGTATCCGCAACTCTCGCAAACTGCCGATATATATCCCCGACGAATAGGGCAATCGTGCCAAACTGAAGTAACAGAAAAAGGCTCTTAGAATCAGAGAAACTCAGAGAAATCCTTCATAAAAAATATCTGTTCGATACGAATCTCTCTGCTGACAGACAAAATTTGTACAAAAAATAAGTGCTTTTACTGTTTTTCTTCGTGTTCTTTGTGTCTTCGTGGTGAATAATTTTTAATGCGATTACCCTGCCCCGACAAAGCAAACAAAAACACCCGACGCCATGAATCAGGCGTAGGGTGTATTGTCATGTACGCTTGTATGTAATGAGAGCAGGTCACTGACCCAAGAAATCAGTGAGTGTCTCATTCACCTCTTGCTGACGGTCAACATAGATATAGTGTGTGCCTTCCGGCAACACCAGCGTAGTTTCAGCATCAGTCACTGCGATGAAACGTGCTGCGAACGTCACTGGCACACGGCTATCCCCTTCTGACCACATGACAGCAACAGGCTGTATGATACTTGGTAAACGTTGCGATAAGGTAGCATTGTCGCGCTCGCGGTGGGCATTGAATAGTGCTTGCGAGTTGTCACTCGCTATCAAGAATGGACGCGCATCTTCCGCAGGATTTTGCTGACCAGCCCCATCTGATAAGAATATGAATCCGCGTCCCATGCCAGCTGGTGCTGTGGTCAATACATCCCATGCTATCTCGTTAAATGTCTCGCGTGGGTAAATATCTGGTGCAACAAACACCAACCGTCGCACACGCTCAGGGTAATCGAGAGCTAACTGTGCCGCCACTGCGCCTCCATAGCCATGCCCCAATATATCGACAGTTGTCACACCAAGCGTATCAAGCATCTCAACGACTGCCGCCGCTTGTGAAGCATAACTATAATGCGCTCCCGACTCTGTGACCCGTTCTGCATACCCAAAGCCCAACATATCCGGCACAATCACGCGGAAATTCTGGCGCAAGTTACCTATCCATTGGTCATCAAATACCGCACTCCCACGAGAATCGAACGGATGCAATAACACGAGGGGAGTTGGGTTCGCATCATTTACGGCTAGGTAATCCGCAATATGATAATCATACCCATTCGTGAGCGTAACTGTATCAGTCGGGGGTTTAGGAACCGCCTCAACTTCGACAAAATTTGCTTGTACATGGGCATACACCAACACACCCACAAATATAATCATACTGATAATAAGGACAACTAATATGATTTCAATGATATAAGCCGAAATTTTCTTCAATATAAACGCTCCTCAATGATAAGAGTGGATTCAGAACCTAGGTTGTAGGTATTAGGGAGACGTTGTCATACTTGATGGATGAATGGAGGACACACGCGACCCTACAGCTTCAGTATAGAGCATAAATATCTGCATGTCTATTAATACTGAAGCAAGGATAGCACAAGTTTAAGCTGAGTCTTTTGTCTCAATAATCTCGATAGACGGTTCCATAAGCGTTGTATCACATGCCATGCAACGCCAAACCGTCTGTTCCATCGGCATACCCATTTTCTCAGCAACCGGCTTAGGCCATGTCTGTACGCCAATCAGTTCAAAACCTGTTTTGTTGTTACAGGTTGGGCAAATACCATAATGTGTTATCGGGCGCGTCTTTAAATTGTTTGCCATAATGTGTTCGCTCTCATCATATTCGCTTATGATTAGTGTACGTCATACAGAGCGTAATAGTTCCAAATATGCGAATATCTCAACAAAATCTTCTACTATATTAACTTTCGGAGGCACGGCGCATCGTAGTGTGATAATCGCTAAAGCCCAGCTTCTCCCAGAAGGCTTTTGCCTCGTTGTTACTCTCCAAAACATCCAACGTAAGCGCAACATCATTTGGGAAATAGCCATTCACAATACGGTCAAACACCACTTGCCCAATCCCGCGCCGACGATAACTCGGCTGGATAAAAAATTGGCGGATATAGATACTATCCCTGTATGGGTAATATTCATCATTACGACGCCAAAAAATCATATAACCAATAACCTCTGTACCACGTTGCACCACAATAGCTTCGCGGTCTCCCGATAGCCACGCCTCCATGCGCTCAGTTAATTCAGCACGGTTCATCGAATTTTGACTATTCTCATCAAAAATCAACTGCTCATTCATCTCCGCCAACAGACCACAATCGTCTAACGTCGCCGCCCGTAATTCAATATTTTCCATTGTATTAAACTCCCCACTCTATCTCTATCTAGCATATCGCTATCTCATTGGATTTCTATTTGCCCAACGACCTCCGTACCACTGGACAGTCTGATACAACACGTTATCATGGTATAGCACGCTAAAACAGTTGTCAGCTAAAAACTAGGAACTAAACGCTGAGAGCATGTTTGCAAAAAAATCGGCAGTTGATAGCGCCAATATAGTACGAATAAAGTATTTGCAAACACTCTCTGAATACTAACAACTGATAACTGCACACTGAAAACTAACTATAAGCATACACAGATAGGGCGAGGGATGCATCGTACAACGTGGATAATTATCATCATTGGAATTTGGTCACTGTCCGCATGTGCAGCCGCACCGGATGCGCTTTTGGTAACAGATGAACCGACTGTTCCAACCAGCACCAGCACACCTATCCCAACCAATACCGTCTCTGCTGACCAAATCGCCACTGCACAGACTTTTCGCCCAACCTTACGCGCATCTTTCACACCAACCTTCACCCCTAGCCCAACAGCCACGCCAACAGCGACCTTCACCCCTACCGATACACTGACGCCATCGCCTGTACCAGAAGATATACTGTGCGATGCGCTGGAAATTACTAATACTATACCAAACAACGAAAACCGTATTCCGTTAAGTGACCTCGATAAACTCTGGCGAATCTTCATTCCTTATACATCAGCGACTATCAACGTCGTTGTCACAGATACCGAAACAGGTGAATACATCGTAGATGATGAACTATTTGGGGGCGAGATATGGACGCTCGATTTTCGTCCGAGTAATTTCCCAGATATAGGTAATTATACATGGACGCTCACAATTGATGATTATGGGCGTACCGGACTATGTGAGCAATCAAATACTTTTTCAACAACAGCCGATGACCTTATTACACCCGAAGCGCCTAGCGAACCTACACCCGAGACAACAGCACTCGTCATCGTCGTCACGGCAACACCGGAAACCACAGCCGACGTCATCATCGTGACAGCAACGCCAGAAAATGACGATTCACAAGCTACCGAAGCACCAGCCGTCGCAGAAACAACCAGCGAACCAACGCTTCTCCCAACAGAAACACGCATCCCGCTTATTTTCCCACCGCGCTAAACCCAAGTATATCTGTAGGGATGCTCTTCTGAGCGTCCCATAGGTGTCAAGTTAAGCAAAATACGCCTTCAATAGCGATATTTTGTAGGGGAGGCAGGTCTGCCTCCCGCCGTTCGCAACTATCTTAAATCAATCAGCTACAAACGCATCACGAGCTACAAAAATCCCCTCTCCCCGCGAGGAACGAGCATGTGGGAGAGGGTTAGGGTGAGGGAAATGAGCAATTGGGAATATACTAGCCATCTCGCCTAAACACACTCAGCAATATACCGCGTCAGCATCACTCACAAAATCGAAACTACCTGCGACATCCATACTCGCACTACCACTCGTCGCACTGAAACTGAACGTCCCACGCACATCCTGATTGGGTGCAGTCGCTAACGCTTCTAAAGTCAGACTGCCTGTGACACCCGCCGCAAACACACGCCCATCCTCAAAGAAAATCGTCGCCGTCACCGTGCTACCATCCCCTGCATTATCTGACAGTGTATACGTGCCAGTGCTTGTATCCTCTGCGAGAATGATAGAAATCTGTGGGAAACCGTCCGCATATGGACGAATCACATAAACACCATTTTCACAGCCAATGATACCTATACCTGCAACCTCACCAGTATCCGCACCTGTGTAGACAGCAGAAAAACCTGCTTCAGTGCTATCAAAACCGAAGCCACTACCAGGGTCGCCCGTGATGTCCGCACTGGTATCCCCTTCACGGGTCGGCGTTGGCACAGTGTCGATAATGTCACTGGCAGAATCGCCTGCATCGTCGTCGCCAGTTGTCTCGCCCGTATCTGTCGGCGCACACGCGACTAATACACCTGCTATCATCACGATGACTATCCAAAATTTACGCATAAAAGCCTCCTTGTTTGATAAATATCATTGTAATCCAATCAATGGAAAGTAACTGGTGCTGTTTAAAAAATCAGGACGACCCCCAAATCTGCCGAAAGAGAGCTTTTGAAGTCCCCTCTCCGCCAGCGAAGCGCAGGGGGAGGGGATTTAGGGGAGGGGTAAAGTGCAAAATGACAAGATTACCCTAATCTCCGTATTTAATTCTTAACGGGCATTATGTTGGATTATTGAACATTTAGGCTCGAAAAACCTACCAACTATGTAGGGACGCCACCTTGGTGCGTCTGCGTTTTACTAAATTATACGAAAACGATATTTGCAAACACGCACGCACTCAGCACCCATTACGCTAGTCTACAACCATCCCTGTCGCCGGAAATACCACACCATCAGCGTAACAATGATGACCATCGACACTAAAATAGACACGAACAAAAATGTCCCCGTAACAGGCAACTCAAACGGCGCAGTCGTGCTGATAAAATTTAACTCGAAAAGCCCCGTGATAAATGTGAGCGGGAAAAATATCATCGAAAATATCGTCAAACGATTAACCGCCCGCCCCAACCGTTGATTCTCGTGGCTCTCTATCAAATCAAGCACATTGCTGGCAATATCACGTTGAGAATCAATGATGTCATAAATACGCATCAGGCGCTCGTACAAATGACGGAACAAATCACGGTTATTATCTGTGCGTGTCAGACGTTCTTCGCCAATCACTTTCGATAAGACCTCTCGCTGAGGCGCAACCATCCGACGCAAACTGATGAGTTGCTGTGTCAATTTATACACTTTGCGACGCGGGTCATCTCTCAGTGTCCCGCGTAATAATTCTTCCTCTATTTCGCTCAGGATATTACTGATGCGGTCTACAATTGGATAATAGGCATCGACAACCGCTTGTGTCGCAAGATACAGAAAATATGCCATATCGCGTTCCCAATAATTCGGGTTCTTCGCCGCACGGTCATACGCCTCATCAATGGCACTCGTGTCGCCATGTCGTACCGTTATGAAGGCTGTTTCACCAATAATGCAATGAATCTCTGTCGCAGTAATGCCCTCTGCATTACGCTTAGGTTGGAACAAGGACAGAAAAATAGTATCCGTATAGGCTAATATCGTCGGACGTGTATCCACTCGGCGTAAATCTTCCATTATCAACGGATGTAAATCGAGTGTTTGTTGCAACCAAACGAGTTCATCTTCTTCGGTATCTGTCATATCAACCCAGACAGGTGTTTCGTCCTGCATGACTTGGGTCAAAGTCTCACGTTGGAGATTGCGACGTATCACAAGCTCACTATCTGTATTATCCATGTTTTCTGGCGCGGCTATCGAGCGAATCACTAAATCTCCTTCGCTTGCTTAAAAAAGAATAGGGTAGACATATCTATCGTAGCTAGCTTCCGTTATCAGCGCGTAAGAAAACAGCAATTTTACGCATGCTATCATCTGCTTCACATCCGCTCTATCACATACCACGCCTGCTGTGCGTCGCGCTCCACAACATAATCGACTATCTGATAACCCGCTTTGAAAGCATCTTGCATCACCCGTTGCATAGAGGCTCGCCATTTGAGCGCCAGCATGTTATCAGCTTGCTTGAGCGCCACAAAATCATAGGGAATCGCTATTTTGTGCATCGCTTGTATTGCTGTGTTGATGATGTCTGCGTCATGAGACAGTAGAGTAGCTATCTCGGCTGGGTTCTCCGGCGCGGGGCGTGTATCCACGTTTGCTTCCAGATGCCATACCGCTTCCAGACGGTCACTCGGGACACCTGCATTGATGCCATCGGACATCGTGCCATAAAAATTAGCATGATAGAGGTTTGCTGTCGCACCCAGCATCCGCATGTTGAAATGCGCATTGCGTCGCATAGCAGGGTCGAATGTCCAGTGCATATGTGTATAGCCTTGTGCCAATGCCCACTCACGCTGAACTTGCTTTAACTGATAACCAATCCCATGTCCCTGATACTCAGGATGCACGCCTGTCATATGCGACCATACCTGATGCCGTTCACGCATAGCAAAGGCAACCGCCATGCCGACCATACGGTCATCTGTTTCAAACGCGCCCCACACACTCCCGCCTGTATGGGTCAGAACATGCTGACCATGTGGCGTAATCGCATCTGCCGCCCCCATCTGCCAGATAGTCTGCTCTAGCTTGGCGACTTGTGCATATTCTTCTGTCGTCCAGCACTGACGATAAACCAGTGTCATGCTCGCACAATCTCATACGACAGGATAATCGTGTCACCTAGCATCATTGACTGACCATCCAGCAAGCGCGTTTCTTCTACAATGCGTGCGCCACCGTCAACTCGCGTACCATTCGTACTGCCCAAGTCTTCGACAGCGTAGCCGCGCCCCTGCCATGTCATCCGGAGGTGATAACGACTCACTTCAGGGTCATCAACTTGAATATCATTGGCATTATCGCGCCCCAGTGTGACAACCTCTTTCTGTAGTGCATAAATCGTATTCAGCTTAGGACCCCGCCGTATTACGAGATAATGTCCTGGCTCACTGGGCATCACCTGACGCTTAATCGGTTGACGCGGTTGCATAGCTTGTCCACTAGCAGGAGCTACATTTTGGTGAGGTGGTATCTGTACCTGCAAGTTTGGCTGTGGCGCGGCATTCAAACGGCGTTGTAATTCTCGGGTGAATTGCTCCCAGAACAAGCCTTCACTCGCATACCCATGTGTATCGAAATGTTCGAGTGTCTGCAAACGGGGGTGCATCTTCGCACTATCAAAAATGACCGGCACAACGGGAACACCCAAGCCCAACGCCAATGTCCACTCATACGTGACATAAACACTCTCAGCGGCGGCAGGCGTCACAATGACAATCACAGCATCAGCCGCCCGAATCGCATCATCAATATCAAAACGCCAATCCATACCTGGACGCGGATTCGGGTCTACCCATGGACGATAGCCAATACGCACTAAGTTATCGCGCATCGTCACCATCTGCCTTCTGTCTTTTTGCGAAAATGAGATAAAAACGTGTTTCATGCTGTCCTGTCCCCTTCTAAAATTTGCGAATCATCCATGCCCGACATTATAACGCTTCCCATTAGAATTACCTTTGTTCTTTCGTAGAGAAGTTGTGTGAATACACATTCAGCATGAAAATTTCACAAGAAGCTATTCTTTTAACGGAGTATTTTGTATGGTTGAGCAACTACGTAAATATCTGCCAGTTCCAGATGTCTCAGACGATGCACCAGCAAGTATGGATGCGTTCTTAGACATTGAGAAACAGCTTTCTTGCACATTACCAACTGACTACAAGCATTTTGTGTTGACTTACGGGACAGGATGGATTGGAGATATTATGCTGATATATACCCCTTTTTCATCTAAGGAAGATTTCAACCTACTCAAACGAGTGAAGAGACGAAAAGACTATAGAATTATTGTTCCTGATGAACTACCTATATATCCAGAAAAAGATGGTATGTTGCCACTTGCTTATATTCAGGACAACGGCAGTATCTTTTGGCATACAAAAAGTCCGAACCCTGATGAATGGACTATTGTGCTTACACAAACAAGAGGCGAATACTTCGAGACATACGACATGAATTTACTAGCTTTTTTGTTGAACATATTCTCAAATGCTGAAGGGTCACTTCTCAAAACCAGTAAAATCATAGGGCAAGATGATTTTGATTTCGATTTACCATTTGTGCCTCATAGCTTGGCTGAGTAATTTAATCATAAAGGGGTAGTTTTCTTCAGCCTACTACCCATTCAATACCCAGTCCTCAGCACTTTCTTCTGTTTCACATCAGCCATTCTGGTATTTCTCTGTGTCCTTTGTGTCTCTGTGGTAAAAAACCTCTACCAATCCCGCCACCACCCGTTTCATTAATGATTTCCACACCAGCCTACGACCCACTCAGCACTCAGTCCTCAATACTTTTCTACAAGAACATATGGTCTAAATCCCATTTCTCTGCTACACTCTATCCAGTGATGATACTATGGTAGGGAACATACCAACATGAGTGATATTGCCTTCAAAGACCACTTCAATCGAGAGAGTGCCACACGACTTGGTAACAGCATTCAGGCGGTATATCCTGCGTTCGATACAGCTACCTACGCAAACCAAGTGGCTGATGCTATCGAAGGCTTAGAACTCAAAGCGCGTGTCACAGAAATGACCCGTCTTCTGTACCAACATTTACCTGCTGATTACGAAACGGCAGTCGATATATTGGTACAGTCTCTCGGTGATGAACACAGCGAAGCCGAAGGGATGTTTACCGATGGTTGGTATTTGATGCCTGTCGCACACTTTGTCGAAATCTACGGACTAGACCATTTTGATGCCTCAATGTCAGCTCTCAATCAAATTACCCGCCGTCATACAGGCGAGTTTGCTATCCGTCCCTTCATCGAGCGTTACCCTGACCAAGCATTAGCGACCCTCCGCGAATGGGTACATAGCGATAGCTTTCATGTGCGTCGCTTAGTGAGCGAAGGTACACGCACACGGCTTCCTTGGGCAAGTCGCTTACATCTATTCATTGATGACCCAACACCTGTACTCGAATTACTTCATGTGCTACGCGACGACCCCGTGAAATATGTGCAAAAATCAGTCGCTAATAATCTCAATGACCTTATCAAAGACCATCGTAAACGCATCACAACTTTGCTGATTGATTGGCACGCTGACGCGCCTACAGCATCACGCCAATGGATTATCCAACATGCGTCTCGTAACCTGCTCAAAGATGGCGACCCGCAAATCCTCGCTGTTCTTGGCTACACAGGCACAGATGCCATTCACCTCCAAGACGCTGAACTCTCTACGAATACCATCGCATTAGAGGATAGCCTCGATTTTAGCTACACAGCACACAACACTAGCCAGCAATCGCATCAGATTTTGCTTGACTACGTGTTAGCATATCGCCTCAAAAATGGTGAACTCAGTCATAAAGTATTTCAAATCAAAAAATTATCGCTCAAGCCAGATGCCAAAATTCATATCACCAAATCAATCAAAATGGCATCAACCACTACACGCCAACACTATTCCGGTGAACACCACATCATCTTGCGCGTTAACGGACAAGACATGCAAACACTCGACTTTTCAGTCACCGATTCCTGACCACGCAAGTTGCTTACTTATCGCACCAGCATGTTACACACTCAGCACCTAGCACTTGCTCGCTTCGTGCTGAAAACGCTATACCAATCCCGCCACCCCCCATTTCATTACTGATTCTCACACTAGCCTACGACCTACTCAGTCCTCAGAACTCAGCACTCAGAACTTTCTTCCTATTTTACCTTTCCCATTGCTTCTAGCATATTACCCACTCAGCACCCAGTCCTCAGCACTTATGTCCTTTCCCCTTTCACCTTACACACCATTCTTTGGTATAATCTGCCACTCAACACAGCAAGACAACACCCAGCGTGAGAAAGCACATCCATGACCCAACTCAATGAGCGTTATCGCCTAGACAACTACATCGACACCTTTGCCTTGGGACACTATGCCCGTGTGCTTGCCGCCGAAGATTTAGAAAACGGCAACACCGTCGCGTTCAAAGTCATGCGCCCCGAACATGTGCAAGCTGATGGCGATGCCCAATGGGAATTTCGGGCATTTGGCAACGAAGGGCAAATTCTACTCGCGCTGAAAGATAGCCCACACATTATCGAACTCTACGACATCGGCTACCTATCCAACATGGACGAAGCACCAACGGGGGGCGAAATCGTCTCTTTTGGGATAGATGTCGAGGCATTTATCGCGCAAACGACCGAGTACGCGGCTAAAGGGTGGCGTCCATATATGACGCTCGAAAATTTGCCCCGCAACGAAAGCCTCTTCTATGCCATGAAACCCAACCAGCCGGGGGTACGTCGTCGCTTGCCAACCGAAGAAGTCCTCACGCTGGCACTGCAATTCGCCAATGTCCTAACCATGGCACACGCAACTAATATCGTCTATCTTGACCACAAGCTAGAACATGTTTATTGGGATGGTGTATCGCTCAAAATCATCGACTTCAACAGCAGTAAACAACTCGGTTCAGGCAATCAATCGCTGGAATTTCAAAAAGATATTCACAACCTATGTGTCGGTATTCTCTATCCAGCGTTCACGGGCATGTCACCACATAAAACGGCACTACGCCCCCAACCAGGCAATGTTGATACAGTAGAAAAACGCTATGCCGATGTACAAGAACTCGATTTTCTCATGGAGCCAACGCTCAGTCCGGCGATACAAGCATTGCTTCAGCGTGGCGCACACCAAGAGATAGCGACAGTGCAAGATTTCATCGTTCAATTACAAGCTGTCGCCGCTTTGCACGGACGTGATTTTAGCGCTGTGAATGCCACACCAGCCAATCGGCAAGCCCGTGACCATATGAAACGTGGGCTAAACAAACTCCGTGAAGGCGAGCAAGCTATCCGCGAAGCCCGCGACCTATTCCGTGACGCACTCGTACAAGATGGCATCACCGAAGACCTTGAATCTGAACTCATGCGCCTTATCAAAGCCGTCAACGATGTCCTTAACGAACGGGTCATTCCCTAATAATATGTATGCTGTTTAAAAAATGAGTACGGAAATAAATCTAGCTCCCAAATCTCCCCAAATAGAGCTTTTGAAGTCCCCTTTCCGCCAGCGAAGCGCAGGGGGAGTGGATTTAGGGGAGGGGTTAAGAGCAAACTGCCAATATAGCTCATTTAATGCTTAACTTGTATAAATATTTCGCATCTGTACGGTTCTGTGCGTCCGCCATTTTACGCCCAAAACTATCTTTCGCTACGACCCTTTGTAGGGACAATATCTATGTTGTCCGCCGTTTTACACGCACAAAAGCAGACATCTTTTAGAAAAACATCTTAGCTTAACGGCTATGTAGTACACTGCGCCCGAAACACGCAAATAAAATACCTTGAACGCATTAGGTAGACACTTGTGGGTAACAATAGGGAAAACAAGGATAGAGGTAAATGCTCAAAAAAATCGCCAACATCACAGCCATCATACTCATCAATTTGTTGGTCGTTGCCGTACTACTGGAAATTCTGCTACGTGTATTTGCCCCTTCACTTCCCGGCACTGTCGGCATCACGG